>CAMTXC010000035.1:0-32666 GCA_947085635.1 uncultured Actinomycetes bacterium | reverse complement strand
TGCCCTTGTTGCGCAGTGCGAATCCGGCCGCCTCGATGTCGCGGTCCTTCTTGAGCAGTACGCCCAGGAAGGGGAGGCGCCGGGATATCTCATCGGGGTCTATTCCGCCGATCGCCAACGCCTGGATCCAATCGATGAGCTCGCTGGTGGAAGGCTTCTTCTGTATACCCGGGATCTCCCGCAGCCAATAGAAGGTCTCCATGGCCAGGTCGAGGAGGCGCTCCTCGAGATTGGGGTGGTGCACCAGGACGATGCGCCGCATGTGCTCCTCGCTGGGGAACTCGATGTAGTGGAACACGCAGCGGCGGAGGAAGGCGTCGGGCAGCTCCTTCTCGGCGTTCGAGGTGATCACCACGACGGGCCGCTGCCGGGCCTTTACGGTCTCCCTGGTCTCAGCGACGGTGAAGTCCATCTGGTCGAGCTCCCACAGGAGGTCGTTGGGGAACTCGAGGTCGGCCTTGTCGATCTCGTCGATGAGCAGCACCACTCGCTCCTCGGCGGCCAAGGCGCTGCCAAGTTGGCCGAACCGGATGTAGCGGCTGATGTCGGCCACGTCGCCGTCGCCGAACTGGCTGTCGTAGAGACGCTGCACGGTGTCGTACACGTAGAGCCCGTCCTGTGCCTTGCTCGTGGACTTCACGTTCCAGCTGATCAGCGGCATGCCCAAGCCCTGCGCGATGCTCTGCGCGAGCATGGTCTTGCCGGTGCCCGGTTCCCCCTTGATGAGGAGGGGGCGCGCCAGGACCACCGCCACGTTCACCGTCTGCATGAGCTCCGGCGAGGCGATGTAGTCGCTCGTGCCCGCGTACGTGCTCGCTGTATCGGTCAAGGTGACCTCCGCTGGTGGGGCGTAGGAAGGGTCGCCTTCGACCCATGCGCCCGGAGACGTTCGGACCGGTATTGTCCCACACGCTCCGTCTCTCCTCCACTGCGCCCATTGACAAGGGGCTCCGGCTCTTGTAATACTACTGCAGTAGGGTTGTTCACTACGACGGTAGTGAACAATGGTGGTGAACAATCGTGGGGATGGCTACGCGCCGGGGGGGTCCGTGCGGGGCAGCGATATCATCGTACAGATGCTCATCGAGTACGACGTGGAGCACGTCTTCGGCGTCTCGGGAGACTCAAGCATCAGTTTGTATGAATCTCTGTACGAGCACCGCGATCGGATCACGCATGTCCTGTGCCGTGACGAGCGCTCGGCCTCCTTCGCCGCCGACGCCTACGCGCGCCTCAGTTTCAAGCCGGGCGTGTGCGAGAGTCCTTCCGGCGCCGGCGCCCTCTACACGGTGCCCGGCGTGGCCGAAGCCAACGCCTCCTCGGTGCCGGTGATCGCCTTTACGTCGGGCATCGACCTCGCCTCCGAGGGCAAGGGCACGATCACCGAGCTCGACCACCACGTACTCTACAAAAGCATCACGAAGTGGAGCCATTTCGTGAAGCGCTACGACAGGATCCCCGACGCCCTCAGGCGGGCTTTCAGGGTGGCCACCACCGGCCGCCCGGGAGCCGTGCACGTAGCCTTCCCACAGGAAGTGTTGAACAGCGAGGTGCCGGGCGGCGAGCGCGACATTTACGCCGAGGCGGCATGCCGCGGGTATCCCGCCTACCGCGGGCGCGCCGAACGTTCCCTTCTCGAGCAGGCCGCGGACCTCCTGCTCGCGGCCGAGCGCCCGGTCATCATCGCCGGTGGCGGGGTCATCAACGCCCGGGCCTGGGACGCGTTGATCGCCCTGGCCGAGATGCTCTCCGCTCCTGTCGGCACCAGCATCACCGGAAAGGGCGCCATCCCCGAAGATCACCCCCTGGCCATCGGCGTGGTTGGCGACAACGGCTACCGCGATTACGCGAACCGCATGGTGGCGGAGGCGGACCTCCTCTTCTACATCGGGTGCAAGACCGGGTCTGTCACCACGATCAAGTGGAGCCTCCCGGACCCTCGCAACGCCCCTCGCGTGATCCATCTCGACATCGATCCACAACTCATCGGCAATAACTACCCCACCGACGTGGGGCTGGTGGGCGACGCTCAGCTCATCCTGGCCGATTTGGCGGTCGTCGTGGGGGCGCGCGAACCGGAGGCCCACGTCGGCGTAGCCGAGCGGATCGCCTCCTTGCGGGCAGAGTGGTGGGCGTCGGTGGCCGAGAAGGCCGCCCGCGACCAGGTGCCATTGAAGCCCCACCGGGTCATGGCCGCGCTCAGCCGAGTGCTCCCCGATGATGCCATCGTCATCGCCGACGCGGGTACGCCAACCCCCTATACCGCCGCCTACTACGATGTGCGCCGGCCCGGCCGGCACGTGATCATCCCCCGGGCATACGGCGGGTTGGGTTATGCCATTCCGGCCACCATCGGAGCGAAGATCGCCCGACCCGATCAGTTGGTGGTGGGCCTCTCCGGCGACGGCAGCTTCGGCATGTGCGCCGGGGAGCTGGAGACCCTGGCGCGTCTGGGGCTTCCGGTGTTGATCGTGAACTTCAATAACTCATGTTTCGGCTGGATCAAGGCCATCCAGTCCATCCATTCCGGCGGGCGGTATCTTGGGGTGGACTTCTCCACCATCGACCACGGCGCCGTGGCTCGAGCCTTCGGCATGGACGGGGTGCGCGTGGAGCGGGCCTCCGATCTCGAGGGTGCGTTAGAGGCGGCCGTCCGGTCGGGTCGTCCGACTCTCGTCGACATCCTCACGGAGTCGGAGGAGAAAGACCTGCCTCAGGTGCGCACGTGGCGCGCGGCGGCGGAGCGGGCCGCCGGACGGCCGCTGGGAACGGCGTCCGGCGACGCCTCCGCCGTCGCTCCCGACCCCGTCGGCATCATCACCGTCGGAGGAGGAGCATGAGCGAGCTGGGTTTCAACTTCATAGGTGGGAGGTGGATACCCAGCGTCACCGGCCGCACGTTCGACGACCGCAACCCGGCCGACCGGGACGATGTGGTGGGTGTGTTCCCGCTCTCCTCCGGCGACGACGTGGACGCGGCGGTGCGGGCCGCCCGCGCGGCCTTCCCCCGCTGGGCGGCCACGCCCGCTCCGAAGCGCGGAAAGGTGATTTGGGCCGCTGGTCGGCTTTTGGAAGCTCGGAAGGAAGAGCTGGCGGCCACGGCCACCCGGGAGATGGGGAAGATCCTCCTCGGGACCCGCGGCGATATTCAAGAGGGCATCGACACCGCCTACTACATGGGCGGCGAAGCCCGGCGGATGTTCAGCATGACCACGCCGTCGGAGTTGCCCAGCAAGTTCGCCATGTCGGTGCGGCGCCCGCTCGGAGTGGCGGCGATCATCTCGCCATGGAACTTCCCCATGGCCATCCCTACGTGGAAGATGCTGCCTGCCCTGCTCTGTGGGAACACGGTGGTGTTCAAGCCGGCCGGCGACGCCCCCGCCACCGCCTGGGCACTCGTGCGCATTCTCGAGGAAGCGGGCGTACCGCCCGGCGTGGTCAACGTGGTCTTCGGCTCGGGCTCCGAAGCGGGCGCTGCTCTCGTAGAGCACCCGGAGGTCGATGTGGTGTCGTTCACGGGTTCGGCGGAGACGGGCCGGCGACTCGGCGAGTCGTGTGGGCGGCGCCTCAAGCGGCTCTCGCTCGAGCTCGGGGGGAAGAACCCCCAGATCGTCATGGCCGACGCCGACCTCGATCTGGCCCTGGAGGGGGCCGTTTGGGCCGCCTTCGGCACCACCGGACAGCGCTGTACCGCCACCAGCCGCCTGATCGTGCACCGGCCCGTGCTCGAGGAGTTCACCGCCCGTATTGTGGAGCGCGCCGGAGCCCTGCGGCTCGGCGACGGCCTCGACCCCGCCACCGAGGTGGGCCCCCTGGTGAGCGACGCCGCCCGCGAGCGGGTGGCCGCATATATTCGAATCGGCGTGGAGGAGGATGGGGCGGAGTTGCTCACCGGCGGCGTTGCTCCCGCAGGCGGGGTCTTCGACCGCGGGAGCTTCTTCGAGCCCACCGTCTTCGGCGGCGTGACACCGGAGATGCGCATCGCCCAAGAGGAGATCTTTGGACCAGTCGTCTCGATCCTGGCGGTCGACTCATTCGACGAGGCGATCGCCGTGGCCAACAGCACCCGTTACGGCCTCTCGTCTTCCATCTACACGCGCGACGTGAACGCCGCCTTTCGGGCGATCGAGCGAATCGACGCCGGCATCACCTACGTGAACGGGTCCACCATCGGCGCCGAGGTGCACCTGCCCTTCGGCGGTACCCGGGACACCGGAAACGGCCACCGCGAGTCGGGCACCGAGGTATTGAACGTCTTCTCGGAGTGGAAGAGCGTGCCCGTGGATTACTCGGAGCGCCTGCAGCGCGCTCAGATCGATACCGGCCTCCTCGGCGCCCCCGCGGGAGACGCGTCCACCGGCGACGGCCTCGCGGGGGCAGCCCCGACCGGGCAGGTCGAAGGGGACGGCAGCGGCTCCCACGGAGCCGGGAGAGGAGAGTAGCGGCATGGCGCGAGTTGTAGTGATCGGAGGCGGCTGGGCGGGCGCGGGTGCCGCACTGGCGGCGCGCATGGCGGGGGCTGACGTGACGCTTCTCGAGCGCACCGACATGCTCCTGGGCACCGGCCTCGTGGGCGGCATCATGCGCAACAACGGTCGCTTCACGGCCACCGAGGAGCACATCGCCATGGGCATGGACCGCTTGTGGGCCACCATCGACGCCAACCTGCGGCACCGCAACGTGGAGTTTCCCGGCCACAGCCATGCCGACCTCTATGATGTGTCGATCACCGAGCCCGCCATCAGGGCCATGCTCGAGGGAGAGGGCATCGAGGTGCGCACCCAAGCCCGAGTCACCGATGTTGTCAGATCAGGCGACACTCTGGCGGCCGTGAAGGTAGACGAGGAACTCGTGGAAGCCGACGTCTTCGTTGAGACCACCGGATCGGCCGGTCCGCAGAACAACTGCACCAAGTACGGCAACGGCTGTGCCATGTGCGCCTTGCGCTGCCCGACTTTCGGCGGTCGCGTGAGCGTGGCCGCCAAGGCGGGTATCGACGAGCAGCGGGCCACGCGTATGGACGGCTCGGTGGGGGTCATGAGCGGCTCCTGTAAACTGCATTTCGACTCGTTGAGCTCCGAGCTGCGCGGGCGGCTCACGGAGACCGGCGTGGCCGTGGTGCCCCTTCCCGACGAGCTCAAGGCCGGCGGCGGGAAGGCTAAGTTGCTCGGCGCCAAGGCCTGCCAGCAGTACGCGCTGCCGGCGTTTGCCGAGAACGTGGTGCTGCTCGACACCGGTCACGCTAAGCTCATGAGCCCCTTTTTCCCCCTGGCCCAGCTGCGCACCGTGCCGGGCCTTGAGAACGCCCGGTTCGAGGACCCTTACTCCGGTGGAGTCGGGAACTCCATCAGGTACCTCTCCATGACACCTCGCTCCGACGCGCTCCAGGCGGAAGGGCTTCCCAACCTGTTCGTGGGAGGCGAGAAGACGGGCCCGCTCGTCGGTCACACGGAGGCCATGGTCAGTGGTTCGCTGGCGGGTATGAACGCGGTGCGCTGGGCCGCGGGCCGGGGCCTCGTGACGCTGCCTCGGAGTCTGGCGTGCGGCGATATCATCGCGGGCGCGGGCGAGGTGTTGCGCGGCGGCGACCTCTCGCAGAAGCTCACGTTCTCGGGGGCCTCGTACTTCGAGCGTATGAAGGCCGCAGATCTGTACAGCACTGATGCTCAGACGGTCCGCGACCGCGTCGCGGCGGCTGGCTTGACTGACGTGTTCCGGAGGGGCCCGGGAGCGTGAGCGAGGTTCTCGATCGGATGTGGATGAATGAGCCAAGTAGAGGAGGTGCCGGTCAACAGGACGTCGAGGCTCGTTGGTCGGGACCGCGGTTGGGCGGGGAGTCCAGCCGCGGCGTAGGAAATCCAAGAGGAGAAGTGGGAGGAACCATGAGAAAGATACTAGCTCTGAGTCTGGTGGCGGCGCTCGCCGTCCTCGGGATCGTAGCCTTGGTGGGCTGCGGCGACACCACTACCACCACGGCCGCTCCGCCCTCCGAGGAGACCACCACCACGGCCGCTGAGGCCACGGGCGTAACGCCGCTCGACCCGCCGGTGACCGTGAAGGTGGCGTACGACAACGCGCCGGGCACCGCCGGCATCATCCTCGCCGACAAGATGGGCTTCTTCGCCGACGTCGGCATCAACATCGAGTACGTCGAGTTCGCCTCGGGCGCCCAGATGTACACCTCGCTTGCCGCCAACCAGGTGGACGTGGGACGGGGCATCATCACGGCTTCGCTCTTCAACGGTGCGGCACAAGACGTGCGGGTGTGGGTCGTGGCCGATAGCGGCACCAACGTGCCGGGCAAGGGCTCGTACTTCACCGTGGTCATCCGCAAAGACCTGGAGAACGAGATCAAGGACTACGCCGACCTCAAGGGCCGCAAGATAGGCATCGTGTCCGTGGGGAGCATCAACGAGTACTTCTTGCGGAAGGCGTTGGAGAAGGGCGGCCTCACCATCGAAGACGTGGAGCCCACGATCATCGCCGAGTTCCCCGACCTGAACACCGGTCTCGCGAACGGCGCCATCGACGCGGCCGTGCAGATCGAATCGCTCATCACCGGCGGTGAAGAGGCCGGCATCCTCAAGTACTTCAAAGACGCCGAAGACTACGCTCCGGGCGAGCAGGTGGCAGTGCTCCTCTACAGCGACGACTTCGCCCAGAACACCGAGGTGGCCAATCTCTTCATGTACGCCCACCTGCAAGGAGTTCGCGCCTACAACGACGCGATCGTGCAAGGTAGCAAGGACCGCGACGCAGTCCTCGCCATCCTCACCGAGAACACGTTCATCGACGATCCGGCCATGTGGACGAAGATGCGTCCCACGGGTCTGAACGTCGACGGTTCCGTGCTTGAAGACGCGGTCGCCGGCCAGCAGGATTACTATGCCGATATCGGTCAGGTGGACACGAAGGTCACCATGGACAAGGTCCTCGACATGTCCTTCGCAACGTGGGCGGTCGATCAACTCGGCCCGTACTCGGTGCCGCAGTAACGTAAGGGGTTAGTACGATGGCGGAAAAAGAACCTGCCGTGACACAAGCTACGGGAACGGACCTAAGTGTGGAAGCGGCCCGCTCGGTCACCACTCAGGTGGGGCGCGAGCGGCCGGTGGACACGCTGAAGAAGGCCAAGCGCCGGGATTCCGGCACGCGCTGGGGGGGCCTGCTCGGCTTCGTGTCCCCGGTGGTGGTCCTCATCCTGTGGGAGATCGCCGTGCCACTCGGCCTTGTTGACGGCAGGTTCTTCCCGCCGCCCCACGCCATCGCGGGCACCTTCTGGAAACTGACACTTGACGGCACGCTCTTGTCGGACGTGTGGGTGAGCCTCGTACGCATCGTCCTCGGTTTCCTAGCCGGCGCGATCCCGGGGTTGATCGTCGGTCTGTCGATGGGCCTGTTCCGGCCCGTGCGCTGGCTCCTACGGCCGGTGGTCTCGGCCACGTATCCCATACCGAAGCTGGCGCTCATGCCGCTGATCATCCTGATCTTCGGCTTCGGCGAGACGCAGAAAGTGATCACCATCGCCCTTGGGACGTTCTTCATGGTGCTGATCAACACTATGGCGGGCGTGCTCAACCTGGACAAGATCTACCTGGACGTGGCCAAGAACTACGGCGCCAACCGCAGAGACTTCTACACGCGCATCGCGCTGCCCGGCGCGATGCCGCTCATCTTCACCGGCCTCGAACTCGGCATGGGCATGGCCCTGCTTCTCATCGTAGCCGCCGAGATGACCGGCGCCATCTCCGGCATCGGGTACCGTATCTGGGCGGCACAGGCCGTGTTCAAGACCAAGGAGATGTTCGTGGCGTTCATCATGATCTCGTTGCTCGGGTACCTGTTCGCCGAAGGGCTGAGCTCGCTCCAGAGGAGGATCATCCCATGGAAGCAGCTCTAGAAGAGGGGGGTCCGCGTGGCTGAGAAGATCGTGATCAGGGGGCTCACCAAGGAGTTCGTCACCAAGGATCGCATCGTCACCGCGGTGAAAGATGTGGATCTCACCATCAACGAGGGCGAGTTCGTCTGCATCGTGGGCCCGAGCGGCTGCGGCAAGACCACGCTCCTGCGCATCCTCGCCGATCTGGAGACCGAGACCCGGGGCGAGATATGCATCACCCACAGCGATCCGTCGAAACCGCTCAACTCCATGGTGTTCCAAGAGCAGTCCATCTTCCCTTGGATGAACGTGCGCAAGAACATCGGCTTCGGGCTCCGGTGTAGACGGGTGGGCAATAAGATCATCGACCAGACCGTCGACCAGTACATCCAGATGATCGGGCTGCAGAAGTTCGCCGACGCCTATCCGCACCAGCTCTCGGGCGGTATGAAGCAGCGGGTGTCGGTGGCCCGGGCCTTCGCGAACGACCCCGAGATACTGCTGATGGACGAACCTTTCGCCGCGCTCGACGAGCAGAACAAGATCATGCTGCAGGAGGAGCTGCTCAAGATCTGGGAGGCCGAGCGCAAGACGGTGATCTTCATCACCCACTCCATCGACGAGGCCCTCATACTCGCCGACCGGGTGATCATCATGACCTCGCACCCGGGCACCTTCAAGACGAGTGTCGACGTCGACTTGCCCCGGCCACGCCGGATCGCCGAGTTGCGGAGCGACCCTCACTTCAACCGGCTCTTCACCGAGTTGTGGGGCGTGCTTCGCGAGGAGGTGTACAAGGCCAAGGCGAGCGAAGGTCTCACACTGACCGATGACGAGTTCCACGACGACCACAGCCGGACCCTCGCCGACGAATCCAGGCTGGTGCTCTGATGTCCGAGACGAGTCGCGTGGCCCTCATGGCGGGCATCCGCGTGGTGGTGGGTGTGGCGAACCTTCTTGCGGCCTACCTCATGTACCGTTCCATGAGTACGCGCACCTCCACGGCCATCAACGGTGTGCTCGGGGCCGTGCTTCCCATCGTCTTCATGATCGTGATGGCCATCGGCATCAGCGGGTTCGCTTCGAAGATCCCGGCCTACAAGGTGGTGCTGCTCGTGACGGGGGCGGCTATGATCCTGGTGGGATCCCGTTGAAGGAGGTGCTGGGCAGCCTTCAGAAGCTGGGCCTGTCGCAGTACGAGTCGCAGGCCTACGTCGCCCTACTGCGCAGCCCGAGGGTGACCGCCTACGAGCTTGCGAAGCAGTCGGCCATACCGCCGAGCAAGGTGTACGAGGTGCTGGAGCGCCTGCGGGCCAAGCAGCTGGTGGGCGTGGTGGAGACCGGAGGTTCGGCCCGCTACGTGCCCTTGGAGCCGCGGGAGGCGATGTCTCGCTACCGTCGCAACTACGACGACATCCTCGATCGACTCGAGGAACGACTCGATCACATCTACTCGTCAGGGCACGAGCGTGACGGTCATGTCTGGAACCTGCAGGGCCGCGAGGCTGTCCTGGCGAAAGCGGAGGCGATGATCGACGCGGTCCAAGGGGAGTTGTTGCTCGCATTGTGGCCGGAAGAGCTCCCGCGGTTGGAGCCGCACCTCGTCGGTGCCGACCACCGGGGCGCGGCGATCGCGGTGTGCCTGTACGGGGAAGGCGATCCGGGCGTGGGGGTGGTGTACCATCACCCCACCGACCAGGTGGTCGTGCGCGACCAGGGATCGAAGCGTATGGTCCTGGTGGTGGACACTTCTGAGGCATTGGTGGGCTATTTCCCCGAGACGGCGGCCGTCGACGGGGCCTGGAGCGCCAACCTGGGTTTCGTGCAGATGGCTAAAGACTACATCCGGCACGACATGTGGGTGATCAAGCTCGTGCGTCGTTTCGAAGAGAAGGTCGACGAGGTCTATGGTGCCGACCGGGCCAAGCTACGCGACATCTTCAACCCCGAGTACCCGGAGGTGGCGGTGGTCCGCCGCTCTACCCACGGCGATGCGTGACCGGCCGGCGTCGCGCGGCGCCGGACGAGCCAGAGAAAGGCGTCTTCCATGATCGAGTTCCTCGAAGGCAACGACGCCGTGGTGCGCGGCGCTCTGGACGCCGGCTGCCGATTCTTCGCCGGCTACCCCATAACGCCGGCCACCTCCATCCTCACCGGCATGATGCGCGCGATGCCCGAGGTGGGGGGCTTGGCCGTGCAGTGCGAAGACGAGATCGCCTCCATCGGCATGTGCATCGGGGCGGCCATGACCGGCCAGAAGGCCCTCACCGCCACCAGCGGCCCGGGCATGAGCCTCTACTCCGAGAACATCGGCCTCGCCATCATGGGAGAGACGCCTCTCGTGATCGTGAACGTGCAGCGCCAGGGCCCGGCCACGGGCTCGGCCACCAAAGGGGCCGACGGCGACATCCTCTTCATGCGCTGGGGCACCTCCGGGGGTCTTCCTTTGATCGTGTTGTCGCCCGAGTCGGTCGGCGAGTGCTACACCTTGACCCGGAAGGCCTTCGACCTGGCCGAGCGCTTCCGCGTGCCCGTGATCCTGGCCAGCCAGAAGGAGGTGGGCCTCACGCGCGAGCGGGTGGATCTCGACGCGGCCCGTGACGCCTGCGCACCGTCGCGGCCCCGCGCCGTCGCTCCGGCCGACCAACCCTACGTGCCCCACGCTTTCGACAAGCCCGACGATGTGGCCCCCCTCTCGCCCATCGGAGGGCCGCATCTGGTGCGCTACACCACGAGCATGCACGACGAGCGGGCCTGGCTCACGGGCGACCCGGCCGTCATCGCCCGCATGATGGAGCACCTGCGCCGGAAGATCGACGACCACGCGGACGAGATCGCCCGCTTCGAGTGGGCTCCCGACGAGGGGGCGACGACCCTCCTCCTCGCCTACGGGGTGACGGCCCGCTCGGCCCGCGACGCGGTGGCCCGGGTGCGGGCGGCCGGGGGCCGGGTCTCCCTGCTGGTACTGAAGACCCTCTTCCCCGTGCCCGAGGGCGCGATCCGCGCCGCTCTCGCCGGCGTGAGCCGGGTGGTGGTGCCGGAGATGAATCTGGGCCAGTATGCGCGCGAGGTGCGGCTTCTCGCCGACGGCCGGGAGGTCCGCTCCGTCACGCGCATGGACACCGAGCTCGTCAGCCCGGAAGACGTGATCCGGGAAGGAGGCCTGCTGTGACGCCCCTCTCGAAGTCCGATGCCGGCGCCGGCCCCGGACCCCTCTCGTATCTCGACGAGGCCTCCTTACCCCTGCCGTTCTGCCCGGGTTGCGGGCATGCCAAAGTGACGAGGGCCATCGACGAGGCCCTCGTGATCCTCGGGCGCCCACGGGAGCGGGTGGTGGTGGTGACCGACATCGGGTGCGTAGGCCTCACCGACCGTCATTTCGACACCAACGCCTTCCACGGCCTGCACGGCCGTTCGATCACCTACGCCTCGGGCATCAAGCTGGCCGACCCCGGCCTCACCGTCCTCGTGGTCATGGGCGACGGGGGCGCGGGCATCGGCGGGGCCCACCTCCTGGCCGCCGCCCGGCGCAACATCGGCATCTGCGTCGTGGTGGCCAACAACTTCAACTACGGCATGACCGGCGGGCAGCACAGCTGCACGACTCCCCCTGGGGGCGTCACCGCCACCTGCCACCTGGGCAACCTCGAGGCTCCGCTTGACCTGATGGGCACGTTGCGGCCGTCGAAGCCCGGCTTCCTGGCACGCACGAGCGTCTTCGCCGACGACGTGCCGGCGCTGATCGCAAGGGGCCTTGCCACCGACGGTTTCTCGGTCGTGGACATCTGGGATCTCTGCGTCGCCTACTACGCCGGCCAGAATACGCTGACTCGGAACACGATCGGCGACCTCATGACCGATCTCGACATGCCCGCGGGCGTGCACTTCGAGGGTGCCCGACCGGAGTTCGCCCGCGCCTGGCGCGACCTCTACCATCCGGCGGAGACTGCCGATGACGAGGGCATGTGCCTGCTGCCTCTCGACGCCGGGCTCGCCCCGGTGGCCGAGAGCGCCCTCAAGAAGCGCACGGGCATCCTGATCGCGGGAGCAGCCGGGCAGAAGATCCGCTCGCTTGCGACCATCCTTGGAGCCGGAGCGATCATGAGCGGCCTGCACGCCACTCAGAAGGACGACTACCCCATCACCGTGCTGACCGGCCATTCGGCCGCTGAGGTCCTGATCTCACCCGAGCCCATCGTCTACACGGGCATCGAGATCCCCGATGTGGTGCTCATCCTCTCGGAGGAGGGTCGGGCTCGGGTGGCCCGCAAGCTGGCTGTGCTCCCGCCGGAGTCCCGCGTGTACGTGGAGGCGGGCCTCGGGCCGGTGGAGACTCCGGCCCGGGTGATCCCTCTTGGCCTCAAGGGTGCGGCACAGTCGGTGGGCCGCTTGGCTATCGGGGCCGTGGGCGTGGGCACCATCCTCGCCGCGGAGGGCATCTACCCGCTCGAGGCTTTCGAGGCGGCTGCTCGGCGGCTGCAGAAGCAGAAAGTCGCCGATACCAACATCGCGGGGCTGCGGGCGGGCGCGGCGCTGGCCCGCTGACCGACCGGGGCCCGGAAGCGGCGGCGCCGGCCGGCCGACCGACCGGGGCCCGGAAGCGGCGGGCGCCGATCGCGACCGACCGTGGTCTGGAGGCGACGGCGTCGGTCGCGGCCGAGCGGCCACCGGCCACCCCCCGACGTGGCCTCTGCTATCCTGTGCCATCTCGCTCTTGTGACTCTGCAAGGAGGTTGGCGTCATGTCGGTAGATCCCACGACCGAGCCCGGGACGGAGTCTTCGCTCGCGGTCCCGATCCCCAAGAAGGTGTTCCTCACCAGTGGGGTCGGCGTCTCCAGCCGCAAGCTCACCTCCTTCGAGTTCGCGCTGCGCGAGGCCGGCATCGAGAGGTGCAACCTCGTGCGGGTGTCGAGCATCTTCCCCCCGCACTGCCAACTGATGGGGCGTGAAGAAGGAGTCGCTTCGATCCAGGCGGGCGCCATCACGTTCTGCGTGGTGGCCGAGATATCCACCAACGAGCCCGGCCGGCTCGTCGCCGCCTCCATCGGTCTGGCCCTGCCCACCGACGCTTCTCACTACGGATACCTCAGCGAGCACGAGAGTCACGGTGAGACGGCGCAGCAGGCCGGCGACTACGCGGAAGACCTGGCAGCGAGCATGCTTGCCAGCACCCTGGGCGTGGAGTGCGATGAGAACGTGCGCTGGGACGAACGCCGTCGACAGCTGGTGATCGGGGGGAAGATCTTCGCGACCACCAACAGGACGTCCTCTGCGGCCGGGGATACCAACGGCCGCTGGACCACCGCCGTGGCGGCGGCGGTCTTCGTGGGCTTCTAGCCCCTCTGGGCACGCGGGAGACTGTTCCAGGGTATGCAGGCTTTCCTCGACTTCTTCGTGCGCGTCGCGGGCGATTGGGGCCTGTGGATCGTGTTCGCCATTGTGTTCTTGGAGACCTCGGCGATGGTCGGTCTCCTGGTGCCCGGGGAGACCACCGTCATCCTGGCGGGCGCGCTCGCCTCTCAAGGGGTCCTGGATCTCGGTGACCTCGTTGTAGTGGTGTGCGTCGCGGCGGTCCTCGGCGATACGGTCGGGTACCTCTTGGGGAGGCGGCTCGGCCGCGACTTCCTGCTTCGGCACGGCCGTATCTTTCGCATCAAGCCCCGCCACGTCGAACGAACCGAGGGCTTCTTCGAGCGCCACGGCGGCAAGACCGTCCTCTTTGGCCGGTGGGTGGGATTCCTGCGGTCTCTCGCGCCCTTCATCGCCGGTTCGGCGCGCATGCGCTACTCGCGTTTCGCCGTGTACGATCTGGCCGGCGTCCTGAGTTGGGGTCTGGCCGTCACTCTGCTCGGCTACGGTTTTGGCCGAAGCTACTACCTGGCCGAGCGCTGGCTCGGTCGGATCGTTCTGTTCATCGTGTTGCTGGTGGTCTCTGGGTTCCTGTTGACCATGCTGGGCCGCTGGTTGTGGGTCCGGCGCGAGGGGCTCGGGCGGCTGGCCTTCGACCTCACCGACCGCATCGTGGGCATGCGCGCCGTCGCCGCTTTCGGACGCCGATTCTCGCCCCAGATACGCTGGGTGTCGCAGCGCTTCTCGCCTCGGCGCACTTTCGGCCTCGGTCTGACGCTCGGGCTCATCGTGTCGCTGCTCCTGGGCTGGGCCTTCGGCGCCATCCTCGAGGATGTGCTGGCCCGTGAGCCACTCACTCTGCTCGATCGGACCGTGGCTCAGACCCTCCACGATCACGCCATACCATGGGTCACGTCGATCATGATCGTGTTGACCGCCCTGGGCAGCGCCTGGGTGCTCGTGCCCGCCTCACTTGCGGTAGGCGCTTACCTGGTCGCGCGCCGGCGCTGGGGCGACGCTTTAGTGCTCGTCACGGCCACGTCCGGCGCGGCGATGCTGAACGTGGCGCTGAAGCTGCTCATCCAACGCCCGCGCCCTGATTTTCTCGTGCCGCTCGTGGAGGAGACCGGCTACTCGTTCCCGAGCGGGCACGCATCGGCTGCCGCCGCCTTCTACATGACTCTCGCGCTCCTTGCGACCGGCTGGGTGCGTCATTGGGAGACGCGCGTGTACGTCCTACTGGCCGCGGTCGCCGTTGTGGTGATCGTGGGTTTCAGTCGCATGTACCTTGGAGTGCACTACCTGAGCGACGTGCTGGCCGGCTTCGCCTTGGGCGCGTTCTGGTCGACCGTGTCGATCACGGCCTCGACGGTCTTCGTGAGAGCCCACGCGGCCCGAGGCGCCGCGCCGGCAGAGCGTCATCCGGTCGCGCCGGCAGAGCGTCATGTCGCCGCCTCAGAGCAGTCCCCGACCCTGATCGGGCTTTCGCCCGCGTTCTCTCAAGAGCAGGAGGTTATCGATCCGATGAGTGAGGAAAAGCATGACGGCGAGGCACACGGAAAGGTGTTCTCACCGAAGAAGGCGGCGGTCCTGGACGACGTCGGCCGGCTCGAGTGGCTGAGCGAGGAGACGCTGGCCCGACTGCTCAGTCTTGACGGCCACGAAGACGTCGCCGACCTCGGCAGCGGCACCGGCTTCTGGGCGAACCGGGTGGCCTCATGGACCACCGGTCGGCTGTACGCGATCGAGCTACAGCAGGAGATGCTCGACATACACCGCAGGAACGGGGCGCCGGACAACGTGGAACTGACTCTCGCCGACGCCGGCGCGCTCCCCTTGCCCGAAGGATCGATCGACCGGGCTTTCAGCGTCAACACGTTCCACGAATCCCACGGGAGTGAGGGTCTGGAGCTGCTTGCCCGCGCCCTCCGCCCCGGCGGGCTCTTCGTGATCGTCGATTGGCGACGCGACCCAGAGGCGGCCGTACAGGGGCCGCCGCTGGAGCACCGCCTTTCGGAGGAGCAGGTGCGGGAGGCTCTCGACCCGTGGTTCGAAGTGATCGAGGAGGAAGTCGTGAGCGTGCCCTTCTTCGCGGTGGTCGCGCAGCGCAGGTAGCCGCACATCGCCGGCGCCCTAAGGGCCGCCCGTGTGCCGATCGAGCTCCCCGCGCTGCCTACAGCCTCAGGGGTGGTCAGGAGGCCGGCGGGCTGGGCAGTACCCAGCGCTCGATCGCCTCAGCCATACCATCGCGAACGCTAGACGAGGTCACCAGATCAGCCACCGCCTTCGCACCCGGGGTCGCGTTGCCCATCGCGACGCCCACCCCGGCCCAACTGAGCAGAGCGATGTCGTTGTCGTGATCGCCGATGGCGAGCACCTGGTCGGACGATAGGCCCTTGGATCGCGCGAACCTCTGAGCCATCACCGCTTTGGAGGCACGCCGGGCGACGATATCCACCAGCCCGTCCACCGATTCCGAGATGTTGGCGCGCTTGTCGAGAGTGGTCAGTATCGTGCCGCGGGCTGCGGCCTGCGCCTGCTGGGGGAGGTCGCGGAGGTCGAGGAACACCTTGTCGATAGGGTCGTCGCCGGCCAGGATGTCATCGAGCGGTCCGATGCGATGGGGTGGCTCGACGCCGTAGGTGCTCAGGTTGCGCATGATGCGGTCGGTCACTCGCTCCGCGAACCACTCGTCGTCGCTCTCGATGTTGGGGATCGCCCCGAGAGTCCTGCCGAGTTCAACCGCCTCCCTCGCCAGCCGCATGTCGATTGACTCGCGCGACAGCGGAATGGACTTGTTGAGGTCCCAGAGCAGTGCGCCGTTCCCGGCGATCACGGGAGTAGTGAGGCCGAGCGCCGAGTGGTAGGCCCGTATCGAACGTGGTGGTCGTGCGGACGCCAGCACGAAGAGGATGCCCGCCTCCCGCGCGGCGGAGACCGCCGCCCGCGTGCGGGCCGTGATCAAGCGCGGGCCGCTGAGCAAGGTGCCGTCGATGTCGCTCACCACCATGCGGATCTCGGGAAGGGCGCCGATCGAGCGACGAAGGACGCGGGCCACGTACGATAGGTGTGCCCGCATTGCCCGCCGCGCCCCCTCTTCGTCGCCGCCGCGTACCGCGTCGAGCACCGCTTCGTGCTGGCCCGCGACCATGGCGTTGTGAGGCTGCTCATAGAGCCCGGCGAGCTCCGGCCCCCGAAGGGCATGGAGGTGCGCGAGCAGATCGTCGGCGGCACGCTCCATCAGAGGGTTGCCGGCCACGAGAGCCAAAGTCCGATGGAACATGCTGTCTCCGCCTGCGTCCAACCGGTCGGCAGACAAGGTGGCTTCGGCGAGCTCCTTCAGCCCATGCTGGTCGGCTCGGCGCGCCGCCAGCGCAGCGGTTTCCGTCTCGATCGCTGTGCGCACTTCCATCAGATGGATCACCGCGGCCTGTGCGTCGGCTTCCCGCTGGAACGACAGGACCGGAAGTGGGCGGAAGTCGGCGCCTTCGTTGCCTGCTACCACCCGCGTTCCTTGGCACCCGCGGCCGATGGTCACGAGACCCTGCGCCTGGAGCTCGCGCAGTGCTTCGCGCACGGCCGGTCTGCCGGCCTCGAACCTGCGACCGAGCTCTCGTTCGGAGGGCAGTCTGTCTCCCCGAGCGATCTCGCCTTTGAGGATGAGGTCCCGCAGCCGGTGAGCGATCTCGTCGGACACCCGGCGGGGCGTCACGGGTCGGTAGCCATCGGGGCTCAGGTCTTCCTCCTGTCCGCGCCCGGCCGGGCGAGTGGGTGGGCGGGTGTTCCTTCGTGGTCGTATGGTAATACCAATAGCTTGCTGAGCGCAAGGACGCCCGCTCGGTGAGCGCACGAGGCCCGGCTCGGAGTGCGCGGGCGCACGGCTCCGCGTGCGCAAGAGATACGGCTCGAGGTGCGCGAGGTCTCACGGCCGACCGTGCGGGTGGGTGCTACACTGAGGCGGTCGTGGGCGCACCGAATACATACCTCTTCTCGGGCTACGCCCGTCTGCCGCAGAACGTCTCGCATCAGGCGGTCTACAAGCGGGTGGGAGTGGTGGCGGAGGTGGACACTGACGGCGTGATCGTGCGGTGCTCCTCCACCCTTGTGACTGAGCTGGCGCGCGACTACCTTGCCGGCCTGCTCACCGGGCGCTCAGTGCTCGCCGATCGTGAGGAGATGGAGTCGCTCATACGAACGCGCTACCGCGGGCACTCGCAAGGCGCCCTCATCTATGCCCTGCACAAGGTCTTCGAGGCGGTCGATGTGTCCCCGCTCGTGCAGGGTGAGGGCTCCGAGGCCGTCGACGTGTCCCCGCTCGTGCAGGGTGAGGGCTCCGAGGCCGTCTCCGCGCCCGCCGACTGGGAATGATCCGATCACCAGCGCCGCACGCCTGACGACCCCCGCACCAATGCCCTCGGGCTCGGCGAGGGGTGCTCACTCGGGGGCGGTCCGAGGCTTGCACGTACTGACACGAAGTGCGATAGTGGACGGGTAACGCTGCTCGCATGGCCCGGGGTCATGGCACCGTCTCTGCCTCCCCTCTGAACGGCTATGAGCCTCCAGCGAACCAAAGAGCCCTGCCCGGGCGGCCGTGGCCGTCGAATAGCGGGGTGCGCCTTCCCGCGTCCGGGCTGCCGGACGGCGTTTAATGGGGAGACGGTCGCGGACCAGGATACGGTGGAGGATCGAGTATGGCCGGAGCACTCGAAGGGTTACGGGTACTGGACCTGTCGCGGGTCCTTGCGGGCCCACTCTGCGCGATGATGCTTGCGGACCTGGGCGCCGACGTCGTCAAAGTGGAGCGCCCGGGCGGGGGCGACGAGACGCGTGAGTGGGGCCCCCCGTGGGCGGGCACCGAGTCCGCCTATTACCTGTGCGTGAACCGCAACAAGCGCAGCGTTACCGTCGACATGAAGAGCGACGAAGGGCGCGCGCTGGTGCGGCGCCTGGCCGTCGACGCCGATATCCTGGTGGAGAACTTCAAGACCGGCACCCTCGAGCGCATGGGCCTGGGCTACGAGGCGCTGAAGGCCGAGAACCCCGGCCTCATCTACTGCTCCATCACCGGCTTCGGCCAGACCGGCCCCGACGCCGACCAGCCCGGGTACGACTTCGCCATCCAGGGTCGCGGCGGCATCATGAGTATCACCGGCGAGATAGACGGTCCGCCCATGAAGGTGGGCCTCGCCATCGTCGACGTGACCGCCGCCATGAACGCGGCCATCGCTATCCTCGCGGCGCTCGAATCGCGGCACCGCACCGGGGTGGGCCAGTCCATCGACATCTCGCTGCTCGACTCCCAGGTTGCGTGGCTCATCAACCGCGCGAGCAACTACCTGGTGGGTGGAGCCACGCCCAAGCGGTACGGCAACGCGCATCCGAACATCGTCCCCTACGAAACCTTCCGCGCGAGCGACAAGTGGTTCAACGTGGCCGTGGGCAACGACTCGCAGTTCCGCCGCTTCACGCAGCTCATCGAGGCTCCCGAGCTGGCCTCGGAACCTCGTTTCGCCACCAACCCCATGCGGGTGGAGAACCGTGGCGAGCTCATCGCGACGCTGGCGGGATACCTCGAGCGGCGACCGGCCGACGAGTGGCTGGCGCTGTTCCACCGAGAGAAGATACCGGCCGGCCCGATCAACTCGATCCCCGAGGTGTTCGAGGATCCGCAGGTGATCGCGCGCGAGATGATGGTCGAGATGCAGCACCCCACGGCCGGCACGATCAAGCTGGTGGGCAGCCCGCTGAAGATGAGTGAGACCCCGGCCGCCTACTACCGTCACCCCCCGCTGCTGGGCGAGCACACCGACGAGGTGCTGGCCGAACTCGGCTACGACGAAGGCCAGGTCGCGGTGCTGCGGGCCGCGGGCGTCATCTAGTTCTCATCAGGGATCCGGACTCCCCGCGCCGCTCAGGCGGGCACGGAGGCGGTGATCCGCCGTAAGAGCGGGCTCGAACAAGGAGGGTCAGGAGCGGGAGAAAAGGGTGGGAAAGACGGGCGTCAGAAGGAGCCCGACTCGGAGACCAAGGCCGTCTCGTGTCCGGGGAACAGCCGGGAGGGACTTGGAGTGAACGGTCCACAAGGAGGAGTCAGAGGAATGGATTTCAGGTACAGCACGGAGCAGGAATTGTTCAGGCAGGGTGTCCGCGAGTGGGCCACCAAGAACCTCGAGCCGCGGGCGCGGCAGATCGACAAGGATGAGGACGGCATCCCGGACGATATCGTCCAGGGCCTCGTTGATCTGGGTGTCTTCGGCGTGACCATCCCCGAGGAGCTCGGCGGCTGCGCCGTACCGGGCGAAGAGCTGATCTATGCGATGATCGCGATCCACGAGATCGCCCGCGCCGACCTCTCCATGTCGACCCCGGTGTACACGCTGCTCACCATCGGCTGGTCGTACATCGTCAACAAGTTCGGCACGCAGCAGCTGCGCGAGGAAGTGCTCCCCGCCGCGGCCGCCGGCAAGGCCTTCGTGGGCATCAACACCACCGAGCCCGGTGGCGGTTCCGACCTTGCCCGCATCAAGACCACCGGCTTCAAGAAGGACGGCCACTACGTCCTGAACGGCGAGAAGGCGTACGTCTCCGGCCCGAAAGAGTGCATGAAGCTCGGCGCTCCCAGCGGTCACTGCTCCCTCGTGGTCACCGACCCGAGCACCGGCCACAAGGGTCTCACCTTCATCTACATCCCGGCGCACCTCGACGGCATCAGCTGGACCGTCTACGAGGACATGGGCCGCATGGGCCTCTCCACCGGCGGCTGGTTGTACAAAGACGCCAAGGTGCCCGAGTACTGTTTGCTCGGCGAAGAGGGCAAAGGCTTCTACCACGTGATGGAAGGCTTCAACGCCGCCCGCGTGCTCGTGGCCGCGGCCTGCCTCGGCGGTGCCGAGAAAGGCCTCGAGATCAGCGCTGAGTACAGCACGCAGCGCAAGATGTTCGGCCGTCCGCTCATCAAGTACGAGGGAACTTCGTTCGAGATGGTGAACGACTGGATGCAGCTCGACATGCTCAAGCTGAACCTGCTGCGCGGCGCCTGGATGATCGGGTACGAGAGCCAGAACCCCGGCACCTTCAGCCGCAAGGACATCAACAAAGTCATCGCCACCGTCAAGTGCCTCTCACCGACGCTCGGCCACGACGTGGCCCGGCACGGCATGATGTACCACGGTGCCTTCGGTTACACGAAAGAGACTCCGCTCGAGATGATGCTCCGCGGCATCATGTCGTACGAAGTGGGCGCTGAGGGCGGCCTCAACGTCATGCGCGGCATCATCGCCCGCGATCTGTGGGGCGAAGCCGCCAACCCGTTCCGCGCGGACGACTGATCTAACCAGGCGTTCGAGTGTGGGGGCGCCGCCGCCCGGCGGCGGCGCCCCCACCGGGATCCCACGAGGAAAGGTCGCATGGAAAAAGTCGATTGCATCATCGTAGGTGGAGGTCTGGCCGGTCTCTCGGCCGCGTACGGCCTTGCCTCGGAAGGCCTCGAGGTGATCGTGGTCGAGCGGGGCGACTACTCGGGCGCCAAGAACGTCACGGGCGGGCGCCTCTACGTGAGCCCCATACGCGACATCTATCCTGAGCTCTGGGAGTCGGCGCCGTTCGAGCGGCCGGTCACGCGGGAGCTGCTCACCCTCATGGGCGACGGCGCCTCCACCACGATCGAGCTGGCCTCCGACCGCTTCGCCACCGCTCCGCACCAGTCGTACACGGTGCTGCGGGCTCGTCTCGACCAGTGGCTGGCCGACCAGGTGATGGAGAAGGGCGGCATGGTCATCACCAAGAACCGGGTGGACGAGATCCTGATGGAGGGCGGCAAGGTCATCGGGATCCGCGCCGGCGGCGACGACATCGGCGCCGACGTGACCATCATCGCCGAAGGAGTGCTCGGTCTGCTCTCGTCGAAGGCCGGGCTGCGGACGGAGCCCGAAGCCCGCGACCACGCCCTGGGCTACAAGGAGATACTGGAACTGCCTCCAAGCGTGATCCAAGACCGGTGGCACCTGAGCGAGGGCGAAGGCGCGGCGCACCTGTTCATGGGCGAGGTCACCAAGGGGATGCTGGGCGGCGGCTTCCTGTACACCAACAAGGATTCGATCTCGCTGGGCATCGTCGTGGGCATGGAGGCGATGAAGGAGCGGAAAGAGAAGGTCGAGTCGCACACGCTGCTCGACGCGTTCAAGGAATTGCCTCAGATCAGGCCGTTGGTTGAGGGTGGCACTCTGGCGGAGTACTCGGCGCACGCCATTCCCGAGGGCGGCATCGCCAAGGTGCCGAAGCTGTTCGGCGACGGGTACCTGTTGGTGGGCGACGCCGCCGGCCTGGCTCTGAACGCGCTACTGACCGTGCGGGGCATGGATTTCGCCATAGCCTCGGGTTTCTACGCGGCCCGCGCCGTCGCCGACGCCAAGAGCCGGGGCGACTGCTCGGCCGTGGGCCTTGCGCAGTACGAGCAGTCTCTGCGTAGCAGTTTCGTGCTCAAGGACCTCGAGACCGCGAAGTCCATCCCACACATCATAGAGAACCCGCGCCTCTTCACCCACTATCCCCAGGCGGTCTCCGGACTCCTGGAGAAGTTGTACACCATCGGCCCGCACCCCTCGCAGAAGCTCTCCAGCACGGTGATCGGTGGAGTCCGCAAGGACTTCATGAATGCCCGCACGCTGAAAGAGCTGTACGCGATGCGGAAGATCTAGAGGGGACGCGATGAACATCGAAGCGAAACTGGGGCTCGACGTCTTCAAGATTGACAAGGAGCGCCACATCACCATCGACGTCGAGGTGTGCAACAAGGTCTGCACCGACAAGGCCTGCCTCTACGTCTGCCCGGCGCACCTGTACGAGATCGACGACCAGGGCAACAACACAGTGAACTTCGAGGGCTGTTTGGAGTGCGGCACCTGCCTCATCTGCTGCGATCATCGGGCCCTCGAATGGCACTATCCGCGGGGCGAGTATGGGGTGCAGTATCGCATGGGCTAGACATCCCACGGGGAGGCGCCGCACGGCAGGTGCTCCATCTACGAGAGAAGGGTGAGGAACGTTGGACATCGTCGTTAGCGTGAAGACCAACCTGGATCTGCAGATGATCCGGATCAAGAACCGGGAGCCGGTCCTCGAGGCCATCCCGTACAAGACTGGCGATCTGGACAAGAACGCCGTCGAGGCCGCGCTCCAACTGCGCGACGCCGTGGGCGAGAGCAAGGTGATCGCGCTGACCGTCGCCGAGAGCAACCGCAAGGTACGCGAGACCATCAAAGAGGTGCTCGCGATGGGCGCCGACGAGGCGGTGCTGATCGTGGACCCGGCGCTGGAGTCCACCGACCAAGCGGGGGTGGCCCGCACTCTGGCCGCTGCTCTCCAGAAGATAGGCAGCTACGACCTCGTGCTCTTCGGTGAAGGGTCGAGCGACGACTACTCGGGACAGGTGGGCCCGAGAGTGGCCGAGCTCCTCGGGGTGCCGCAGATCGGCTACGCCCGGAAGATCACAGCCGGCGGCGTCGGGGTGCTGGTCGAGAGAAGTATGGACGAGTTCATCGAGACGCTCGAAGCCCCGTTGCCCGCCGTGCTTACCGTAGTGAGCGAGATCAACGAGCCCCGCATCCCGTCGCTCATGAACATCATGAAGGCCGGCAAGAAGCCCACGGAGGAGTGGAGCCTCGCCGACCTCGGCCTCGACCCGGCGGCGGTGGTCTCGTCGTGCGAGACGCTGTCGAACCTCGCCGAGGAGCAGGACCGCAAGAACATCATGCTGGAAGGCGGCGCGGCGGAGCAGGCTGCAGGGCTCGTGAACGCGCTGCTCAAAGAAGGGATTCTGGGGAGATAGCCATGGCCGATATCCTTGTATATTCAGAGAAGCAGGACGCGGCCCTGGAACTCGTGTTCAAGGGTAAGGAGCTGGGCGCCGCGCTGGGCATGGGTCTCAGCGCCACCGTCTTCGGCCCCGGCGCCGCCGATTCGGCGGGCGCCCTCGGCGCCCACGGCGCCGACCGCGTGTTCGTGAGCGAAGACCCCGCACTCGAGGGCCTTGGTGTCGACGTGGTAGCCGAAGCTTTGGCCCAAGTGGCCCGTGAGGCCGGGGCCACGATGATACTGATCGCCTCGACGCGGCGGGGCAAGGAGTTGGCGCCGCGGCTTGCCCAGAAGCTCGACGCGGGCTGCGTCACCGATGTGAACTCCCTGGTTCTCACCGACGGTTCGGTGGTGGCGAGCCGGTACGCGCTTGGGGGTAACACGGTGGCCCGTGAGAACCTCACTACAGAGATCAAGGTGTTCGCGGTCATGCCGAAGACGTTTGAGATCGATGGGCCGGTGGCGGGCGCCGGCGCGGTCGTGCAGGCCGCTCTCACGCTGCAGCCCTCCGCCGCCAAGGTGGTGTCGCGCCGGCCCAAAGACGGCGACGCCGTCAACCTCGACGCGGCCGAGCGCATCCTCGGCGTGGGCCGGGGGTTCGCGAAGCGCGACGACCTTGGTCTGGGCGAGGAGTTGGCTGCGGCCTTGGGCGCCGAATTGGCCTGTACCAAGGGTCTATCCGACTTCGGGTGGCTGCCCGAGGACCGCGTCATCGGTCTCTCCGGAGCCAAGACAAAGCCCGACTTCTACCTCGCGGTGGGAGTATCCGGACAGATCCAACACACGGTGGGCATCAGCTCGGCGAAGCTCATCGCCGCGATCAACACCGACAAGGACGCTCCGATCTTCCAGCTTGCCGACTACGGCATCGTGGGAGACCTGTACGAGATCCTGCCGGCTTTGGTGGAGAAGTTGAAGGCCGTCTAGCCGCGGCCTTCAGCTTCTCCAGCGTGCCGCACCGCTCCGCCGCCCTCGTCCCCCGGACGCGCGCGGCGGAGCGTGACGCTCCCTCGGTGGTGAGAGACGGCGCCGCCGAGGGTTACGGCCGGGGTCGCCGCCGGCGACCCCGGCCCCCGCTCCAACCTACTCGCCGGTGACGCCCGGCCGTTCCTGCCGCACCGGCTGCACTCCGCGGCGGTCGAGCTCCTCCAGCACCAACTCCTCGATGTCGGGCAGGCGTGCGCTGATGGTCTCGGTGAGGCCCACGTGGGGGGTGGCCATGTCTTCGGGTTCCACGCCGATGATCACGATGTCCGGCGCCGGACCGAGGAGGCGCGTCATGTTCCACGCGTCGATGAACGACACCTGGTGTATCGACGTGCGGTAGCGCACCTCGGTGGGCACGTCGTCGGGGTGGAAGCGGTAGAGGGCCCCGGGCTCGGCGCCTCCAAGGACCGTGTCGACCACGATGATGTGACCGGCGGACTGGAACACGTTGATCAGCTCGAGGCCTGCGGTGGCGCCGTCGACGAGCTCCACGTGCTTGGGGAATCGCCAGCGTTCGAGCAGGTAGGCTATCGAGTGGGGGCCCACCCCCTCGTCCGTGAGCAGCAGGTTACCCACGCCGAGGACGATGATCCGGTCCTGCTGGTCCATGCGCTACGCTTCCTTTGCCGCTTGTTTCGCCCGCTTCTTGGCTCTTCTACGCGAGGCATACTGCGATAGCAGGATACCCAGCTCGTAGAGCCCGATGAGGGGCCCCATCATCAACAGCATGCTGAGGGGATCACCGCCCGGCGTGAGCACCATGGCGGCCACGGCGATGCCGACGACGGCGTACTTGCGTACACGCCGCAGAGAGGCGTGGTCCACCAGTTCGGCGGCGGTCAACATCAGCATGATGGCAGGCACCTCGAACACGACCCCGAACGCGAGCAGGAACATGGTCACGAAACTGATGTAGTCCGCGGCCCTCAACTGCTGCACGAAGATGTCGCCGCCGTAGCCCACCAGGAAGCTGAGCCCTATGGGCAGCACCAGGAAGTAGGCGAAGACGATGCCGGTCAAGAAGAGGGCGGTGGTGAAGAGGACGTAGGGCAGCACGCTCCTCTTCTCGCTCTCGTACAGAGCGGGCATGATGAACGCCCAGAGTTGCCAGAGCACGATGGGCAGCGCAAGCACCAAGCCGGCGTAGATCGAGACCCGGAGCACGGTCATGAAGGGCTCGGTGGGGCTGAAGGTGGTCAGGTCCGCGTTGACGCCCTCCATGTTCAGCAGTGGCCGCTTCAGCACCGCGAAGACCCAGTCTTTGGCGATGAAGGCCACCACCATCCCCACCACGATAGACGAGATGGCGATGACAAGCCGCTTGCGCAGCTCGCCGAGGTGCTCGACCACGTTCATGCGTTCCTGATCACCGATGGTCGTCACGCGAAGTCCTGTTCGGCAGAGATGGTGGACCCGGTCCCGCTGCGCGGACGTGGCTGTCCTGCTACTTCAACAGCCCGCTGCAGAGCGCGGTCGCTAGTATAGCAACGGGGGTCGAGTGCCGGCGCCTGTGAGGCGGGCGCGGCGGGCGGGCGGATGTTGCCGCCTCGCTGCGCCCACGACGGTAGCGATGCGGCTTCGATTGAAGGAGCCACCCTGCACGATGACTACAGGCCGCCGAAAGCCAACCTCATACGCTAACGACGCGCCAGAACAGTCTAGCCTTGGCCTGCAATCTGGATGAGGTTTCCGCATGTGTCGTAAATCGAGAGCCTTGGCCTGGTCGTCCACAAAGACGCTCGCTACAACGATTCTCATTTCGCGCCCCCATCATCTCGCAGCGGCCGGCGGCGTATTGTCGGTCTGGAAGCCGTTGTTCGACGCTCGCCTACCGCCCGAGCACGACATCGATTCCGCAGATTACTAGGTCTAGCTTGGTGTCCGGCAGCTGCCCGACCCGATTAGTGAGCATCGATCTGTCGAGCGTCATGATCTGCGAGGCGTTGGCGACCGAGTCCCGGGTCAACCCTGTCGCGGCAGGGTCAAGTAGCACGTTGCCCGGAGAATCGGCCCAACGCAGATTGCTCGTCAGCGGCACGATCACCACAGTCGTGATGCGGCTGCGATTGAACGAGTTACTCTGCACGATGACCACCGGGCGGCGATAGCCGGGTTCAGAGCCTGTCGGCTCCTCCAGATCCGCCCACCAGACCTCCCCCTGTGCAATCACCATTCAGGCCGTTCGAGGGCGCGACGCCCAGCCCTGCGGACGAACTCCGCGTCTGCGATCGGCTCCTCAGCACAAATGGCGTCAAGGGCGGCGGTGATGCTGTCGGCCGAGTGTCGCGCGACGTATTCGCGCACAGCGCGGCTGTAGAGTTGGCTGCGGGACTGCTTGAGCTCCCGAGCGAGCTTGTCAGCCTCGATGAACACGTCGTCCGGTATCGAAATCGCAGTCTTCATACCCGAAGTATAACGACTGAGACAGTATGGCGCAACGGGCCCGAAATCGGGGCGCCGGTGTGTCGAACGGGAGCGTAACCGGCTTGGCGCTTGCGCCAAGCCCGCGTTGACGCACTTGTTCTACGGCCCTCGGCTATACGGCCACGCGCGTCAATGAATAGACCCGCGAAAACTTAGCAGCCGACTTCAAGTCGCCTTGTCTCAATGCCTCTCTGACGTCGTCGAGCTTGTAGGCGTCCTGCAACGACAGATAGGGAGACCACCCTTCCTCTGCATAGATCAGATCGACGTCGACCTCCGCCACGTAGTCGCCCTCATGAACCATCTTGGTGTAGTGCCTGGTGTTCATGCCCTTCTCCTTCTGAAATCTGCTTCCCATCGGGTTGGGTCTGGTCGATACGCGGTGATGAGAACTGCTGGAGATAGACTGCCCTTCGGAATACCCCGTACGACGTGCATCGGTTTGCCCCATCGATCCTCTTGGAGAACGAGGACGCAGCGGCCCCTCGAATACTCGGGGTAGTCCTCGACCACGATACCATCGGCAATCGATGCCGTCGCATCTTTCGCAAAGAGACCATCCGCGGCAAGTTCCTCATACCCGTGATCGGATATCCTGACCTCGCCTCTTTCAACCAGCCGAAGGATCTCCCGAAACGTCTCGCTCATGGTGCCCCTATAGTTGCTCTTCTTCATCTTCCGTAGAACGCTACAAATGAGCCGCGCGCGTTCATGGAATAGGCCGGCGCGCGTCGGCTCCATTTGTTTGTTAGGACGCGCACACCGTTCGCGGACCTTCGTAGAACTCCTCGTATGTTCGCATGATAGCGTGGAGCAGCACGAAAACGGGCCCATTGCCCGTCGCCGCTCATCGAGGCTCTCGTTGATCCTCGGGCCGAGATCTCGCCTGCATCGTCACTGAACGCCGCCTCCCAAGGAAAGAGCGTGGGCTACCGCGCGCGGCTCAGTTCGAGCCTCGTTGATCGCGGCGCATCGCCCAGGCAGTAGGGCCGCCGTCGCCTAGGGTCGCGCTCTCTACCACCGTGAAACCATGGCGTTCGTAGAAGGCCAGATTTCGCTCCTCGCTGGTCTCAAGGTAGCAGGGACAGTTCGCCTGGTCAGCCCGCGCCAGTCCTTCCTTCACCAATGCCGAGCCGAAACCGCGGCCCTGCAGTTCGGGATCGACCCCGACGATCAGGAGGTACCAGTGCGGCTCGGCAACGTACTTCTTATGGATCCGTCCCATGATCTCATTGGCGCCCATGAACTTGGCGAACGACCGGAATCGGACGCGGAACGGCACGGTGAGGATGCCGGAGCGGACCATCCCGGCCACCGTGATCGTGCGGCTCGGAGGAATCCAGATTGCGGCCGCCATCCCGTCGTTGGACTGGGTCACGTGGCCGTAGCGAAGGCCGTACTCAAGCGGGACTCGGTTCATCCGACGAAGCGACTGAGAGCGCCGTTGTGCATCCGGAAAAATCCACGTGAACATCGGGTCGGTCGAAAACGCTCGTTCAAGCGTGATCGTCGCCCTGTCCATGACCTCCCGCTTCAGGGGCTCAATGCCGTCCATCTCGAATCCTCCGCATTCGGGCACGCTGGTCAGGAATCTGGTAGATCTACTGGAGCGCACGAACGTCCCGGCGAGCTACGCTCGTGAGTGCCGCGGCGGCACGCCTGAGCGCGTCCTAACAATACCTTGCAGTCTGCCGAACTCCGCCGCAATCGAGCTTCCGTCTGCCTGTGCACATCGACGGCGGGCGACGGCTGCGCGTTCAAGAGCCTTTCGGCAGCGGAGACAGACCGCGCCGTCCCACGACGCCCCGTACATAGGCAGACAGTATAAGTCGCCCCATCACCCGTCAAGCGGGCCGCTTATTCCGCGCCCCTCTTCTGATCAACACGGGAGTGTTGACACGGTGCACCTCCTCGCCCGAAAGGCCGACGCGGGGGAGCTGGTACCTGACTTCGAAGGGTGGCCGTCGGTGGAGGACGAGGTTGACCCTGCTGCCGCAGTAGTAGCACGCTTGGGGAGCGGTCATTTTGAGGCGCTCGTCGTCGTACAACGACCGCATCGACATCTTGCCGGACACCAGCCCGTGATACAGCTTGTTGCGGATGATGTGGTGAACTCTCCTGTAGCGGTCCGCCCCCTCCTCAAGTGCGGCGTCGGCCCGAGCGAGGTTGGCGTAGCACCACGCTATCCGCTCGCGCACGGTGGTGATTGTCGGCGCGGCCACTACTCGGTGACCCTTCCTTTCCAGCCGCCAGGCGGCGGTCGGTCGCTCACGCGAGCGCCGGAATGGCTTCCGGAGGCACGAGGAGCACGATCGAGCGCGCCGCTCCCGCGGTGCGGGCGATGTACCGTCGCTGCTGCAGCGTCTTCAGCATCGCATGCACCGACGGTGGCGAGACCTGAAAGTACCGCTGGAGATCCGATTCAGCGGGCGGGCGTCCGTGCAACTTCTGATAATAGAAGATGAAGGCCAGGTACCGGCCTTGCAGCTCCGTGTAACCGAGCGTAGCCGCCGCCGGCCGCACCAGATGAGCACCGGGATCGACGTCGCCCTCCAACCCGCTCCCTACGCGCGAGTGCGCGTAGGTCAAGCGGTCCATCGCGACCATGTCCTGCGCGGAGTTGGCGGTGCGCTCGAAAAGCGCCATGAACTCGCCCAGTTCCTCCGCGTCGAGCCGCAGCGTCACCACAGGCGTGTCCTGTGGCGTCCGCGGCACCAGATAGTCCAGCGCACCGGGAGAGGATGCACGTGAGACAGCAGCAGGTCGCGCTCCTGCGCTGTGAGCTGGATCAGGTACACCGCCGCCGCCCCCGATCTTCTGCTCTTGCTCACGTGGTCGCATCCCGAAGGCACCGCTTGAACTCCGCAAGCGCTTCTGCCTCCGACGGGACTTCATCGTCATCGTCGAGCGGTTTCATCCATTCCTCCACGAACAGCGCACGCCCGAAGTCGATGAGGTCCCTCTTGGCCCGGGCTGCCTCCGCGCGGTCGCAACCCTCCCGCTCCAAGGCGCGCTGCACGGACTCGGCGACCCTCGCGATTCGAGGAACGTATTCGGAGTTATCCAGTTCCTCGTTCGCGAAGAAGTGGTGCTCGTCGAGAAGAACCTGCTTCCCAACGGCTATCCCGACCGCAATCGACTCGAGGTCCATTCTCACCCCCTCACTCTCTATGTCAGCGAACGTATCTCGGCTTCACCTGCGGCCGCGCAGCGGTCTTGCTGGATGCCGTTGTTGGGTAAGCGCCCCAACCTATTCCTAATCTACCCCAATATCCGCCGTGTCACCTTGTCAGGCCAACCGCCCGCCGGACGTAGCGGCTGGACCGGTGTGTCAGCCGGCCGCAGAGCGTGCTCGAGGATGCTGTCGCCCGGCCTGGCCCGCATGGTGTACCAAAGCATCCCGTCGAAGTCGTTGAGGGTGCCGAGGTGGGAGCGGCTGTTCGTCTTCGCGACGACGACCTCCTTGCATCTCGCCGACCTCACCCTCGATCGCCACCGGCGGGACACCTACTGCTTCCAGCATCTCTGCGAGCGCGCCGGCGAAGTTGCGAGGGAGGTTCTTCGCATCGCGGCCGGGCATCAGCACGGGGAGGCGTGAGTGCTCGCTGATGAGCAGCACAAACCGTTGATGGCCGATCCCGAACGGCTGCGTGTACCAGTCCCCGAGCGCAGTCGTCGAAAGCGGAGGGTCGTCCACCGGGGGGGCGACGCGGGTCAGAAGCTTGCGCGTGCACCTCAGGACGAGCACCTCTCACCACCCTCTCCGGACGTCTTCCCGGTCAACGTGTTGCAGTCGAACAGCGACGCGAAGCGGCGTCTGCTCTTGTGCTGGTTATCCGCTCACCACGCCATCCTGGGGCTCGACGAGTTGCGCGCCATGCCACACCGCAACGATCCATACAGCGTCGACCTTCGCTTGGTAGAAGAACCGATACGGCGCCACGATGACCTCGCGGAAAGGGAGGGCTGGACACTCCGGCAAGGTGCGTCCTGAATCCGGGAACTGCCGCAGCCTAGACAGCGTCTGCAGTGCCTTGTCCCTGAAGGCCACAGTCGCCGTGGAGCTGTGTGCGCCTATGGAGGTGATGACGGCGAGGAACTCAGCGTCCGCCGCCGGTGCGAACCTCACGCGCAGCGTCACATCTCGCCTAGAAGCTCGTCCGCGTCGGCAAACACCGCGTCCATGTCGCGACCGACTCCGGTCTCGATCTCCACGGTGCCGCGGGCGAGGAGCTGCAGGATCTGGAGCGCGTGCTGCGTGCGCTCATAGGTCTGCGTGTCCACCATGACCGCGGTCGGTCGGCCGCGTTGCGTGATGAATACCGGCTCGTGCGAGAGTGCCGCCCGCTTGATGACGCCCGCTGCGTCCTGACGCAAGTCGGAGATGGGGATGATGGTGGGGAGTGCGCTCATGTGTGGTACCTCCTAGAGTACAGTCTACGATACAGCCCAAGGGGCATTCAAGGTGCGGCTACGATCCTGCGGTTAGCGTGTTGCTAGACAGTTTCGTCACTCCTCGCGGCTGGTTTGTCTTCGATCTTGAGCAGAACGGTCTCCAAATGGGCGAGCGCATGCGTAAGCGCGTTTAGGGCCAGGACGCCTCCGAGAAGCCAGTCGCTCTCGGCAAACACGATAGTCCAGGGTCTCCCCTGTGGAAACTTTTCCGCAAAGGCGACCGCGGACTTCTCTTTGGGTATCGTCGGGTCCCGAAAGGCGGGCCGCGTAGCGCGTGACCTGCAAACCACGGCCACGCTGCGAGTCGACTCTACGCCACCATGGGGGTCGTGGTTTGTCAGGTTGACGCGCTGGTTAGCAGATCAGCCACACCTTCACCTGTTAGCTCGCTATCTTCTCGAGTCTGTCGGCGATCCAGACTTTGATGATGGACTGACGCGTGACGCCAAGACGCCTCGCCTCGCGGTCGAGGGAGTCGATCATCCAGACAGGGAAGTCGACGTTGACGCGCCGCTGTTCACGATTGGGCCGGCGGATATTCGCCAAGTCGAGCTCGGAGGTGATGTCCTCCCCGTCGTCGAAACGCTTGTCGAGTTCACTTGCTTTCATAGATCGCCACCTCCTCAGGACGGGACCGGCGCACTGAGATCAGCCGGATAGTCTCGCCACGGTAGGTGATGAACGCCGACCAGTGCTTGCCGCCCATCAGCCCTACCACCAGAAACCGCGCTTCAGTTTCGCTGCGAGCAGGTGCCTCGGCGAGCGCCTCGTCGAGCCACAATGCCTGGGCTTCGACGAAGTCGATGCCGTGCTTGGCCTTGTTGGCGCGACTCTTGCGCTCAGCGAGCTCAAACGCCACTCGCGACCTCTGCTTCCACTATGGTATGGAAAGTATACCTCGCGGACACCGGACACAACCTCACCGACGCGCTCAAGCGCAGGGTCGGTCCAGACTACCTGCATTCATCGACCCGCTTGAGGATGCGGGCCCTGGCCTCCTCGTGTGGGATGCCTTTGCCGGCGGCCAACTGTGCCTCCGTACGCGCGATGTCTTCGAGCAACGCCAATCGCTCCCGCATGGCCTCGAACTCGCGGATGTCCAGGAGCACGGCCACACCGCGACCACGCTGGGTCAGCACGAGGGGGCGACCCGTCTCATTGACCTGTTTGACGAAGGACGCGACTCCGGCCCGGAACTCCGAGAGCGGGCGGATGTCCTCATCGAACTTGAGCGGCTGCATGCCGGCCTCCTGGTACTATTCCCTGTACAACAGAGAGTACAGTACTGAAGAATCGGACACAAGCTGTGAGCCCGAAGTTGGGATCTGGCCGAACAATACTTAGGGAGACCATGTGAGCAGCCCTACCATCCGTCAAGCGGGTTGCGTACCTGGCGACTCGCACCAAAGTGGCAGTAGTGGCTAAGTCCGCCTGGGCTGGCGGGCCAAGGGCAGCTTGCGGTAAGCTGTGTCTAAGCACACGCCAAGCACGCGCTGCGGCGTGCATGTGCCCCGACTCGCCGTGGGGGTTACCCAAAATGACGACCTCAGAGATTATCAAGATGCGCCGAGAGAAGATTCTGGCAATCGCCGAGCGTCACGGTGCCGATGATGTCCGCATCTTTGGCTCGGTCGCTCGGGGCGAAGCCGGCCCTGATTCCGACATCGACTTCCTTGTCCGGTTTCGCGCGGGCACCACGCTGCTCGATCAAGCCGCACTC
>CAMTXC010000034.1:0-29115 GCA_947085635.1 uncultured Actinomycetes bacterium | reverse complement strand
CCACCACTTTTTCCAGCACGACACTGAATGACAGCCACGGGATGATGACGTCATAGCGGATCGTGCAACCCACCTCGTTCGCCTCGCCGCTGGTGCGGTGCACGTGCAACATGCGCGGGGTGAAGTACTCCCGGTCGCTATCGCCGAACCTGCCCAGGTGGTGGAAGACCGTCGCCTCGGCGGCTTTAACCTTGATGGAGTACATACGTTCGACTTCAGGCGGTCTCTCGAATAGGGGGATGCCGAGCACCGACATGATCTCCTGCCGTTTCTTCTCCACGTCTTCAATGGGGACACCGGTGGGGTAGCGGCCGACACCTTTCCACTCCAAACCGAACACGCGCTCGGTCGCGTAGTTCCTGATGGTGGTCAGCACGCCCCCGACGGCAATCAGCCAAACCGAAGAGGGGCGAAACATCGACGCGAGGATGTGGCGATACGTGTCATCCCCACTGGCGATCCTCCACAGGACAAGAGCCAGGTAGCGCTCGTGCTTTCGTCTCGTCTTCCTTTCCGTGATCAACGCCTGATACACCATCCTGCTTATGACGGGACGAGAGAAGATGAGGCGGGTCAGCAGGAACACGACCCTCCCAAAACGATTATCCGCGTGGATCCCACCGACCACGGGCCGGTAGCGCCGTCGCAGGCTCTCCCGGTCGACACCCTCCTCGAGGGCGCAGTCGGCCAGGGCCGTTCCGGTCAGATACGAGGAGGAGATGCCGTCCTTGTACAGCCGAGCGACGGCCATGTCTCCGACGAGGGCTATGCGGTCTCCGAAAGGATGCTGCGCGACGCCCACGGTCATGTTGGGATGGCACAAGCAGATCGGCCTGAGCCGGATTCCCCGGGGGAGCAGTCGCTCAACGTGGGGCAGCTCCAAGAAGCGCTTCACCAGCTGCTGGTAGTCGCGGGGTTGGGCGCGATCGACACTCTTGCCGAGGAGCACGATGGTGATCCATCGACCCTTGGGGATCAGCGACGCCATCTCGATCTGGAGCTCTTGAGAGCCGTAGAGAACGAAGTGCGCCTCTCCCTGCATGTGCTCGAATAAGTCCTCGTCCGCCTGCATCTCGCAGATGAGCGTCTTGCGAACCTGGGGCGGCCGAAACCCGGGGAGCACTCCTTCGAGCGCCTGATAGAGTCGATCGGACTCCAGATCCATGCCGGGGGATCGGTTCACCCCCGCTGCAAAGACGGCAAGATCCGCCTCGATGGTCTCGTCCCTGCTGCCGTTGTCAGGCGCGAGACGATAGCCCACGAGTGCTCGGCCGCCGGACGTGTAGCCGATGTCTCGAACTTCGGCGGCGATCACCCGCGCACCCTCGTCGGCCGCCCGCTGGAGCAGGAACGCATCGAAGTTCGTGTACCGGTCCGGACGCTGGCTGGGCTTCGATCCGCGGAAGACCGAAACCATCTCTCTCCCCTCGGGCACCGGCAACTCGACGCTCTTCCAGTCCCCGTGCACCGTGACCTCCGTCGTTCTGCCCTCGACAACGTCCTCGGGCAGCGTGAGGCAGTTGTCTCGCAGGACGTCGGCCAGTCGGGGAGCGATGCCGCCGGCGCAGTAGTTGCAGCCCCCACCGACGAAGGACACCGTGGATGCGAAGAAGCAGAGTTCCCGCTTCTTCTCGAGAATCGCGACGTCGAGGTGCTTGCCCAGCTGCCGCGCCCTCCTCAGCGCCCGAATCGCAAAGAAGGCCCCGGCCGGGCCTCCGCCCACGACCACCACGGTCGCCCCATCGGGGAGCACCAGGCGTTGATCGTCGTTCTGCTTCGCGTGGGCCATGGATCCTATCCTTTGCCGGTCTCCCTTTGTCCAGCGGGCTCGCGGTCAGGAAGCCGGCCGCGACTGCGATTAGGTTTCCAGTAGCACCACCGCGTCGACGAAAAGCTCGTACTCGTCGTACTCGTCCAGATCGCGGATGAGCACCCGTTCGACCTCGCCCTCTCCGCGTACGGCGAGCAGGCGCGACTGGAACAGCACCTTGACGTCGGAGCGTTTGACCTGCGTGCCAACCTCATCGGGGAGACCGAGCGCCTTGAGCTCGGTGACGAAGATCACCCGAGGGGTGACCTCGGTGAGGGCAAGGGCAAGCCGGGCCGACTCCACCCCTTTGTCGAGCACGAGCACGCGGGCGTCCGCGAGGGTCGAGACGTCCTCGACCGCGGTGTAGACTCCCGTGCCGACGTACTCCGCGGCACCTTCGACGACCGTGACCTCGCGCACTCCGCACCCCATGCCTGCTGCCGCGATCTCGCCTTCCCCCAGCGGCTTGAGCCGCTTACCCGAGCGCCAGTTCTTGATGGCGTCGTGCAGGGCGTCGGCGGCCAGGTTCGAGCAGTGCATCTTCACCGGCGGGAGTCCATCGAGCGCGTCGGCCACGTCCGCTCGGGTCACCTCGAGCGCCTCGTCGAGCGTCTTTCCAATGACGATCTCGGTCACCATGCTCGACGTGGCCACCGCCGAACCGCATCCGAACGTGAGGAATCTGATGTCGTCGATGCGGTCATCCTTGACGCGCACGTACATCTCCATCAGATCCCCGCACACGGGGTTGCCCACCCGTCCCACGGCCACGTCGTCTCCTTCGAGCGTGCCCACGTTGCGGGGATTGCGGAAGTGGTCGAGCGTCTTCTCCGAGTACTGGGTGGACTTCATACGGGCCTCCTAGACCTTCTGGTACAGCGGCGACATGCGGCGAAGGCGGGTCACGATACCCGGCAGGACCTCCATGACGCGGTCGACATCGTCTTCTTGACTGAAGCGTCCGAACGTGAACTCGAGCGAGCCGTGGGCCTCTTCGTGGAGCAGACCGCACGAGAGGAGGGTGTGCGACGGTGCGAGGGTCTTCGAGGAGCAGGCCGATCCCGTCGAGACCCAGACGCCCTCGTCTCTCATAGAGAGGAGCAGCGATTCGCCCTCGATGCCCTCGAAGCGGAAGTGTGCGTTGTTCGGCACTCGCTCGACCGGGTGACCGTTGAGGTGCGAGTCCGGGATGGTCGAAAGCACGGCGCTGATGAGACGATCGCGCATGGCGGCGAGCCTCGCCGCGTCCGCGGACAGCTCCTCGCAGGCGATCTGGGCGGCAGCGGCCATACCCACGATGGCGGGCATGTTCTCGGTGCCCGACCGCAGCCCGCGCTCTTGCCCCCCGCCCATGGTGACAGCCGCCAGGCGTGTCCCTTTTCGGATGTAGAGCGCTCCCAGCCCCGGCGGGCCGTAGATGTCGTTGCTCGAGATCGTCAAGAGGTCGACCGGGACTGTGGTCATATCGATGGGCAGCAGGCCCTCGGCGGCCACAGCGTCCACGTGCAGCGCCACCCCGGTGCCCTTGAGCATCTCGGCGATCTCCGGGATGGGTTGCACGGTGCCGATCTCGCTGCTCGCCCATCCCACCGAGACGAGGATGGTCTCGTCGGCGATGCGGGAGCGGAGCTTCTGGGGGTTGATGCGTCCGAACTGGTCCGGCGGCACCTTGGTCACCCGGAAGCCTTCCTTCTCCAGGTGCTTCCCGATGTTGTGCAGCGAGATGTGCTCGACCTCTGAGATGATCACATGGTCGCCCGTGCGCTTGTTGCGGTTGGCGTAGCCGATGAGCGCCAGGTTGTTCGATTCGGTGGCGCCCGAGGTGAACACGATCTCCTCCGGCTGCGCCCCGATGAAGGCCGCGACGGCGGACCGGCTCTGCTCGAGTGCGTCCGTCGCGCGATCCCCGACGGTGTGAAGGGCGGCCGGGTTCCCGAACCGATGCGTGAAGTAGGGCAGCATCGCCTCGACGACCCGCGGATCGACGGGCTTGGCCGACTGATAGTCCAGGTAGATCTCGCGGGCAGTCTCGGAACTCATCCCCGGTCGGCCTAGAACCACATCGTCGCGCCGGCATCGAGCGCGAGGTCGTTGAGTGTCGCCGCCCCCACGATCTTCACGCCGTCGATGAGCTCCACGGTCTCCCATCCGAGCATCTGCTTCGACGCCTCGCACACGAGTATCGGTATGCCCATGTCCAGGGTCTTGTCTATCATGTCGCGAACGCTCGGGAAGGAGCCTAGTTGCATCTTCTCGGCCTCACCGGGCCGGAGCGTCACCAGGCCCATGCCGAGGTAGTACACCGTGGGATCAAGGTCCATGGCCTTGGCCGCCTGCGCGAGTACCAGCGGCGAGTACTGGCGCGCGGGGTCGTTGCTGGTCTGCACATACAGGATTGCGTTCTCGTCCTTCATGGCGTCGTCTCCTAGCGTCCTTTGCGGATCAGGAACCGTTGGTGGTCTCCTTGGTCTTCCACGGAGACCATCTCGTGACCGGCCCGTTTCGCGAACCGGGTGAGGTCTTCTTCCGCGGCCGGGTCGTCGGCAAGCACCTCGAGGAGCTCTCCCACCTGCAATGCGTCCATCGCCTCGCGTGTCTGGAACAGCGGCTCAGGACACATCAGACCTATGCAGTCGAGGGACTCCTCGGGTGACTGTACGTTGCTCATAAGGGGACCTCATATGGGGAAAGCTGCCCTTGTCAACTTGGAGTGTTCCCGGGTTGGCCGCTTGTGAAGCACTGCCCCCGGATTCTTGCCCCCAGCAACAGCATCATGATACGTTCTCGCTCTAGTCGATCGAATCAGCATGGGCGCCGGCACCCAGCCGCGCCGCTACGTCGAAGAACAGTCCGCAGGCTCCGCCTCTGGTGTCGAGGCGTGTTGAGACACGCGATGGGAGACATGATGGCCACAACGCCGACCGTGCAGGAAACGAACGTGAAAGAAGATGTGTGGATCAACACATCGTGCGGGGGATGCTACGCGCAATGTGGTATCCGGGCCCACCGGGTCGATGGCGTCATCGTCGAGTTGGAGGGGAATCCCGAGACACCGGCGGGCAGCGGCCGCATCTGCGCGAAGGGCACGGCGCAGTTGATGATGCTGTACGACCGGTATCGTGTGAACTACCCGGTCAAGCGCACCAACCCCGAGAAAGGGGTGGGAGTCGATCCCAAGTGGGAGCGCATCTCATGGGAAGAGGCCTACGAGACCATCTTCGAGAAGTTCAGGAACATGAAGGATCCCAGGGGCACCTACTTCCAGGCCACCACGGTACAGACCAGCGAGATCCGCTTCGCCGTGCCCGCCTTCATGAAGGCCTGGGGCTTCAAGAACTACTGGGTGTCCGGCGGCGGTCTGTGGTGCGGCAACGGCGCCCACTTCATGAACGGCATCATGCACGCCGCCTGGTCGATCATCCCGGATTGGAACTACAACAAGTACACGCTGTACTTCGGCTGCTCGAAGGGGCACGGGGCGGGGCACGCGGCCCTGCAGAGCGCCCAATGGGCGGCCGACGCCCGAGCCCGGGGGATGAAGGCGGTGGTGTTCGACCCGTTCCTTTCCACTCAGGCCTCCAAAGCGCATGAATGGGTGCCCATCCGCGTCGGCACGGACGGAGCCGTCGCGCTCGGCATGATCAACGTGATCCTCAACGAGCTCGGCATCTGGGACGCCCCCTATCTCAAGCTGAAGACGAACGCTCCGTACCTCATCCAGCCCGACCAGCACTACAAGAGGGATCCCGAGACCAACAAGCCTCTCATCTGGGATCCGGCCGACGGCCGGGCCAAAGTCTTCGACGACCCGTCGATCAAGGACTTCGCTCTTGAGGGCACCTACGAGGTCGACGGGACCACGTGCACCACCGCTTTCCAGCTCCTCAAAGAGCATGTGAGGGTCAACTACCCGGTGGAGAAGGCGGAGAACATCAGCAGCGTGCCCGCGGCCACCATCCGCCGGATCGCCACCGAGTTCGCCGAAGCGGCGGAGATCGGCCGCACCATCACCATCGATGGCAAGGAGATTCCGCTACGGCCGGCGGCCGCCATCTTCTTCCGCGGAAGCCAGGGTCACGTGAACTCCGGCTGGAACTGCCTGGAGATCGACCTGCTCAATCACATCGTCGGGGCCGCCGACGTGCCCGGAGGCTCGATGGGCCACGGGCCGCCCGTCTCCTTCGGCCACCCCGACACCGGGAAGCCCGAGACCGTACCGTACGCCTGCCCGGACGGCCTCATGACCGTCAAGGGGTGGGTATACGATCACAAGCCCTACCCCCTCCGGGAGCCGGCGCCGCCGCAGCGGCTCGACCTCCAGGACTTGTACCCCTGCTCGGTCTATAACGCCTTCACGATCTGCACGCCCGAGTGGGAGAAGTACCGCAAGGACTTCAACATCGACTACGAGCCGGAGATCATGATCAACTTCGGCTCCAACTCGGTCATGACGATGGCCAACGCCGAGGGAGTCACCGAGAACTTCCTCAAGCAGTTTGATTTCGTGCTGTCGTTCAACATCTACCAGAACGAGTTCACCGAGGCGGTCGCCGACATCGTCCTCCCCGACGCCTCGTTCCTGGAGCGCTACACCCCCTGCGTCACCTTCCCCTCGACGTTCTGTCACCCCACCGGCATGGACCACTGGGTCTGGCAGATCCGCCAGCCGGTGGTGGAGCCCCTCCACGAGCGCCGCGACTTCAACGAGGTGATGCTGGAGATCGCCAAGGGACTCGGCGTCCAGGACAAGTACTTCCAGGCCATCAACGATCTCATCCCGGTGCGCTACGGCGGGGAGATGGACGATGAGTACAAGCTCGATCCGAGCGGGGACTATTCGTGGCAGGACATCAGCGATCGCGTCCTCAAGGACAGGTTGGGACCGGACAAGGGACTCGAAGCCCTGAAGAAGACGGGGCTCGAGAAGTGGCCCACCAAGGTGGAGGAGATGTACTGGCGGTGGTTCACGCCCGTGCGGGTGCCGATCTACTTCGAGTTCTTCCTCGAGAGCGGTAAGAAGCTCCAGAAGCTCCTCAGCTCGTTCGGCCGGGAGGACATGGCCGACTACCGGTTCTACACGCCGCTGGCCGAGTGGTTCCCCTGCCCCTCGCACGAGGAGGAGGATCCGTCCTTCGATCTTTGGGCGTTCTCTTGGCGGCCGTCCTTCCACACCCAGTCGTCCACCCAGAACAACCCCTGGCTGGACGAGGTGTCGGTGAACGACCCCTTCGTCTACCTGATGCAGATCAACGCCACTACAGGCAAGAGCAAGGGGTTGAAGGACAACGACATGGTCTGGGTGGAGAACCCGGACGGGAACAAGATCAAGGGCCCCGTGAAGCTGGTGGAAGGCATGCATCCCGAGCACATCGGGATCGCCGGGTGTCACGGCCATTGGGCGAGGGGCACGCCGATCTCGAAGGGCAAAGGTCAGTTCTTCGACGACCTCATCAATCCCGACCTCGCGCACACCGACTCGCTGACCCAAGGGTCGGACGCGTGCGCCAAAGTGAAGATCTACAAAGTCGCGGGGAGGTGATCGGGATGCCACGCTACGGCTTCGTCATCGACCTGAAGAGATGCTACGGCTGCTACTCCTGCCAGGTGGCCTGCAAGGCCGCGAACTTCACGCCGCAGGGCATCGACTGGGCTCGGTGCGTGTCCGCGGAGACGGGCTCTTTCCCGACGGCCCTGAGGCAGATGCTGCCTCTCGTGTGCCAGCAGTGCAAAGAGCCGGCCTGCAAGGAGGTCTGCCCCACAGGGGCGACCACCCAGGACGAGAACGGCATCGTTCTGGTGGACAAGAACCTCTGTATGGGCTGCAAGGCCTGCATCATGGCCTGTCCCTACGGCGCCCGACAGACGGTGGGCGATTGGCAGACCTACTTCCCCGACGCCGAAGGTCAACTCGACCCCTACGAGGCGTACGCGAAGAAGCAGTGGGAGAAGAAGAACGGGTACGGCATGGCCACCAAGTGCGACTACTGCAAAGACCGCGTGGCGGAAGGACGCAAACCGGCCTGCGTGGAATCGTGCCCGGCCAAGGCGCGCACCTTCGGCGATCTTGAAGACCCCGAGAGCGAAGTCTCCATGCTGATCCGGCGCGAGTACGGCTTCCAGCTCAACCCGGAGTTCGGCACCGACCCGGCCTGTTTCTATCTACCCCCGAGGTGACGAGATGCAACTGAAAGCACAGACCAAGTGGGGTTGGACGATCGCGGCCTATCTCTTCCTCGCCGGCCTCGGCGCGGGCGCCTACGTCACAGGCGTGATCGCCGATTTCGCGGGCGAGCAATGGGCGTCAGTGTCGAAGATCGGCGTAGCGCTCGGGTTCCCCTGTGTCCTGCTGGGCACCGCGTTCCTGATCGCCGACCTGGGGACGCCCGCCAACTTCTGGCGGGCCTACAGGAAGCCCGGCACGTCGTGGGTGGCCCGCGGGACGATCATCATCTCGGTCTTCATGGTCGTCGGCTTCATCCACATCGGTTTGTGGCTGTGGCCTTTCGGCGTGCTGGATGACGCAGAGGGAGCGCGGCAGTTCATAGGGGTCGTAGGCGCCATCTTCGCCTTCGGGACGATGATATACACGGGCATCCTGCTCGGAGCCAACCGACCCATCGCTTTCTGGAGCACCGCACTGGTACCCGTGCTGTTCCTCGTCTCCGCGCTCTCGACGGGGATGATGGCCGTCATGCTCATCGCGACCATCGACGGCGCGGCCCATTCGGGCCCGATCTCGACCCTTGTGCGCATCGACGTGGTCCTGCTCGTGCTCGAGATCATCGTCGTGGCCATGTATCTTCAGGCCACACACCGGGTGCCCGAGTCGAGGGCCGCGGCCCGCCTCGTGCTTGCCGGTAGCATCGCGCCGCTGTTCTGGTTCGGGGTGGCCGTTCTGGGGCTCATGGTGCCGCTGGCCCTCGAATTGCTGGGCTACTACGTTCTGGACGGCTCCAGCGCGGCCACAGTGATCGCGTCGATCAGCGGGATGGTCGGTGGCCTGTGCCTTCGGCAGGTCGTGCTGTCTGGAGGGATCCAAGCGCCGCTGAGGGCGGGCCGCTTCGAGTTCGCTATACCGAACACCTGATCCGCGTCCGCTTTCGGCCAAACGCTACGCGGCCTCGATCCGCCACGACGATGACATCCGTCAATCGGGGAGGGGCCGGGCTCACCCCGGCCCCTCCCACACCACCGGACATGCGGGCCCGCATCCGGCGGTTCGCCGAGCATCCCTGAAGCTGCGGTAAGGACCGAGAAAGCCGGCCAGTCCCTGTGCCTGCGCAGGGACGCCCCGGGCCGCGAGGCCGCGAAACCGGCCGGAGAACCGCTTCCACTCCTTCCAACGCCCGGTGCTTCCGAAGCCATCGTTTCATATGCCCGGGCGCACGTAGACTTTGGGGGACTTCACCTGACGCTTCTTGAGGTTGGCGTGCCAGGGCTGGAGCTGACGGAGCATCAGGGCGTCCGTCAAGAGATCCAGGTAGCGACGGCAGGTGGTGTGGCTGACGCCCAGGGCCCGGGCCGGCTCGGCGGTATTCCATGTCTGCCCGTGGTAGTGCGCCACCATGGTCCAGAGTCGCTGGAGGGCGGTGGCCGGCACTCGAGAACCCCCCACTGGGGGATGTCCGCTCCAGCAGGGTCAGGATGAACTGCTTGCGCCACGTCAGGCTGTCGATCTCGGTGCAGGCGAGGTAGGCAAGCGGGAAGCCGCCGCGGCGCCAGAGCACGCTCGAGGAATCGGGTCCCAGCTCGGCCAGGGAGAAGCCGCTGATGGCGATCCGCTCCGCGCGGCCCGCCAGGCTCTCCGAACTCTGACGCAGGAGGTCGCCTGAGGCGCTGCCCAGGATCAAGAAGCGCGCAGGCTGCCCGCGACGGTCCGCCAGCACCCGCAGGACGGGGAACAGATCGGGGCACCGCTGGATCTCGTCGATCACGACCAGGCCTTCCAGGGGCCCGAGGGCCGTCATGGGCTCGTCAAGGCGGGCCAAGCTGACGGGGTCCTCCAGGTCGAAGAAACTAGGTGAGTCCTCGGCCAGGAGCTCCCGCGCCAAGGTGGTCTTGCCGGACCGCCGCGGCCCGGGGCGGACGGCCCCGCCTCGGGCATCGAAGCTGCAGGGCTAGTGGCCCAGGTAGGCCTTGCGCACCTGCTCGCTCTCGGCCAGGTCGCAGCAGGCCCCGTCGAGGGCGTTGTGACCGTTCTCGAGGACGTAGGCCCGATCGGCGATCGCGAGCGCCTGACGCACGTTCTGTTCGACGAGGAGGATGGTGATCCCCTCTTCGTGCAGGGACTTCAGGATCTCGAAGATCTCGCTCACGATTCGCGGCGCAAGCCCGTTCGAGGGCTCGTCGATCATGCACATCTTGGGCAGGCTCATCAGGCCGCGACCCAACGCCAGCATCTGCTGCTCGCCGCCGCTGAGGCTCCTCGCAAGCTGGCCGGCACGCTCCTCGAGCCGTGGGAAGAGGCCGAACACCCGCTTCATTGTCTCGCGCCTGCTCTTCCAGGCACGGGGGGGATAGGCTCCCATCTCGAGGTTCTCCCGAACCGACATGTCGGTGAAGACCTGCCGACTCTCTGGGATGTGGGAGAGCCCCAAGTTGACGATCGCGTTCGGAGAGACCCCGTCGACCCTGTGCCCCATGAACGTGACGCTGCCGGAACCGGGCTTCATCACACCCGAGACCGCGTTCAGCAGGGTCGTCTTGCCCGCTCCGTTGGCCCCCACCAGGGTGACGAACTCGCCTTCGTCCACACGGAGGCATACGTCCCACAGGACCTGCACATTCCCGTACCAGGCACTCAGACCGTTGATCGCCAGCATCAGATCTCTTCTCCAAGGTAGACCTCGATGACCTTCTTGTCGGCGGCCACCTCCGCCGGCGTGCCTTCCGCGATCTTGATCCCGAAATCAAGGACGATGATACGGTCGCAGATGTTCATGATGGCGTGCATCACGTGCTCGATCATGACGACGGTGATCCCGCGCGCTCGGATCCGGGCGATGAGTTCCATCGCCTCGACGACCTCGTTGCGGGTCAAACCCGCCATGATCTCGTCAAGCAAGAGCAACTTCGGTTGCGTCGCGAGCGCCCGTGCCACCTCGAGGCGTTTCTGGCTGGCCAACGTCAGGTCGCCGGCCGGAACGTCGCGGAGACTCGACAGCTCGACGAACTCGAGTTCTTCGTCGGCTATGCGAAGGGCTTCCGTCGCACTACTGCGGCTTCCCGTCCCGAAGAGGGAACCGACCATCACGTTTCTCACCGTCGGAAGGTGGGCGAAGATCTTGACGGTCTGGAACGTCCGAGCGATGCCGAGGCGACAGATCTTGTACGCGGGGAGGCCGGTGATGGGGCTGCCCTCATACGAGATCGCTCCCGACGTCGGCCGAAGCGCCGCCGAGATGAGGTTGAACAACGTCGTCTTCCCGGCCCCGTTCGGACCGATCAACCCTAGAATCTCCCCCTGTTCGACGTGGAAGTCGACGCCGCCCACCGCGGCGAGTCCGCCGAAATAGCGAGTCACTCCTTCACCCTCAAGCAGGTGCACGTCCACCTCCTCTCATCTTGCGCCATAGACCTTGCGCCAGCCCCAGTACACCGTTCGGCATGAAGAGTATCGAGACGATCAGCACTACACCGAAGATGAGCATGTACAGATCCGGGAACCGCGTGAGCAGGATCTCACCGATGTACGTGAACAGGGCGGCGCCGAGGACCGGACCCACCAGGTTGCCCATACCGCCGAACATGGCCATGAGCACGGGCAGGAACGAGGTGTTCAGGTTGAAGGCGATGTAGGGATCGATGTACGTACGCCGGGTGGCGATGATCGCTCCGGCCATGCCCATGAAGACGGCGCTGGTGGCGAACGTGAGCACCTTGGTCCAGACCACGTTGATTCCGCTGTGTGCGGCCGCCTCCTCGTATTCCCCGATGCTCTGCAGGGCCAGCCCGTACCTGGAGCGGCGGATAAGGATCGCCGCGAGGACGGTGAGGAAGAAGACTACGAGGATGGCGTAGTACACCCCCTCGGTGCTCACCGTCTCCACGAACCGGCCTCGCGTCTGAGTCACTACGCGCTCAACCTCGAGGACCACGTTCTGGACGAGCAGCACCAGAGCGAAGGTGAATATGGCGAAGTAGACCCCTCTCAACCTCAAGGTGAGCGCGCCGACGCCCAGGGCCACGACGAAGGCGCTCGCCCCCGCCAGGATGATCAACAAGGGGAACGGGACGGTGTCGCTGAACACGGCGGCTATGTAGAAGCCAAGACCGTAGAAGGCGGCCGTCGCGAGGGACATGTAGCCCGTCGGGCCCGAGAAGACCACCCAGGCGACCGTCAAGACGGCGAACTTCAGGATGTCGATGAGCAGGGTGACCAGGTATCCGCTCGTGAACTGCGGCACCAACGCCAGGATCAGGAACGCGACGGCCAACAACCCCAGGGTGATGCCCTTATCTCGTGTCATCTGTATCGCCTTCATCTACTTGCCCATGATCCCTTTGGGCCTGGCCAGAAGCAGCACGATGAAGATCACGTAGTACGCGATCATCGTGAGAGACGGATGGAAGAAGGTCACGGTGCTGGAGACCAAACCCAGGATGATCCCGCCGATCATGGCGCCGGTGATGCTGCCCAGTCCTCCCATCACCACCACGACCATGGCGATTACCGTGTACCCCAGGCCGATGCTCGTCTGAATGGCGAACAGCGTGCTGAGCAGGCTACCGGCGATTGCCGCCAAGCCCAGGCCGAGCCCGAAGCAGATCGCCAGCACGTTGCGGATGTCGACGCCCATCAGTTCGGCCGTGGTCGGGCTCTGAGCCGAGGCTCGGATCGCCTTCCCGAGGCGTGTGCGCGCCAAGAAGAAGTAGAAGGCTCCGCCCAGCACGACGACGAATGCCAACGCGACCAAACGGTTGAGAGGTATCTGCGCAGCGGTGACGGTGGAGTTCAGGAAGTTGTATCCCTCGACGTCGGATCCCCAGATGATCCTGGCCAGATTCTGCACGACGTAGAGTAGTCCGAAGGAGGCGAGCAACGACTTGCCCTCGAAGATGTCGAGCGAAGGCGACGCGTCCATGAGGCGGCGGAAGAGGGTCTTGTGGAGAACGAAGCCCATGATGAAGGCGACGGGGCCCGTGACCGCAACGGACACGAGTGGGTTCAGGCTCATGCTGCCGAGCAGCCAGAAGGTGATGAACGCCCCGACCATGATGAACTCGCCGTGGGCGACATTGAGAACGCGCGCGACCCCGTACTGCAGGGTCAGTCCTACGGAGACGAGGGCGAAGATGCCACCGAGCAGAAGACCGGTGATAAGGATGTCCCTGAATGCAGCCATCAAGATCCTTTGGATGGGCGTCCGGCATGGCCGGGCCATCGGCGGCCCGCCCGGAGGCTCGCCGCCGATGGCCCGCTGTGGTCAGCTACCAGTTATCTCGTTCCTGGGTCCGCTCGATCACTGCGCCGCCGGCCAAGCCGGCTTGGGATAGATCGGGGCCGCGGTCCGCTTGTCGCCCACGTCGATGACTTCAGCGACGCCGTTCTGCCATTGGCCGATCTGGCCGGCGTACGAGGAGACGTCGAACATCTGATTGGTGTAGAAGGTGTCGGGGCTCATGACCGTCGGGAAGCGCTCCGTCCTCATGACCTCGGCGATCGCCGCTTGGTCGAGGGTACCGGCCTTCTCGATTGCCCGCTGGAAGAACTCCAGTTGGGCCCGGTAGATGATGGCGCCCCAGAAGTCGATGTTGTCACCGGTGCCCATGAACTCCACGAGCTTGTCGTAGTAGGCCTTCGCCTCCGGCGAGCTGTTCACGCTCCATGCGCCCTCGAACATGACCCCTTCCATGGCCGGACCGAAGATGTTCGCAAAGAACTGGAAGCTCCCGCCTGGGCCCAGCAACACGCCTTTGGGGTTATAGTTGAGCTGCATCATCGTCTGCATGGCCAGGATGTTCTGCGGCGGGTAGGCGAAGAAGCATACGACGTCGGGGTCTTCCTGCTGGATCTGCTTGATGATGCTGGACATATCCTTGATGTCGCCCGGGATCGCGATGTTCTGCACGATATCGACGCCCGCGGCGGAGAGGAAGACCGCCGCCTGGGCCTGGTACTCGATGCCGTGCAGGTCATCCAGGTAGACGACCGCCGCTGTCTTTGCCCCCGCTTCTTTCAGGATCTCCGCGAACGCGGGCATCTGATTATGGTTCGAGTAGCTCAGCCCCTGGAAGAAGTACGGCATTTTGCCCTTCTGGATCTCCTTCTCGAGGCTGGTGGCGCCACCCTCGGCGCTCATCAGGATGTAATTGTTCGCGTTGGCCACGCCGGCCGCGGCGAACAGGAAGGCTGTGCTCGTCGGCGCGAAGACGAAGTCGACCTTGTCCTCTTCCATGAGCTTCGTGAGGAGGCGCAGGCTCGTGTCAAGATCGCTCTGGTCGTCGTAGATCTTCATCTCCACCGGCAGCATCTTGCCGGCAACGTTGATACCGCCGGCCGCGTTGACGTCTTGTACCCACAGCCTGTAGGCGGGACCGAAAGCGTTCTCCTCAAAGAACGAGAGCGGGCCCGAGACGGGCCGCGCCGCCCCGATGACGATCTTGTCCTGTTCCGGCTGCGCCATGGTCGTGTCGGTCGTTTCCGTGCCGCGCGGTGGTCGCGGTGCCGGCGGCGGTCGTGGTGGTCGTGCCGTCGCCGCAGCCCGCCAAGACGGCCAAGCCCACTAGGGCGACGAGCAACATGGACATGAATGTGAGATTACCCCAGCGTGCCTTCCGACTCATCCGAAAACCCCCCTTATCGAACGATTGGACTCAGCTATACAGTACTTAATACCTTGTCCATGAGGGTTTAGCTAGATATTTCGACCGGAATGGTGGCTGATGTCTGACGTCTGCTGTCGTGCCACAGAGATGCAGGGGCAGAATCAAAGCAAAAACCCCCGCCTAAGCAGGGGTTCTTGTATGGTGAGCCGTGTTGGACTCGAACCAACGACCATCGGATTAAAAGTCCGGTGCTCTACCAACTGAGCTAACGGCCCACCGCAGGGGGCATTCTAGCCCAATCCCCCAGCGTCTGCAACGCAGACCCGCTCCCGAACTCAGGTAACCACGGGGACGCCTCGACCTTCCCGTCGACCAGTTTGGGCGGGGCACCCACCAGGTATCACCTCAAGGCGGCAACCGCGCCGAGAACGGAGCCTCACCGTGAACTTCTACTGGCGACAGACGATCGTTGGCCTTCTGCGGTACGCCGCGGAACAGATACCGGAGATCACCGACCGCAGCCTCGCGGCGGCTCGCGAACTCGACCGCACTCTCACCAGCCCCTGGCTCGAAGAGGCCTTCGCGCTGTTCCAGGACGCGGCTCTGCTTTCTCGGAACCCGGTGTATGTCACCGGCGCGTTCTATTCCATGCGGGCTTTGGAGGAAGTGACGCGGTGGGAGGAGAACGCAGGCGGACCCGTGCACCTAGTGATCACCGAGGGCGGCGACGAATACTCCCTCCCGCGCGGTCCTGCTATCCTTCCCGCCGGAGCCTCCAAAACGGCTTCAGAGGCAAAGGCTCGGGACTCCGAGATGGACGAGGTCCAGGAGAGTCACAGAGACCAGGAGATCGTCGAGGAAGCCGAGCAGGGGATCATGGAGTTGTTCGAGCGGATCCGCCGGGGCGCGACCCTCGAGGAAGCGCTGGCCCTGTTCCCCCACAAGGGAGACGAGTCCAGCCCCGAATAAGCGCACCCCGCCCGCGCACCCAGGAACCGAAAGGACACGCATGTCGACCGAGCGCGACAAGATCGCCATCCTGATCCACCACTGGATCGAGCACAACGAGGGGCATCGCACGAGCTACCTCGAATGGCGGGACAAGCTGCAGAGCCAAGACCTTCCCGACACGCTGGCGGCGCTTGAGAAGGTAGCGGATCTCACCGCCCAAGCGAACGAGGCTCTCGCACTCGCCGTCGCGGAACTGGGCGCCACAAGCGGTGGTCACTCGCACGATCACAGCCACAGCCACAGCCACGGCGACGGCCACAGCCACTCGCACGATCACAGCCACTCGCACGCTCACAGCCACAGCCACGATCACAGCCACGGCGAGGGCGACGGCCATTCGCACCACCACGGAGGGCACTCGCACGACCATTGAGGCGGCGCGGTCTGCGCTGCCTCGCTATGACGAGAGTGCGGTCGGCGACGGCCGACTGACGAGGGGCGCGTTCGGCGCCGGCCTGATCAGTGCTTGAAGTGCCTCCGACCCGTCACTACCATCGCCATGCCCTTCGATTCGGCGTATCGGGTGACGTCGTCGTCGCGCTTCGATCCGCCCGGGTGGATCACGCTGACCGCGCCCGCTTCAACGGCTACCTCAAGGGCGTCGGTGAAGGGGAAGAAGGCGTCTGAGGCCACGGCGCAGCCGGCCAGCGGATGGCGGGCCTTCTCGACCGCGATGCGGGCCGAGTCGACGCGGCTCATCTGCCCCGCCCCCACGCCGACGGTCATCAGGTCCTTGGCCAGGACAATGGCGTTCGACTTGACGTGCTTCGCGACCCGCCAGGCGAAGATGAGATCGCCCCACTCCGCCTCGCTGGGATGACGGCTGGTGACCACCTGCATGGTGTCCCGACTCTCGTTGTCGGAATCCTGCTCCTGGATGAGCGCTCCGCCTTGAACACGCTTCAAGTCGTACATGCCGCGCGGATTGCGACGGCGCTCCTCGTCGACGAGGAGGCGAGTATCCGGTTTCTGCGTCAGCACCTCGAGTGCTTCCTCGACGAAAGCCGGTGCGAACACCACTTCCACGAAGTTCGCGCTGAGAGAGCGGGCCAGTTCCTCGTCCACGGGACGATTCACGACGATAACGCTCCCAAAAGCCGACACCGGGTCGCATGAAAGCGCCTTCTCGTAGGCCAACGAGATGGACTCGGCGACCGCGACCCCGCACGGGTTGTTGTGCTTGATGATCACGCAGCACGGCAGGGTGAACTCGTCGGCCAGCTTGCGACCCGAGTCCAGGTCGAGCAGATTGTTGAACGACAGCTGTGAGCCGTGGAGCTGGCGGATGTTGGACAGGAGGTTCTTCCGGCCGTCGACATCGGAATAGAAGGCGGCTCGTTGATGCGGGTTCTCGCCGTAGCGGAGGTCCTGCACCTTCTTGAAGTCCCACATGATGTATGGAGGGAATTCGTCGGCATGAGAACTGAACCAGTTGGCGATCGCGAAGTCGTAGTGCGCGGTGTGATGGAATGCCTCCATCGCCAGATCGCGGCGCGTCGCCGGAGACAGGGCCCCCTCACCGGCACGCAGTTCCTCGAGCAGGCCCTGATATCGGTGTGGATCGACCACCACGGCCACGCCCGCGAAGTTCTTGGCGGCGGCGCGAACCATGGTGGGCCCGCCGATGTCGATGTTCTCGATGATCTCTTCGTCGCTGGCGCCGCGGCGCTCAGCCACATCCTCGAAGGGATACAGGTTCACCACCACGAGGTCGATGGGCTGGATGCCCAACTCCTGGATCGCCTTCATGTGCTCGTGGTTGCGGCGGTCGGCCAGGATGCCGCCATGGATCGAGGGGTGGAGGGTCTTGACCCGTCCGTCCATGATCTCGGGGAACCCGGTGACCTCTGACACCTGCAGCACCGCAATCCCGGCTTCCTTGAGGAACCGGTAGGTGCCGCCGGTGGAGATCAGCTCCACACCGAGGTCCACCAGTCCACGTGCGAAAGACTCGAGGTTCCACTTGTTCGAGACGGAAACCAGCGCCCGCCGTACCTTCATCGACTCCCCCTCCTCACCAGATGATCTCTGAATTCTCATCGTCGTCAACACGCACCCGCCGGGACCCTTGCTCCGGCGCCGTGATCTTCCCACCCGCGAACAGCTCGATCACCCTCGGGAGCACTCGGTGCTCGAGAGCGTGGATCCTGGCGCCCAGGCTCGCCGGAGTGTCATCGTCGTACACGTTCACGGTCTCCTGACGAATCACGGGGCCGCTGTCCACCCCCGCGTCGACGAAGTGCACCGTCACCCCGGTCACCTTGGCACCGTACTCCAGCGCGTCTTCGATGCCATGCTCACCCGGGAACGAGGGGAGGAGCGCCGGGTGCAGGTTGATCACCCGGTGTGGGAACCGCTCGAGGAAGCCCGGTGTCACCAGTCGCATGTAGCCGGCGAGAACGACCAACTCAGCTCCCGAAGCTTCCACAGCGTCGGCCATGGCCTGGTCGCGTGTCTCCCGGTCCACGTACGCTTCGAGCGGGAAGACGGCGGTGGGTATGTCGGCCCGCTCCGCCCGCTCGAGAGCCAGTGCTCCCGGCACGTCGCTCACCACCACGGCGACCTGGATGCCTGCCACCAGACCGTGGAGGTGGTCGATGATCGCCTGCAGGTTCGAGCCGCTGCCCGAGGCGAGCACGGCGATCTTGAACAAACGCAGCCTCCTCCGCTCCTTCGGCGCCCCATCCCATCCCTGAGGGGCGCGGCCATAGTAGCAGAGAGGGGCGGGCTCCGGAACCGGAACGCTCCACCCGAGGCCGGGGACGATCTCCCCCAGCCCGGGGACGCTCCGCCCGGGGACTAGAAGACTCCGCGCAGCGACACCCGCTGCTCGCCCTTGACGATGCTGCCCAGGTACATGCACTCCTCGCCCGCCCGCTGTATGAGACGGGCAGCCCACTCAGCCGACTCGAACGGCACCACGACCACGTAGCCGACGCCCATGTTGAAGGTGCGGAACATCTCGGCTTCCTCGATCTCGCCCAGATGCTGGATCGCGCGAAACACCTTGGGCACCTTCCAGTTCTCGAAGTGCAGTGCGGCGGTGAGTCCCTCGGGCACCACCCGGGAGAGGTTGCCCCCGATGCCGCCTCCGGTGATGTGGGCCATGCCGCGGATGGGGACGCCGTGTTCGAGCAGAGACCAGATGGCGCTCACGTAGATGCGGGTGGGTTGCAGGAGGGTGTAGGCGATGGTCTCGCCGAAGTGCGGGAACTTGTCGCCCAGGTGGCACTGGTTAGCCTCCAGCACCTTCCGAACCAGCGAAAAGCCGTTCGAGTGGAGGCCGCTCGACGCGATGCCGATCACGATATCCCCGTCGGCCATCTTCGAGCCGTCGATGAGGTTCTCCTTCTCGGCGAGGCCCACGCAGAACCCGGCCAGATCGAACTCCTTGGGCCCGTAGAGGCCCGGCATCTCCGCCGTCTCGCCACCCACCAGGGCACAGCCCGCCTGCCGGCAGCCGTAGGCGATGCCTTCGACGACGGTGGTGATCTCATCGGGGTCGAGCCTGCCCGTTGCTATGTAGTCGAGGAAGAGGATCGGGCTTGCGCCTACGGTGAGCACGTCGTTCACCGACATCGCGACGAGATCGATGCCCACCGTGTTCAGCTTCCCCATCTCCTGGGCCACCAGGAGTTTCGTGCCCACGCCGTCGGTCGCAGTGACGAGTACAGGCTGCTTCATGTCGGGCGGCATCTCGTAGAGCCCGGAGAACCCGCCCAAAGCTCCAAGAACGCCGGGTATGCGCGTAGAATCCGCCAGGCTCCGGATGCGGCGCACCGACTCCTCGCCCGCCTCGATGTCCACGCCCGCGGAGGCGTAGGTGAGCCCTCCGGTCACGGCGGGTCCGGGTGCGCAGACAGCCTCACTCTGGTCGCCGACGGGCTGCTTCTTCTCCCCGCTCTCCTTGGCCACGTGCCCTCCTCATCGCAGCCGGCCGCGGTGGGTGGCCGGCGTGGTCGTTCGGTGACATCCTAGCAGAACGTCCGCCTGCCGCTCCTTGGCCCGCCGGTGGTATAGTCAACAGTGACGGAGGATGGAACCTCCCAGGCACGGCCCGCGAGGGTCGAAGGGGAAGCCGGTGCGAATCCGGCGCGGTCCCGCCACTGTGACCGTTCACACCGCGTGATGAGAATCAGCGCGGTCGAGACGGGAGTCAGGACACCTGCCTGAGAGGGGGAGCAGCTCTCCGCGGAGAGGGCAGTCTCCGCCGCGTCCCGTGCGCGGCGCCGAACGGTCCGGCCGACAGAACCAGCGGCCGGTGAGCGTGTCTCGCTCTCCACCATCTATCCGCAAGGATAATGTGTCGGAACCGGAGGGAGAACCATCATGAGAGCACCGTCGCACAAACGCCGCTTCACCCTGCTGCAAGAACCGCACGCACTCCTCGTCTTACTGGCAGTACTGCTGCTGGCGATCGGGCTTGCCGGATGCGGTGACACCACCACGACCACGATCGCGCCCACGGCCACCACCGCGGCCGAGACCCCCGACACGACGGGTGGCGACGACACGTTCCCCGTGACCGTGACCGACGACGCCGGCACCGAGGTCACGGTGTCCGCGCGGCCGGAGCGCATCGTCTCCACGTCGCCCGCGAACACCGAGATCCTCTTCGCCCTCGGCGCCGGAGACCGCGTCGTGGGGGTCACCTCACTCGACGACTACCCGCCGGAAGTGGCCGACATCGACAAGATCGGCGATTTCCAGCCCAACACCGAGGCGATAATCGCCCTGTCTCCCGACCTCGTGGTGGGGTACTCGGGTAACGAGGAAGCCCTGCAACCATTGCGTGACGCCGGGGTGCCCATGCTCATCATGAACGCGGCGTCGGTGGAAGGCATCTATGCCGACATCACCATCATCGGAGCCGCGGTCGGCGCTACCGGGGCGGCCGAGACGCTGATCGCGGACCTCCGCACAGAGATCGAAGGCATCGCAAACTCGGCCGGCGAAGCGGGCGAGAACCCCACCGTGTTCTACGCACTCGATGACACCCTCTGGACCGTCGGCCCCGGGTCGTTCGTGGATGAGCTCATCTCGCTGGCGGGCGCCACCAACGTGGCCGCCGCCGGCCCCAACCCGTACTTCCAGTACACGCCTGAGGAACTGGTGGCCGCGGACCCCGACGCCGTGCTACTGCCCATGACCGTCTTCAGCACCGTCGAAGCCTTCGTCGCCGACCCACGGTTCGCCACGCTCCGCGCGGTGAAAGAGGGCCGCGTCTACCTGATCGACGACACCACCGTCACCCGGCCTGGCCCCCGTGTGGGTGAAGGTCTACTCATCCTGGCCACCGCGCTCCATCCCGACGTGTTCTAGCCCGGGAGAGGCCGCAGAAGGTGCAGCGATGACAGCCCGCAACGCGCGGCAGCGACGTTTCCGGCTGCTCATGACGGTGCTGGCGGTGGCGCTGATCGCGGTGATGCTGATCTCAGCCATGCTTGGTGCGGCCTCCCTCTCTCCGGGGGAGGTCGTACGGGCCACCACGAGTCTGCTCGCCCCCGATCGGGTCGATCCCGATTCGTATCCCGCCTGGGCGCCCCGGCTGCTGCGCGATCTGCGGCTACCGCGCATCGTCATGGCCCTCGTCGCAGGGCTCGCGCTCTCCACCGCCGGAGCGACTCTCCAGGGGGTGTTCAGGAACCCACTCGCCGAACCCTACCTTTTGGGCGTCTCCGCCGGGGCGGCGGTGGGAGCCACCATCGCCATCATCTGGAGACCGCTGGCCTTCCTCGGCATCTTCGGGCTGCCCGCGCTGGCTTTCGGCGGCGCGGTCCTGGCCGCGTTCCTTGTGTACCGCCTGGCTACGTTCACCGACGAGACGTCCAGTACGTCGCTGCTCCTCTCCGGTGTGGCCGTGGGTTCGACGTTCACCGCGGTGCTCTCGCTCCTCATGGTGGCCACGCAATACGATCTGCGGACCGTGGTGGTGTGGTTGATGGGTGGGTTGACGACCGCGTCGTGGACCAAAGTGGCGGTGGCCGCGCCTCTCGTGGCCATAGGGTTCGTGGCGATGCTGGCCCATGCTCCCCGGCTGAACCTTATGCTGATGGGCGAGAGCAGGGCGAAAGAGCTGGGCGTGGATGCACACCGAACCCGCCGTAACCTCCTGATAGTCGCTTCTCTCACCACCGCGGGGGCCGTGGCCTTCACCGGGCTCATTGGATTCGTAGGGCTCATGGTGCCGCACATGGTCCGCCTGCTTCTAGGCCCGGACCACCGTCATGTGCTCCCCGCCGCGGGCCTGCTCGGTGCTTTGTTCCTCCTGTCCGCCGACACCCTGGCCCGCACGATACTCAACCCCGCGGAGATCCCGGTAGGTATCATCACGGCGTTCGTGGGAGGTCCGTTCTTCCTCTACCTGCTGCGGACACGCCGGGGGGTATGACGTGAGGCACACCTGAGCCGCATACCGGACACCCTTGAGCCGACCATGAGGCCTGCCGAGGCTACCGTCGGCGCCTCTTCTGCGAGAGCCCTCGAGGCCCGTGGCCTGCACGTGCGCCGTGGCGGTCGCACGCTGCTCGGCGGCATCGATCTGGTAGTGCCCAGAGGGGCCTTTCTTGGAGTCCTCGGGCCCAACGGCTCGGGCAAGACGACGTTGTTGCGCTCTCTGAGCGGGGCGCTCGAACCCAGCGAAGGCGAAGTGTTCGTGGAGGGTCGCCCCCTTGCGACCAGCGACCTCTCCCTCGTGGCGCGCCGCATAGGTGTCGTCCCGCAGACATTCACTCTCGACTTCAAGTTCACGGTCCAGGAGGTGGTGGCCTTGGGGCGCTACCCGCACCGTCGCTCGTGGAGCGGATGGGACCACGGGGCCGACGAGTCCGTCGATGCGGCCCTTGAGGCCCTGTCGATACGCGAACTGGCAGACCGTCCGGTCACCGAGCTCTCGGGCGGCGAACGCCAGCGGGTGCTCATCGCCCAGACTCTCGCTCAGGGCACGCCCATACTGCTGCTGGACGAGCCGCTCAACAACCTCGACCTGAACCACCAGTTGCAGGTGATGCAGGTGCTCGCCCGCCTCAACGCCGAAGGGCGCACGATCCTCGTCGTGTTGCACGACATCAACATGGCGGCGCAGTACTGCGCCGACCTCGTGCTGCTGTCGAACGGTCGAGTGGCGGCCGAGGGGGCGCCGGAGCGCATCCTCACGCCGGAGGTGCTCCTCGACGTGTTCTCCACCCGCGTGGCCGTGCACCGCCAGGGTGGGCGCCCCTACGTGACGCCTCTGGGGCTCTCCCCCCGGCGGGCAGCCGCGGGCGCGCCAGAGTTCCGGGTGCACCTCATCACGGGCGGGGGCGCCGGCGCCGACCTGGCCCGCGACCTCGTGCATCTTGGGTTCACGCCGAGTCTGGGGGTGGTCAGCGTGTTCGACTCCGACTTCGAGGTCGCCCGGAGTCTGGGCCTGAGCGTAGTCTCCGCTCCCCCGTTCCAGCCTCTCACGCACGAGGACGTGCGCGAGCACGAGGCCCTGGCCCGAGAAGCCGACTGCGTCCTGGTGACCCCCCAAGTGTATGGAGCGGGGAACCTGGCGAACCTCGAGGTGGCCCACGCGGCGCTCAAGGCGGGTGTCGCCGTCGTGGTGGTCACCGAGCCGCCGATCGGATCCCGCGACCTCACGCAAGGCCGAGCCGCCGCGCTCGAGCGGGCGCTGCTCGAGGCGGGAGCGGTCGCGGTGCCCGACGCAGCCGGTGCGGTCGACCACGTCTGCGTCCTCGCGAAGAGGGCGACGATGCGCGGATCGGCGCTGGAGCCACAGTCGGCGCGGGGGTCTCGACGGGCGCGAGATGTAGACGGGAGCTCCTGACCGTGTGGGTGATCGTGCACACGGTATCCGGCCTCGCGCTCGGCGCCGCCCTGGGGCACGAGGATGTGGGAGCCCCCTGGTGGATCGTCGCAATCGTCGCGCTCGTCGCGCACGCGCTCCTCGATGTGGTACCGCACTGGGACTACACGCGGCAGCCCCGCCTACACCTGTGGGTGCTCGGCGACGTGGGAGCGTCGCTGATCGTGTTCGTGACCGGTTGGCTGGTGTTCGACCTGCCCGGCCTCGCCCTCCTCGGCGCGGCGATCTCGGCCGCGCCCGACCTCGACGTGCTCGACGCGGTACTCCCCGTGCGCAGGCACAGGCGCCTGTTCCCCAGTCATTGGAAGGCGTACCCGCACGGCAGGATGGGGCCGCTCGGCGGCATGCTCGTGCAGGCCGGAGTGGTGGGCCTCTCCCTGCTGGCCGTGGCCTCGCTCACCAGCTAGCGCTCCGAGTCTGAACGGGGCTCTCGGGAGCTCAGGCCCGGCTGCCTTCGGAGCTCAGACCCGGCGGCGGGTCGCCCCGCGATGAGCCGCCCGGCGGCAGGTCTTGGGTCAGACGTCCTGCTCGTAGATGCGCCAGGTCTTGTAGCGGTGGGCTCCCATGAACTCGGCGGCACGCAAGATCATCTGGTTGTCTTCCAGGAGCAGGGAGATGTCGCAGGTCTTGTAGCCGCGCTCCATTCCGTAGCGCTTCACGTCACGGTAGAGGAGCGCGTCGATGCCGAGGTGCCGGAATCGCGGCAGCACACCGAAGAACATCAGTCGCACGCGAGGTATCCGGCGGCGGGTGCGAAGGAGGCGGGCCACACGCACCAGGTCGGAGTCCCCGTACCACTTCCACCGGGGGCGCAAGGCATAGTAGGGGTCGGGGAAGGCGCCGAAGACCGCCGCCGGCTCGCCGGAGACGTAAGCGAAGCGCACGAGGCCCTCATCGAGGATGGGCCGGAGGGTGTCGGCTAGAGCGTCCGCTTCACCTTCGGTGATCGGCAGGAAGCCCCAGTTCTCCGTCCACGCCTCGTTGTAGAGGTCCACCACGAGCCTGATGTCGACGTCCAGCTCGCTGCGCGAGATCGTGCGAAGCGTGATGTCGCGCCGCTCCTCCACTCTGGCCGCGACCAGCTCGAGCTTGGCCGGAGAGGGGGCGCTCACGTCGACGAGGTAGGCGTGGTAGTCCATGACCTTCCGCAGACCACAGGCCTCGAGAAGGCGACCGTAGTAGGGCGGGTTGTGCGTCTGCTCGACCGTGGGAGGGTCGTCGAAACCGTGCACCAGCACGCCCTGCCGCTCGTGGGTCATGTTGGAGTACTCCCCAGGACCACGCAGGGTGGTCATTCCGCGCTCGGCCACCCATTCCCTCGCGCGTTCCGTCAGCACCGAGGCCACCTGCACGTCGTCCACGCACTCGAAGAACCCGAACGAGCCCACACGGCACCCGTGATACTCGTTGAACCGGTGGTTCACGGCGGCCGAGATACGGCCGACCACCTCACCTGCCCGGCGGGCGAGGAAATGTGTGACCTCGGCGTGGTCGTGGTACGCGTGCTTCGGCGTGAGGAGGCCCGTGAGCCCGAGCAACCGGCTTCCGAGCAGATCGCCGCTCAAAGGCGGCGTCCAGTGTGGGTCGCCCCGATACAGTCGCCAGGGAAACCGGACGAACTCCTTCAGACCCGCGCCGCCGAGCGGAACCTCTTCGATCGCGAGGTCCGCAGCCCTGGGCTGCGCCTTTCGGCCTTGGGCCTCTACCGCCCCTGCGCCCCTTCGTACCGGAACTTCGACATGCGCAATTCTTCGGGCACCTCGCACGGATACTCCCCGTTGAAGCACGCCGCACAGAAGCGATCGGGCTCCAATCTCGTGGCGAGCAGCAGCCCGTCCAGGGAGAGGTATGCCAAGGAGGTGGCGCCCACCTCGGCCGCTATCTCTTCGACCGTGCGCTCGAACGCGATGAACTCGTCCTGGCTCGCCATGTCGATGCCGTAGAAGCAAGGGAAGACGATGGGAGGCGAAGAGATACGCAGGTGCACCTCGGCAGCCCCGGCCTCGAAGAGCATGTTCACAAGGCGGCTCGTGGTGTTGCCCCGCACGATGGAGTCGTCCACCACCACCAGCCGCCTTCCGCGGATGGTGGAGCTCAGTGGGTTCAACTTCATGCGGATGCCCAACTTGCGAAGATCGGCGTCGGGTTCGATGAACGTGCGGCCGATGTAGCGGTTCTTCACCAACCCCTCGCCGAACGGGATGCCGCTGCGCGACGAGTAGCCGATGGCGGCGGAGTTGCCGGTGTCGGGCACAGGTATGACGAGATCCGCGTCGGCGGGTGACTCTCGGGCCAACTCCTGGCCCATCCGGCTGCGGGCCGAGTAGAGGGTCTGACCGCTCATCACCGAGTCCGGCCTCGCGAAGTAGATGAACTCGAAGATACAGAGGGCCTCACCCTGCCTCTCGACCACGCGTTCGAAGTGGTAGCCGTCCTCGTCGATCCACACCATCTCGCCGGGCTCGACCTCCCGCACCACCTTGGCCCCGATGATGTCGAGCGCCGACGTCTCGCTCGCAAGGACGAAACGGTCGTCGAGACGGCCGAGCACCAGCGGCCGGACCCCGTACGGGTCGCGGAAACCGATGACGGCGGATTCGGTGAGCAGCACCGCGCTGAACGCACCTCGTAGCCTCGGGATCACATCACGAAGAGCGTCGAGGATGTCTTCCGAGGGGTACTCCGCCAGCATCGCGGCTATTATCTCGGTGTCGGAGGTGGAGGAGAGGACGACGCCCCGACCCACCAGGTCGCGGCGCAGATCGTCGGTGTTCACCAGGTTCCCATTGTGTGCCAAGGCGATCGCCGACCCGTTGCGGTCGCGATGTATGGGCTGCGCGTTCCGCCATTCGCTGGACCCGGTGGTGGAGTAGCGCACGTGTCCGATGGCGATTTGCCCCGACAGGCTCCGCAGGGTCTGCTCCTTGAACACCTGGGAGACCAGCCCCATCTCTTTGTACACCGTGAGGTGTGACTGGTCGCTCACGGCGATGCCGGCCGACTCCTGACCGCGGTGCTGAAGCGCGAACAGCGCGAAGAACGTCAGCCGGGCCACGTCCCGCTCGGGGGCGAAGATGGCGAAGACGCCGCACTCGTCGCGCGGCGAATCGTCATCGAAGAGGTCGCAGGTGAGTTGGTCTCCGGCGGGCCCAACTCCGGCGGGTTCGGCGCCCGCGAGTCCAGCTCCGGCGGGTTCGGCGCCCGCGAGTCCAGCTCCGGTGTGTCGGTGACCGTGATCCACTCAGCGAACCTCCAGGGCCCGCTGGAGTCCGTTGTCGTACGCGTCGCGCATCGCGGTGAGGGGTAGCTCGATCTGCTCCGATCCCACGGCCATGCGGAGGGCTTCGCCGCCCACGGTCCCTAAGACGGCACACGGCACGCCTGCTCCGTCACACAACTTCTGGAACGCCCCCGAGACGGCGGGCGCCACCGAGACCACCACCCTGGTGGGGGCTTCCCCGAACAGCACGAGGTCGTGCCGCCCGGAGTTGCCTGCCGCCGCCGGCTCGAGGTCCACGCGGGCGCCTAGGTTCCCCGAAAGACAGCACTCGGCGAGAGTCACCGCCAGGCCTCCATCGGAGCAATCGTGAGCCGAGCGCAGCATACCGTCGGCGATCGCCCTCCGCACCACGCCCTGCAGGAGCACTTCGGCATCCAGGTCCACATCGGGGATGCGACCCTCGACTCGGCCGTACCACCGCTTCTGATACTCGGAGCCGTCGAGGGCCGGCGCCGCTTCACCCAGGAGCAGGATCACGTCGCCTGTCGCGCCGAAGGCCATATGGCAGCGTGCCTCCACATCGTCGCTCAGGCCGAGCATGCCCACCACCGGCGTGGGATAGATGGCCTGGCCGAAGCTCTCGTTGTAGAGGGAGACGTTGCCCGAGATCACCGGCACGCCGAAGGCCTCGCAGGCCTCGGCCATACCATCGATAGCGCGGCTCAACTGGTTGGAGATCGACCCCTTCTCGGGGTTGCCGAAGTTGAGGCAGTTGGTCACCGCGATGGGCTCCGCGCCCACGCAGGACACGTTGCGGGCTGCCTCTGCCACGGCGGCCTTGCCGCCCCGGTACGGATCGAGGTAGGTGTGCCGACCGTTGCCGTCAATGCACACCGCCAAAGCGCCCCCGGTCTCCTTCACCCGCAACAGGGCGGCGTCACCGCCGGGCAGGATCACCGTGTTCAGCTGTACCTGGTGGTCATACTGCTCCCAGATCCACCGACGGGAGGCGATGTCGGGCGCGGCCAGAAGATCCAGCAGGATCTCGGCAAGCGGAGCGTCCGGAGGCGGGTACGCCGCCGCATCCACGGGAGAATCGACCTCATGGCCCGGCCGCTCGAGCTGCACTACGCACAACGGTGCGTCGGCCAGGGCCGACGCCGGCATGTCGCCCACCATCTCGCCGCAATGGAACACCCGCAGATGCCCGGTGTCGGTGACCTCGCCCACGACCGTGCAATCCAGGTCCCACCGCTCGCAGGCCGCGGCCACCTCGGGCTGATCGGCGGGGGTCACGACAGCGAGCATGCGCTCCTGGCTCTCGCTGATCATGATCTCCCAGGGCGCCATGTCGGCCTCGCGCAGGGGCACCCGGTCGGTGTGGATGTCGATGCCTACGCCGCCCTTCGCCGCCATCTCACTCGACGACGAGGTGATGCCCGCCGCCCCCAGGTCTTGCAGAGCGACGAAACGCCCCGATTGCAGCAACTCGAGGCACACTTCGAGCAGCTTCTTCTCGGTGAACGGATCGCCCACCTGCACTGAGGGACGCTTCTCTTCAAGCTTCTCGTCGAACTCCTGGCTGGCCAGCACGCTCGCTCCGCCGATGCCGTCGCGGCCCGTCTTCGACCCGAAGAGCACCACGTGGTTCCCAACGCCCGCGGCCTTGCTCCGCACGATGTTCTCGTGACGCACGAGCCCCACCGTCATGGCGTTCACCAGGCAGTTGCCCGAATAGGCATCGTCGAAGTAGACCTCACCGCCCACGGTAGGCACGCCCATGCAGTTACCGTAGCCGCCGATGCCGGCCACCACGTGCTCGAAGAGATAGCGCTGCCGGTCATGGGTCGCGCTCACGGAGGCCCGTGGAGCGCCCCCCTCGGCCTGCCCGCCGGCGGTGGGGGACTTGGTTCTTTGGGCCGGGGCCGGCGCGATCTCGCCGAAGCGGAGCGAATCGAGGTTGCAGATGGGGCGCGCGCCCATGGCGAAGATGTCGCGCAGGATGCCGCCGACTCCCGTGGCCGCACCCTGGTAGGGCTCGACCGCGGAGGGATGATTATGGCTCTCGACCTTCATGGCGACCGCCAGACCGCCGCCGATGTCCACGATCCCCGCGTTCTCGCCGGGGCCCTGCAGCACGCGCTCCCCATCGGTGGGGAAGCGACGAAGATGGGCGCGCGAGTGCTTGTAGCCGCAGTGCTCGCTCCACATTAGAGAATACACGGCGAGCTCCACGTGGGTGGGTTCGCGCCCTTGAGTCTCCTTGATCTTCTCGTACTCCCCCGCGGTCAGGCCGAGCTCGGCGTAGAGTTCGGGCATACCCTACTCCCCAGCCTTCGGGTCGTCGTCGACGGGGGACTCGCGGGTGGGCGCGGCGTCGGCGGTGGGCGCGGCGGCGGCGGTGGGCGCGGCGGCGGTGGTGGGCGCGACGGCGGTGGTGGGCGCGACGGCGTCGGT
>CAMTXC010000033.1:0-23100 GCA_947085635.1 uncultured Actinomycetes bacterium | reverse complement strand
GACCAGGGTGTGGTGGGGCTCAAAGCGCCCTTCCAAGGCCTCACGCAGGGCGGGCAGCTTCGCACGCAGCCTGCCCCGGGCAAGATCGGACAGTATCTCTGGGTCGGTGGTCCCCCGGCACAGGGCATCGAGCATGGCCCGGCCGGAGGCGCCCAGAATGTCCGAGGCCACGCAGTCGAGCTTGATACCGGTATCCTCAAGCGCTTTGTGCAGCCGGTTAGCCTCCCGTTGGCGCTCCTGGATCTGGGTCTTGCGGTAACGGGTGAGCATACGCAGGGCCCGTTGGGGCTTGGGGGCACGAAGCTGGCCCGCAGGAGCCCGGCCTCCATGAGCCGCGAGAGCCAGGCCGCGTCGGAGACATCGGTCTTGCGCCCCGGCACCTGCTTGACGTGGCGTGCGTTCACCAGGTAGAGCTCACAGGCATCCTCCAGCACGTGCCAGACGGGTTGCCAGTAGACCCCGGTGGCCTCCATAGCCGCGTGCGTCACCCCGTGGGCTTCCAGCCAGTCGCGCAATTCCATCAGGCCCCGCACCGTGGTCGGAAACTCCGCGAGATGCTCTTCGCGTCCCCGGCCCGCCTCCGGCACCCGCACGCAGGCGGTCACTTGGGCCTTGTGCACGTCCAGACCGGCCACCCGCTCGAAGATGGTCTCCATCACACCTCCTCCACTGACGACGGCAGCTACGCGTCACCCGCAGGGGTCTCCAGAACAGACGAGTCTGATGGGCGTGCTCATGGCAACAATCCGGTATCCCGGGGGAGACTCCCACGCCAAACTAGGCACGGGCTCGCAGGCACCATAGAAAACGCGGCGTCAGCGGGCGACGTACACATCATGCCAAATTTCATCTGCCCATGTATGCCCGCGGCGCGCGGGCAGGGGAACTAGCGCGAAAGGAGCAGGCATGACCGAGTACGAGCGTGTGGCCGGTCTCTCCCTTGTGGTCGAGGGACACCGGCTCGCATCCCTTGGCCGAGAGGTGTCCAGTGGGTTCACACGGGTCACCACCGTGGTGACCCTTCGGGGAGCGGGGGAGGAGGGGTGTGGTGAAGATGTCACCTACGATGCCGCCACCCACGAGTCGGTGCTGCCGATGCCCTCCGAGTTCGACCTGCGGTACGAGGGCGACCTCGCCGGCTTCTCGGCCTGGCTCGAACCGCTCCTGCCGTTGGAGACCGAGGCCTACTCGCGCTGGGGGTTCGAGAGCGCCGCGCTCGATCTGGCCCTGCGCCAGAACGGGCTTTCACTCGGCGATGCGCTCGGGGTGCGGGAACGTTCCACGCGCTTCGTCGTGTCGACGCGCCTGGGCGAGCCTCCCGACGCGGGGGTGGTGCTCGGTTGGCTGGAAGCGGAGCCGTCGCTGGAGTTCAAGCTAGACGCGCAGAGCTCCTGGGGCCCCGCGCTCTGCCGGACGCTTGCCGGCACCGGCCGGGTGCGGGTGGTCGACCTCAAGGGGGCCTACCGCGGTACGCCGGTCGACCAAGACTTCGACCCCGCCCTCTACCGTCGGGTGGTCGAGAGCTTCCCCGATGTGTGGATCGAGGACCCCGCGTCATGTGACGAGGCGCTTGAGCTCATCGCCGACGCGCAGGATCGCCTCAGCTGGGATGCGCCCATCCACTCGATCGCCGATATCCAGGCGCTCGCCTCTCGACCCGGGGCCATCAACATCAAACCCTCTCGCTTCGGCTCACTCGCCCGGTTGCTCGAGGCGATCGAATTCTGCCGGGCGGAGTCGATCCCCATGTACGGTGGCGGACAATTCGAGCTGGGGCCGGGGAGGGACCACATCCAGACCCTTGCCTCCATCTTCTATGCCGATGCACCGAACGATGTGGCGCCACGAGACTAACAACCACGGCCCACCTCGCCCGGGGCTTCCCCCGAACCCACTCGACGCACCCTCTCCGCCTCCAACGGGATTCCGGCGCGGCTGAGGCTCCGGGCTACCTAGTACATACGGCCAAGCCGTATGTACATGCGGCACGCCAGATGTACATGAATGCAAGGCGGCCTCCGCTGGTAGACTGACCTACCCTCAGTCGATGAGAGGCTTCGGGGGCGCTCAGCAAGCTCGCGCCGATCGGTATGAGGGCGCAAGACTCCGCAGGTGACAGTGATGCCCAAGACGTTCTCGGTGTTCTGGGGTTGCACCATCCCAGCGCGCTTCCCATTCATAGAGAAGTCCACGAGGATCGCGATCGCCGCTGCCGGTGGGCGGCCCGTCGCGGTGGAAGGCTACACGTGCTGCCCTGAGGGCACGCTGATGAAGGCCATGGACGAAGAGGCCTACTACGCCACGGCTGCGAGGAACCTCTTCCTGGCCGATGACGCAGGCCTCTCTATCGTCACTCCCTGCAACGGCTGCTACTCGACGTTCAAGTCGGTGTCGGCGACCCTTCGGGCCGATTGGCGGCTCGCCGACCGTGTCGCCGACATCGTCACGGGAGGCGAGCCTCACCCGCGTGAGGTGTCGCTCCCCGCGGTGAGTCACCTGGCCGAGTGGCTGTACGACGAACTCGGCCCGGCCGCCATCGCCAAGAAGGTACAGAAGCCCCTATGGGGCATGCGCCTAGCCGTGCACTACGGCTGCCACCTCTTGCGACCGAGCCCGGCGGTGCGCTGGGACAGTTCGATCAACCCCACGAAACTCGAGGATCTCGTACGTGCACTCGGAGCGACCGTCGTCGATTACGAGACCAAGATGGATTGCTGCGGCGGCGCTCTCGACCGGGTCGGCGAGCGCGACAGTGCTCTCGACCTCTGCCGGAACAAGCTCGACGACCTCGCCGGAGCGGGCGTGGACGCGTTGGTAGTGGTGTGCCCCTCCTGCCTTCAGCAGTTCGACCTGAACCAAGCCTCACTCCTACGGGGAGCCGAGGCCGCGGCCGGCACCCCGGTCTTCTACTACTCGGAGCTGTTCGCGCTCGCTCTCGGCCACGAGCCCGACGAGATCGGTCTGTCGATGCACAGGGTGAGCACCGCGCCGTTCCTAAATAAGTGGGAAGAGAGGAGTGCGCAGCATCGAGAGATCGCGCGTTACTTCACGGTGACCGAACTGCAGAAGTGCGCCGATTGCCGTGCCTGCAAGGAAGACTGCCCGGTCACCAAGACGGGATCGGGCTTCAGCCCGACCGGCATCATCGGAGAGATCCTGTCCGGCGACATCGACGGAGTAATCGAACGCGCCGACCTCTGGAAGTGCCTCGAGTGCTACACATGCTACGAGCGGTGCCACAGTCGGCTGGGCATGGCCGAGGTGTTTCGCAGGCTGAAAGAGCTCTCCGTGGAACGGGACAGCGTGCCGGCTGCGGTGCGTTCGGCGTACGGCATGTTCCTCTCGACAGGATCGCTGGGCGAGCCGCGGGAGAGCGCCCGGGCCAAGCTGGGGCTGGATCCACTGCCGCGTACCGGGGGAGAGGAACTCAAGAAGATGCTCTCCGAGCGGAAGTCGCAGCGATGAACGCCCGTGGTCTCAACCGCTTCGGCGAAGCCGACCGGAGGAGCGCGGTGCGCCCCTACAGGGGGCTGCCCGCGCCGGGTTCGCGTTCAAGCGACCTCGTCCCGCGGCCCGCCTACACGGCCGAAGCCGAGGAACGCATCGCCGGCGGCTGTGGACTGATGGGCGTGTGCGACGAATCGGGCGGTCGCATGAGCGGCGAGCTCGCGTTGCGTAGTATGTCCTCGATGCACGACCGCGGTAACGGTCTCGGAGGTGGGTTCGCGGGTTACGGCATTTATCCCGACTTCCCCTACGCCTTCTGCTTCCACATGCTCTTCAACGACGATGTGAGCAAGGACGACACCGAATACTACTTGGCGCGCCATTTCGTGATCCTTCATCACGAGCCCATCCCCTCGAAGTCGGTTCGCGGCATCGAAGACGAGCCTATCCTCTGGCGATATTTCCTCGAGATCAGCGACCAGCGTCTGGCCGAGACGCAGCTGAGCGCCGAGGACTACGTGGTCCACTCGGTCATGGACATAAACAACCACATCAAGGGGGCCTTCGTCGCCTCGTCGGGACGCAACATGGGCGCCTTCAAGGGCGTCGGGTTCCCCGAGGAGATAGGCGAGTTCTACCGGCTCGACGAGTACCGGGGGTGGACCTGGACGGGCCACGGCCGCTTCCCCACGAACACGCCGGGATGGTGGGGCGGCGCCCACCCCTTCTGCCTGCTCGACTTCAGCATCGTGCACAACGGCGAGATCAGCTCCTACGGCATCAACCAGCGCTACCTGGAGATGTTCGGATACAAGTGCTCCATGCGCACGGACACTGAAGTGGTCACCTATCTGTTCGACCTCCTGTTGCGCCGTCACGGACTGTCGGTCGAGATCGCATGCAAGGCGCTGGCCAGTCCGTTTTGGAAGGACATCGACCTGATGGAGGAGGACGACCGGCAGCTGTACACCGCTCTGCGGACGGTGTACGGGCCCGCTCTGCTCAACGGCCCGTTCGCGGTCGTCCTGGGCATGGGCGAGGGGATGGTGGCCCTCAGCGACCGCATCAAACTGCGGCCGTTGGCCGCGGCTCGTAAGGGCACGACGGTGTACGTCGCCAGCGAAGAGTCGGCGATCCGCGAGATCTGCCCGAAACCCGACCGCACCTGGATGCCACGCGCCGGCGAGCCGGTGATCGCTCGGCTCGCAGAGGGCGTCAGCCCGGCCACCTCGTCGACGTACGACGCGGTCGCATAGGGGGTCCTTCATGGCCGAGATGACTTTCGTCAGACCTGAGTTCCGCGTCCGCATCGACCGTGAGGCGTGCATCAAGTGCGGGCGCTGCGTGCACCAGTGCGGCTGGGATGTGTACCACCTCGACGCCGACGATCGCCCCATGCCCGATCATTCCCGGTGCGCGGCGTGCCATCGGTGCGTCACCTTCTGCCCGGCCGATGCGATCACCATCGAGAAGAACCCCCTTGCCTACAAGGAGTCCGACAGCATGTCGTCGGCCATGCGGAAAGCCGTGTGGCGGCAGGCCGAGACCGGCGGCGTACTCCTCACGGGCATGGGCACCGACAAGCCGTACCTGCGCATATTCGACCACCTGCTGCTCGACGCGTGTCAGGTCACCAACCCGTCGATCGACCCGTTGCGCGAGCCCATGGAACTGCGCACGTTTCTGGGCCGGAAGCCCGACTCCATCGAGGTGGAGCGGGGGAACGGCGACGGGCGGTCTCCGAAGCTCCTCACCGAACTCGACCCACAACTGATGCTGGAGACTCCGATCGTGTTCGGGGGCATGAGCTTCGGGTCGGTGTCGCTTAACGTGCACCGGGCGCTCGCCATGGCGGCGAAAGAGTCCGGCACGTTCATGAACACGGGTGAAGGCGGATTGCACGCCGACCTCGAGCCCTACCAAGACCACATCATCGTGCAGTGCGCCTCGGGCCGTTTCGGCGTGCATGCCGACTACCTGCAGGCCGGCGCGGCGGTGGAGATCAAGATAGGCCAGGGTGCCAAGCCCGGTATCGGGGGTCACCTACCCGGCGAGAAGATCGACGAGCAGGTCTCGACCACCCGCATGATCCCCCAGGGCACCGACGCCCTCTCGCCCGCGCCGCACCACGACATCTACTCGATCGAAGACCTGCGGCAGCTGATCTACGCGATCAAAGAGGCGACCGGCTACAAGCCGGTCTCGGTGAAGATCGCCTGCGTGCACAACGTGGCCGCCATCGCGTCCGGTGTGGTACGCGCCGGCGCCGATATCGTCTACCTCGACGGGTTCAAGGGTGGCACCGGGGCGGCCCCGACCATCATCCGCGACCATGTGGGCATCCCCATCGAGATCGCTATCGCCGTCGTCGATCAGCGCCTGCGCGATGAGGGCATCCGCAACCGCGCTTCCATCGTTGCCGCGGGCGGCATCCGAAGCTCCGCCGACATCGTCAAGGCCATCGCGCTCGGCGCCGACGCCTGCGGCGTGGGCACGGCGTTGTTGGTGGCCATGGGCTGCCACGTGTGCCAGAAGTGCCACACCGGCTGTTGCTCGTGGGGCATCACCACGCAGCGCCCGGAGCTCACGCGGCGCCTGGATCCGGAGTGGGGCGCCGAACGCGTGTCCAACCTGATTCGCGCGTGGAGTCACGAGATCGCCGAGGTGCTTGGCGCCGTCGGCGTGAACGCGATCGAGAGCCTGCGTGGCAGCCGAGAGCGCCTGCGCGCGCTCGGTCTCGACCAGACGACCATGGACATCATCGGCGTGAAGCCGGCCGGCGTCGGCCACTGAGAGGAGCCGAGCGATGAGCCCGTCGTCGGAATCAGTGCGCAGCGTCCCCACCGGCCCGGCCCGGCGCGGGCCCACGGGCATCGAGCCGGCCCGCATCACGGCCGGGCAACCCGGCCTCGAGAAGGGTCCCGTGACCCGTGACGGCGTCACAGCCCGCATCGACGCTCGGGGCATCTACTACAAGACTTTGAACGAGCAGATCCGGGAGCAGGTGGCGGCGGGGGTATCGACCGTGGTACTCGACAACGTCAACGGCCAACGGTATATAGGCGCCGGCATCAGTGCCGACCACCTCACCATCATGGTGAACGGCGTGCCTGGGAACGACCTGGCTGCCTTCATGGACGGTCCGACGGTCGTCGTGGACGAGAACGCCCAGGACGGCATCGCCAACACCATGAACCGCGGGCTGGTGGTGGTGCGCGGCGACGCAGGCGATGTGGTCGGCTACGGCATGCGTGGTGGTCGAGTCTACGTGCGCGGCGATGTGGGTTACCGGGTAGGCATCCACATGAAGGCCTTTGGGCAGCAGCACCCGGTCGTCGTGATCGGCGGACGCGCTCGTGACTTCTTCGGCGAGTACATGGCCGGCGGGGAGATGATCCTGCTCGGGCTCGGCGATTCAAGCGAGCCGCTCGTGGGGTCGTACGTGGGCACAGGCATGCACGGCGGCGTGATCTACGTGAGAGGCGCTGTGGAAGGTCATCAGCTCGGCAAAGAGGTGAGTGTGGTAGAACCGTCGCCCGAAGATATGGCCCGTATCGAAGAGCTCGTGACCGACTTCTGCCGGGCACACGCATTCGCCGCGGCCGAGGTGCTTGCGCGGCCTTTCGGCAAGATAGCCCCCTTCACCCACCGTCCCTACGGCAAGCTCTACGCCTACTGATCCCCCCGAGCGTGGTCGCTCCAGCCCCGGTCGCTCCAGTTGCGCCCGCACCGGCCCCGTCGCCCCGATCGTGTGAGTCCCAGCCGTTCCCGGAGCACTTATCCACATGGCTAACAGATTTGGGTCGAAAGTTGGCCCTCTTGGTGTTGTTCCTCTGGCCAATGGCAGGTACCCTTCCGGTAGGTCTCACCAACAACTCACCAGGAAGGTCAGTTCATGAGCAACGGCATGACGAAGGACGACGTCCTACGTGTGGTACGCGACCAGGACATCAAATTCGTGCGCTTCTGGTTCACCGACGTCCTCGGGATCCTGAAGAGCTTCGCGGTGACTCCGCCCCAGCTCGATTCGGCTTTCGATGAGGGCATGGGTTTTGACGGATCGTCTATCGAGGGTTTCACCCGCATCCAGGAATCCGACATGGTCGCCATGCCCGATCCGTCCACCTTCGTCGTGTTGCCCTGGCGGCGCGGATCGGGCGGCACGGCCCGCATGTTCTGCGACATCAAACGTCCCGACGGCACCGCGTTCCCGGGCGACCCCCGGCACATCCTGCAACGCACTCTGAAGAAGGCGTCGGATCTCGGATACACGATGTATCTCGGCCCGGAGTTGGAGTTCTTCTACTTCAAGGACAGCAAGGGCACGGAAGTGCTCGATCGGGGGGGCTACTTCGATCTGACTCCACTCGATGTGGCTACGGACCTCCGCCGCGACACCATCCTCGCGCTCCAGGACCTCGGCATCGACGTCGAGTACTCGCATCACGAGGTGGCTCCGTCCCAGCACGAAATCGATCTGCGCTACAAAGAAGCTCTCGTGATGGCCGACCAGGTCATGACGTACCGCCTGACTGTGAAGGAGGTCGCGCAGGCTCGAGGCATGTACGCCACCTTCATGCCGAAGCCCATCTTCGGCGAGAACGGCTCGGGTATGCACACCCATCAGTCGCTGTTCACCGGCCCAAGGAACGCCTTCTTCGACGCTAACGACGAATACCACCTCTCGACTGCGGGCAAGTCGTACATCGCCGGGCTGCTGAAGCACGCGCGCGAGATGTGCCTCGTGACCAATCAGTGGGTGAACTCCTACAAGCGGCTCGTTCCCGGCTACGAGGCCCCCATCTACTGCTGTTGGGCGCGCCGCAACCGCTCCGCGATGGTGCGGGTGCCGATGTATAAGCCCGGCAAGGAGACGGCCACTCGAGTCGAGCTGCGCAACCCGGATCCGGCCTGCAACCCGTACCTCGCTTTCGCCGTCATGCTGGCAGCCGGTCTGAAGGGTATCGAAGAAGGTTACGAGCTTGCCCCGGAATCCACCAACAACATCTACGAGATGACCGAGGATGAGCGGGAAGCTGCGGGTATCGCTTCCCTTCCCGTCGATCTGCATGAGGCTATCCAGGAGTTCAAAGGCTCCTCGCTCATGCGCGAGGCCCTCGGCGACCACGTGTTCGAGTATCTCGTGAGGAACAAGCAGGCGGAGTGGGATGAATACAAGGCGGTCGTGACTCCCTACGAGTTGGATAGGTACCTGCCCGTCCTCTGATAGGAAAATAGCCCATTTCCATCTGCCCGCGTATGCCCGCGCCACGCGGGCAGGGGAACTAGGACCGAACAGCGGCCCGCGCCCCGCCTCACCGGCTGGGGCAGAGTCGTCACAGCAAGAGCGTCGAATGGCGCGCACGGTGTCGTTTCCCGGGCGCGCCTTCGCGTTCTTATACACATGTCGCATGAGTCGTTCTCAAACTTCATCCAGGAGGCTAATCGGCCATTGCACGTGAACACGTAAGGTTGGCCCGATGTCCTAGAAGCCTCCGACCACGCGTCGCATGGCAGGACTCAGCGATGTGAGAGTGTCATTCGAGGAACGGAGGCCAGATGAATCTCTCGTACACCAACCGGTCGGGCGCCACGGGCACCCGCTCGCGGCTGAGCGACGTCAACCCTCAGAGCGGGCTCTGCGCTGTCTGTCAAGACGACTGCCCCGGCTACTGCGAGGTCGGGCAGTCGGCGCTGCGCGGAGCCGAGATGCTCTATCCGCAGCCCTACGGGCACATGACCTCGGCCGCGCAGAAGGACTACCCGGTCGATTACTCGCACCTCTCCATCATGGGCACAGCCGTCGGCGCGCACGGTGTTGCAGCCGACTCCGACGAGGCCATCTTCTCCAACGTCGATCTCTCGGTCGCCTTGGGGCAGGACGGCGGGATTCGGTTGAAACTGCCCATAGTGGTGCCCGGCCTCGGTTCCACCGACGTGGCCCGCAGGCATTGGGAGGGGCTTGCGATCGGTTGTGCCATCTCGGGGATCATGCTCACGATCGGTGAGAACGTCGTGGGCATGGACGAGGAAGCCGTCATCAAGAACGGCTCGGGAAAGCGCATTGAAGACGCGCCGGAGTTGAGAAGGCGGGTGGAGCTCTACCGCACGTATGCCCGGGGCGGTGGGGCCATAGTGGTGCAGGAGAACGTCGAAGACAGCCGGCTCGGGGTGCTGGAGTACGCGGTGAAGGAGCTGGGCGTCCAGGCCGTCGAGTTGAAATGGGGCCAGGGCGCGAAGGACATCGGCGGTGAGGTGAAGATCGCCGACCTGGCGAAGGCGCGCATGCTGCGCGAACGTGGCTACCTCGTGCTGCCCGACCCGGCGGGTCACGAAGCCGAGGTGGGCTTCGGGCGGGCCTTCCAGGAATTCGAGCGCCACAGCCGGGTGGGCATGGTCACCCGCGATGGCTTCCACGAGCGTGTCGGTCAGCTCCGCGACGCCGGAGCCTCCTACGTGTTCCTGAAGACCGGCGCCTACCGGCCGGCGGACCTCGCTCGCGCGATCAAGTTCGCCTCCGAAGCGAAGCTCGATCTGCTCACGGTGGACGGGGCCGGTGGCGGCACCGGCATGAGCCCGTGGCGCATGATGAACGAGTGGGGGGTGCCGACGTTCTATCTGGCTTCCCTCACCTACCAGTATGCGGCGCGTCTCGCCGCGGCCGGGGAGTACGTGCCGCCTATCGCCATCGCCGGTGGGTTCTCCCTTGAAGACCACATGTATAAGGCCATCGCGATGGGCGCCCCGTTCGTAGGCCTCGTGGGCATGGCGCGCGCCCCGCTGACCGCGGCGATGGTCGGCGCCACCGTTGGCCGGCACATCGACGACGCCGATCTTCCCAAGCACGTGTTGAAGCACGGCCATACGCGAGATGCCATCTTCGCCTCCAGCCTGCTGCTGAACGAGGAGTACGCGGACATCGGCCCGGTGCCCGATGGGGCTGTCGGAGTGTACGGGTATACGCAACGTCTGGCTCAGGGGCTGCGCCAGTTGATGGCAGGATCGCGCAAGTTCTCGCTCGAGCATCTCGGCCGCGACGATCTCACCTGTTTGACGCCCGAGGCGTCCGCCGTGTCGGGTATCCCCTACGTCATGGACCTAGACGCGGCGGAGGTGGACACCATCCTCGGCGTCTAGCTTAGGGCTCGAGTCGGAGCGCGGTCGGCCCCGGGGGGCGGTCGGCCGCGCTCCTCCAACCCAGGATGAGCCGCTGATCCGTCGGTCGCGCCGCGCCGCCGCTCCAGGGGGGATACAATCTGGGGGTGGACGACCACCTCACACCAGCGCGTGCCACCTCGCCTGACCCAGATGCGCAGCACTCCACCCGTGAAGAGACCGGTCGGAAGCCCCTCTTTCTGATCGACGGCAACAACCTGGCGTATCGCGCGTTCTTCGCCCTGCCCGACACCATCGCCACTTCGGAGGGGTTCCCGACCAACGCCCTCTATGGGTTCTGCTCCATGATGATCAAGGTCTTGGTTGAGTTTGAGCCTTCCGCGGTCATCGTCGCGTGGGATTCACGGGAGAAGACCCTCCGCCACAAGGAGTTCGCGGAGTACAAGGCCCAGCGCAAGCCCATGCCCGACCTGCTCCGCGAGCAGTGGCCGCACTTGTATGTGCTTGCGGAGGCCCTTGGGTTCGTCAACCTGAGCGTACCGGGGTACGAGGCCGACGACATCCTCGGGACGCTGGCGCGCCAGGGTGACGCCGAGGGTCGCCGGGTGGTGATCGTCTCCGGCGACCGTGATGCCCTGCAGTTGGTCACGGATCGGGTCTCGGTGATGGCGAACACCAAAGGCGTCTCCGAGGTGCGGGTGTACGATCCAGAGGGCGTCGCCGAGAAGTGCGGTGTGCCTCCGCTGCTCATCCCAGACCTGATCGGATTGAAGGGTGATACCTCCGACAACATCCCCGGGGTCCCCGGGATCGGGGAGAAGACCGCGGCCCAACTGCTGCAGGAGTTCGGCTCGCTCGAAGAAGTGCTCGCGAGTATCGATCGGGTGAAGGGCCCGAAGCGCCGCGAGCTTCTTGCCCAGCACGCCGACATCGCCCGCATGTCGAAAGCGTTGGCCGTGATCGATCGGGAGGTTCCCGTCGACATGCACGTCGCCGAGGTGGGCCGGCAGGCGCCCGATCACGAGAGGCTCCTGACCCTGTTCAGGCGTTTCGAGTTCGTGTCGCTGCTCGACCGGCTGCCGGCGGCGGTCTTGGAAGAGGCATCGGATCCTGATGCCGGCGCGCCGGAGTCCGCACATCCCTCGCTTGAGACGAGTGCGGTGCTCCCATCCGGCCTTGAAGCGGCTCTCGACTGGACCCGGCCTCTCGGGGTGTCGTCGAGTGCGCGGGAGGGCGCATCCACCGGGACTTCGCGCGTGTGGTTCGCGCAGAAGCCGGCCGGCGACGGCGGGGCGGCGGCCGGAGCGTTCGCGCTGAGGCTGGACGAACCCGAGGTCGTCGCCGGGTTCATCAAGGGTCTTCTCGCTCGAGGTCGACCTGCCTGTCACGACCTCAAGGGTGACCGTCTGCTCACCACGCTTCTCGACCGGGCCGGCCACGACACGATGGTGGGCGCCTATCTGCTGGCTCCCGGGAAGCGCTCGTATGGGTTGGACGACCTTGTCGCCGGTGCGGGCCTCGCTCCGTTGCCGGAAGGCCCAGACCGTGGAGCCGCCGAGGCGCTCGCCGTCCTGGAACTCGCGGGCCGGCAGGAGGGGGAACTGAAGGCGCTGGGCATGTGGACTCTGTTCCAGGACGTGGAACTGCCTCTCACCCGTGTGCTCATCGACATGGAAAACGCCGGCATCCATCTCGACTGCTACCGTCTCGGAGAGATCACAGCCAAAGTGGAAGACCAGCTTGATGGGCTCGAGGACGAGATCTACCAGGAGGCCGGAGAGGAGTTCAATCTCGGGTCTCCCCAACAGCTGGCCCGAGTCCTTTTCGACAGGCTCGAGTTGCCCCGAGGGCGCAAGATCAAGACAGGGTACTCGACGGACGCGCGCACGCTGGAGGGGCTTCGCGGGAAGCACCCGATCATCGAACTCATCGAGACGTATCGAGAGCTGACGAAACTCCTCTCCACGTATCTGCTGACTCTGCCGAGCGCGGTGGACCCCGCCACCGGGCGACTGCATACGACGTTCCATCAGACGGTGGCCGCGACCGGCCGCCTCTCGTCGAGCGATCCCAATCTTCAGAACATCCCTATCAGGACGGACCTCGGGACGCGGATCAGAGAGTGCTTCACGGCCGAGGCGGGCGGACTTCTCGTAGTGGCCGACTATTCCCAGATCGAGTTGCGCATCATGGCCCACATCTCTCGCGAGCCCGCCCTGCTGGAGCCTTTTCGGCGCGGGGAAGACATCCACGCCCGCACGGCGGCGGAGGTGTTCGGAGCCGACACGCAGGTTCCGGAACAGACGCGGCGCCGTTGGGCCAAGGCGGTCAACTTCGGTATCATGTACGGCATCTCACCCTTCGGTCTTGCGCAGCAGTTGGGGATAGCCCGTGATGACGCAGCCGACTACATCGCGCGCTACTTCGAGCGGATGCCGCTGGTGCGAGCCTTCATCGATGCCACCATCGCCGACGCTACGAACCTGGGGTTCGTGGCAACCTTGATGGGACGTCGCCGTCTCATCCCGGAGCTGCGCTCCGGCGACCATCAGACCAGACAACTCGGAGAACGCCTGGCTGTGAACTCGATCATCCAGGGCACCGCCGCCGACATCATCAAGGTGGCGATGATCCGGTGCCGCGCCCGTCTTGCGCGGGAGTCGCCTCACACCCGCCTGGTGCTGCAGGTGCACGACGAACTCATCTTCGAATGCCGGCGAGACGAGGCCCAAGACGTGAGTCGGATCGCGGCCGAGGAGATGACCGCCGCCTTTGAGATGGATCCCCCGCTCGTCGTGGATATCGGCGTCGGCGAAGACTGGCTCTCGGCCAAGTAGGCAGCGATGCCACCGAGGCCGAAAAGTGCCCGCGCGGCCCGCAAAGCGTGGTTTGTTGCAATTGCCTTCCCCCTAGGTATACTAGCCGCTAGCGCACTGTGAAGCGGCTGGTAGCGCGTGCCTTTTTTCTGCGAGGAGGAAAACAACTACGATGCCTGACCAACTGACCGACGACAGCCCCGAGACCCTTCAGGGCGGCCATGACCTCATGATCGAGGTCGATGGGGTGATGGTCCCCAACTACGACGCCACGATGGTCACCTTCGAGGAGGGTGACATAGTGACCGGCACGGTGGTCCGTGTCGACAAGGACGAGGTCCTGGTCGACATCGGCTACAAGAGCGAAGGGGTCGTGCCCGTCAACGAGCTCTCCATCAAGAAATCGGTGGATCCGAGCGACGAGGTGTCCGTCGGTGATGTGATCGACGCGCTTGTCTTGACCAAAGAGGACGCCGACGGCCGACTCATACTGTCGAAGAAACGCGCACGGTTCGAGCGTGCCTGGCAACGCATCGAGAAGGCGGCCGAGGAGCACACACCGGTCGAGGGTACGGTCATCGAAGTGGTCAAGGGCGGCCTCATCATAGACCTCGGCGTGCGCGGTTTCCTGCCCGCCTCACTGGTCGACATACGGCGAGTGGCCGATCTCGACGAGTTCCTCGGTCAGACGCTCATATGCCGCGTCATCGAGTTGAACCGCTTCCGCAACAACGTCGTGCTCAGCCGGCGCGCCGTGCTCGAGGAAGAGCGTCGCGGGGTCCGTGAGCAGATCCTTGACCGCATGAACGTCGGAGATTTCGTCACCGGCACCATCTCCAACATCGTTGACTTCGGCGCCTTCGTCGATCTGAACGGCATCGACGGTCTCGTCCATATCTCCGAGCTCTCCTGGAGCCACGTGAACCACCCGTCTGAGGTGCTCACGGTCGCGCAGGAAGTCACCGTGAAGGTGCTCGACATCGACCGCGACCGCCAGCGCATCTCGCTGGGCCTCAAGCAGACCCAGAAGGATCCGTGGCAGGAGGTCTTCGAGAACCGTCAGGTGAACGAGATCGTACACGGCAAGGTCACCAAGCTCGTGTCATTCGGCGCTTTCGTCGAGATCGAGGAGGGCGTAGAGGGCCTGATCCACATCTCGGAGCTTGCCCAGCATCACGTCGAGGATCCCTCCGAGGTGCTGCGCAACGGCATGGAAGTGAACGTCAAGATCATCGAGATCGACCCCGATCGTCGTCGGCTCTCGCTTTCGCTCAAGCGTCTCGAGCCGGAGTATCGCATCCACGAGGATGCGATGGCCCAGGAGCTCGAGGCAGCTGAGGAGGCCGCAGCCGAAGAAGGCGCGGTCGAAAGTGGCGTCGTTGAAGGTGGAGTCGTTGAAGGTGGCGCCGTCGAAGAGGTCGCCGTTGATTCCGATCTGATCGCGGCCGATGCCGACGGCGAAGCCCCGGCGAATGACGCCGAGGCTGAGGCGGAAGTCGCCGAGGAGAGCGCGGCGGAAGCAGTCGAAGCGGGCGAAGCGGTTGTCGCCGCCACGACCGAGCTGGAAGTCGCAGAAGAGAGCGAGCCGGAAGTCGCCGTAGACAGCGAGCCGGAAGTCGACGCGACCAGCCTCGGCCTCTCCGACGAGGTGTTCGAACGCTAGCATCCGCAGCTGAGATCGTGATTATCGAAGGGGCGCCCTCGGGCGCCCCTTTCTTCGTGCCTTGGAGCCCCGGCGGGCCCGCACCCTGGCATGACGGCCGTCGGGGCGCGTCGTCCCGCCGAGCCGGGCGGTACAATAGGAGCATGGCTTCCACCGGCACAAATATCACAACCCGCACACATATCGTAGCCGGCACACAGCGCGCCGCTGAACGCCGATCGAACCCGGATGGTCGCGCTGCCGTCGGTCTCACCGGCGGTGTGGCCTCGGGAAAGAGTCTCGCACTCGAGATGTTCGCCGCTTTGGGCGCGCAGACCATCTCGTCCGACGCGATCGTCCACCGGCTCTACGAGCGGGCTGAGATCCAGATGGCTCTGCACGCGCGGTTCGGCGCTGAGGTGATCGGTGCCCGTGGGAAGGTCGATCGGGCGGCTCTCGGCAGGCTGGTCATGGGCAACGAGAAGGAGCTCCTCGCGCTCGAGTCGCTCGTTCACCCGCGCGTGGCGATGGATATCCAGGACTTCCTCACCGGGGGCGCCCCCGGTGACGTGAGCGTGTGCGAGGTGCCCCTCTTGTTCGAATCGGGACTGCAGGGCCGTTTCGATCTAGTCGCAACCCTGGAGGCGCCACGGGAACTTCGGCGGAAGCGGGCATCGAGCCGGGTGGGTGCCGAGGCGTTCGATTTCCTAGACGCCAGATTGGCGGGGGAAGAGGCGCGCGTCGCCGGCGCCGACTTCGCCTACACCAACGACGGCACCGTGGACGACCTGGCCGGGTTCGTGTCTAAGGTGTACGCGGCGGCGAAACAAGTGGCATCGGGGGAACTCTGGCGGGTGTTGGGGGGTGAATAAGTCGGCGGTCATGAGTGTCCGGCGGTCCCGCGGTCCCTGGGGGCGCGGTCGAGAGCGCGGCAGGCTTGAGGCACGTTCGGCACGGTCACGTGCCCTTCCGCGCGCGGTGGCGTCTCCGGCTCGCTACCGTGCGCGCCCCGCGGCGTTGTCCGGGGCTCCACTGGCGTTCACGGTGCTTGTCGTCACCGTCCTTCTAGTGTTCCTGGCCGGCCAGATAGCCACTCCGGGCGGCTTTGACTTGAGGAGCGTCCAAAGCCGACTCTATCCAATCGAGTATCGAGAGGCGATACGCGAGGCTTCAGGGCGCCATGGGGTCGACCCGTATCTGGTGGCGGCAGTGGTCAAGGCAGAGAGCGGGTACGACGCAGAGGCGCTTTCGGCGGCCGGGGCGGTGGGCCTGATGCAGCTGATGCCCTCGACCGCCGAGTGGATCGAGGGCAGAGACGACTGGGCGGGTGGCGCCGTGGACACCCTGACGGATCCCGATGCGAACATCGAGCTCGGCACCTACTACCTGGCGTTCTTGCTCGAGTTGTTCGAGGGTGATGTATGCGCGGCGCTCGCCGCCTACAACGCCGGCCAAGGCACCGTCGCGGAGTGGCTGGCCCACGGGGTCTCGGGAGAGAGAGCGTCCCTCGATCCGAAGGACATCCCCTTCCCGGAGACGCGCGGTTTCGTGGAGCGGGTCGAGAAGCTTCGGCTGATCTACCTCGAGGCTCACCCTGAGGCCTTCAGGCCCACACCGTGACGGCCCCACGATCTCGATTGGGCCCGGCGTGAGCGGCTTCCACTTGAGGGCCGACTATGCTCCCCGCGGCGACCAACCGGAGGCGATCGACCGCCTCCTGGCCGGAGTCGAGCGTGGCGACCGTTTCCAGACCCTGCTCGGAGTGACCGGCTCGGGCAAGACCTTCACCATGGCCAACGTGATCGCCAAGGCCGGTCGGCCCGCGCTCGTGATCGCCCACAACAAGACCCTCGCGGCTCAGCTCTGTAATGAGTTCCGCGAGTTCCTTCCCGAGAATGCGGTGGAGTACTTCGTCTCGTACTACGACTACTACCAGCCGGAAGCCTACATCGCCGCCACCGACACCTACATCGAGAAGGACTCCCACATCAACGAGGAGATCGACCGCCTGCGGCACTCGGCTACGAGCAACCTCCTGATGCGCGACGACGTGGTGATCGTGGCCTCCGTGTCGTGCATCTACGGGCTGGGATCGCCCGAAGAGTACCTCCGGCAGGTGGTGCTGCTGCGCGAGGGTGCCGAGATCGACCGGAGTGAGGTGTTCGCCAAGCTCGTCGCGATCCAGTTTGAGCGGAACGACGTGGGGTTCACGCGGGGGAAGTTCCGGGTGCGGGGCGACAGTTTCGAGGTCTGGCCCTCCTACGAAGATCTGGCCGTGCGCGTTCGTCTCTTCGGTGACGAGATCGAGGAGATCGTGCGGGTGGACCCCCTCACGCAGAACGTGGTCGGTCGGCTTCCTGCGGTCGCGGTATACCCGGCCACTCATTTCGTCACTGCCGAGGGCGCCGTCGAGCGTGCCGTGCGGGAGATCGGCGAAGAGCTCGAGGCGCAGATCGGCGAACTCGAGTCCAAGGGGAAGCAGCTCGAAGCGTTCCGGCTGAGACAGCGCACTCGCTACGATATGGAGATGTTGCGCGAGGTGGGGTACTGCTCGGGCATCGAGAACTACTCGCGCATCCTCGACGGCAGGGAGCCGGGCACACCGCCGCACACCCTGCTCGACTACTTCTCAGACGACTTCCTCGTGTTCATCGACGAATCGCACAACACGGTGCCACAGCTGCGGGGCATGTATCACGGCGACCGTAGCCGCAAGACCGCTCTCGTGGACAACGGCTTCCGTCTTCCCTCGGCTCTCGACAACCGTCCTCTGCGCTTCGAGGAGTTCCAGGAGCGCGTCAAGCAGGTGGTGTTCGTATCCGCGACGCCCGCGGAGTGGGAGATCTCGGTGTCGGACCAAGTGGTGGAGCAACTGGTGCGTCCCACCGGGCTGGTGGACCCGATGGTAGAGGTGCGACCGACGCGCAATCAGATCGACGATCTCATGAACGAGGTGCGGTCGCGCGCCGATCGTGGAGAGCGTTCGCTTGTGACTACCCTCACCAAGAAGATGTCGGAAGACCTCACCGACTACCTGCTCGAGATGGGGTTCCGCGTGAGATACATGCACTCGGAGATCGACACGCTGGAGCGCATCCAGATCGTGCGCGACCTGAGGCTCGGCGAGTTCGACGTGCTTGTGGGCATCAACCTGCTGCGGGAGGGTCTCGACCTACCCGAGGTCACCCTGGTGGCGATCCTCGACGCCGACAAGGAGGGCTTCCTGCGGGGCGAGACCGCCCTGATCCAGACAATCGGGCGGGCCGCTCGGAACCTCGATGGCCGCGTGATCATGTACGCCGACAAGGTCACGAACGCGATGGAACGCGCTCTGAGCGAGACCGACCGCCGCAGGGCGGCGCAGGAGGCGTTCAACGAGACTCACGGCGTGGTTCCGCAGACGATCGTCAAAGGCATCTCGGACATCACCCAACTCCTCGGTCTGAGTGAGGTGCCCTACAAGGAGAAGAGGAGGGCGGGGGCGAGCGGCGCCGACATGGCTCCGGAAGAGATCGAGCGCCTCATCGTGTCTCTGGAGGAGGAGATGTTCTTGGCCGCGGAGGAGCTGCGCTTCGAATACGCCGCCACTCTGCGCGACGAGATCAAGGGCCTCGCCGGGGAGCTTCGCCGGGCGCGTGACGGGGCCGGGCGGGGAGGCGCCGTCACGTAAGCGCGACCGTTGGCCGGGCGGGGGTCGCCGGCAGACCATCGCGGCGGAATCGGGTGCGGGTCGCTAACCCAGCGTTACAGACTCGATCTCGGTGATCCCGTCGAGCAACCGCAGCACCGAGGCCGAGGTGGAGCCTCGGGGGAGCGCCAGGATGAGGCGGATGGAGTTGGCTTCGGTCTCTCCTTCTTGGACGGTCATGTGTTGCACGGCGATCCGGTTCTGGTCGAGCACGTCGACGAGGCTGGTGAGGGGTCCGAACCCCTTCCCCTTGAAGGTGACCCGCAGATCGACGAGGTCGCGCACCTTCGGGTAGATGAGTCGGCCCTCCACGAAGCGGAGCGCGTAGAGACTGGCGACGACGGTGACCGTGGTCACGGCGGAGAGTAGGAACATGCCCAGCCCGGCCGTGAGCCCGACCGCCGCGGCAGCCCACAGACTCGCCGCGGTCGTGAGACCTCTTACGGAGACGCCGTGACGTATGATCGCGCCCGCACCGAGGAAGCCTATTCCGCTGACGACCTGCGCCGCGATGCGCCCGGGGTCGATGCGAACGTTCGTGGCGGCGGTTTCACCGACGAGCGAGTCGAAGCCGTGCACGGAGGCGATGGAGAAGGCGGCGGCGCCGACCGCCACGAGGATATGCGTGCGGAAGCCCGCCGCTCGGTCGCGCAGCTCGCGCTCCAGGCCGATGGCGCCCCCGAGGGCCGCCGCGAGGACCACGCGGAGTATCAGGTCTAGCGGGTCCACTGCTCAAAACTCCCCGTGCGTCCCGCCGCGGGACGACCGCGTCTCCGGGGTCGAGATCGCCGAAGCACGGCCGCTCATCTCAATAGTTTCGGGCTCACGAACCACGCTTCTCCCTCCCGCACCACCCACAGGTGCTCCACCCAGGTCTCTTCAGATTTCCGATTGAGAACCCGCAGTTCGACCTTGGCTACCCCGAGGTCTTCATGCTTCGGCACGAACATAACCCCCTTGACCGTGTAGTCGAGCAGGGTGACAACCGAGGGTGACTCGTGCCTCGCCACGTAGTCGTCGGGCGATTCGACCTCCTTGCTGGCGGCGTCCAGAAGGTCGTACGCGTTCGACCACTCGCCGTCTCTCTTGTGCGCGAGGAAGCGGTCGACGACTTCCCTCAGAGACTGCACGTAGATCGGGTCGACCTCGGGGAACTCAAGCGCGTTGGGATCGATGGAGGCTCCCACCCGCTCGCGAGGAACCGACTCGGCGGCACAGCCGGCGACGGCCGTCGCGAGCGAGAGCCACGCGACGAGGAGCGACGCGACGAGCGTCGCCGTCGGGAGGATATGTCGGGGGTGGTGCATCGCTGCCTGACTTCTCGGTGCGTCCTCCAACTCCTCCACGGGTTAGAATAGTCATCCGAAGCCCCGGCGACGGTCGGAATGCCGGGCAGGCGGCGTTGAGTCACGGGCGTCGCGATATCGGGTATCGGTTCGGCGAAAGGAATCCCACCCCATGGCGGCAGCGTACGACCCGGAGCGCATCGAGACGAAGTGGCAGGAGGTCTGGGAGCGCGAAGAGACCTTCTTCGCGCCGAACCCCACTGCGGAAGAGATCGCCTCGGGCGATGGACCCGGCTCCACCTACGTGCTCGAGATGTTCCCGTATCCTTCGGGCAGTGCGCACATGGGGCACGTGAAGAACTACACCATGGGTGACGTCGTCGCCCGCTACCGCCGCCATCAAGGCCAGAGGGTGCTGCACCCGATGGGGTACGACGCGTTTGGTCTCAACTCCGAGAACGTGGCGATCCAGACCGGTGAGCATCCTGCCGCGTTCACGGAGCGGGCGATCTCCACCATCAACCGGCAGCTCCGCAGGTTGGGGGTGGCCATCGACTGGAGCCGCGAGCTGGCGACCTGCCGACCTGACTACTACAAGTGGACCCAATGGCTGTTCATCCAGTTCTACAACAAGGGTCTCGCTTACAAGAAGGAAGCCCCGGTGAACTGGTGCCCGTCGTGCCAGACGGTGCTGGCCAACGAGCAGGTGATCCAGGGCGCGTGCGAGCGTTGCGACTCCGCCGTCGAGGCGAAAAAGTTGCGCCAGTGGTTCTTCCGCATCACCGACTACGCCGAGCGTCTGCTCGCCGATTTCGACAAGCTCGAATCCTGGCCCGAACGGGTCATCACCATGCAACGCAATTGGATCGGACGCTCGGAAGGCGCCGAGGTGGTCTTCACGATTGCCCCGAAGGAGTCGCCGGCGCCCGCAGGCGCAGAGGGCGGCGCTACCGTCGGGGTCGCGGAAGCCCCCGGGGAGGGCGGCGACGAGATCACGGTGTTCACCACCCGTCCCGACACCCTGTTCGGAGCGACCTTCTTTATCCTCGCTCCCGAGCACCCGCTGGTGGAGGAGTTGGTTCGTGGTTCGGTCGAGGAGGCCGAGGTGCGACGCTACGTCGTCGCGGCGATGGGGATGTCGGCGATCGACCGAGCCAGCACCGAGAAGGAGAAGACCGGGGTGTTCACGGGCCGTCACGCGGTGAACCCGGTGAACGGAGCGCTGATCCCCATATACATAGCCGACTACGTACTCATGGACTACGGCACCGGAGCCATCATGGCCGTGCCCGGGCACGACGAGCGTGACTACGCCTTCGCGCGGAAGTATGGGCTGCCGGTCGTCGAAGTGATCGAGAGCCCTGCTGAATTCAAGAACGAGGTGGGCGAACTGACGGCCGCCTACGCCGGCGACGGACTCCTGGTCAACAGCGGGCGGTTCGACGGGCTGCCGAAGACCGAGGGCATCCGCGCGGTCACCGCGTGGCTCAAGGAGCAGGGCAAAGCCGACTTCGCCGTGAACTACAAGCTCCGCGATTGGCTGCTCTCGCGTCAGCGCTATTGGGGATGCCCCATCCCAATCGTCTACTGCGAGACGTGCGGAGAGATCGCGATGCCTGAGGAACAGCTCCCGGTGCTGCTCCCCGAGATCAGCGACTACGCTCCCAAGGGGAAGTCGCCCTTGGCAGCCGCCGAGCATTGGATCAACACGACCTGCCCCACGTGTGGAGGCCCCGCCACGCGCGATCCCGACACCATGGATACGTTCGTGGATTCCTCGTGGTACTACCTGCGCTACGCTTCACCGTGGCGCGACGATGTCGCGTTCGATCGGGCGGCGGTGGACTACTGGCTGCCGGTCGACCAGTACATCGGTGGGGTAGAGCACGCGATCCTCCATCTGATGTACTCGCGCTTCTTCACGAAGGTGCTCTACGATCTGGGGCTGGTGGGCTTTGAGGAGCCCTTCAGCAGCCTCTTCACGCAGGGCATGATCTACTACAAGGGCGCCAAGATGTCCAAGAGCAAGGGCAACGTGGTGAACCCCGACGAGCACGTGGCGCGCTACGGCGCCGACTCCCTCCGCAGCTACATCATGTTCATGGGGCCGGGGGAGAGCGATGTGGAGTGGAACGACAAGGGCATCGAAGGCACCTTTCGCTTCCTCACCCGCGTATGGCGGCAACTCACCGACGCGATCGACGCGGGCCTGTTCGCGGGCGCAGCACGCCGCACGCTCCCCGACGAGGCCGCCCTCACCCCGCACATGCGGAGCCTCGTGGTCAAGACGAACCAGGTGATCGAGAAGGTCACTGGGGATATTGCGGAGCGCTTCCATTTCAACACCGCCCTCGCGGCCATCATGGAATTGAACAACGAGATCACGGCGTTTCGAGGGTCGGGGGAGGATTCCGGCCGCACCCAGGATGAGGAGGCTGTCCTGGCGATCGCGACGGAGACTCTTGTGCGGCTGTTGGAGCCGTTCGCTCCCCACTTGGGGGCGGAGCTGTGGGAGATGATGGGCCGCGAGCGTGTCTGGGACGAACCGTGGCCCGTAGCCGATCCCCGCTTCCTCGCCCACGAAACGGTCGAGCTGGCCGTGCAGGTGAACGGCAAGGTGCGCGACCGCGTCACAGTGCCGACCGACGCCACCCGTGAAGAAGTCCTAGCGGCCGCGAAGCAGGTGCCGGGCGTGGCCAAACACCTGGACGGGATGTCGCTGGTGAAGGAGATCGTGGTGCCCGGCAAACTGGTCAACCTGGTGGTGCGCTGAGGTGGCCAGTGGTCGAGCGGTGGGTGGTCTGACCGCCGTTCAGCGATGCTCTGTACAGCCGCCCGGAGTTCGAGTAGACTGGGGCGGTCATGAGGCTGCGATCGCGGCCATTTAGGGTCGCGGGCCTCCCAGTGGATCCCTGAAAGCACGGGAGCGTTAGGCGCTGTCCACGAATCAGGGCTCCACAACACCATTCGAAGACGGGGGTACGTTCATGAAGGGTCGTTGGATCGTAGTCATGGTGCTGGTCTTGGCCGTGGCTCTCTTCACTGCCGCGTGCGGTGAGACGACAACCACGACGACGGCGGCGGGCACTACCGACACCACCGCGG
>CAMTXC010000032.1:0-43611 GCA_947085635.1 uncultured Actinomycetes bacterium | reverse complement strand
GAAACCGGCAGAAAACCCGTTGAAATGTTTAGCGAAGAACAGGGCAGTTTGATCCAGCTTCCCGCGTTCCCCTATGATGTCGCAACCATATCCCAGGTAAGAGCCTGCAAACAGTTTCGAATCACCCTGGATACCAACCGCTATTCTGTACCGGCTGAGTATGCAGGCCAAAGGCTTACCTTAAAAACCTACCCCGACCGGCTCTGCATTTATCATCAAGAAAAACTGATCACCCGTCATGCCCGCAGTTATGAGCGCCGTCAGGATATTGAAAACCCGGATCATCCCAAAGAGCTGATCGCCCAGCGTAAAAAAGCCAGAGATCAAAAAAACTTCATGCGCTTTCTGATGCTTTCTCCAAAGGCCCAGGCATATTACCAGCAGCTTGAGCAGCGCCGCATGAATCCTCATCATCACATCATAAAGATCGTCGCTTTAAGCGAAATCTACGGCGTTGATCCGGTCGCAAGGGCTATTGAGGATGCATTCGTCCTCCAGGCATTTTCATGTGAGTACATCGCCAATCTCTTGGAACAGCGGGCCAGGAAACTGCCCGACCCCGGCGCATTGATCCTTACCCGCAGGCAGGATCTCCTGGAGCTTGAGATCGATCAGCCGGATATGGAAGTTTACAGCAAGGCTTTAAAAAATCACGATGGAGGCACGCCATGACCAGAACAGGCTCACAACCCCCGGAACTTGATCAAAACCTCAGCTATCTGAAACTGCATTTTATCCGTGAAAATTACGAATCAATGGCAAAACAGGCGGCTGAAAAACAATGGAACCACGTCTATTATCTGACTGAACTTATCCAGGCACAAACCCATCAGCGCCGTGACCGCGCCATAGAGCGACGAATATGCCAGGCCCGTTTCCCCCAAATCAAAACCCTGGAGCAGTTTAACTGGAGCTGGCCTAAGAAAATCAACCAGCAACAGGTGCGAAACCTGTTCAGACTCAGATGGATCGAAGACAAAAGCAATGTGATTTTCATTAGCGGTGTGGGGCTTGGGAAAACACACCTCGCCGCCGCACTCGGATATGAGGCGTGCCTCCAAGGATACTCGGTTCTCTTCTCCACAGCCGTGGAGGCAATTAATAACCTGACCGCTGCCAAAGCTGCCGGTCGGCTGAAACAAGAGCTGAATAAATATCTCAAGCCGGATCTGATTGTTTGCGACGAGCTGGGATATCTGCCCATCGATAAAACCGGCGCTGATTTACTCTTTCAGATCATTAGTCACCGTTATGAAAAAGGCTCGCTGATCATAACTACCAACAGGGTCTTCAAGAACTGGCCCGAAATCTTCAATAACGACGCCACCCTCACTTCTGCGCTGCTGGATCGCCTCCTTCACCACACCGAAACCGTGGTTATCGAGGGCGACAGCTATCGGATGAAGGATATAATCGAGACATAATACCTTGGTATCAGGCAGCCGCTGAAACCTGAAAAATGATTCCGGCGCCTACTTCAATCCTCGATTGAGACCTACATTTTCAAACCGCCAGATTTAAGGCATTTTCACGCCGCCGCCAACAGCCGGTCCTCCCTGCTGGTGGGTACGGCCCACTTTTCTCCCTACAGTTTTGAGAAAGCCCTGACCAGACTGATCAAGCGGGCGGAAACGATCCTTTTTGAAGGCCCTCTCGATCAGGAAAGCATGGCCCGGGTGGTGGCCCACGGCCGGCAGGCAGAAGGGATGAGATCCCTCTATGACGCCCTTTCCCCCGAGGCGATCCGGCAGCTTAACAAGCAACTTGACGTCTATCCGGGCGAGGAGAGCGACAGCAATGTGAACTTGAACTTTATCCCCCGGAAGATCCCGAATCACCTGGATAAGGATGGGAGCAGTTCTTGAGGAGGCAATTCGGCAATTTTCTCCCCGGGAGATTGCTCTGATCGCCCCGGCCATCCCGCCCGATCTGACAGCAGGGTCTCAGGGGTCTTCCGACGCTTATTACCAGCTTGACCTTTTAAACCTGTCTATTCCGCAAAAAACCAGGAACATGATCAACCGCGCGGGGGAGGAGCTCAGGGTGAAGAGGGTGCGAGGCTTTGGCGCGGAGCATCGGCAACTTGTAGAGGAATTCCTGAAGTCCCGCCCTCTGGACGAGGCTACAGACTGGATCTTCCAGAAAATTCCGGACTATCTTTATTCCGTGCCCACCGCCGCGATCTTTGAGGCGAGAAACAGGGCGGGAGAGCTGATCGCCTTTGATGTGGCGGAATTCGGGGCAAAAGACTGGGCCATGTATCTCTTTAACTTCACCGCCAGGGAGCGTCCTGTCCCCGGCGCCTCGGACCTGCTCCTTGCGGAAATCATCAACCAGGCCCTTACTGAAAAGAAAAGCAAAATCAATTTGGGCTTGGGCATTAACCCCGGTGTTACCTTTTTCAAAACGAAATGGGGCGGGGTCCCCTTCGTTCCCTATGCCTTCCGGCAATATTCTCCTGCCCCGGGCAGTTACTGAATCAGCTCATAGAGTTTTCCCAGGGCGGCGTCCAGTCCCTGGGGATTGGCGCCGCCGGCCTGGGCCAGTTCATCCCTCCCGCCGCCGCTGCCGCCTACAAGGGGCGCTATTTCCCGGATCAGCTGGCCGGCATGATAGCGGCTGGTCAGATCTTTGGTCACGAGACAGAGCAGGTTGGCCTTGCCATCATGGGCGCTGCCCAGGAGGATAATCCCGCTTTTAAGCCGGTCTCTTAGCTTGTCGCCGAAATCCCGCATCTCCTTGACATCCCGGACTTCTACGCGGACCGAAAGGACCCGGACGCCGTTGATGTTTCTCGCCTGGTTGATCAGCTCGGCCGAGTCCCTGGCCGCCAGTTTTCCCTTGAGCTGTTCCAGCTCCCGTTCGAGGTCTTTCTGCTGGCGAAGCTGCTTCGCGACCCGCTCGGACAGTTCGGCGGGAAGGGCCTTGAGGAGTCCCGCCGCCCGCTTCAACTCATTATCTGTCGCCCGGAGGTGATCCAAGGCCGCCTGACCGGTGAGGGCCTCGATCCGCCTTACGCCCGCCGCAATGGCCGATTCATGGAGGATCTTGATGATGCCGATATCGCCGGTCCTTTTTACATGGGTGCCGCCGCAGAGTTCCAGGCTGGCCGGCCCCATTTGCACGAGTCGTACGTTATCGCCGTATTTCTCGTCGAAAACCACCGTCGCCCCCGTTTTTATCGCCTGCTCGATGGGCATGACCGCGCTGTCCACGGCGAGGTTCTGCCGGATGACGCGATTCACCTGGTCTTCCACCGCTGCCAGATATTCTTCCTCGATACGGGAAAAATGGGAAAAGTCGAACCGGAGCCGCAGGGCCGTGACCAGAGAACCCGACTGTTTCACATGATCCCCCAAGAGCGACTTCAGGGCGGCATGGAGGAGATGGGTGGCCGAATGGTTGGCCTCGATCGCCCGCCGCCGCTCCTCTTCTACCTCAAGATTCAAGGCATCGCCCACCCGGATGGTTCCCCTTTCCACGCGGCCCACATGGGAGATGAGTTCCTCCAGAGGTCTTTTGGCATCCTGTATCCGGATAAGGCAATCCTCTCCCGTCATGATCCCGCAATCGCCGCATTGCCCGCCCACTTCCCCGTAAAAAGGGGTGCTTCCGAGGAATATCTCGCCGGTTTCTCCCGCGTTCAACTCCCCCACCAGCAGGCCGTCCTTCATGAGGGCGCTTACCCGGGAAGTTCCGCTCGTTATACCCTCATAGCCCTGGAAAGTGGTGCGGATGCCCGCCTGGACGAGATACTGGTAATGTGCGGCAATGGCGGCCTCACCACTTCCCCGCCAGGATTCCCGGGATTTTTCCCGCTGGCCCGTCATGGCCTGGCGAAAACCGTCCATATCAAGCAGGAACCCGTCTTTCCGGACGATGTCCTCAGTGAGGTCCACGGGGAAGCCGAAGGTATCGTAGAGTTTGAAAACCACCTCGCCGGGGATCGTTTTTTCCCCCAGGGCGCAGAGAAGCTGTATCTGTTCCTGGAGGATGGCAAGGCCACCCTCCAGGGTCTCCCGGAAGCGCTGCTCCTCGTTCTGGATCACCTTCTCGATGAAGGCCGCCTTGTGAATAAGGTCCGGGTAGGTCTCCGCCATGATCTCGATCACCCGATGGGCTACTTCATGGAGAAAGGGTTTGGTCATCCCCAGGAGCTTTCCGTGCCTGGCCGCCCGCCGGAGGATCCTTCTGAGGACGTAGCCCCTCCCATCGTTACTGGGCATGACCCCGTCGCCGATGAGAAAGGTGATCGCCCGCCCGTGGTCGGCGATCACCCGGATGGAGATATCGTCCTCCTCGTTTTTCCCGTAGGTTTTACCAGCGAGGGAGGTTATGCGGTCAATGATCGGCCGGAATAGATCGCCATCGTAATTGCTTTTCGCCCCCTGCATTACGGCGGCCAGCCTCTCCAGCCCCATGCCCGTGTCGATGTTGGGGTTGGGCAGCGGGGTCATTTTACCGCTTTGGTCCCGGTCGAATTGGGTAAATACCAGGTTCCAGATCTCCAGATATCGGTCGCAGTCGCAACCGGCCGCGCAGCCCTCCCGACCACAACTCAGCTCTTCCCCCTGATCGAAGAGAATCTCCGAACAGGGGCCGCAGGGACCGCTGTCACCCATCATCCAGAAGTTGCTCTCTTCCCCCATCCGGATGATCCGTTCCGCGGGGATTCCCATCTTTTCATGCCAGATTTGGAAGGCCTCTTCGTCGTCTTTATAGACGGTCACCCAGAGCTTATCTTTCGGGAGTTTCGCGACCTCCGTCAAATACTCCCAGGACCAGCCAATCGCCTCTTCTTTAAAATAATCGCCGAAGGAAAAATTGCCCAGCATTTCGAAAAAGGTATGATGTCGGGCCGTGACCCCCACATTTTCCAGATCGTTGTGTTTCCCCCCGGCCCGTACGCATTTCTGGGAGGTGACGGCCCGCTTGTAACCCCGGTCTTCCTTGCCCAAAAAAAGGTTCTTGAATTGCACCATACCCGAATTGGTGAAAAGGAGGGTGGGATCGTCTTTCGGGATCAGGGATGAGCTGGCGATTCGGGCGTGCCCCTTGCCCTCAAAGAACCTCAGAAAACTCTCCCTTATTTCACTCCCGCTCATGGTCATTATGGAACTCCTCCTTGTATTCTTTGTAACTACTCAGGTTCATGGGGGGAAAGGCACAAAGTTTTCTCGCCTGTCGCGTTTACATAATCCGACGGATCGGTCGGATCAGTCGGATCGGTCAGATTTCTTTGTGCCTCTGTGCCTTTGCCCCTCTCCTGCCTACCTGAGCAGTTACTACTCTTTCATTATTCTCAGTATTTCCGCTGGCGCGAACCCGCAACTCACGAATCGCAGGAACAGGCGCCGTTTGATCTTTTCGTCCCACTCGGGGGTCTTTCTTCTTTCCTTGGCGATAAGCTGCCGGAGGGCCCCGACCTCGTCCATTTCGCTGCGGGCCTCCGCCAGGGCGGCGCCGATCTGTTCCCTCGTAAATCCCTTGCCCTTCAGGGTTGCCGCTATTTTTCTGTTTCCCCAGCCTCGGGTTGTGGCGAGCCTCCTGGTTGCATTCATCAGGTACCTGCCATCGTCGAGATAACCGTAAGACCTGAGCTTTGCCAGCGCCTCGGCGATTATCTCCGGCTCAAATCCCCTTTCTTTCAATTTGATTCGGAGTTCCTGCTCGCTCCGGTCCTGCCGGGCCAGGATCGCATAGGCCCGATCGAGGGCGCGGCAGAGAGGATCGTCCGCTGGCATCCTAGGCCGCCTCCGGGGGAAGGGACCTTTTCAGCAGCTTTACCTTGACCTCATCCTCGATTTGCCTGATTAGATCCTTGTTCTCCTTGAGAAAAACCCTCGTGTTGTCCCTTCCCTGACCGAGTCGTTCTCCCCGGTAGGAATACCAGGCGCCGCTCTTTTCCACAATTCCCGCATCGGCGGCCAGATCGAGGACATCGCCCTCGCGGGAAATCCCCTCGCCGAAGATGATGTCGAACTCGGCCTCCCGGAAGGGCGGGGCCACCTTGTTCTTCACCACCTTGACCTTCGTCCTCATGCCGATTACCTCCTGCCCCTGCTTGATGGCGCCGGTCTTCCGGATGTCGAGGCGCATGGAGGCGTAGAATTTCAGGGCGTTGCCGCCGGTGGTGGTTTCGGGATTGCCGAAGAAGACCCCGATCTTCATCCTGATCTGGTTGATGAAGATCACCGTGGTCCGGGATTTGCTGATACTGCCGGTGAGTTTGCGCAGGGCCTGGGACATCAGCCTGGCCTGCATGCCCATCTGGGCGTCGCCCATTTCTCCCTCGATCTCCGATTTGGGCACGAGGGCCGCCACGGAGTCCACCACGAGGACATCCAGCGCCCCGCTCCGGACCAGGGTCTCGGCGATCTCCAGGGCCTGTTCGCCCGTGTCGGGCTGGGAGACGAGGAGGTCGTCCGTATTGACGCCGATATTGCGGGCGTAGCCGATATCGAGGGCGTGTTCCGCGTCGATGAAGGCCGCCAGGCCGCTGTGTTTCTGGGCCTCTGCGACGATGTGGAGGGCGAGGGTGGTCTTGCCCCCCGATTCGGGTCCGAAAATTTCGATGATCCGCCCCCGGGGCACCCCGCCCGTGCCCAGGGCGATGTCGAGGCTGAGGGAGCCCGTGGAGATGACCGGAATATCGGGAATTTTTTCCCCCCCGCCCAGACGCATGATGGCGCCCTTGCCGAACTGCCTTTCGATCTGGGCAATCGCCAGATCTACCGCCTTTTCTCTATCCATATCGGTTCCCATGATTTATTCCTCCGGTAAGTTGTTAGGTTTTTAGGCTGAAGGCTGAGGGCTGAAGGCGATAAAAACCCCTCAGCGGCCAACCCGGCCTGAGGTTTTGTGAATCTGCCGCATGATTTATCCCCAACCGCCTTCAGCCTTCAGCCTGTTCCCTTGAAAAGGGAAGTCGGCCAGCCTTGTATAGACGGCGCCCGTCGGTGTCAAGTCGCTTTTTATCAGATCAAGACTGCTGGCGGTAAACTCTCCCGCATGATAGGGGGCATCATTTTCCGTCACTTCCGCGAGCCCGAGCAAGCCCCGGGGGGTTTTTACCCGGCCCAGGGTCAGATGGGGACGGAAGGGGCGATTTTCCTTGGCAAACCCGAGCGCGGTAAATCCGTCTTCGATCCGCTGTTGCAGTTTTTCCAGTGGTTGGGTGTCGCCGCCGATGCCAATCCAGATCACCCTCGGCCGGTCGAGATCGGGGAAGACCCCGACCCCTGTCGCCCGGAGCCTGAGACTTGCGGTCTCCCGGGTGTAGCAGGCCAGTCGTTCCCCTATTTCGTCCATGCTGCTCGCGGCCACATTCCCGAAGAACTTCAGGGTCAGATGGAGTCCCTCCGGTCTCGTCCAGTGGATGACGCCATGGATCAGTTTCCGCAGGCGAAACTGGATCCGTTCGATTTCCCGGAGAATTTCCGGGGGTGGGTCGATTGCCGCGAAGACCCGGCTCATCTTTTCATTCGTCATGACCGGCCTCTCCTTTCAGGTACTCATACAGCAACATCAGGGCCGCCTGGGAGGCGATAGTTTTGTTTCTCCTGCGGTCCCAGCGGAAGGCAAAACTGCGGGTAATGGCACCCATGCGATCTGCCAGGGCGATGAATACCGTACCCACAGGTTTTTCTGCCGTGCCGCCGGCAGGACCGGCGATCCCCGTCACGGCAAGGCCAATATCGGTTCCCCCGGTCTGCCGGACACCCCGGGCCATCAGCCGGGCCGTTTCGGGGCTTACGGCGCCGAAGCGATGGATGATTTCCTCCGGAACACCCAGCATCTCGGTCTTTGCTCTATTGCTGTACACAATGGCCGCCCGGTCGAAGAAAACGGAGCTGCCGGGGATATTGGTGAGACGATCGGCGATCAAGCCCCCCGTACAGGATTCGGCCAGCGCCAGGGTCAAGCCCTTTTCCGTCAGCAGCGAGGCCACGGACCCCTCGATGGTCTCCTCGCCCCGGGCGAAGATGTAACGGGCCAGGCGGGCTTCGACTTCCTCTCGGGCCTGTCCCATCCTTTCTCCCGTTTCCTCAGTGGAGGTCCCCCTGGCGGTTAGCACCAGGTGATTTTCCGGGAAATGGGGGTAAAATCCCACCATGACTCCCAGACGATCAAAGCCTGCGTCGGCCAGGGTAGAATCTATCAAGGCCTCCGCGAGACCGAAAAGTTTGAAGGTGTAGGTCTCGACCCAGGGCGCCTCTTGGGGGAAGGAGGACCGTAACAGGGGGATCACCCCTTCCGGGAGCATCCGTTTTACCTCCAGCGGGACCCCGGGGATGACTATGATCAACTTCTCGCCCACCCGCAGCGAAAAGCCCCAGGCGGTGCCGACGGGATTGCGGAGCGGCTGCGCGCCGGCGGGGAATATGGCCTGTTTGGCATTGTTGTCCGACCATTTCAGCCTGAACTTTTCAAACAGGCCCTTGATGTGCAGAAGGGCCTGTTCGTCGGGGACCAGTTCAAGGGAAAAGGCCTTGGCAATACAGGCGGTGGTGATGTCATCCGCCGTGGGACCAAGGCCTCCGGTGACCACTACCGCGTCTGTTCTTTGCAGGAGAAAATCCAGCGCGTCTTTTATCGCCTCCGCCCGGTCGCTGACAGATATCATGGCCTCTACCTGCCAGCCCATGGTGGTCACCTCCCGGGAAATCAGGGCGGAGTTGGTATCCGGAGTCCGGCCGCTCGTCAGTTCATTGCCGATTGTCAGGATGCCTAGTTTCATTTTAAATACCCAGGTTCAAGGTTAAAGGGTTCAGGGGTTCACGATTCAGAGTTCAGGGAATGACCGGGAACCTTGAACGATGAACCAGACAACCAGCGCAGTTACGTTTCATGGCCATAACCCGTATAAATAGTTTACCCCCTCAAGGGCAAGACGGGCATAGAGGGCCGCGGCGAGATCGTCTGCCATGATGCCGTAGCCGCCGGGCAGTTCCCGCTGGAGCCAGTTTGCGGGAAACACCTTCACAATATCGAAAAACCGAAAAAAAATAAAACCCAAAAGTATGCCGCTCAAGGTGGGAGGCATAAAGAGCAAAGTCCACTGAAACCCGACGATTTCATCGATGACAATGCGGGGCGAGTCATGCTGTTGGTAGATATTTTCCGCTTCCTGAGCGGCATAACACCCCAGGGCCGTAAGGGCGAGGAGAGAGAGCAACCAAAGCGGCCAGGACAGGACCGAAAAGACCAGATACAACGGGATTCCTAGCAGGGTTCCCGCAGTTCCCGGCATCACCGGCGTAAGCCCAGCCCCGGAACCGGTGGCCAAGAATTTTATGAATCTGCCAATCAGACAACACCTCTTTAAGAAGGGCGAGGGGGTGTGCATACCCCCGGCCGTGATGGGAAAGCGCCTGTACGCTAGCCGCTTTTAACTTCCCTGTCAAACTCTTTTGCAGCGTCGGTTGATGGATTGCCCGCAAAGGAAAAATACTTTGCACTGGAACGAACGTTCTGATACATGCCCCCCTCGCCTTAGGATTGGCTAAAGGAGGGCTTATACATGGACGGGTGCTGATGTTCCCATGGTCGGCTCGGAGAGGTGAACTATGGAAGAGAAACGAAACATCTCGATGGCGACGCCTTTTTCACCTCCTGCGAGGAGGCCATCCACCCGGAACTGAAGGGGCGGCCGGTGGGTAACCTGAGTAGTTATCTTTATGTCAGCGAATTGCCTTGACATACAAGGGACTCATTCATATACTGCGACCCGCCCAAAAGGGAATTCTTGGTGCGCCACGCGAAGCCCGGGTGATTTAGAACACTGAGAAAACAAACCTCAACCTGGAGTATCGGGCGAAACCAGTCTATTCGCTCAAAAACTGGACCCTTGAATTCATGAAATCAAAATTTCACCCCACGCAGGCTTTTGTAAAAGACACCGGCCTTGTCCTCGTCCTTATCTCGCTGCTGATTGCCTACTGGACGGGGAAATTATTTTTCGTTCTTCTGGCCACAGGAACGCTGCTTGTGGCAATGACCGTCCCGGTAGTTCTCAAACCTCTGGCATTCATTTGGCATTATTTTTCCGTTACCCTGGGAAGCATCGCCAACCGAGTCGTCCTTACCGTTATTTTCGGGGGAGTGTTAACCCCTGTTGGTGTGATCAGGAGATGGTTGGGCTTTGATCCCATGAAGCGAAAGGCATGGAAAAACGGAGTGACGTCTGTTTTTGCCGAGCGAAATCATCTTTTTACCGCCGATGATTTAAACAGGCCTTATTAAGACGACAACGCGGGAGGATTGATGGATATCCTGAAGGATCTCTGGGGATTTATGCGGGTGCGCAAGAAGTACTGGCTGCTCCCGATCATGTTGATCATGCTGCTGCTGGGCGGATTGATTGTTTTTTCCAGCGGCTCCGCGCTGGCGCCGTTCATTTACACCCTGTTTTAACGCTATTGTAGGGGCGAATAGTTATTCGCCCCTACCACTGTCCCCCTCGAAACAAGGCTATTCAATGGACCGTTTGTATAAAATTCTTGGCGTTTCCCTGATTATTGCCGGAATTGTTTTAAATGAATGGGTGATTCAATTTCTATCTCAGGGACAGGTTAAATTTGCCGAGGTTGAAAAACGGGTATTTCTCGTCACGGTGGAAATATTTCTGGTGCTGCTGGGATTAGTGATCCTCCGCTATAAAAAAGTCGCCCTGCAGAATTTATCGCTTATTTTTTGTTCGATTCTGTTTTCCCTCGGGGTAGTGGAAATCGGCCTGAAATATGTTCCTTCAAACCTGGAACATGAGGCGCCCACATGGATTCCCTATGAGCAAAAAATGATAAATGCCCGAATCAATGAAGTCCATGATGCACGATCAAAATTAAATCGTTACGGGTTTAACGATCGGGAGCATTCCCCTCGTAAAACCCCTGGCATAATTCGTATCGCAGTTTTGGGGGATTCGTTTATCTGGGGCGCCGGCGTAGAGGATCAGGTGATCTGGACGAATAAATTGGCTCGTCTGCTGAACAAAAACGGCGTTAAGGCGGAAATTTTAAATTGGGGGAAACCGGGCTGGTCCACGCTTGACGAATATCGTTTTCTGAAGTCGGAAGGCGCTCGCTATGATTTCGACCTGCTGCTCGTGGGCTTTGTCGTAAACGATCCGGTAATGGACGAAAGCAACATCGTACGGTTCATTTATACCGGCGGTATAATTGACAGGTTCCTCGTTCAGCCCGTCAGCAGGTATATATTCCCCAACGCGATATCTTTGTCTGTGGATTTGATCAACAGCTTTTTTGATACATTCTTTGGCTATGGTTATGTAAACTGGCTGAACAAAGTGTATAGGGAAGAGAATCTGCAACAGTACCAGGCGCTGTTGAAGGATATCTCGGCATATGGCCGGACCCGCAATATCCGGATGCTCTTTGTGATGACCCCGGAAAACCACCATCCCTGGTTACAGGAGCGGTTTGAGAAAATTATTCCCTTACTGAAAGATGCCAATATTGAACACGTTAATTTATATCCGGCTGTCCATAAAGAGCTTCGTCATATCCCCAATCGGAAACTATGGGCAAATCCGGCGGACGGACACCCGGGAGACAGGGTAACGGATGTCTATGCACAGTATGTGTACAGGTACCTGTTGGATCAAGGCTATTTGTAACTGCCCTATCGTATTTTCATCCTTCGTTGTACCCGCGCCGGGCGGGGAGGTTATAGAGACCAGATGCCGAACTATTATCTTGGAGTATCCGCTTTTTACCATGACAGCGCCGCCGCGCTGATCAGCGATAATGATATCATCGCAGCGGCCCAGGAGGAGCGATTCACCCGCCTGAAACACGATCAATCCTTCCCGACACATGCCGTCCGTTATGTTCTGAATGAAGCCGGCCTGAGTATAGAAGATCTTACGGCCATCGCGTTTTATGATAAACCGTTTTTGAAATTTGAGCGCCTGCTGGAAACTTATCATGCGTTTGCCCCAAAAGGATTTCAAAGCTTCCTTTCGGCCATGCCGATCTGGATCAAAGAAAAACTGTATATGCGGAACCTCTTATGGAATGAATTGAAAACCATTCATGGGCAAACCTTTGAACATAAACCTCCGCTCCTTTTTCCGGAACACCACCTCTCCCATGCCGCCAGTGCCTTTTATCCCTCCCCCTTTGCTGAGGCGGCCATCCTAACCATAGACGGCGTCGGTGAATGGGCCACCACAACTATCGGATATGGCCGCCAAAAGGCCATCGAAATCTTGCGGGAACTCACATTTCCCCATTCCCTTGGCTTGCTCTATTCCGCTTTTACCTATTACTGCGGCTTTAAGGTCAATAGCGGCGAATACAAGCTCATGGGCCTTGCGCCTTATGGAATTCGCGATACAGGCCCATTTAAGCGGTTCAAGGATGCCATCCTCGCTGAACTTGTGGATATTCGCGAAGATGGATCTCTATTGCTGAATATTGACTATTTCGATTTTGCCACCGGCTTGAGAATGTGCAAGGATAATAAATGGGAAGCCCTTTTTGGCATCCCCCGCCGGGAAGCGGAAAGCAATTTGACGCAGCCCTATATGGACTTGGCCCTGGCCATCCAGGAGGTCACGGAAGAGGTAGTCGTAAAGCTTTCCCGGACGGCAAAACACTTAACCGGAAGCAACCATCTGGTCCTGGCCGGCGGCGTTGCGCTGAACTGTGTGGCCAATGCTAAAATACAGGACGCCGGAATATTTAACGCGATCTGGATACAGCCTGCGGCCGGCGACGCCGGCGGCGCGCTGGGGGCCGCCCTTGCCGCCTGTCATATCTGGAAAGGAGAGGAAAGAACCCCTGCAGATTCGGATGGGATGAAAGGCGCATATCTCGGGCCTGACTATGGACAAAAGGATATCGATCGCCTGGAAAATAAATTTCAGGCGATCTGCAAGCACTACCCGGATTTTGATCTGCTCTGCGCGGATACCGCCCGACTGCTGGCGGAGGGAAACGTCATCGGGTGGTTTCAGGGAAGGATGGAATGGGGGCCGCGGGCCTTGGGAAACCGCAGCATTCTGGCGGACCCCCGCAATCCGGAAATGCAAAAACGACTGAACCTTAAAATCAAATTTCGCGAGAGTTTCCGGCCTTTTGCGCCATCTGTGCTGGCAGAGGACGCCCGGGAATATTTCGATCTTCAAACCGCTTCTCCCTACATGCTGCTGGTGGCGCCGGTAAACGATGGACACAGAAAAACCGCTTCTCCGGACGATCCCGTGGATATCCGCGAGAGGCTCTATCGGCTGCGATCCGATATCCCGGCCGTGACCCACCTTGACTTTTCCGCCCGGCTTCAAACGGTTCATAAAGAAACCAATGAACGTTACTGGAAACTGATCCAGGCCTTCAAGCAACGGACAGGGTGTGGTCTCGTGGTCAACACCAGTTTTAATGTGCGAGGAGAGCCGATTGTCTGTTCTCCCCGGGATGCCTATCAGTGTTTCATGCGAACCGAGATGGACTGGCTGGTTATTAACAATTGCCTGTTTGAAAAATCGAGCCAGCCGAAATGGGAAGAGACCAGGGAATGGCAGGAGGAGTTCCAACTGGATTGATTCAACTACTCGGGCGTTCAGGCTGAAGTGTCCTAACAGTCTTCCATCTTCAGCCCATCTACCTGTGGTGATTATCTGCCGCGTCCCAGCAGGATGGCCGGAATGGTTTTGAAGATCAACTTCACATCCAGCCATAAAGACCAGTGGTCGATATAATCCATATCCATATCCATCCACTGATTGAAGGTGATGTCGTTTCTCCCGGGCTGGACCTGCCAAATGCAGGTGATGCCGGGTTTCATGGAGAGGCGCCGGCGTTGCCACAGTTCATATTTTTCCACTTCCGCCGGGGTGGGGGGGCGGGGCCCGACAATGCTCATCTCCCCGCGGATCACATTGATAAACTGGGGGAGTTCATCCAATCCGAATTTTCGTAAGAATTTGCCCACATAGGGAATAATGCGGGGATCATTTCTTATTTTGAACGCCGGGCCGTCGGCCTCATTCATTTCTATCAGGGTGTACTGCTGTTCTTCCGCGCCTGTGGACATGGAGCGAAACTTGAAGAGGGGAAACTTTCTGCCGTCCTGACCGCTGCGTATCTGTTTATAAAAAACAGGACCGGGAGAAAAAATTTTGATCAGGCAGGGGATAATCACGAAGAGCGGGGCGGTGACGACAAGGGTGAAGAGGGCCAAAAGGTAATCCATGATGGATTTGATGGCCAGGGCGTCCTGATTTTTCTGGATCCTGCTGATAATCAGCGCCGGTTCGGACAAAAATTGCTCCACCCGGACGGAGTGAAAGGCATGGATCGTCATGAATTTTCGGATGTACCAGTAGGGAATAATGCGGACGATGATGCCAAAGGTGTTGATGAAGGACAGGTACCATTCGGAATTTTTAATTTCATTAAGCGGCATGGTGATCAGGACTTCGTCGATGACCCGGTTCAGCAAAATATCCCGCAGATCATCCAGGGTCCCGATGACTTTGACCTCGCAGGCTACGATTTTCCCGACCTCCTCCCGGTTTAATTCGATGCAACCGACGATTTTAATGGTGCTTTCCTTTTGATTGCACACCATTTGGATGAGTTCCTGCGCGGCGGTCCGGCTTCCCAGGATGAGGATATGACGGTAGAAATAGTCTTCCCGGCGTTTTGAAGCGACAAATCGATCGATCAGCCAGCGGGCGAGAATAAGAACGATCAGGTCCAGGACATAAAACAGAAAGATCAGCAGGCGACTGACCTCGGTGATTTTAAAAATATACATGCACACGACCAAAACGGCGACGCTCAGGGTGACCCCTTTAAATATTTCCATCACTTGGGGGAACGTCATTTTGGCGCCGTAGCGGTAGTCGATATTTACAAAATCCAGGGTTACATACCAGATGAGGATGATCATCAGGAGTAAAATGTAATAGTTGGGGGCCGTGGTCAGTCCTGCGAAGGGACCGGCCAGCCAGCTTTGTTTGATGGCGTACACGGCAATGAACACCATTGCTGTCAGAAAAACGTCCGCCGCCAATTCGATTCGTTTCAACATCTCCCTGCCCTGATTCATCATCGGATGATTCCCGAACGGTCCAGGCCCTTTCGGTACAGGCGATCATGCTCGTCGCACGCCCTATCCCAACTAAACTGCCCGGAAATCATCGCCATGGCCTTTTCTTTGAATGCATCATACCGGGTTTCGGTCATCGTTTCAATCTGATTCATCTGCTCTGCAATAGCGGTAATATCCCCTACCGGAAAGGTCAGCCCCGGGAGGGTTTCCACCAGTTCCCGATGGGGACCGATGTCGCTCGCAACACACATTGTGCCATAAGACAAGGCCTCCAGCAGGGTAATCGGCAGCCCCTCCAATTCGGAGGCAGTGATAAAGGCCCGGGCATTGGAAAACAGTTCTTCCAGCACGGCGCCAAACTGATAGCCCGTAAAAATGACCGTGGGGTTGTTCTTGGCCAGCTTCCGCAAATCGTTCATATATTGTCCCGCCGCGGCATTGTCGCCCACAATCACGAGGTCGTACCTCCGGGGATTCAATAAATAGGCTTTGATAACGTCTTCCATGCGCTTTTCCGGGACCAGGCGGCCGACACATAGAAAATACCCTCTGGCCGACAGGCCCCATTGTTTGATCAGGTTTGGCTCTTTGGGCGGAATCGGCGTAATTCCGTTGGGGATATAGCAGGTTTTAATTCCCTGCGTGGAATCAAAATATTGTTGAAGTTCCCGGGAAACCACAATCCGGCATTGGGCAAAGAGGATGGCGCAGAGCTCGCCCAGGTAGATCAGCCTCGATGCCCACCAGGGCCATTTTTTACGCTGCCAGTCGAGTCCGTGACAGGTAAAAAAAACCTTCATCCTCGGTCGGAAAACGCGGGGCAGCCAGCTAAAGAAACAGGGGCCAATCCCGTGAATATGAACGATGTCCGGATTGGTAAAAAGGATATGGATAATCGAAAAGAGCGTGTGCAATAATGCGTCTGTATATTTAAGATTCAGGGTCGGCAGCCGCTTGATCTTCAGCCCTTTATAAAAGTTTACATCCTCGGGAACATAGTAGCTGCGGGCATAGATGGTAATATCATATCCCCTTTCTGCCAGACGCGAGTAGAGGTTCTCGCAATGATGCTCCACGCCTCCCCAGGTTGCCGGGACGCCCCGGACGCCGGTTACCGCGATTCTCGTCATATTTATCCCCAAAGGGCCATAAGCCCGGTTACGGTCTGTTCAATGTTGAACTGCTGGTAAACGTCCTGGTAGGCATTATTGCCGTAATCGGCGGCAATCGAGGGGTGGTTCAATAAAAAGGCAATGGCTTCGGCCAGTTTTTCCGGATTGCCCGGGGGGACCAGAAGACAATTGTGTTCGTGCCTTAAGACGGCGCGGTTTCCGGGGATATCGGTGGCCACAATCGGTTTCCCGGCCGCCATGGCCTCGAGCAGGGCCATCGAAGTTCCTTCAGAGGTGGAGGGAAGGACAAACACCTCCGTCAAGGCCAGAATCTCCCGCACATCGTCCCGGCTTCCGAGGAAGGACACAACATCCTGAACCCTCAGGCGCCGACTCTCTTGCTCAAGCGATTCCCGGAGGTCGCCGTCCCCGGCCAGTAGCACTTTCAGGTTGCCAAACTGAGGGGTCAGATGGGGAATGGCGGCGACTAGATAGCGATGCCCCTTGGGCGGCATGAGACGTCCGACGGAGGTTACCAGTCGCTGCTCCGGCGAGGCGTAAAGGGACGGCAGCCATTGTGGTTTGGGCAGCGTACCGTGAATTGCCTCGACGTCAATCCCGTTGATGATGATCCTGATTTTTTCAGGCGCCAGATGAAGGACTTCCTTCAGTTGTTCCGCCACATCAGCGGAGACCGCGACAACCGTATCCGTCAGATGATAAAGCACCCGGGTTGCGCTTATTCGGAGATAATTTCGCCAATCGCCGGTCTTTCGCTCCGGCAGCAACGCCGGATAATGCACGGTGGAAATCACCCGGTCTGCTCGGTACAGCCATCCCGCCAGAATGCCGACGAATTCCGCGTCCGACAGGTGGCAATGCACCACATCCACTTTATGCCGTCGGCAAAGACAGAGGACGTCCCTGAGGTTTCTATAAAAATAGAGAATAAAAGCGAGGGGATTATAAATACTGGGCCTGGGCCTGTTGAAGCAATAGACAGGCGCCCCTTTCGATTCGATTCGGGCCTTGATGGCGGTATCGGGCTGAATCACGCAGACGAGGGTTCGGTAGGCGGATTTTGGTGTTTTATCGGCCAGCAGCGCCAGCAGTTCCTGGGCGCCGCCGACATTTAACGCATCGATCACATGCAGGATTGTCCTTTTCCCCCTCGGCATTGTTACGCCACCATCATCCCATCAGTTTGTAGAGTTTCTGGGGGACGGGGAACTGGCGATCGTTCAAAATCGCCCCGATCGAAGTTATTCCGAATTTTTGAAGTTTATCGATGGCCAGTTTGCTGACTTCCTGTCGGGAATATCCATAGCGACATACCAGGAGAGTCATGTCCACAACCCTGGCGAATTCAATCATGACGGGGCTGCTGACCAAGGGTTGGCCGTCTATGATCGTCATGTCGAAATGGGTCCGACAAAATTGAAGCAGGCCTTCGATGGGTTCGCGCGAGAGCATGTTGCCGCCGGCATTTTTTGCGATCGTCCCGGATCCGGAAGGCAGCAAATAAAGTCCCGGATACTCGGTCTGCACAATAAGCGAGGCAAGGTCTTTCTTCTCGGAAACAAACGTATAGACCCCCGGAAGGTTTTGAATTTGGGGAATGGCCTTATGATTTAGATTCGTATCGACATAGAGAACCTTCATGCTGTATTCTTTGGACAGAAACATCGCCAGATGGAAGGAAATCAGGGTGACTCCCTCTTGCCGGGTTGATCCGCAGACCAGCAGCGTTTGGACGCTTTGTTTGGTTTCAAGCATGATGTTGGCCCAGCTATCCGAGAGGCTATAGCGCATTTTGGCTAGAATCGCCGGATAGGGGGTGGTAAGCTTGCCGGATGGGATCCGCGGGATGAACCGGGCTTTAAGCGGTTTTGTCGGAGCTTGCGGTTCCGGCTCCCGGTTCGGGGCTTGCTGGTTCACAGGCTGCGGCTTACTGTTTTTGTAATACGTCTCTTCCGGCGAACCGGCGCCGGCATGGTTCGGCGGATGGCCAAGGGATTCGGATATGATGCCCTTTTTCTGTTGATTATGGTCGGACAGCGGATCAACAGGGGTCTTTACGCTGTCTTTATGTTTGGAATATACCTCTTCCCATATACTCATTACATGTCCCTTATCTTTTCAGAACCTGACTTTTAAACCCCTTTTTTTGAAGTTCCTGCTGCAGCGCCTCTGCCTCGGACCTGTTTTCATAGGCGCCCAGATACAGTCGAAAGAGGTTTCTCCCTTTTTGGATTGCATAAGGAAAATATCCGGCTTGCTTTAATCTTTCGAACATACTCATGCCGTCCGTAACATTCGAAAATTCACCCACCTGGCAGGCGTATTCGGTTTTTTGAACAGTGGCGTTGGCCAGTTTGTAAGTCGTCTTTATTTTTTTCGCCTCCTCTTCGGTGACATAAAACCCGATATATATCCGCCACAAAGTCCCCATGTCGCCCAAATCCGCCTTCACGAGATAGGGGATCAGTCCCATTTGCCTTATTTCAGGAATCTCCCGCAAAGCGCGTTCCTGCTGCTGATAGCTTGAAGAACGGAGCGAAAAGGGATGAAACGGAAAGGGTTCATGAATTCCCGCTGAACCTGGTTCTATCTTGGAAGACGGAGGGGCTTCAATACCGCCGGTCTGTTTCGACGGGGTATCAGTCGGTGCAGGCGTGGCACGGCCATCCTGGCCGTGATCCACGGGCGGGACGCCCGTGCCACGTTCACCTGGCGGTTTATCGGTCATTTCTTCGCGAAGGGTTGGAATTCCCACCGCAGCCCCTTGCACGGGAGTTGCGACGGCGGCTTGTTCGGGTGGTACGGGGGTATTTTGTGGCGGCGCCGAGGCGGTCGGGAAAAGAAAAGAGATTATCCTGTTGTCATTCAGGGACTGCCGGTATAGCCAAGAAGCGGCCAGCATCAGGATAACAATAACAGCCAGCGTTACGGCCAGTCTGGGCCTTTTACCAAAAACAGAAACCTTGGGACGGGTTATTTCCTGCTGATATTCGTCTCCATCCGTCATCGAAAAAGTGGGCGCCTGTTTAACGGCATTGCCTGACGGAAGATATTCCGAGAAGGCGATAGAGGTTCGTGTGTCATCCTTCGAACCGGCCTCCGTTTCGACTTCATTCACAACAATATCCGCTCCGGCCGCTGCCCTGGTTCCCGGCAGGCTGCCTTCAACCAGGTTTTTGGCGTCATCCACAACCGACGGAGGGATTGAAATCAACTGCTTTGAGGCGCCGATCAGCAAACAGGTATCGCAGATGTTGTTGATCAGACGGGGAACACCTCCGCTGTATTCAAATATCTTTTGAATAGTTTCGTCAGGAAAAGCGGGAATGCCTGTGGCGCCGGATCTCAGCAGACGAAAATAGATATAATTTTTTGTATCCTCAATACTGAACCTGGCCAGGTGATATCGTCTTTTAATTCGCTGATTGAGCGAGCTTAACGCCGGCGTTCTCAGATCCTTCAGAAATGACGGGTGACCCACGAAAATCATGATCACCGGGAAAAATTCATTATGATTGAAGGTAGATAAATACTTCAGCTTGGTCAGGATGGTCGTATCCAGTTCATGGGCGTCATCGATAATCAGATAAAATCGGGAATTATCGGTATCCGCCCTGAAACGATCATAAATCATATCCTGAAGAATCTCCTCGTCCTCCGGGGTCGTAGTAATTCCCAGACTGGAGGCCATCCGCCGCAAGATCCCGCCATAGCCTTCATTGGAAGTGGGAATATATTCGACCCGAGGCACCCCCTTTTCCTTTAGTACCTTAATCAGTCTGAGGCACAGCAGGGTCTTTCCCATGCCGTATTCGCCGGTCAATAACAGGAATGGTTCCTGGGTATCGATGCCGAAGAGCAGATAATACCAAGCCTCCTTATGCGTCTCGGAGATAAAAAAGGTACCCGTGTTGGGATGGGTGCTGAAAGGTTCGCTTTGCAAATGATAATAATCTTTATACATGGCTATTCATTATCCTCACGGGCGACGGGGACATTTTTATGGGCGATGGAGAGAGCAGGCCCGTTTCCAGAGACCGTTTATACAGCCCATCGGCGAGTCCCGCAAATAAAAAAGGGACGGCATTGACAAAAATATTGTTTGAGGGTTCGAGAAAGAGGTTAGTACTCAGGTAAACAGCCCAGATCGCAAAAATGGCGACGCGCAAATTGTTTCCCATGATTCCTGCTTCGGGCAATTTCCCTTTCAGTTGCTTCAATCGCCGCAGGATCAGGATGAGCAGGGTCAGATAGAGTATGATCCCGGGGATTCCCAACTCCGTCGCGATGCCCAGCAAATGATTGTGTTGGAATTGAGGTGTCGATTCCTCCTCAATAAAAGAAAGGGGGCCCTTGTAGGCGCGGATGGATGCGGGAATGAACTGGCCCAATCCGATACCCGTAAGGGGTTGTTGGGCAAATAAATAATAAGATCTTCTCAGCAAGGCCAAGCGGATATCCACTTCTACAACCTGGGCAAGGCCGCCTTCCCGTCTGTCCGCGGATAAAAATCGGGGGGAGTTGGCAACCCCCACGATCAGGAGGACCGCCAGGGGCAGTGACATTAGTTTCCATTTCGAGGACGAGGTCTTGTACCAGCCCAGGAAAATGAACAGCGTAATGAGCAGACCCAGATAGACGGACCGGGTCAGCGTGAAAAATACAGCCGGAAAAAAAAGCAATAGCGCCGCCTGATGAAAGACTTTGGCAACCCCCGTCTTTTTTTCAAGAAGATGAAGCCCGCTGATAAATCCGATCAGAATCCCTACCCCGTTGAAGGCCGCATTGAGAAAGGGCCCTCTGGCGCGCTCCAGGTGCAACGTCGATACCAACGGGTCGTTGATATAGGCGGGAAAAACAAACTGCCGGAGATCGGCAAATTCAAAAAAGGCCATTACGGACAGATATATCCCGAGATAAAACAGCGTCTGAAGGATGAGGGTCACTTCCTTTCCGCTGACGATATAACTCTTGGCAAAAACAAACACGATAAAAGGGAAAAGATAGCCTGTGATAAACACAAACCAGGGGGAGACGAACTCCGGTGAAACGGGAAGAAACCCGGTTCGCACCATCGAAATAAGGCAGACCAAGGCAAACATGCCCATGGTAATCTCGATGGCGATGTTGGTTTGGAAACTAACCTTCCCGGTAAGCAGACCCGCCGCTAAAAAGAAGATGATCATCGAAAAGAGCAGCCGCTCGATCGTGATATCAAAAATGCCGGCCGGCCGGAATACAAAAAAAGCAAAGCCAAACACTGCACAGGAAACGACCCACATTGCGAGAAGGATTGCCGGCAAACTGACCCGGTCATCCGTTGGCTGGACTGGCCGATATCCCGCCCGAAACCACAGAAGTATGGCTGCCAGAGCGATGATTATGATGACCGTCTGTACGTACACGGAGGCCGCCTTTACATTACAGGATTACAAGCTTGGCATGGACCCCAATACCGGAACGTTCAACTGCCTTTCAATTTCATAAATGGTCTTCAGGCGGTGATCAAAATGATCGACGGTTAAAGCAGCGGCGATTCCCAGAAAGATTCCCGCAAGCAGGCCGCCGAAGGCCAGCAGGCCCCGGTTGGGTTTATAGGGCGTGATCGGAATGGCCGGCTTATCGATCAGAGTCAGAAACTGTTTGTCCTGAATCAGGGATTGCGCCATTCTGGCCTGTTCCATTTGGGCCTGGGTTCGGGTATAAGCCTCTTTGGCCATGTTGAATTCCTGCAGCAGAGCCTGATAGGTTGCCTTTTCCTGAGCGATGGTCTGAATGCGATCTCTAAGACCCTGGATTGTTATTTCGAGCTGCCCGATTCTGGCCCTGATGCTGCTCGCCGTTATTTTTTGAGCGCTCAAGGATCTTTTCAGCTCACCTTTCAGGGCATCCACACTCAGTTTCAGCTCCTGCTCGATCTGTTTCATCGGCTCGAAGTTTTCCTTGAACTGGGGTTTCATTTCGTTCAATTGAATCTGCAGTTGGGCCACCTTGTTTTTAAAAACCGTGATGGTGCGCCCCGGCGCCTCCATTTCCGCCAATACCGCCGGAATGCCGCTCTGGTTGCTCTCCCGTTCCAGAGATCCGATGGAGGCCTGAAGACCGGCCAACTCGGCCTGAAGGGCATGGTAATTTCCCAAAAACTGCGTTAGCAACGCGTTGGGACCAACTTCCGTATTTGCTTTTCCGTCTCCCAGGTTCAGGATTTCCAGCAGGGCCAAGGCCTGTTTGGTTTCAAAGTCACGGACCTTGTTTTCCTTATCCATCATATCTTTCTGTAGTTTCTCGGTTTGTTCCTGAAAGAAGGAATGTGAGTAATTGGTTTTGCCTTGAGAAATCTCCCGGTATGTGGCCAGATAGTTCTCGGTGACAGATAACGCAACCTTGGCGGCAAAAGCCGGACGGTGATCTGAAAACTCCACAATAAACACACTGGAGCCTTCAAAAGATTCGCCTCCCGGCGGGACTACATCCAAATTCTGCCGAAGATCATTAATTCTTTGGGTGATTGCAGACTGCTGGCTGGTGCCGGGATATATTTCCTGAACCACCTTGGCCAGGACCCGGTTGGACGTAATCAGCTCCTTCTGATCCTGAAGAAAGCGGCGCACCCTGTTGCGGTAATCAAAGGAAGTTTCCTGCTGCAGGGGATCAAGGCTTTGCGGAATAACCAAGGAAAATTTAGCCGTTGAACGGTAGATGGAGGGAAGCATTACGGCGAAGGCGATGGAAAGGACAAAAACAGCCAAGAACACCATGATGATCAACCGCGACCGATAAAAGAGGATGAAAATAAACTCCCTGAATATATTCTGCATAATAATATCGTCCTAGTCTCTTGGCCCGATGAGTGGATTCAAGTTGTAACCGACGCCCAGGCTGGCCGCAAAGGGCAGCACGGCCCAAATGCCTCTGGTGAAGATTCTCTCGATGGTATCATTTCTCTCGTCAAGCCGGGTTTTGGGGACATAAATAATGTCCCCGGGTTTTAGTTTGATATTGGTCAGGGCAATGCCCGCCCTTAGGGCTTTTTTGATATCGACCTTAAAGGCAATGGGTCTTTCGAGACCTTCATTACGGAAAACGGCGATTTCTTCCAACTCGGCGCTCCTTTTAAAGCCGCCCGCAAGCGTCAGCGCATTCATAACATTGGGGACGGAGGCGATGTCATAAGCCCCGGGTCTTTCCACTTCGCCCAAGACATAGAGTTTGGGATGATGAATTTCCAGCAGAATAAGGGTGATATTGAGATTTCGGACCTGCTTGGCATAGCTTTCATTGATCATCTTTTCCACCTGGGCCACGGTAAACCCCTGCACCTGCATGCCGCCGATGATCGGGAAGGAAATGCGGCCATCCGGGGAAACCGGGGCGATCTTGCTTTGTCCTCGGGCGGCCGTGGTGATCGCCTTTTTCAACTCGTCAACTTTAACATTGAATGCTTCAAGCGCCACGGTAATGTTGGGCGCTACAAAGTATTTCTTGTATTCCCGATTTAGTTCCGTCGCAAGTTCCATGGGCGTTTTGGATTCTACCGCCACATCGCCGATGAGCGGCATGGTAATTTTCCCGTCCGATCGAACCAGAACGGATGAGCTGTACTGCGGTTGAAAGGGGAAATTGACGCTGATCCTGTCCTGGACCTCCAGGCGATAATCATCGGCGGTCTTTTCATATTTGAGGTGATAGACGATTTCCAACACATCCCCTGGCCCCATCCGGTATTCCGGAACAAATGGCACCGCGATATTCTCAATAACCTGGTAATCCGGATGGAGCGCCGCCTTCTCCGGAGTAACCGTCAACTGCGTCTCCAGTCTCTTCAGCTGGCTGACATCCTCAGCGGTTTTGATGTTGGCGTCGAACTGGGAAGGAACGTTCGGAGAAGACACGCAGGAGGTAAAAAACACCAGCGCTGTCATCGTCAGGACGACAAGATGACAATAAGGCCCCAGGAAGAGGCGCGAAAAAAACGATGCACCTGCCTCCGCCCGCACGTTGAAACTGCAAATCAGGGCCAATCGTCCCGATTCAGGGGCTTTGTCGGTCATACGATCAATCACCATCCGTTCGCGGGAAAATATATTCAAAGTCATAGGGTTTTTCCTTCGGTTTCTTCGCCGCATTTAGCCCGTTCAGTATTTTTCTCTTGGTTACCTCAGTCGGTTCTCTCACTAGCCGTTCGGTCTGGCTGATCACCTTGGTGCTGATGTTGGACAAGCGCGCCAGCTCCGTTATCGTCAGCCCCTCGGAAATGCGCTGATCCCTCAATCTATTTCCGTTCATAGTCATAACCGTCCTATCTGATTCGATACTTTCAACCTATTTCCAAGCATATCAGAAACCTTTCAGATAATTCCGGACTATTCCGATATGACTGCGAGGTAAACAAATAAAAAATAATTTGTCAAGCGGTATTTTATATTTGTTTTGTGGCGTGTAAAGATTCAGTCTTGAGTGGAGGAGGTTTAGTGTAAGAGCGGTAAAAAGCAGAAAGACCCCCTCTCCCATGATGGGAGAGGGTGGGGGTGAGGGTGAAAATAGCTGGTACTTAATCATATTTCTCCCCCTCCCCTTAGCCCCCTACCCCAGCCCACCAGGGGAGGGGAAATCGGAGGTTTTAGCGTTCGCCAAAAATCTTGCCTGACTTTGTAACTGAATCTTTACTGTGGCGTGGTCATTTTTCTTGACAAACCTTCGTCTTTATTCATATGCTTCAGACAACAACGCTCAAGTCTTTCATGAAACATACTGACGGATTGCCGGAAATAAAGGGGGATTTTGCGATGATCGAACCCGTTCTGATTACCGGAGGCGCGGGCTATGTTGGCAGTCACACCTGCAAGGCCCTCGCCGCTATGGGTTATCTGCCTATCTCTCTCGACAATCTGATCTACGGTCATACCTGGGCTGTCCAATGGGGGCCGCTCATTAAAGGGGATATTGCCGATTCGTTGGCGCTGGATCGGATTTTTTCCGACCATCGGCCCAAGGCGGTTATCCATTTCGCCGCCTATGCCTATGTCGGCGAATCGGTTGAACACCCGGCGAAATATTATCAGAACAATGTTGCCGGTTCGATTTCGCTTCTGGAGGCCATGCGACGGCACGGCTGCAAGAATATCATCTTTTCCAGCAGTTGTTCCACTTATGGCCTGCCCTTGCAGGTTCCCATCCCGGAAAACCATCCGCAGATCCCCATCAATCCTTATGGCCGCACCAAGCTCATGATGGAACAGATCATCCAGGACTATGGGAGCGCTTACGGCATCCGGTACGCCATTCTGCGCTATTTTAATGCAGCCGGCGCCGACCCGGAAGGGCAAATCGGCGAAGACCATGATCCCGAAACCCATTTGATTCCCCTTCTCCTGCAAACTGTACAGGGCCATCGTGATTGCACGGAAGTCTATGGTACCGATTATGACACCCCGGACGGCACGGCGATTCGGGATTATATCCATGTAACGGATCTGGCCCGGGCGCATCTCCTGGGGCTGGAGTATCTGGTCCAAACCGGTCAAAGCCTCTGCGTTAATTTGGGGACGGGACATGGGCACTCCGTGCTGGAAGTCATCCAGGCCGTTCAGCAGGTTACGGGAAAACCGGTGGCCTATCGACCCGTCGGCCGACGCCCCGGCGACCCCCCGGCGCTGGTGGCCAAGGCGGATGCTGCCGCTGCTTTGCTGGGCTGGAAGCCCGATTTCCTGGACATTCAGGCCACGATTTCCACGGCTTGGAACTGGAGCCAATCCCATTCGAAAACGCAGGATCATGACTCAGGTAGACCGGCCGAAGGTGAAAGGCGTTAAGGGGAGTCAAGCATGCTCGATCACACAAAACTACGGGAGATTGAGGGAACTGCTTTATCAATAGTGTTACAAGGGCCTTCAGCCTTCAGCCTTCAGCCCAAACGCCTGACGGGTTGCATGAAACACTTGTCGCGTTGCTTTGCCATTGGAATGCTGCTGATCCTCGGTCCCGGATTTTTCCCTGCGCACTCCCCTGCACAAAGTCCACTTCTGGATAGCATGGAAATTTCAAAACAGTATCTGGTGGAGCTTTCCGGTACGGTGATGAATGAAACCTTCTCCGGGGCTCAGGCGCTTTTGACCCTGATGGCCCCCTCCCCCGAGAACACTAATCCTCATCAACTCATCATTGAAGGTTTCCCCAAGAAAAATTCTCGAAACAGCTTTTTCTGGAATTCCAATTATTCAGACATGACGGCGATTGAAAACGAAATTACCTGCGAGATCAAACGAACATTCCTAAAACAAGTGCCGCTGTACTTTATTTTTTTAAGTCCGGAGCTATTGAGGCACACAGGCGCCGCGTATGAAGGAGCAAAGCTTGCCGAAAGCGTCGCCCTGCCGACGCTGATCAATGCCAGGGCCGGCAAGCTGAAGCTTCGCATCCATGCAAATTCGGTTTCAGGCACCGTCTGGATGAAGGGCTATGATCCGGTGGAAAAATCGTTTGTTCAGTACAGCGCCCGTCTATCGGGAAAAAGGTCTTTTAACCTGGAACCCAGGCAGCAAATACAAAAGGGTACGACAGCAGGAGAGTGATGAGGCGCCACCCGACCCCAATCGTTTTAGCAGTCCTGTTTTCCCTGCTGCTTTCAATGAGCGCCGGCGCGGAAAGCAACCGTCCATCGTGGCATCCTGCCGGCTATGGCGGCGGTGGACGATTTACGGCCATTGCCATAGATCCCGCAAATCCCAAAACCGTTTACGTCGGATCGGACGTTGCCGGAATCTACCGAAGCAGGGACGGCGGCAACCGTTTTGAGCTGATCGGGAGAGGTCTAGAAGGCTTCGGCGTCGCGGATATCGCCATAAATCCGGCCGCCCCCCATCAGCTTCTGGCCCTGACCGGCGACGGTCTGCATTACAGCATCAATCAAGGCGATGACTGGATGCTGTTATCCGCTGACATCCGCTATGCTTCACGATTTTTTGGCAGCAGACTGCTGCTCTTTACCCGAAACTCGCTGTGGATTGGAACCGCCAAAACAGGGGTTTTCAGGCTTCCCTTGAACAATCTTAACGCCCCGCCACAGCCGGTTCCCGGTCTGGAGCGTTTCAAGGTCAATGGGCTCACGGTCTATGAGGGTTACTTGTACGCCGGAACTTCCCACGGCGTTTATCGGCTGGAGGGGGAAAGCTGGAAACCCCAACATCAAGGACTCGTGCCGGGTTATGTCGAGATTACGGATATCGCCTCTGCGGGCAATTCCCTCTACCTGGTGGAAAAACAGCGCGGCCTGTTCCACTGGAAGGCAACAGCCCTCGCCTGGGAAGGTCGGCCTGTCTCGCTGCAACCAACGGCCAAGGGCTATAAATCCCTCCTCGTTCATCCGCACAACCCGGGACTGGTATTTATCGGCTCGCACCCGGAAAACTGGCCCCATCTGCTTTATAAAACAACGGACGGCGGCGCCACCTGGAAATCCATCATCTCGTTTAAGGTCGACCCGGAAGCGCCTCCCAATTGGACCAGCACCTTTTCAGGCCTCGAGGAGATGGCCTTTGTCCCGGGAACGTCCCAATCCCTCTTCCTGGCGGACTGGTGGAACCTCTGGCAGACCTCTGACGATGGAGAACGCTGGCAGCAAAGGCATCAGGGACTTCAGAACACGGTCATCAATGACCTGAAGATTCATCCCCGGAACCAAAAAATCCTCTATCTGTGCGCCGCGGACAATGGCCTGATGATCTCCGAAGATGCGGGAAAACACTGGCGACGGGCGATGAATGGCGTTGCCGATGGCCATGCCAAGGAAATCGAAATATCCCAAAACGATCCCTCCCGGATGGTCTTGCTGATGAATCCTTGGGACACAAAGGGGAAAATCCATCTGTATGAATCCCGGAACGCCGGGGCAACCTGGAAGGATATCGGGTTTTCCGTGCCCGCGGCAGCCCTTCCCAAACAGGGATATATTGATGGCCTGGCAACCAATGTGGAACTGGACCCTCACTCTGATGATACGATTTATGTGGGAACCAATGGATACGGCGTGTATAAAACGGTCAACGCCGGGAAGAACTGGTCCCCGATGAATCAGGGGTTGACCACCCCCTACATCAAGGGACCCGGCGCATTGCGCCTCCATCCCCGACTTCCCGGGACCCTGTTTGCCAGTACGCAGGCCGGCGGCATTTATAAATCCACCAATGGCGCAAGCTCCTGGCAGCGTGTTACAACGGGGGAGCGGTTTACCTTTGGCATGGCCATAGATCCGGCCACGCCATCCCGGATTCTGGCGGGCGCCGCCGGGAATACGCTTTTGATATCCAATGATGAGGGGAAAAGCTGGCAGGAAACCCACCTTCCCGTGACCGCCTCTCCGCAAATGGCGGTATTCGTTGTCGCCTTCCACTCACGGCGCCCGGGGCTGGTTCTGGCGGGAACGCTTCGCTATGATGTCCGGGCAACGGAAGGACTCTTTATCAGCACAGACAATGGAAAAACGTTTCGGCAGGTTCCGATGGATATTCCCAAGGTGAACATGAATGTCATCACTCTTACGGCGGGAGAGCCGACCGCCGCATATATCGGATTTAACGGGACCGGAATTTTTCGCCTCGAGTGGGGAGGAAAACCTTAAATGCAGATCGTCTTCTGTAACTTCCCGCTGGTTCAATCTTGCAGATTGAACCAGCGGAGTGAATAGAGCCGGGAGAAAAGCGCAAATGCAGATTGTCTTCTGTAACAAATATTTTTTTCTAAACGGCGGGGTAGAGAAATATCTTTATAATGTGATGCACTACCTGTCGGCCAGGGGGCATACGACCATTCCCTTCAGCGTCCGTTACGCCGGGACCTGGCCTTCTCCCTATCAGGACTATTTTCTGGCGCCTCCGGGGGGTCCCGAGCAGGCGCTTTGGGGCAATATCCGGTTTTCTCCGGCCAACATCCTGCGCTTTCTGGACAGAAGCACCTACTCTTTCGAAGCCAGATTAAAATTGAGCAGGCTGTTGCGAGCGTTTCCCGGGACGGATATCGCCTATATCCTAAATATCTATAACTACATGTCGCCGAGCATCCTCCACACCTTTAAGCGTTGCCGGATTCCCGTGGTGATGCAGATCGGCGACTACAATTTGCTTTGTCCCAGCTATTCCCTGCTGCGCAATGGCAGCCCCTGCACTCTCTGCGTCCGGGGGCAATATTATCACGGGCTTAAGTACCGCTGTGTGAAGAACAATCTGGCCGCCTCGATGGTTCGGGTTGCCGCTATGTATCTCCAGCGCCTGCTCGGACTCTACGACCTGGTGGATGCCTTTGTTGTGCCCTGCGAGTTCATGAAGGACAAGCTGATAGAAGGCGGCTTTGCTGCGCAGAAAACACATCTCCTGCCCTATCCGGTGGAAAGAAGGCAGGGAACCAGAAAGAGAGAAGGGGAGAGAGAAGGGGAGGGCCGGAGAGAAGGGGAAAAGAAGGGCGAAGAGAGAATCCATGTACTGCAGTATCCGCTCGAGAGAACCATTGCACCGGACAAGGGTTGGCACAAAAAAAACTATATTGTCTATTTTGGCCGGATATCTCACGAGAAGGGGCTGGATACCTTGATTGGCGCATTTCAGAAGCTGAATCCGCCCATCGACCTTTATATCATCGGCAGAAGTTATGACGGAGAAGAGGAGCGGCTGAAAGGGCTTATTGAACCTCACGCGCAAAGCCGCATCCACTTCCCGGGATTCCAATCCGGGCAAACACTGACCCGATGGATTGCCGAGGCCCTGTTCAGCGTCGTGCCCAGCCGCTGGTACGACAATGCGCCGCTCAGCATTTATGAAAGTTTCCTCAACGGGACTCCGGTTCTGGCGTCCCGTATTGGCGGAATTCCCGAACAGGTAGAGGAGGGGGTCACCGGAGAACTCTTTGAACCGGACTCCTGCGACGATCTGGCGCAAAAAATGGGTATGATGCTCTCAAACAGAGATCAACTCCCCCGGATGGGCATCGCCGGTCAGTCCTATGTAAAGGAAACGCTGCTGATTAAAGATCAAATGGACAGTCTGATGAACCTCTTTGAAAGGGTCATCGCCGATTACAAAGGGAGATAGCGCCATGGACCATTCCCCAAGAACCCGCGTCGCCGTCGTGGTATCCTTGCTGACCATCGGCGGCGCCGAGCAGTTGCTGCTCGAGCTGCTGCGCCACATCAACCGGCAGCGCTTCGACCTGCATATTTACTTTTTAAGAGAACCGGGAATCCTGGGTAAGGAGATACTACAGCTCGGATTTCCCGTCAGCACGGGCATTATCCGCTCCAAGTTTGATCTGTCGGGGATTTTCAGACTGGCAAAACTTCTGAAAGAAAATAAAATCGAGGTTGTCTTTCTGATCAATCACCTCAATACGTTGTTCTTTGGCGTTCTGGCCGCAAAACTGGCAGGCGTCCGGTCCTGCATCAACTGGGAAAACGAAACCTTTAAGAAATACCCTTTTCATGGGCTGACCATGCTGGGGCGACGCCTCCTTCACCTTGGCATTGATTGCGTGGTGGCGGCGGCAAAGGGACATGGCGATTACATCGCGGTGGAAGAGAAAATCCCCCCCTCCAAGATCCGGGTAATTTATAACGGGGTGGATCCGAAGCGGTTTCAATCTAATCTCACTCCAAAGGAAGCCCGCGCTCGTCTGGGAATACCGCCAGAGAGCCCCGTGGTCAGTATCGTGGCGGCGCTCCGGCCGGACAAGGCCCATCACATCTTTTTGCAGGCTGCCCGGACGGTTGTGGATGCCATTCCGGAAGCCCATTTTCTGGTGATCGGGGACGGCCCCCGCATGCCCTCGCTAAAAAACCTGGCAAACGATTTGAATCTGGAAAAGCAGTTCCATTTTCTGGGATTTCAGCGCCAGCTCGGGGATATTTTTGCCGCCGTTGACATTAACTGCCTTTCCTCCTATCCCCAGCAGGAAACCCTTTCCGTCGCCGCCATCGAGGCTATGTCCGCCGGCATTCCCATCGTCTGCACGGATGTAGGGTTTATGAATGAAATTGTAATCCCCAATGAGACCGGCTTTTTGGTTCCCGTGGATGACCCGGCCTCCCTGGCCGAAAAAATCGTTCAGGTGCTGAAAAACCCCGCACAGCAAAAATATATGGGAAATCAGGCCCGGAAACTGGTGGATGAAACCCTCAGCGTTAATCAGATGGCAAAGGCCTTTGAGCAGTTAATGATCTTTCCCCGATTGGCAACGGAAAAAAATAACGAATGAATTCCTCTTATCAAATATCCCTGCGCGCTTCGGTTGCAAAAAAACCATGGAAGCCATTGTTTTGAGCTTTCATACAAATATGCAAGGATCCAAGAATGAATAAATCTCCCCGCGTGCTGCTGTTGGTGGACTGGATACCCGAAAAGGGATCTCTGCTCCTCGAATCCCTTAAAAAGAACGGCTTGGATTGTGATATCATGGGAATCGACTTTCACCAGTCCAAATGGACGCCGGCAAGTAAAATATTTTCTCATTGGCCCAGGTGTTTCTGGGTGAGTGTAAAAGCATTTCGCCATCGTAACGACTATGACTATATTATTGTCTGGCAACAAGTTATGGGAATGTTCCTGGGACTGCTCAAGCTGATTACGTTTTCAAATTCTCCCAAAGTCTTCATCCTGACAGCCGTTATTATCGAGAGGAGCAACCCCATTCTGGAAAAACTTCGCAGGTGGTTTATTGCGGTATCCTGGAAAAGGGTCAACCACATCGGGTTTATGTCCAAACGATATAAACATCTGATTCAGGAACGGTTCAATTTGTCAGAAGCCCGGTCTACCCATTTGCCATTCCCTCTCTTATTTGAAAAAAATCCTGATTTCAGCGGATTTAAGCCAAATAGTTATCTCTATTCCGTGGGCTTAAGTTACAGGGATTACCCAACCCTAATGGCAGTGGCGAAAAAAAGTTCAAAACCGTTCATTGTGGCCACCTCGGATGTTTTCATAAAGGGTCTGACCATTCCGGATAATGTTACTGTTCATCGAAATTCATTTGGGAAAGCTGCGGACGATCTCATGGAGCAGTCGGCAGCGGTCATCCTTCCTTTGGACAGGACGTCTTCACCAGCAGCGGAAGCGACGCTGATTGCCGCCATGTGTTATGGCAAACCCGTTATCGTCACCCGCACAATCACCACCCAGGAGTATATTGAAAACGGTAAAAACGGACTATTGGTCCCCTGGAAGGATCCCGAGGCGATTGTTGAGGCCATCAATAGTATTTTTTCTGATCCCGATAAAGCGGATGAGATGGGACGGCAGGCCAGACGTTACGTTCTGGAAAACCATTCCATGGATTTATATGCAAAGAAAATAGCTCATATTATTAGTGAGAGCGTTCCGGAGACAGACCGATTATGATATCCCGATTGAAGCTGCTGTTTCTGGTCAACTGGAAAGAGGATGGGAATTGGTATTTACCCCCTCTTCTCAAAAGGCATGTTCAACATGTCAGCGTTCTTCAGCCGGTTGCACTTAAACATTGCGCGATACGATATTTTGCTTATGTGTCGAATTACTTGTCTGGATTTTATGTGCCGCTTATGGCGCTGATTTCAAGAAAACGTTTTGATGTTATTATCTCCTGGCAAATGCGGCTGGGAATCTGTTATGGCATCCTGAAACTAATTCTACATCGCAACAAGCCGCCGTTGCACATCATTCAGGATTTTCATATTGATTTGACTAAGACGCGAGGGCTTTATCGGATCAATATTGCCCTGTTGAAGCTGGCAATTCCGGGAATTGACTATTTTTTCTGCACTTCTCGTGAGGAAGAAGAAATTTACAGCACAATGTTCAATATTCCCCGCAACCGGATCGTGTTTCTACCGCTGGTAGAGTCTCCGTCTAATTTTGAGGCGCCGAGTCACCCCACACAGGATTATATTTTTTCCTATGGTAAAAGCGACAGAGACTTCGACACGTTGCTGCGGTCGGTCAGCTCGTTGAATATTAAAACCTTTATTCTGTCCCCAAAATACAGACCGCTAGTACCGGTACCGGAAAATGTTTCCCTAATTCGTGAGCATGTTTCCGATGAAGAGATGGTCCGATGGATTGCCTCCGGCCGGATGGTGGTCTTTCCGCTGAAAGATTATCGCGTTTCCGCGGGACAGCTCAGTATGCTGGAGGTGATGGCCCTGGCCAGGCCGCTCATCATCACGGAGAATATGGCCACGAAAGAATATGCGGTTCATCGGGATTCCGCCCTCTTTTTCAAGGCAGGCAACGATAAGGAGCTGGCTGATCATATCCGGTATCTGTGGAATCATCGGGAAGCCGCCGAACAGATGGGACAGCAGGCCCGGCAGACCGCCCGGAAATTGAACGATGACCGTATGACGGTTTTTACCAATCTGTTAGAAAGTTGCGCAATGGACATTCAGAAAGGAGAACGCCAATGAAAACCTGTCAAACCCTGATAGCCGTATTGTGCGGGATGCTGATCCTGGCATTCCCCATAAAGGGACATTCTATTACCACCATGAGCATTCAATTTGAGGACACCCTGCGCCTGATCAGCTTGGACATGCCGCGTAAAGAGGTCATTGAAACACTGGGAACCCCTGATATCATCAAAAGCGAAGGAATGTGCCTGCAATATGAATCCCTGGGTTTAAGTCTGTTTTTAAATCAGAACGATCAGGTTGAACAGATATATCTTTCCAGAGACTTCAGGGGAGCTTTAGGCAATAAACAGCCGATCAAGGGCATTGAGCTTGCGGATATTGAAAAAGAATTCGGCGCGTCTGTGGATGTTGCGATACTCAATTACCAGCCCTCCCCGATCATTAGGACCGGAGCGACGACGGAAACCGAGAATAAATCAGACCCCACGGGCAAGGAAAAAGGGGAATTTCCGCTTCAATACGAAGGGAATAAAAAACTATATATGTTTTACAACGGCGGGAAGCCGATGAAATACAAATACGTTTTGGATGAGGAGGGGATCGCCTTCTGGCTGGATCATAACAGGCAGCTTTATGCGACCGTCCTTTACACATCCCGGGTGAAAAATGCCGTTGTCAATTTACCCGTCGCTGAAAAAGAACCGGCTGCGGAAAAAGAGAAGAAGGCCGCTGAAAAACTCCGCCTGCCAATCGTTCACTTTGATTTCGACAAGTACAATATCAAGAAGATGTACGTTCCGGAGCTGGATCAGCATGTGGCCTATCTGACTGCAAATCCCTCATTGCCCGTCGCCGTTGAAGGGCATACGGATTATATGGGCTCAGACCAATACAACCAGAAATTGTCGGAAAGAAGGGCAAATGCCGTACGCCGGTATCTGATTGAAAAGAAAATCGCCTCTGCGCGGATCCGGGTGGTGGGATATGGTGAGCAACGACCAATTGCAGACAACAAGACCAAGGAAGGCCGGGCCATAAACCGCAGGGCGGAATTTGAGGTTACGGTGGAAAAATGATGACGCCCCGGTCTGGTAAGGAATTCCGACCTGCCGACTTCTGGTGCGAGGAGATAACGAACCGTGCATGTAGCGATGATCACCGCGATGGAAGATTTTTTATTGTTGCGCCAGGATTGGGAGAGAATTCGATCAGATAACCAGGAGGATAATTTCTATTACAGCTTTGACTGGTATGAAGCCGTTTGTCGTTTTGGCGCCGAGCCTTATTGTTCTTTGTTCATCCTCTGCATCAGGAACCAGGACCGTGTGGTCGCGATTCTTCCCTGCTGGATCGTCAAAAAACGGACGCGGTTTATTACCCACAACAGCCTCGAGTTCATCGGGAATATCTATTCCGCCTACCGCGGAGGCATGGCACTGAAGGGGGAGGAAGCGGAAGTTGCCGCTGCGGCAGTGGATTTCATGCTCTCCAAACGAAAGCTCTGGGACATTGCCTATCTCGAATTCATGCCGTCCAGGGATCCGCTGCTCTCGGCCCTGGAGCAGTCATTTCAAAAAAAACGAGTGATTACCCGCAAGGTCGAACAGTATGCCAACATCATTGTCGATGTCAACCCCGGACAGAGCGCCGAAGATTACTGGCAAAGCCGAACAAAAAGTTTCCGGCAGCATATCCGCAGATACCTGAAACGGGTGAACCGTGAGGGCAGAGCCAGGATTATTTTGATCTGCAATGCGGCCCAGCCCCTGGATATGGCGATGGATCATTATGAAGAAATTTATCAATGCAGTTGGAAAGAGGCCGAGTGCGACCCGCTGTTTCACCGCAATCTGGCGGCCTATTTGCTCCCCAAAGGGAAATTGCGCCTGTTTACGCTCTACTATAAACGCGGCGCATCGGAACGAGCGGATGGTGGATTCCTGCCTGTTTGCGAAGGCGACGCCACCCAGTACATTTCGGAAGGATACATCCCGATTGCGACGGCCTTTTTTGCGGTCAACGGCGCGTATGCCTGTATGCTGAAAACCGCGTATCGACAGGATTATGCCGGGTATTCCTCGGGGACACTTTTGAACTGGCATGTGATCCAATGGTTGCTGGATCGGGACAAGGTCAGGGTCATCGATTTTCAGCGGGATGGGGATGCCTACAAATATAAATGGGGAAGGTTCCGGGACATGCACCTGCTCCTGAAAGCGGCAAGCCCCGCGAGTCCGCTGGCGATGATCGAGACCCTGGGTGAAAAAAACCTGATCCCTGCGCTGAGAAGAATCGGCTGGATGAAAACCCCGGATTTTTCCGTGATCCCCAAACCGGATTCCTGTGAAATGTAAGTCCCTATTCCATTTTCTTTTTAAGACGCCAGCCTATGAATGAACCCCAAGGTCTTGCCGGCCAGATTGGAAGAGCCAGCGCTGTGATCATGATCTGGTCGATGGTGGATAAGGTCCTCGCCATCGGCAAGGAAGTGCTGACCGCTCATCGCTTTGGCGTTTCGGCGTCTCTGGATGTCTTCAATCTGGCCTATTCATTTCCGGGAACCATTGTTCTGCTGTTTTCTGGCGCCTTGATGTCTGCCTTTGTTCCTCTGTATCTGGAATGGCGCAATCGTTCCGCCCGGGAAGCAGATTCCCATGCCACCTGGCTGATTTATATAACCACCCTGCTTTTTGCGGCGCTGACCCTGATTTGCTTCGTCTTTACCCCCGAAATCATTGGGCTGATCGGCTATGGATTTCCCGCGCCGGAGAAACAGTTGGCCGTTATCATGGAGCGGCTGCTGGTCCTGCTGATTTTCATTGACGGGGCGGGAATTCTGTTCAGGGGGATACTGCTCGCCAGAAAGCAATTTTTTCATCTCTTTGTCGCCCCGATATTCGTGAACATAACCATTATTTTTCTTCTATTCTTTGACCAGGGGCTGGATATATATGTTCTGGTATGGGGCTTTCTGATCGGAACAACGATTAAAACCGTATATATGGGTCTTGCGCTTCGTCGGGACAAATTTCAATACGGCGCTACGCTGCCCTTCGACCGTCATAAAATGAAGGCCGTTTGGCTGCTGGCCATTCCCATGCTGGGAAGCCAACTGATCGCCAACTCCAATCTGATGGTGGATCACGTGATGGCCACCCAGCTTCCGGCTGGATCGGTCTCCACCTTGCGGTATGCCTTTCGGATCAACGACCTGCCCATCCAGGTGGTCATCGCGGCGATTTCCAGGGCGATTTTCCCGTTTATCAGTGAAGAGGTTGCAGCCGGACGGCCTGACAACCTCCAGAACATCTTCAAATATTCCCTCATTTTTCTGGGATTTTTAACCATCCCCATCACCTGTCTGATGGTGTTGTTTTCCGAGGACCTGGTCATCCTGTTGCTGAAACGGGGCGCCTTCGATCTGGAAGCGGCGCGACAGACCTCTCAAACGCTCGTCTGTTACAGCTTAGGTCTGTTTTTTTACGCCTATACATTTATCAATGGAACATTTTTTGCGGCCCTGAAAAACACCAAGATGCTCCTTTATATGGGGATTGTTTCCATCTTTCTGAACGTACTGCTAAACTTTTTGTTCATGCATTTCTTTGGCGTCAAGGGCATTGCCCTGTCCACCAGTGTTACAATGGGAATCATTTCGGTCTGGTTTATTTTCCTGCTGAAGAAAAATCTGGGCATTACCAACTTATCCCGGATATTTTCCAGCTTTTACCGGTTGATGCTGGCGGCCGCAGGCCTGTTAGCAACCGGATTGATCATTATAGAGCTTTTTGAGGTCGCATCCATATCGCGGTTGATTTCCGTCCCGATTGCCGCTACGGTGGCGTCTCTGTGTTATCTCGGAATCATCTGGGTCTTTCGAACGGAAGACCTCAATACCTGCATCACCGTATTGACCGACAAAATTGCCGGCTGGAAAAGCAGGATCAGGCCATGAAACAACCCGTGAGCGCCATCATCAGCGGCATACACAACGTCAACGCCTTGGGCGTACTCAGGGGACTGAGGAAAAGGGGAATTCCCGTCATGCTGCTGGATGTCGACTCCCGCAGCATGGTGCGATATTCCCGCTTTGTCTCCCGGCGGTTTCCCTGCCCCAATCCCAGTGATTCCGAAAGGGGATTTATTGACGCCCTTCTTGAACTGGGGCCCACTCTGGACCATCAACCTGTTATCATTCCCACCGGCGATGCGGAGGTGATGGCCCTTTCAAAACACCAAGAGGCGCTTTTACCCTATTACCGAATGCCGGCGGCCTCCTTTGACCGCATCGATCTCCTGGTAAACAAAAAACGGTTTTTTCAGGACGTGATCCGCCGGAATATCCCCTGCCCCCGAACCTGTTTTCCGGAAACGGTTGACGAGATGCGGGAGATGGCCACCGATATCGGCTATCCCCTGATCATAAAATCCGCCTATTCTCATCAGTTCATCCGGGAATTTCATAAAAAGGTCTTTGTCATCCATTCGCCTGCAGAATTGGAGACGGCCATCGGGTTACTCAACGGCGCGCATCAGGACTATTTTCTCCAGGAAATCATTCCCGGAAGCACGCTTTATCTGTTTTACGCCTATTTCAATCGCCAGTCTGTCCCCCTTGGCATCTGCGGATATGACAAGGTCCGGCAGTTTCCCAAGGATTTCGGGATCGGCACCATCTGCCGCAGTATTAATCGTACTCAGCCGATCCACGCTGCCGTGGAATATCTTCAGGATATCGGTTATCATGGGCTGGCAGAACCGGAATTCAAACTGGACCCACGGGATGATCTGTACAAACTGATCGAAATCAACGCCCGCGCCGTTACCATGACCCTGCTGGCCAAAGCCGGCGGGGTTCATGTGGAATACCTGGCTTATCTCGATCTGATCGAAGGAAACGTTGAACCGCTGGGGCCGGCGACGGAAGGCATCGTCTGGATAGATGAGATCAATGAACTTCACTATCAACTTTCCCGAATCCGCAGAGGCTTTTTTTCTTTCGCGGAGCTGCGGGGAATGTCAAAAGGGAAAAAGGTCTTTGCCTGCGCTGCCTGGGATGATCCTGTTCCGTTGACCGTGGGGCTGGCGCGTTTTTTCTACGAACGATTCAAGTCATACGGAAAAAAGGACAAGATGCTGGAAATATAGGAAGTTAGTGACAATCGATGGATACAATACCCTTACATGAGCCATCTATGAATACTCATGAAGCGAATGGGATTATCAGCAGGCACTGGCCGGTAACGATAAAAAACTATTGGTTTGGCCAACGCCCGATGAAAGATGCGCTACCGGATATTGCCAGACTTTACAGCATTCCTCAGCCGCTGAAAGGCGCCATCAATATTGAATCATGGACATTGCTCACCGATTTGACAAGAACCGACTCAGACCTCACGGCTCTTTTTCATGGAGATACCCGCAAGCAGGCGCGGCGGGCGGAGCGGGAGGGAATTTCGGTAGAGCGATATGATTGCAATAAGTTGAGCATACTAAATGATTTCGATAAGTTTTACGCTGAGTTTTCTGAAAAAAAGTCTGAGGTAACGGATATTTTGAAAATATCCGTTAAGTTGCACATGCTCGTAAGGATGGCCCGCGCGGGGATGCTGGAAGTCTCAAGAGCAGTGGGACGTGATGGAGAGACCCTTGTTTACCATGTAATCATCATCGCCGATGGCCGAGCCCGGGTTCATCATTCTGCCTCACTCTTTCGCAAAGGTCAACGCAGCGAACGCCGGCACCATGTGGGACGGGCGAACCGCTATCTGCATTGGCAGAATATGCTCCATTACAAGCACCAGGGATGTTCCCAATATGACATGGGCGGTTGGTACACCGGGAAGGACAACGAATCGCTGCTGCGGATCAATCAGTTCAAGGAGGAATTTGGCGGCAGGGTGGTTCGTGAATATGATGCCGTATATGGATGCACAATGCTCGGAAGATATTTATTGCCGTTCCGAACCATTTACCGAGACATAAGAGATTCAGCCTCCCGTATTCGTCCGGAGATAAGGGGATTCTCTGGGAGACGGAAATAGCATGGCGCCAAAAATTGATGAACGGGAAAAAAGAAATAAAATATCGCCCATAGGAAAAATAGGCAGCTATTATAAGGAAAACGGCCTTCTCGAGACGATGCTGCGTGTTGCCGAGAAAACGCTCGGCGCAATAATAAATATAAGAAAATATTGTATCATCGAGAAATCATTATCCGGCAATATTCAATTTCTTAAGGCTAAGTTAGATGTAACATTCAAAATTGCCGAAGCTGGCGATATGGTTTTTTTTAAAGATATGCTGCTACCATGGAGGCTTTGGTATAGGATAATCCGGAAGCGTTTTGAAAAAGGGCAGACCTGTATCCTGTGTTTCCATGAAAATCGTGCAATTGGCTATATCTGGATAAGCTTTGTGCCGGAAATGGATAGAAATATCGGGCTGACCGTTCGACCGCGAGACAATGAATCATATGGTTTTGATCTTTTTGTGCTGCCGGAATATCGAAAATATCTCATTGGATATGAGTTGATCAGCCGATGGTTTCAGTACTCGAAGGAGTACGGCCGGGGAAAAGCTATTGGCGTGGTTCAGGAGTGGAATAAGCCCATGTTAATGACCACAAAGCTGGTCTTTGGCTTTAAGGTAATTAGAAAAATGCGGTCGGTGGAATTTTTAAAAAAACGCGGCTTTATCATCTCAAGCAAGATAATGGATACACGTTCCTGACTCCCTTGAAAAAGTTGCCACACCGGCGAAAACCGCTGTCCAGAAATACTTAACAACGCTGAATTCCGAGTCAAGCCGGAATAACAAAAGAGAAAATTGCAACTTATTACGAGGTCGTTAAACAGATAATATCTATGAGTATTCATGAGTTCGGTGGCGTTATCAGCAGGCGATGGCCGATAACGATAAAAAACTATTGGTTTGGCCAACGCCCGATGAAAGATGCGCTGCCGGATATTGCCAGACTTTACAGCATTCCTCAGCTGTTGAAAGGCGCCATCAATATTGAATCATGGACATTGCTCACCGATTTAACAGCAAGCGATTCAGACCTCATGGCGTTGTTGAATAGCGATACCCGTGAGCAGGTGAGACGAGCTGAGCGCGAAGGGATCTCGGTAGAGCGGTATGAATATAAAAATGCTGACGTATTAAATGATTTTGAAAAATTTTACCGTCATTTTTCTGAGAGTAAGCCTGAGGTAAGTGATACTTTGAAAATGTCCGTCCAGTTGCACATGCTCAAGAGAATAGCCAAGGCAGGGATGCTGCAAGTATCCCGGGCCGTGGGACCGGATGGAGAACCTTTGGTTTATCGTGTATACATAGTAGCCAATGGCCGAGCCCGAGTTCATCATTCGGCCTCACTCTTTCGCGAAGGTCAGAGCAGCGAGCGGCGGCACTATGTGGGGAGGGCCAACCGTTATTTGCATTGGCGGAATATGCTCCATTACAAGCATCTCGGTTATTCCAGATATGATATGGGTGGTTGGTATAGCGGGACAGACGATGAATCTCTATTGCTTGTCAATCAATTCAAACAGGCTTTCGGCGGCATAGTGACTCGTGAATATGATGCAATATATGGATGTACTCTGCGGGGAAGATCCCTGCTGCCGTTCAGATCTCTTTATCGAGAAACAAGAGATTCATTATTAAGCTTGCTGATGCGTGGTAAATAAAAACCCCGCTTCAAGTAGCGAGGGATAGCCTGAAATAGGGCGTAGAGGGATTCTTAGAGCCAGGAGGATGCCGTGGATTTCAGTTGGGATAAAGAGCAGCGTGATTTAAAGGCCTCCGTAATCAAATTTGCCCGCAAAGAGCTTAACCGCGATGTGATAGAAAAAGACCGGACCGGCACTTTTCCCAGAGATGAATGGAAGAAATGTGCCGATTTCGGCATTCAGGCTTTTCCGTTCCCCGAGGCGTACGGCGGGATCAATGCTGATATATTGACTTCTATGCTGGCTATGGAAGGTCTGGGATATGCCTGTAAGGACAGCGGCTTGATCTTCGGGATAAACGCCCAGATGTGGAGCGTCCAGATGCCGATTTTCCGATTCGGCACGGAGGAGCAAAAGGGGCAATATCTCACCAAACTCTGCGGAGGCGATATCATCGGAGCCCATGGCATGACCGAACCTGATTCTGGGTCTGATGCCTTCAGTCTCAGCGCTACGGCCGAACGGTGCGGTGACTATTATATTCTAAACGGCGCTAAGACCTTGGTGACCAATGGTCCCGTGTCCGATGTATTCGTAGTGTTTGCTACCGTTGATAAGCGCAAGCGTTTTATGGGTGTGACCGGATTTATTATTGAAAAAGACTTTCCAGGGTTTCAGGTCAGCAAAGATATTGAAAAGATGGGGCTGAGAACCTCCCCCATGTCAGAGTTGTTTTTCACTGATTGCCAGGTTCCTGTTGCCAACCGTCTCGGGAAAGAAGGCCAGGGGGCTGCTATTTTCAATGATTCCATGGAATGGGAGCGTAGCTGCATTCTGGCCAGTTATTTAGGCGGCATGGAAAGACAGCTGGAGACTTGTATAGAACACGCGAAAACCAGAAGGCAATTTAATCAACCGATTGGGAAATTTCAATCGGTGGCCAACAAAATTGTCGATATGAAGGTAAGGATGGAGACCGCACGCCTTATGCTGTACAAGGTGGCATGGCTTAAAAAGACGAAAGGTCAGGCCGGGATGGACGCCGCCATTGCCAAACTATATATGAGTGAAGCATGGGTGCAATCATGTCTTGATGCCATACAGATACACGGGGGTTATGGATATATGACGGAATATGAGTTGGAGCGCGATCTCCGGGACTCCATTGGCGGCACACTTTATTCCGGCACCTCGGAAATACAAAGAAATATGATCGCCCGCTATTTAGGACTCTAAAAGAGTTTACTCCAATCAGCCAAGAGGGTTGGCAATGGTTTACCTGCTGCAACATCTTCTGATGAACTCTGCAAAACGCTATCCTGATAAAATCGCGATAATTTATCAGGACGAGAAGATAACTTACAATGACCTTGATGCAGTTACGAGTAAACTGGCCGCAACGCTCTTAGAAAACGGGGTGCAGCGAGGAGATCGGGTCGGTATTTATATCAACAAATCCATCCCCTCGATAATCAGCATTCTGGGCATACTCAAGGCGGGAGGGGTTTATGTCCCCCTGGATCCTAATGCACCATTGAAGCGCCTGGCTTATATTACCGAAAATGCCGGAATGAAATGCCTCCTGACTTCTACGAGAAAGAGTGGCAACGTCAAGCAGATGTTTCCGGAAGAGAATCCGCTGGACGTTGTTATCCTCACCGATGATGTGAATAAATTGGCGGCGGATATATCGGTCAGGGTGATCCCCTGGGAAGAAATATTAAAGAAAGGTGAGGCTTCCTGCCCGGATAGTTTCGCTATTGAGACTGATTTAGCATATATCTTATACACCTCCGGTTCTACCGGCGCCCCCAAAGGGGTCATGATATCTCATCGGACATCCCTGACTTTCATCAACTGGAGTGGTGATGAGTTTGACATCCGGCCGGAAGACCGGGTTTCCAGTCATGCCCCCCTTCATTTTGATTTATCCATCTTCGACATTTTCACGAGTCTTCAGGCGGGGGCGACGATATTTCTTGCACCGGAAGAATATTCGATTTTCCCGGGAAGACTTATTAAGTTTATCAAGGACAATAAAATCTCCGTATGGTATTCTGTGCCCTCGATACTCATGCATATGATGGTGCATGGGAACATGAGTAAGCATGCCTTTCCCGATCTCAGGTTGATCCTCTTTGCGGGCGAAGTGTTCCCGGTTAAATATTTAAGGGAATTGAGGGGAATTATACCTCAGGCAGACTATTTTAACCTCTATGGTCCCACAGAAACAAATGTTTGTACCTACTACAAGGTGGATCGACTCGATCCCGAGCGGATAAAACCTGTCCCCATCGGAAAAGCCTGTTCAAACAGCGAGGCTTTTGCCCTGGACGAAAACAACAATATT
>CAMTXC010000031.1:0-15709 GCA_947085635.1 uncultured Actinomycetes bacterium | reverse complement strand
CGCCCCCAGATCCTCCCACACCATCTCCTGCACCAGCTCGGGAAAGGTGGTGGTGGCTTCCCAGCCGAGCCGCTCCCGGGCCTTGGTGGGGTCGCCCAGCAGGCTCTCCACCTCGGTGGGGCGGAAGTAGCGGGGGTCGATGCGCACGAGCACGGCGCCGGGCTTGAGCGGCCCGTCGCCGACCGGGGGCCCGTAGCCGTTCCTCGCGCGCTCGAGGCGAGGGGCGTCGACGGATTTGATGAACCCCTCCTCGGCGACGCCCTCGCCCCGCCAGGAGAGGGTAACCCCCACTTCGGCGAAGGCCTGCTCTACGAACTCGCGCACCGAGTGCTGCCGGCCGGTGGCGATGACGTAGTCATCGGGCTCCTCCTGCTGGAGCATGCGCCACATCGCGTCCACGTAGTCGCGGGCGTGGCCCCAGTCGCGGAGCGAGTCGAGGTTCCCCAGGTAGAGGTCCTTCTGGAGGCCGAGGGCGATGCGGGCCACCGCGCGGGTGACTTTCCGGGTGACGAAGGTCTCCCCCCGCACGGGCGATTCGTGGTTGAAGAGGATGCCGTTCGAGGCGTGCAGACCGTAGGCTTCCCGGTAGTTCACGCAGATCCAGTAGGCGTAGACCTTGGCGGCGCCGTAGGGGCTTCGGGGGTAGAAGGGGGTGGTCTCCTTCTGCGGCACCTCCTGCACCTTCCCGAACATCTCCGAGGTGGAAGCCTGGTAGAAGCGGGTCTTGTGCTCGAGCCCCAGGATGCGCACGGCTTCCAGCAGGCGCAACGTGCCCAGCGCATCGGAGTTCGCCGTGTACTCCGGGGTTTCGAAGGACACCTGCACGTGGCTCTGGGCGGCCAGGTTGTAGACTTCGTCCGGCTGGGTCTCCTGCACGATGCGGATGAGGTTGGTGGCGTCGGTGAGGTCGCCGTAGTGCATGTGGAAGCGTACGCCCTCTTCGTGGGGGTCGTGGTAGAGGTGGTCCACCCGGTCGGTGTTCAAAAGGCTGGCCCGGCGCTTGATGCCGTGCACCAGGTAGCCCTTCTCCAGGAGGAGCTCGGCCAGGTAGGCGCCGTCCTGGCCGGTGATGCCGGTGATGAGGGCGGTTTTCTCAGGCACGGTGGTCGATCCTTTCCACTTCCGCGTCTACCATCATGTGCACCAGTTCCTCGAAGGTGACGGTTGGTTCCCAGCCGAGGAGGGTGCGCGCCTTGGTGGCGTCGCCCCGGGTCTCGGTGATGTCGACCGGTCGCATGAAGGCCGGGTCCTGGCGCACGTATTCCGTGTAGTCGAGGCCCACGCGGGCGAAGGCGTGCCGGCAGAACTCCCGCACCGAGTGGCTCTTCCCGGTGGCGACGACGTAGTCGTCGGCCTCCTCGGCCTGCACCATGAGGTACATGGCTCTCACGTAGTCCTCGGCGTAGCCCCAGTCGCGCCGGGCTTCCAGGTTGCCGAGTGCGACGCCGTCCGAGAGGCCGGCCGCCACTTCGGCGGCGGCTCGGGCGATCTTCCGGGTGACGTAGGTGGCGCCGCGGTAGGGGCTCTCGTGGTTAAAGAGGATGCCGTTTGAGGCGTGCAGGCCGTAGGCGCGGCGGTAGACGCCCACCAACGAGAAGGCGTAGAGCTTGGCCGCGGCGTAGGGGTTGACCGGCCGGAACGGCGTGTGTTCCGTTTGCGGCACTTCCTGGGGCTCCCCGAATATCTCCGAGGTCGCCGCCTGGTAGAAGCGGACGGGCTTGTGCCGCCGCCGGATGACCTCGAGGAGGCGCATGGTGCCGAGGGCCGTGGTCTCTCCCGTGTACTCCGGGAGGTCGAAGCTCACCTGCACGTGGCTCTGGCCGGCCAAGTGGTACACCTCGTCGGGCTCGCTCTTATCCATGAGGGCGGCCAGGCTGGAGGTGTCGGTGAGGTCGGCGTAGTGCAGGCGGATGCGGCCGGGGTTGGCTTGGTCGAGAACGTCTACTCGACTGCCCGCGATGTCGGCGGTGGGCCGGACCATGCCGTGCACGGTGTAGCCCTTCTCGAGGAGGAGTTCGGCCAGATACCCACCGTCCTGGCCGGTGATGCCGGTGATGAGGGCGGTCTTGGTCATCGGGCGGCGGCACCCTGCGCCGCGGCGTGCTCCAGATACCACCGGTAGGCCATCCCGATGCCCTCCTCCAAACCGATGCGCGGCCGCCACCCCAGGGCCCCGAGACGTGAGACGTCCAGGAGCTTCTGGGGTGTGCCGTCGGGCTTCTCTTCGTCCCAGATGACGTCGCCTTTGTGGCCCACCACCCTTTGCACGAGCTCCGCGAGCTCGCGGATGGTCTGATCGGCCCCGGAGCCGATGTTGACGAGGCCGTCGGGGATGTCGGCGGCGCGGCCGCGCTCGAGGAGGAAGCAGACCGCGTCGGCGAGGTCGTCGGCGTGCAGGAACTCGCGCCGCGGGGTGCCCGTGCCCCAGAGGGTGACCGGGCCGTGCGGAGTTCGCAGGGTGCCGTCTTCCCCGGGCATCCCTACCTTGGCCTCATGGAACCTGCGGATCATGGCGGGGAGCACGTGGCTCGTGCGCAGGTCGAAGTTGTCGCCGGGCCCGTAGAGGTTGGTGGGCATGAGGGAGAGGTAGTCGGTGCCGTACTCGCGGTTTAGGGAGCGGCAGAGCTCGATGCCGGCGATCTTGGCCAGGGCGTAGGGGCGGTTGGTCTCCTCCAGCGGCCCGGTGAGCAGGTACTCCTCGCGCAGAGGTTGCGGCGCGAGTTTCGGGTAGATGCAGGAGCTACCCAGGAAGAGGAGCCGCGTGACCCCGGTGCGGAAGGCCGCCTCGACGACCGAGAGCTCGATGGCGAGGTTCTGCCGGATGAACTCGTAGGGCTGCTCCCAGTTGGCCAGGATGCCCCCCACCTTGGCGGCGGCCATGACGACCACCTCGGGACGCTCCTGCTCGAAGAAGGAGAGGGTGGCGGCGGGGTCGGTGAGGTCGAGTTCCTCCAAGGTGCGAACCACGAAGTTCTGATGGCCCCGGGCCGCGAGGGCCCGCATGACGGCGGAACCCACCATGCCGAGGTGGCCGGCGACGAAGATGCGGGTGTCATGTGCCACTGGCATCGCAGTCGCGATTCTACCAGAGCGACCGCAGGGGAACGTCTTGGTTCGACAGCGTCTAGGCTGTGACCCGAAGGATCTACTTGTCGGTCACCGACCAGGAGGCCTGCCGAGAAGCCACCTGCCTCCGAAGTATGCGGAGCGGGCTGTCTTGCGCGCCGGAGAACGCTAGGGGATCAGGCAGGGAGGCGATCAGGCGTGCTCCGCCCAGGCGGGTGGCGATATGCAGCGCACGGTCCATAGGACCGTAGAAGAAGGGCATCGATACGCCGTATTCTTCGGCCAGGCGGGGGCGTTCGGCCTCGAAGACGGGTACCCAGGTCTTCATCTTGCGACTGGGTTGCACGCGGTCGACTGCCAGGATCCGGTCGATTCGGGCGAAGCGCCTCCCTTCGCGAGCCAGCCGCAGCCATATCTCCCAGTCCATGGCGAACTGATAGTTCCGGTCCAGGAAACCGGCCTCCAGCGTCCGTCGGCGAATGAACACCGCCGGCTGATAGAGATAGCATATCCATCGCAGCAAGCGGTGGCTGAACGGCGGTGCCCACATGACGTAGATGATCCGTCCGTCGGAGTTGACGCGGGTCGCGTGGCCATAGACGATGTCCACCGACGTATGCGTGCGCAAGTACGCCACAACAGCGGCCACCACTCCCGGGTCGAAATAGGCGTCGTCGGAGTTGAGCCAGCCGATCACCTCGCCGTGGCTGCGCGTGAATGCCTTGTTGACCGCATCGGCCTGCCCGTCATCGGCCTCGCTGACCCATACGACGCCGGGTGAGGTTTCAAGTAGTGCCACGCTCCCGTCCGTTGAGCCTCCGTCCATGACGATGTGCTCGATGTGGGGGTGGGTTTGACAAGCCACCGACCCGAGGCAGTCACCCAGCAGGCGACCTGATTGAAGGAGGGTGTGAGTACTGATACGAGCATGCCTCAGTAGAGGGGCGGCAGCGACATCAGGTGCCGGTCGTCATCTGTCAATGGGAATCCTCCGAGCCTTCGGTAGTGGGCTCGGAAGACCCGTGCCGTCTTCGCCCAGTCATACCGCTCGACCTTATCGCGCCCCTTTGCCACGAGGCGCTCGCGAAGGGCCTGGTCCACCCACAGCCGCCAGATGCTCGCGGCCATATCCTCCACCGACAGCGGATCGAAGAGCAGAGCGCCGTCGCCGACCTCGTCGGGGAGCGAGGTCACGTTCGAGCACGCGACTGGGCATCCGCTGAGGAAGGCCTCGGTTATCGGGCCGAACCCGCCGGCGGCCTCGAAGAGCGTGGGCACCACCACGCACCGGGCGCGGCCGTAGAGCGCGCGCAGCTCTTTCGGGCTTACGAAGCCGGTGAAGAGCACCGAATCCGTCATCCCAAGATCGCGGATCCTCCGGTCGATAGTGTCGTAGAACTCGTTCTTGGTGCTTGTGCACACTAGGGGGATCGTTTGCCCGTGCTCGACGCGGACGGCATGGAGTGCCTCCACGAGGCGCACATGGTTCTTGTGTGCCCAGGTCTGCGCGGGGTAGAGGACGAATGCCTCCGGCAGCGCCAGCCGCCTCACGATGCCGTCGATCTCCTCCTCGGCGGGCATGTCGTAGGCGGAGAGAGCGGGGGCCAGGTGGATCACGGCCATCTTCGCGTCGGGCAGGCCGTAGTGTGCGGCGATGTCGTCTCGGTTCCACGTCGATGTCACCGTGACGACGGAGGCCTGCCTGCAGAACGCGCTGTAGGAGAGCTCGCGCCCGCGGCACACGTCTTCGGAGAAGAACTGCGGATAGTGAACGTGCTGGATGTCGTGCGGGTGGAAGATCGACGGTACGCTTGTGAGGAACGCGTCCTGTTTCGGGAAGTGCATCACATGTATCCCGGCCGCCTCGATCGCTCCATCGGACACGGGTATCATCCGCGTCCCACCGCCCACCAACTCGTCCCCAGCGCGCCGCGCCCGCGCGAAGTCGCGAGCGGCCTGGACCGCCGGCAGCGCGAAGGGGGCGACCCGCCTGGCAGTGCGCTTCCACGTCGGCTCCGGGCGCGCGGGCAGAAGGCGGCACGAACCGGCGATGTGTGGCACAAGCCAATCCGAGTGCTCGCGGTTGACAAGGAAGTGGTATTCCTCGCCATCGCCTTCCAGGCGGCTCAATCCGTGCGCCAGTCCCATGACCACTTGTTGGACGCCGCCGGGGTGCCCGCTGACCAGGCGCGCGTCCAGTCCCACACGCAGGACCGCCTTGTGGGTGCTGCTTCCGCTCATGCGTGATCTCGGCTCATGTGCGCGGTTTCTCCGCGACGAACGTGTAGAGGCGGCCCGGCATCAAGAGGGCTTCCGTGTCGAGCCGCCTGGCGGCCGCGGCGCCCAGCCACGGTAGGACGGCTGCGAAGGGCGCGAGGAAGCCCAACCGGGGGAGGAGGACGACTACGCGCCGCCTCAGCACGTCGGTGCGTGTCCGCGCGGCGGGAAAGGCGTTCACCACCGAGTCCCAAGGGCCCATCGTTCGCCGAAGGCGCAGACCCGCTTGAGCGATCGCTCCCTCGTAGAGGGGAAGCGGGAAAGCGCCCTCGCATCCCGCAAGGCGGTGGATCGGGTGGTCTCGTAAGAAGATATGGAGTTGGTCGTCGTCGTTGACCACGTGTTCGCGGCTGGCGATGAAGAGGCCCCCGGGTTTGGCGATGCGCGCACATTCGGCCACCAGTTTACCGAGGTCTCGCGCGTGGTGCAGCACCTGCCGGGCGTACACGATGTCGGCGACGCCGTCTTCCAAGGGGATGCTCTCGCCGAACGAGTCGATGAGCCTCACGTCCAGCCCCGCGCACGCTCTCGCGATTGCCCCTCGGCCCACGTCGTCGCTCGGATCGGGCTCTACCGCGTAGGTGGCGGCGGCGCCGCTCGTGGCGAACGCATACGTGGCGATCCCCGTCCCTGCTCCGACGTCCACCACGACTCCGCTCAGCCTCTTCCGGCCGACGATCCTGCGGATCTCGGCGAACTCGGCCGATCTCGCGAAACGGGTCGCCCCTCCCAGCGTGTCGCCGTCGAGATATGAATCGCGCAGCAGATCCGCGTACTCTGGTCGGGTGCGCAACTCGCGAACGGCTTCTTCGAACGTCATCATGCGCGTGTCCGCCACGGTCTCCGCTTGAGACCGGCGGCGAGCCCGCGCGCTTCTCGTGCCAGGTTGCGCGGGTGGATGGGCGAGTACGGCGAGGTGAGCTCTGCCGTGCGGAGGCGGAGTCGACCGTCGAAGGCCTGGGAGCCCAAGGCGGGGTTCGACCGGCTCTCGATGGCGTCGACCACCTGCCAGGTGAACCGGTCCCAGTTGAAATGCCGATCAAGAAGTCCGTCGTTCTCGCGGCGGAGCCGTTCGAGCTTCGCTGCGGGGATGAACTGAAGTCTGGAAAGGAGGCCCACGGCGCTCTCGATGTCGTTCGCGGGGATGTTCACGATGCCCTCGTAACCCGTGTATCCGCTTTGCGCGGTGCAGACCGGCAGCAGGCCCCATGCCATTGCCTCGAGGATGGTCGCGGGATTCGCGTCCGTCAGGCTCACCGTGACGAGGAAGTCGTACGTTGCCACCAGCGCCTGGGCCTCCCGGCTTCGGAAGTCGAGGGATCCGTGTGAGGTGAATCCCTCTATCGGCGTGCGCCCCGCTCCCACCCAACCGAAGTCGGCATCCGGCAGACGCCGAGCGAGCTCTGTCAAGAACGAGGGGTTCTTCTGCCAGCCGGAGTGGCCCACGTAAAGGAAGCGACGTCGGCCGGACTCAGCGAACCGGAGCTTGACGCGCGGGAAGTCGGACCGATCCACGGCGAGGTCGACGTGCACCATCTTCGGTAGCCAGTGCGCGACTTCCGATCGCGCGATCCTCGAGAACCAGTAGTTCCCAGTGATTGCCAAGTAGAGGTCGCTCTTGCGGATGGGGCCATCGATCCACGCGACCTGTCTGAGGTCGAGATTGAACGGGTTGAGCATGAGGACGCGACTCCACTCCGGATCCGGCGCACTCAGTCGGAATGTCGTCCAGGGAGAGGGGTGGGGATGGCCCAACAGCACATCACCCACCTCCGGATCGATCCGCTGCCGGCCGTCCCAGTCGTAGTAGCGCACAGAGTACCGCGCCTCCAGCCGCCTTCCGAGGTTGCGACCGATGGCGTCTGGACAGGAGATGGCGTCGCCGTGAGGGTACACCAGGTGGATGGTCCGCTCTGCGGGCTTCAACCGACCACCTCGCCTGGCTTCGGGGCGGAGTCGAGTCGCCCGAGTTCTCGCCGCACCAAGTACAGCACGGGAAGCGCTACGAACGAGAATTGGGCGATGAGCGATCCGTAGACCACGCCCGAGACACCGATCCTGCCGGTGAGCCAGATGGAGAGTACGATGTTCGCGAGCGCCATGAACACGGCGCAGATCGCTTGGGGGCGCAACACTCCAAGGGCGTTCAGGAACGTGCTGGCCGCTCCCCCGAGTGAGGCCACGATGACCCAGGCCCCCAGACCGATCGTGAGGAGAGGGGCCGCGTCGATGTCCGCGCCAACCCAGACATGGATCAGCGGCCGGCTCACGAGGGTGAGCACCAACGCGGCGGGCACGGAAACGGCCAGGCTGAGGAGAAACGAGCGTTTGAACGCGACGCGGATCCAATCATGGTCGCCTCTGGACAGCGCCTCGCGGTACGCCGGCCAGATCGGGAGGACGACGAAGCTCATCATCATGGGGATGACAAGGAAGAGCTTCGCGGGGATGGCGTACTGCGGAACGGTCGCGGACCCGAGGATGCGGGCGATGATGATGGTGTCCGACTGGTAGGCGATGGCCGCCGCCGTCTGCAGGGCGAAGAAATAGAGGCCGACACCCATAACGCGGCGCATTGCATCCCGGGTCACGCCGCTCGGGGTGATTCTGATCCAGGGATGCTCTCGATACAGGAGAGACGATCCGTTGACGGCAAGGGCAACCAGAGGGAATCCGGCGACACCGAGGGCGAGCCAAGGGAGACTCTGCCCCGCTACGATGAACGCTATGACGGCGAGTAGGCTGAGAACGGTCCCGGCGATGGCCCAGATGCTGTCGATGAATCCCTCCTGGAGGGCACCTCGGACCCGCGTCACGAGGCCCAGCGGAAGGGAGATCAAGAAGCACGCCGTGAGGATCGCCACAGTCGGGCCGGCTTCCGCCACGGCCTCGCGGGACTCGACGTTGAACAACCCGGCCCAATCCACCCGGGGGTAAAGAGCCGCGAAGATGAGCGCGACGACGATTGCTATCAGAGCGAGAGCGGCGACCGCGCTCGATATGTAGCGGTTCGCCGCCGCCCTGTCCCCCCGTCCGTCGGCCTCGGCCAGCGCGTTCACCAAGCCGTTCCCGATGCCAAGGTCCGTGAAGCCCAGGAGGCCGATGACCGACGTCATGGTCAGCCACATCCCGTAACGATCCGGCCCGAGATAGCCGAGAGCGAGTGGGACCATGAAGAGAGATACGACGATCCCGACCCCCCGGGCCATCGCACCGGTGCCCGCGCCGTAGGCGATACGCCTATAGCGACGCTTGGACCGGACGGCCGTCTCCGGGAGTGGCGAGCCCGGAGGTGCGAACAGCGACCGGACCCTCGCCGGAAGTGAGCGGGTCTCCTCTTCCCCTACGTGCGGCATAAGTCGGTAGGTGTTGCGTTCACGCGATGGCCTTCCGAGTGCTGCGGTGCATGCGGCCTCCTGTTTCTACGGCGGCCCGCTGCCGCCATCGCTCTTGCAGGCCTACTGTATGATAGCGGACACGTCTGGGGTCGACTCCAGCGCGCCGCGGAGTGGATCGTTGTGGTCCATACATGTGAGGGCGGTCGGGTCATGACGAAGCACCTCTTCATCGATGAGAACGTTGAGATCCTGGTGGACGATGAGGCGGAACGGGCGCTGGCGCAGCGCAACGATTCCACCTTCTTCGTCGAGGGCCAGGGCGTCCCGAGAGTGCCCGAAGACAGGTGGCGCATGGCTCAGGTGGCCGAGAAGAAGCACTGGACCGAACTCGGTATCGGTGCCGATGACGACCGGAACTACGAGCATTTCGGCGCATTCGAGAAGTACAGGGCCCTTCGGGGGATGAGATTCTACCGGGCTATCGAGCTCGGATGCGGCCCATTCACCAACCTGAGGATCGTCGGCGATGTCTGCCGCATCGATTCGTGCGACCTTCTGGACCCGCTGATCCTCGAATACACGGGCCACCCTCACTGCGCGTATTGGGATGGTCGGCTCCGCGTGGACAACACGAGGATGCCCCGGCCCGTGCGAGCGGGCCTCAGAGAACTTGCCCGCCACTTCGGGAAGCCCATCGCGCGGCCGAGCTACAGGGGGACCATCCCGGTTGCGTGTGCCATGCCCATCCCCATCGAGGAACTCGTATCGAGTCGCACATACGACCTCGTGACCATGATCAACGTGATCGAGCATTGCTACGATATCGACTTAGTGCTGCGGAATGTGGCCGCGGCCACGGCCCGCGACGGCATCCTTGTGCTGCACGATAAGTATTACGACGCCGAGGAGACCGGGCTGCGCGTGGCCTCGTGCTACGACGCAGCGCACCCGCTGCAGGTGGACAGGTCGCTGATCGATGCCTTCCTGTCCAGCTACTTCTCCTCTCTGTTCTACCGGGTGATCCCCGTGGCGACAGAGTTCATGGGTCGCGACGTGAGTTCGGACTACTTCTACTTCATCGGACGGCGGCTCTGAGGGTTGGTCTGCGGGTATTCAGTGCCCGTCTCCTGCGGCGACTTGGGGCCAGGCCGAAGCGTGGGGGCGGTCGCATGAGGCTGGGCCTATTCGAAGACCCATATGACAACCACGTCTGCAGCCACTCCGGCGTGGGCTAACCTGCGCTATGAAGCTCTGCTCGGGGGCATGCCCGCCCGCCGAGACGCGACTTGACGCCGCAGCAATCTCGGCGGGCTGTCGAACCGGGCATCGAAGGCGAGATCCCGACGGGGGCGCAACAGTAGCTTGACGCCGGCGACTCTGAGCCACACGTAGAGCGCGTAGATCGCGGGAGCGAGCCATGGGCTGCGCCGCACGCCGTAGATCTGTGTGAGCTTCTCCGACTCCGTATGGTAGATGCCGGCCGACGTGACCGTCTTTCGCTCCGGTTGCAGTCGGTCGATGGCCAGCACCTTGTCCAACCGAGCGAACTTCCTCCCCCCGTCGGCCAGGCGCAGCCACAGTTCCCAGTCCATCGTGAACTGGTACTCCTCATCGATGAAACCCTTCTCCAGCACGCTTCGCCGCAGAAACACGGACGGCTGGAGTAGGAAGCAGTAGCGCCGCAGAAGCCCGTGGACGAACGGGGGCACGTAGATCATGAGGAGGACTCTGCCGTCGGCGTTGACGTAGGCCCCGTGTCCGTACGCGACGTCGACTTCCGGGTGTCTCTCGAGGTACTCCACTACAGCCTGCACCACGCCGCGGTCGTAGTATGCGTCGTCGGAGTTAAGCCAACCGATGATCTCTCCTCGGCTCTCCGCGAAGGCCTTGTTGAGGGCGTGCGATTGGCCCCTGTCCGGCTCGCTCGTCCAGCGCACCGCGCCTTCGGCCGCCTCGAGGAGCCGCACCGAGCCGTCTGTCGAGCCGCCGTCCATGACGACGTGTTCGATCGGCGCATAGGTCTGGGTGCGGACCGAACGGAGATTTTCGGCGAGCCAGGGCGCCTGATTGAAGGAAGGAGTGAGAATCGACACCAGGGGCCGCGGCGTAGCCGCTCGGGCACCGGGCGTGTCGCCAATGGGCGTTTCCGCGGTTGCATGTCGGCTCGACCCACTCGCCTCACCGTCCTCGTCGGTCGTCCGGGGTCGGGTCAGGGAGCGCAGACCTGCAAAGACGTCGGCCGCCGAGCGATAGGCTGCGTGTCCTGCAGGCAGCGCCGCGATCGCAGCCCTCCGGGCCAGAGGCGAGCGGCCGCCGGTGGCGCCTCGTTCGAGGAACTCCCGATAGTAGGGCAGAAGGGAGTCGACGAAGCCGCCCCTGGAGACCTCCGCTCTGCGTTCTTCCATGTCCAGTCGTGCACGTTCTCCGATGCGCGCGCGGAGCTGCGCATCGCGCGAGAGGGTGATCATGCGGCTTGCGACTTGGTCGACGTCCACGTCGGCCCAGCACACGTTCTTGCCCACGTAGAGGCGGCTGTACTGGGTTTGTGAGCCACGTGCCGGCACCATGCGCGGAGCCAGCAGGAGGGAGTTCTGGTCGGTCGTGAAGTCCATGTTGCCCGACCAACCGGTTGCTATGACGGCCTTGCCGAGCGACATGGCCTCCATGAGCACCAGCCCGAGACCTTCCGAGCGATGCGTGGAGACGATGACGTCCGCGGTCGCGTAGAGGCTCATGGTGTCGGCGTAGCTCAACTCCTCCCGCAGCACCACCACCCCGTCGACGGAAGACGCGATCTCTTCCAGCCGGGCCAGGTGGGCGGCGGCTGAATCCCCCGCCCCCCGCGTGAGGACCTTGACCAGCAGGACGGCTCCAGGCATCTGCCCGGCGGCCCGCCGGAACGCCTCGATCGCGACCCACGGGTTCTTGCGCTCCGCGTCACTGTTGGCGTCGAAGCTCACGACGAACACCGTGGCCTCCGCGTCGAATCCCCATCGGGCCCGATTCGCGATAACGCCTTCGGGCAGCCGAACGCTCTGCGGATGATATGCGACGGGCGTCCGACCGAGATCCATCCTCGCGGCTGCTTCGATGAACCTGCTCGGGGCGAGCACAAGATCCATGGTTCTCAACGTGGGTATCCACGCGAGCGGGAATCTCGGCAACTCCCAGAACGGCACGCAGATGTTGAAACAGCCGTGCATGTCCAGCCAGGAAGGCGAGGAGTAGGCGAGACGAGCGATCTCCGGCGGCGTGAGCTGGAAGAGGTTGACCGCGTACGGAGCTTCCCTGCCGGGCTCCCCCCGCAGGTGGTCGAATCGTCGCTCGGAACCGGGGCCGCGAGGGGGCACGATGTCCACGACCCTGACAGGCTCCCCTCGATGGAGCAGGGTCTCGATGGTGCCGCGGACCGCCACACCCAGGCCCAAGTCGCCGCTGACGTAGCCGATCACGTTGAACCCGAAAGGCCTGGGGGGCGGAAAGTCTGGGGCTCTCGTCCGGACGTTCATCATCGTACCGAGGTTCGTCCGGGTCCTCCAGGACGTCTTCCGACCTGTAGCCTCCGCCCCGTCTCGAGCGCCGTTCCATAGACCGCTGCGGTCTCCCGCGCAGCGCGTTCCCAGGTGTAGCGACGAACCCGCGCCCGGCCGCGCGAGCGTAGCCGCATCGCGACGTCTTTGGCGGTGAGTACCTGCAGGAGGCGGGCGGCCAGGTCTTCGGCGTCGCCGGGTAAGAAGTACGCGACGGCGTCTCCCAACACTTCAGGCATAGGAGCCGCCCGTGACGACACCACCGGCACTCCGTGCGCCATGGCTTCTAACGGAGGCAGGCCGAAACCCTCAACGCGCGATGGAAACGCGAATACCGCGGCGCTCTCGTACAGCGACGCCAGGTCTTGCGGCGCCACGTGGCCGAGCACATGTACGCGTCGCCCCAGCTCGTCGCCGGACGCGCACAACTCGGCCCGCAGCCGCCTGCCTTCCGCGGTCTGGTCATCTCCCACGAGCACCAGAGGATGGCGGTTACGGACCTCGGCAGGGAGAAGCCGATGCGCCGCGAGTAGCGTCGGGGCGTCCTTGTGGGGCTTGAAGGCACCCACCCAGAGTACGTAGCCCGGTGCGGGTCTCTGGCCGCCCGCTGGGTCCTGGGCACGCACGGCGTGGGTGCGTGTCCGCGAAATTGACGGGTGGCCGGCTTGAGGCTCCGTATGCGGCGTGCCGGAGGAAGTAGAGCCCATGCCGTGGTGGATCACACACAGCCGCGCGACCGCGAAGCGGTCGGCGATAGTGCGCGCCGCCGCCCGGGTGACGCACACGATGACCTCGGAACGCGCCACCGCCCACCTCACCGCCACCGCGAAGGCGAGCCGCTTCGAGGGATCAGGCATCGACTCGGGCGCCAGCAGCGGGATGAGATCGTGGATGGTCGTCACGAGCGGGCCGCCGAAGCCGAGGGGCACCGGGAAGTGGGGGGCGTGGAACACGTCCGCGTGTCCGCGCGCGGCCAGCCCCAGTCGCGCGTTGGCCGCCGGCGACCACGGCGAACCGGCCGCTTCTCGCCAGGTGATGCCGCACCCGCGTATCGAGTCCTCCAGGAAGCCGTCTGCGGGCGCCCGGAAGGCGAGCACGTGCTCGATGCCCAGCGAGTCCTGGCCGCGCACAAGGGCGGCGAGCAGCTCGCGGGTGTAGGTGCCCACACCGCCCCAGGCGGCCATGCGTGCGTCGAAGGCGAGTCTCATGCGCTGCTTGTGACCCCTCAGAGGCATCGACGTGTTGACCGGCGGCGGATCCGCCGCACTCGGTCCCGGCTGCCGCGCACAGAGGATACCAGCAGTCGGCGCCCGACGGCGGGGAGTGGAGTGCCGAGCCGCGCATGGCGAGCGCCGTCGCCGCACCTCCTCGGGTACCTCGAGGATCCCGCGCAGGTGGGCTTGGGCGAGGGGCCGTAGGTCTCTCATGAACACTCCCTCTCCCGCCGATACGCCAAAGGACGGTGTGTAGGACACCCTGGCTCCATGGGGTTGGGGCGGAGCGGGTCGGAGGTTCGCACGATGCGGGGTCACTCGGGGTCTTTCTTAGCACGGGTCATACTGATAGTCGCTCTCGGTGCGACCGTCGTGTTCCTCGCAGCGTGTGCCGATGTGCGCGTGGGCTACACGTTCATGGAGGACGGCTCGTACCAGGTGGAGGGTCAGGTCGTGGTGACAGAGGTGACTCAGTACACCGACCAACGACTCGCCCGACTACGCGATCGGCTGACGCAGACCGGGCTCGTCGTGACCCCTCTCGCCGACCCCGGACAGCGAGGATTCGCCTTCGCGGGTGACGGTGCGCACGGCGAGTGGGCCGATCTCCCCCTGCGCGGCACCCCCCGTCTGCGCGACGAGCAGGGCATGGTGAGTCGAAAATCGGCCTTCACGTGGGTGTTCGACTGGGGCACGGTCCTGGACGACCTGTTCCCGGAGCGGATCTTTCAGGACGAGGCCGACGCGTTGGTGGCCGCCGACTTCCAGGTGACTGTGACGTTCCCGGAGGAGGGATTTGGCCACGACGGCGATCTGGTCGATGGATCAGGTGGGCGGACCGTCTTGTGGACGGTGATACCCTTGGAATCCACTTCGCTGCGCGCCGAGCGTTCGGTGCCGGTGTGGTGGCGGGTGGCGCTGGTGCCGGTGTTCGTCGTCGCGGGGCTCACCCTCCTGATATACGGGCGGGTCCGCGCCGTTCGTGGCGCCCCCGCTCCCGCCACGATACCCCTCTTTGCCGAACCGGCCGGCCCCAGGGTCCCGGCTGATGCGGCGACCTCGCCTTTCCCAGGCCCCGCGCCCTCTGCGTCTGCCCTCCCGCCCTCGTCCGGTTCCTTACCGCCCGCCAAAGCAGCGTCCCCGCCCTGGCTGCCGCCCGCCCCCGCCGTCTGCCCTGTGTGCGACGGCCCGATGAAACCGGGGCAGCCGTGTGGGCGGTGCTTAGCCGCAGTAGAGGCGGCGGAGGGAGAGTAGGAGGCGCGCGGGCCCCTGAGGTTCGGGCGCCTGAAGTTCGGGCGCCCGCGGTCCGGGGTGCCTGAAGTTCGGGCGCCCGCGGTCCGGGGTGCCCACGGTGCGGGGCCGCCCACTCTGTGGGCATGTGACGTGGTGCCGCCGGTGGCGGGCATGGATGGCGCTTCCCGCGGGTAGTCTGCCCTTACGAGACGCCAAGCGCGATCGGAGAGCGAAGCATGAAGACCACCAGAGTGACCGACACGGGGCAGGTGCAGATCCCCGTTTCCATTCGTGACGAACTCGACTTCGACGCAGGCGGAACGGTGCATGTGCACGCGGAGCACGGGCGTGCCGTCGTCCGGCGCATTGGCGACTGGGAGAGCATGGCCGGCACGGTTCATGTGCCGCAGAACCTCGCGCACCGGTCTTTGCAGGACCTCCGGGAGGCCGGCAAGCGGTTGTGGGCGGCGGAGGCCGTGGGGGCCCGTTTGTTCGGACCCGCCCCGGGTCAGGGAGGCGTGCGATGAGTCGGAAGCTCTTCCTCGACACCGACGTGATCCTGGGATACCTGATAGGCCGTCCGACCGACCAGGCGGCGCATGCCGGCGCCCTCTTCGAGGCGGCCCGGGACGGTTCTGTATCGCTCTTCGTGAGCGACACCGTGCTTGTCGAGACGGCCGTGGTCCTCTGGCGCACACTTGGGATGGAGCGACGAGAAGTTGCCCATCATCTGGAGGCCCTGCTCGAGGCCCCGGGCGTCGAGACGTACGATAAAGAGGCCTTTGGACGGGCGCTCGAATTCTTTGAGGAGTATCCCGTGGATCTGGCCGACGCGGTGCTCAGTTCGTACGCCATCGCCGAAGGGGTCGCGATTGCGAGCCTGGACCCGGTGCTCGATCGCATCCCAGGCGTGATCCGGGAGGGGCGCCAGGGGGACTAGGGCGGCGTCATGAGCCGGCCGCGTCAGGGCCGCCGCCGCGTCAGGGCCGCCGCCGCGTCAGGCCGCCGCGTCAGGCCGCCAGATCGGAAGAGCGTCGTGTAGGGAAAGAGT
>CAMTXC010000030.1:0-64093 GCA_947085635.1 uncultured Actinomycetes bacterium | reverse complement strand
GCGTCAGGGCCGCCGCGTCAGGGCCGCCGCCGCGTCAGGGCCGGCCGCCGCGTCGTGGCGGTGCTCACGGGGTGAGCGTCAGCACGTCCCTCGTCGATTCCTCCACGGCCTGACGACTCCACGCCATGGGAGCCGGGTCCACCTTCTGCCAGCGGCGCACCATGTCGTCGTAGTGTCGGTTGAACGCGTGCCCCGATTGCCCGGTGGTGTGCAGGGCGAGCGACGCGTCGAGGTTGGCCAGGTCCACGATCATGCGCAACGAGGGGAGACTGGTGACCTCGAACGGCGCGCGTGCGCTCCAGTTGGTCGCGTTCACCAGGCTGGTGCTTCCGCTCGCGGGGTAGGGTCCACGGTTGAACAGCGCTTCCACGAGCGGCACGCCCGAACGGCCGAGGGTCTGATTGTGGAAGGTCACGGTGTGCAGGTCGCCCCAACGCCAGTCCACGGGCACGTCTCCGTGGAGGCCGGTCAGCTCGTCCACGGCGTCGGCGAGCGCGCGGGCCAGGATGGCGTCGCGGTCTTCCTCCAGGTCGGGGGTTCGCGAGTCGTCCCACCACGGGCTGTTCTCGACGCGTACGAGACGGCGTACCACTTCGAACCACTGACTTCCGCCCCGGGGCGCCATATCGGCGGGTAGGTCATCGGCGAAGACGTCGCGCAGCAGGTGTGCCCAGAAGGTCTCGAAGAGGGCGGCGGCGGGGGAATCGGCGTCCTCGCGAAGGTCCCACCCGTCCAAGAGGGCCCGAGCGGCGGTAACCATGTCGATCTGGGCGGCGTCAACCCCGGCTCCTTCGAGATCCAGGTTGAGGAGGAGGGGGACCAGCGTCGCGGCGTTCGGGTTGTAGGAGTCGGCCTGGATCAGGCGCATGTCCTCGACGGTGAGCAGCCCGGGCGCGTTCTCGATCAGGTCGGTGATCCGTTGGGCGCGGTAACCGTAGTGCCAGTCGTAGGTGATCAGGGCGTCGGAGTTGCTGGGAGTGGCCGCCTGTTGACCGGGAAGCCACGCTCCCGGCACATTCGAGAGCAGCATGCCGTCACGGGTGACCGCGTTGTTGGCGGTGACGATGTAGCCCTTCGGCGGATCGAGCACGAAGGGCAGCCGCTGGAAGGGCAGGTATCCTATCCACTCGTAGTCGTCGGTCCAGCCGGGTACCGGGTAGCGGCCGTCGTGGGTGATCGTGTCCGTGGGGCCGCGCGGACGTGCGCGCACGGGGATCTTGCCCGGCATCTGGTAGCCGATGTGGCCGTCGATGTCGGCGTAGACGAGGTTCTGCGAGGGGACGTCCCAGTCTTGGGCGGCCACACGGAACTCGGCGAAGTCGTTGGCCAGGTTCATACGTCGCACCGCCCGAAGAGTGTTCGACGGTTCCAGAGCGGTCCAGCGGAGCGAGAGGGCGTACTGCTCAGGCACGGGCGCTTCGAGTCCGGACGGCCGGCCGAAGTCCTCGAGTGGACCGTACGTGTCGGACACCACAGGACCGTGCCGCGTGTAGCGCACGGTGAGTGTCTCGGCGGGCGCACCCGCGACGTGGATCTCCTCGCGCACCTTCACCATGTCGACCCACTCCCCGTTCACCTCGTACTGATCGGGGTTCTCGGGGTTGATCTTCTCGATGTACAGGTCCATGACGTCGGCGCCGACGTTGGTGAACCCCCAGGCGATCCGGCTGTTGTGGCCGATGACCACGCCCGTCGTTCCCGGGAACGTGAATCCCACCACATCCAGTCGCCTGCCGCCGACGGAGGCCGCGGGCGTCGTCGCGGCTTCCTCGCCTCCCATCGACGGAGGCGCCAATTCGTGCAACCCCATCTGGTACCAGATCGAGGGGATCTGTTCGCCGAGGTGGGTGTCGTTGGCGAGCAGCGGTCTGCCCGTGGCGGTGCGGGCGCCGCTCACCACCCAGCTGTTCGACCCGATGCCCTCGCGCAGGGGGATGAGGAGCTCGTCGAGGGCGGCCACCTTCTGCTGCACGACGAGAGTCGGCCCTGCCGCAGCCGGGATCGCGTCGCCCGGACCCGCCGCAGCCGGGATCGCGTCGCCCGGGAAGGCCGCACCCGGGATCGCGGCACCCGTGGCCGTGGCCGTGGGCGTGGGCGTGGTTGGCGCCGCGCCGGCGGAGCCTGCGCCTCCGTTTGCGGCCCCTTCGGCGGCCTCGTCGGACGGGTTCTCGACACCACCCACGATCACCGGGTGGTCGGAGGGATACGGCGGGAAGAGATCGTCCACCTGCCCGCGCGTGAGGGTGTTGAGCAGCACGGCGCGCTCCACCTCACGGTCGAGGTTGCCGCTGAGGTCCCAGGCCATGACTTTCGCCCAGACCATGGTGTCGAGAGGCTCCCACGGCTCGGGGACGTACCCCCGGTTCGAGAGGCCGAGCACCGCGTATTCGAGACTCAGGCCGGTTCCCTGCCGCTCCGCGAGATAGGCGTTCACGCCTGCCGCGTACCAGTTCAGGACGTCGGCCGATGCGGCGTCGAGGGCCGCCACCTCCTGTTCGGCCACTCTCGCCCACCCGAGCGTTCGCAGGAAGCGGTCCGTCTCGAGCTGTGACTCGCCGAACATCTCCGACAGGCGCCCGGCACCTACGTGGCGCCACACGTCCATCTGGTAGAAGCGATCTTGGGCGTGCACGTACCCCTGCGCCATGTAGAGGTCGTGCTGGCTCGAGGCGTACAGGTGTGGGATACCGAACTCGTCGCGGAGCACCTGCACCTCGGACTCGAGGCCGGGCACCTGCACCACCCCATCGACTTGGGGAAAGGAACGTCTGGCTGTGTAGAAGGCGAATATGGCGGCCGTCGCCACGAGGAATACCAGGACCACCAGGGTCCACGTGAAGATGCGGCGGATCCTGACCAGCATCGTGCCCCCAGTCCTCATTCGGTCTCTGTCGGAACCGCCCGGCGCCACGTCTTCGCAGTGTCGTTCGACGCCATCGGCGCGGGCGTGCGTCAGCCACCGATGCTACAACACAGAACGGTGCCGGGTAAACAGTGCGGTGGCCGATGACTCACCCGCAACGGGTCGCCGCCGTGACAATCGACCTCGACCCGTTGTAGAGTGACCATCAGGAGATATGAGCGTCGGCAAGGGGGGGCCATGGCTGAGAGCGGGGCAGAGGCCAAGGGCAGGGACGGTCTTCGTGTATCGCGGTCCGACACCCGAAGGAGGACCGGCGTGTTCGCGTGCCGGCTCGTCTGTTCGAGGCGCCTGCCTACGGCGCTCGTTTTCGTCGCGTTGCTCGCGATGGTCGGTTGCTCTTTCAACATAGGCAACCTGGACGAGACCACCACGACCACGGCGCCCCCTGAGATCACCACCACTACGAGACCGGAGTTCGCGGCGCGGTCGATCACTTTGCAGGGACTGTGGGTGCAGGATCGTCCCGAGGGAAGCACGGGTGGGGTCAACGACATGACTGTGAACGTGTCTCCCGGCACGTCCGGCAACATCGCCGTGGGCGTGATCGAGGGTGAGGTGTTCGGCACCGGGGCTCAGTGGCGCGTGGCCTCGTGGAGTGCGGCGCTGGCGGCGAGCAATCTGCTGAACGTGGATCTCTCGGAACTCAAGATCAGTTACGAGGTGGCCGGGCGCATCGATGGTCCGAGTGCAGGATGTTTGATGACGGTGGGCACGTTGGCCGGTCTGCTCGGGGACGACGTGAGAGACGACGTGACCATGACCGGCACCATCAACCCGGACTACACGATCGGGCCGGTGGGCGGCATCCCGCACAAGGTCGAAGGGGCCGCCGCGGCGGGCAAGAAGCTCATGCTCGTGCCGGCCGGGCAGCGCATGGACTACGACAACAACCTCCAGCAGTGGGTCGACGTGGTGGAGGTCGGGGCCGCCGTCGGTGTCGAGGTGATCGAGGTAGGCGACGTGTTCGAAGCCTACGAGTACTTCACCGATCGCCGGCTGCCCGAGCCTCGCGTCTCCGCGAGGACGCTGGAGCTTTCGCAGGCGGCCCACACGCTGCTTCTCGAGCAGGCGTCTTCATGGATCGACTACTGCAACCTCAACCTCGACGACTACGATGCCCTTCCCGATACGGCAAAGAGCGAGTACGAGGCAGGACGCGTGGAGTACGCGCTCGAAGCGCTCGGCAACGCCGACAAGTACACGGGGCAAGGGCTGGCCGCCGCGGCGCTCTCCTCGGCGATCGACTCGGCGCGTCAGGCGCTCCTCGCGGTCAATTACGCCCAAATAGAGCAGTACATCCAGGACAACGGCGAGCAGGCGGCCGTGCAGGAGTTGCTCGCGCTTGGTATCACCGACTCCATAGACGGATTGGCCGACGAACTGCTGGCCGTGGAGCCCGCGAACGTGAGCGAGGCGGTGGCGTTGATCGAAAGCTGGGGCTACTGGACGGTCGCCGGGCGCCTCTCGTTCGAGGCGGACGACATGCTGTTGGCCGTGCCTGACGATGCGGGCGAGGTGGAAGGTCGTCTCGACGCGATCTACGGAGCCGTGTGGAACTACTCCTTGGCGATGGTCGCACGCGATTCCGCCTACGACGCTCTTGCGTTGGGACAGGTGTTGAAGGGCGAGCCGATCAAGGGGGTCGAGCGTCTGGGCGAGCTCGCCGAGGTCTACCGCCGAGTGGCCGAGGCCAACCTCGACACCGTGCACGTGCTGGTGGTGCCCGACATGGCCGGGAACTGGGGGATATCGGAGGCTGAAGCCTACGACACGCTGATCACCTCCGACGTCAACCTGGCCGAAGCGGAAGCCGCGGTCGGCGACCAGAACTACCTGCTCGAGTACCTCGAGCCTGGGCCCACGCGTGACTATGCTGTACTCGGTGCGGCCCTCGTAGGCTACGCGGGAAGCGCGGCGTCGATCGCCGAGCACTACTCGTACGGCGCCGTCTACGACGAAGATGGGATCATCACCGGCTACGACATGGACAAGGCCCTCCACGGTGCACTCGATTTTGCGCGGGCGCGCGGGGAGAAGCTGATCGCATTGGCGTCTCGTGGTCGATCGGACCCGGCGCTGCCGGTGATGTACTACGAGGCCGCGGGCATAGCGAGGGAAGGCTACCCCGGAGAGAAGATCGACGCGCTCTACGGGTACTGGACCGCGGCGATGTACGCGCAGATCATGGCCGCTCTGAGCGGCGACCTACAGCCACTGGCGCCCCGCTGAGAGAGCGGAGGCCGGGGCGCTTTCGCGCCCCGGCCTCCAGAATGCTACTGTCCGCCGACGCTGCGCACGTCGATGAGCGGAATGATCGAATCGGGGAGTACGCCCCACTCGATGTTCGGCGCCATCTTCTGCACGAACTCATACTGGATCACGAGCGGGTTCTGGGCCAGCGCTTCCTGCTTGAGGCGGATAGCCTCGGCCTCGCCGGCCGCTTCGATCTTCCTCTTCTCCGCCTCGCCTTCCGCGTTGATGATGGTCTGCTTCTTGATCGCTTCCTGCCGGGCGATGTTGTTCTCTTCGGTGAGGGCGTTCTGCTTGGCGATCTGTTTCGCCTCGACCGCCACGACGTAGTCGGGGGCGAAGCTGATGCGGCGCACCAGGTACTGGTCGATGATCACGCCGTGCTTCGAGAACGAATCCTCGAGACGTGACTGGATCACATCCTGCGCCTTCGCTTGACCTGTCTGAGTGTAGAGTTCCTCCGCTGAGAAGCCCTTCGGCACCTCGCGGCTCACCGAGCGTGCGAACGCCTTGATCACGTTCTCCACGACCGCTCCCATGTCGCCCACTTCCTGCGCGACAGAGGCGGCGCCCTCAGCGGGGATGCGGAAGAGCACGGTGAAGGTAAGTTGCACCGTCTGGCCGTCGCTCGTGGTGCTATCGACAACGACATCGGTGTAGTTCGCCTGAGAGGATTCCGGGAACTCGGAGGCCTCGTAGCTGGTGACCTTCGTCGAGTAGATCACGACTTCGTCGAGGAACGGCATCTTGAAGTGGAAGCCCGGCCTGAAGACGCCCTCCTGCACGGCGCCGAGTCGCTTGACCACACCCACGGTGCCCGCCTCCACTTGAGTGAAGGAACTGATGCCCGAGACGATCACAAGCAGCCCGATGCCGACTGCCCAGCCGATCGCCCAGGGACCCCAAGAGCGCCCGACCTCGCCCTCTTTCTCCGAGCCCCTTGGCGCATCCGGCTGACCCTTGCCTTTCCGCAGCATCTGCCCCCCCACAGCGGCGCCCTTGAGGATGGCGGCCACCCCCAGTGGAACCACAACCAGGGTAAGGATGAGTGTTGTGATCAGCGTTCCCATTCTGCCTCCCTAAGGTCGACGGGCGCTCGGTGCGCCCCTCGCAGACCGATCCTGTGCCGACACCATCGCGGGCGCGTCTACCCGTGGCAGCGCGCCCGCAACCATCTTAGGCCTCGTGGCGCAGGAGGGCAACGCTCTTCGTCCGGCGACCACGACCCCCTGGGAGCGGCCCGCAGGCGGCCCGTCGTCCGCTGCCGGCATCTCGAAGAGTGCCGGCGTCACTCGCTTCTTGTTTGGCAACGCGTGCTGGGGGAATCAAGTTCAGCGAAAAGGGCGCTCTGCGTCTGTCGAGGGCAGTAGGAGGGAGGGACCATTGTCTGAATCAGGATCTCGAGCGTGTCCGCATTGTGGGAACCTACAGACGGAAGGCGAGTTCTGTGAGAGCTGCGGAGGTCGGATGACTGACACGGTGCAGGCCGCCGCTCCTCAGGCGCCCCCGGAGCCTTCGGGCGTCTACGTACCGCCGGCGCCTCTGGAGCCGACTTCGGCCGCCGGATTCGTGCCGCCGCCCTCCGCCGCAGCGGCGACTGCGGCCGCAGTCGCCGCGACCACGGCGGCAGCGATCCCACCTGCCGCCGCCCCGCCGCCCGCCGCCGCCCCGCCACCGCCTGTCGCCTACAGCGCGCCACCGCCACAGGCGCCGCCGGCACAACCTTCTCAGCCCGCGCCGCCCACGCCGCCCCCAACAGCCCCGCCCTCATATGGCGCGCCGGGCGGACCGGCCGGACCTGGTGGGCCTCCTTATGGTGGAGGCGGGCCTTCCTTCGGTGGCCCCGCGCCGGCACGGCGCTCGGGAGCGGGGTTCTTCTCCAGTCTCTTCGACTTCTCGTTCACGAGTTTCGTGACCCCGAAGATCATCAAGTTCATCTTCATCCTGACCCTGGCCCTGATAGCGCTCGGCATCCTGGCCTTCGTGATAGCCGGGTTCTCTCAAGGCTTCCTCGAGGGCCTGCTGATGCTGGTCGTCGTAGCGCCGATCATGGGTGTGGTCTACCTGCTGCTGGCTCGGATGTGGCTGGAAGTGGTGATCGTGCTCTTCAGGATGGAGGAGCACTTGGCGGAACTCGCCAAGAGGAAGTGACCCACGAACGAAGAGGGCGCCCGTTCGGGCGCCCTCTTCGTTGTGCGCCCGGCCCGCGCACATGCGGGCGGCGGGCTAGAATCTGTCGGTCAGTCCTTGACCAGGTAGGTGTCGCCGGCGCGCTGGACCACGCGAACGTCGGAACGTCCCTCGGCTTCCAGCGATTTGCGTAGACCCTGGACGAGGGTGAGAGGCTTGCGGTCGGTTCCCTCGATGGCCACGCTCTGCTCACCACTCTTCAAGAACTCTTCAACGATCTCCTTGTAGAAACTGACGCGCTGTCTCGTAGGAACTTGTTTGGGGACCAGAGCGAATCCCTTGCTTCTTGCCATCGGTGCTCCGCCTTTCCGATATTTCCCATAGCGTACTTGCTCGTGCTACCTCGTACCGCTTCCATATTACGTCTCTATCACGTGAGTAACAACCGAAAAACCTTGATATCGATGAGTCATTCCCTTGAGACCGTCATCAGCGCAGCCCATACCCAAAGGATCAGACTCGAAGGAGTCGAGAGACTGAAGGCGTCGGTGAGGCCGAAAACGAGGCAGCCCACAAAGGCCGCCCCTGCTCCAACGGCGATCCCACGATAGCGTCTGCGCTTTCGCCTGAGATCGGATGTCACCCCCACCAGCAAACCCACGGAGAGCAGGGCGAACCCGAGTGCCGCCGGGACGCCGAGGGTGAGGGCGGTGTCCAGAAGCACGTTGTGTGCTTGGGAGACAGTGTAGGAAAGGCCCACGATCTCGTACGGGTAGCGGGCGGGGAGGACGTCGTTCAAGGTTCCGAGGCCGATGCCGGTAAAAGCGTGGTCGGCAATGCCCTGGAGGGCAGACAGCCAGATATCCGCCCGTGCCAGCAGCTTCGTCTCGACCGTCTCTTCGCGGAGCAGGAAATCGACGGCTGCGTCGAAGGTGCTCGGACGGACCGCGGCTACGGCGAGCCCGGCGCCGAGAAAGCCAAGCGCTGCCCACAGCAAGTACCGATGGCGCAGCACCATGGCGAAGAAGGCGGCCACGAGCAGAGCCGCCCCGGCCGCCCGCGATCCAGAGAAGACGACCCCGGCGGTCGCGATCGCCAGGAGCAGCGCGGCCGGCGCCGCGGCTCCGATGCGCAGCCGGCTTGGCGGTGCGGGACCGTCCTCGAGGTGGTGCAGCAGGAAGCCGATCGAGAACGCCGCGAACGTGGCCAGAATCCCGCCGGTCTGGTTGGGGTTGACCCCGGCTCCGATCCACGCAGGCGCGTGTGGTACCAGCGAGGGGATGGCCGAGTAGAAGGGTGAGAGCCAGGGCGCCTTGTCCGCGCGCCAGTCGGTGAGCAGGGGCAGCGCGATCGCGAGCACGTACCCGAGGGCGAGGACCGCCCCCGACAAGACGCTCGGCGCCGACCATGCCTGGATCCGATAGGGCAACACACGATGCGGGCCTGATCGCGGACCCGCCGAAAAGCCCACGACCGCACCGGCGCCGACTAGCAGTTGCACGTACCATGGCAGGCTCGCGCCCCTATCGGGGGCGGCCAGCCAGGAGACGGCTCCTCCGAGGACGAGAAGAGCTCCGCCCAGCCGTACCAAGAGCAGTCCCGGGGCGTCTTCTGGGAGCTGTGTCCGGAGCATCAAGGGGTCTCTCCGGTGGGTCGGGTTAGTTCCCCCAGGCGTTCGACGAGCGGTGCGGCCCCAGGCGACCGTCTCAACCCCTCACGGTACGCGCTTCGAGCGCCTTCGATGTCGCCGAGGTCGGCCAGGCAGTCGCCCAGCGCTGCGAACAGGTAGGGGTCCCGGGTGGCGGTGGCAGCGGCGCGGAGCAGGCGTGGCCGCGCCTCGCGGGGGGTCATGGTGAGATAGCTGGTCTTCGCCCAGGCCGATTCGATCGCGGGGTGGCCTCGCAACACGCCGACCGCGCTGCCGTACAGGTCGCGGGCGAGTGAGGGAAGGCCGTCCTGTTCCAGGATCGCGCCGAGAGTCAGATACGCGCCGGGTGCCCTGTGATCCAACCGTATGGATTCCCGCAGGGCCTGCACGGCTTCCCTACGGTCGCCCAACATGAGCCGGATACGCGCCTCCTCGTTGCGCGACCAACCCGACTCGCGAAGCTCGAGCGCCCGGTCGACCAGAGTGAGCACCCGGAGCCGCGGTGACGACCCATCGTCGGCGTCAAGAGAGGAGGTGAGGAGGAGTGCGCGGGCGAGCGAGAACAGGATCGACTGCTGTTCTTCCACTCCGATGGTCGAAGCGTGCATCTCGGATTTGGCATGTTCTAGCACGGGGAGTGCCCGCGCGGGAAGGTCCACGTTGAGCAGCCCGCGGCCGATTTGCAGAAGCAGGGTCGCCCGCCCTGTCGCCCCGGAGAGGAGCGCGTCGTCCAGGTGGGGCGAGTCGATTACAGGTTCGGCGGCGCCCGTCAGGATGCTCGCCGCCGCCGTCTCGTACCAGCGGGCGGCGGTCGCGTGGTCGCCCGCGGCATAGGCCTTTTCGGCCCGTGCCAGTAGCAGGTTGGCGGCGTCGATGGTGGAGTACGAGCGTTCGGCCTCTTCCCAGTGCCCAGTGGCCGCGGCCACCTCCCCAAGCCAGAGTCTGGCGGTTCGATCGAGCTTCCCGCGCCCGTCCGCGGCAGACAGTCGGCGGAACGCGTCCTCGGAGGGCGTCCTTGCCGCGACCGAGCCGTACAGCCGCCAATACGACGCGCGGTCGTTGTCGGAGCCCTCCGCCGGCGGGCCGAACCAGGGTGGGGCGGTGGAGACCCGATCGCCCAGGCCGAGGAGCCTCCCCGCCTCGGCGAGGGCTTCTTGGTCGCCGGTGACGAGGTATCGGTCGAACTTCGAGCCCACCGTGTTGAGTCGCCAAAGGAAGTCGAGTTCAGGCCACGCGGCCAACAGAAGGATGCCTGAGAGAAGGACGGCCAGCCACACGCGACTTCGTACGACGCGGGGTGGGAAGCCCGGAGCAGGTGTTGATCGATCGGAAGAGGTAGTGTCTGCCACGTGGGGGCTCCGCCTCTCGGGCGCGCGGGCGAGGACCGCGCCGGCAAACGATAGTGCGAGCGAGAACTGCGCCGGCAGATGATAGCAGCTGCGGTATGCTCGTGGTCGAACGAGGGAGGAGATCGGGGTGATCGGAGTGGCGACCATCCGCGCCGGGATGACCGTCGCGCGAAGCGCGTGGGCGGTCGCGACAGGCGTTGCGCGGGGCGTTGCGCGGGGCGTCGAGACGGGCGCTTTGCTCGTGGTCCTGGCGGCGGGCGTGCCGGCGGTCGGTGTGGCGCTGACCGGGTGTGGACCCTGGTGGGGCGCCGACCGGCCGTCGGAGCCGACGGTCCCTCCCTCCGACAGGTCGCCGGCCATGGCCCGCCAGCTCGATCGCTCCGACGAGCTCAACCCCGTACCCGACTTGGTGGCGTCGATGAGCGCGCGTGAGAAGTCGGCGCAGCTGCTCCTGATCGGATTCGCCGGCGCGGACGTGCCGCCGGAGCTCCGCACTCTTTTGGAGGAGTGTCCGGTGGGGGGTGTGATCCTGTTCGACCGGAACATCCGGTCAGGCCCCGACCTGGTGGAGTTGACGTCGGAGTTGCAGGAGTCGGCGCGCCGGGGCGGTTCGGGCGTTCCTCTTCTTGTGGCCGTGGATCAGGAGGGTGGCCCGGTGCGCCGCATTCGCGAAGGGGTGCCCGAGGTGCCCGCGGCCCGGACGCTGGGCGAATCCGCGTCTCCCGACGAGGCGCGGACGCTCGCGACCGAATCCGCGAAGGCGCTTCTCGCGCTGGGCATCAACACCAACCTCGCTCCCGTGGCGGACGTGGTGGCGGACTCGACATCGTTCCTCTATCGGCGCACGTACTCGGGCGATCCAGACGTGGTGAGCGCCTACGTCTCTGCGGTCATCGAGGGGCAGGAGGCCGCGGGGCTCGTGTCGGTGGTGAAGCACTTCCCCGGCCACGGGAGCGCCCCGGGCGACTCGCACGCGGGTGCTGTTCGGTCGGAAACTGGTCTCGGGGAGTTTGAGGCGGTGCATCTCCGGCCGTTCCGGGAGGCTGTGAGGGCCGGCGTCCCTGTGGTGATGCTCTCGCACGTGGTCGCGCCCGCCCTCGGGTCCGAGGTGCCCTCGTCGGCATCGTCTGAGGTGGTGCGGTTGCTGCGCGACGACCTGGGGTTCGAGGGGGTCGTCCTTACCGACGACATGGAGATGTCGGGGTCCGCCGGGGCGGGGGACGCGGCGGTGGCGGCGGTGAGGGCGGGCGTCGACATGGTGCTCGTGGGGCACTCCGCAGAGGAGCAGAGCGACGCCCTCGAGGCGCTGACCATGGCCGCGGAGTTGGGGTCTCTGCCGGCCTCCCGCCTGGACGAAGCGGTCACCCGGGTGCTCCGGCTCAAGATCACCTTCGGCCTGCTCCCGGCCGCCCTGCTCGTGGGGAGCTGAGGGCCGGCCGGGAGGTGAGTCGCCGCAGCCGGGTGTGGCCGGGGCCGGGCGCGAGCTACCAGGAGCCAGGCGTGTCGTTCTAGGGCCGGGCCGCCTGATAGTCCTTGAACAGGCTGCGGAAAGCGTCGCGCGCCTCGCGCCCCGCGTCGAAGTAGGGGTTGCCGGCGGCTACCTTGCCCTGCGTCCACATGGCGTCTATGCCTTCCATGGTCTGCTCGATGCGGTACAGCATCTCGTTGGACGCTTCGAATATCAGGTCGTCGGCCGGCCGGTATTGGGCCGGTGGATCTATGAGCGCGAGCTCGTCGAGAGCAGTCGCCACGTCGTCGTGCAGTTGCTGGAGGTCTCGGGTGACGCCGGCGGGCACGCTTGGAGCGGTGTTGTTGATCTGATCCGCCAGTGCGGGTATCTGTCCGTCGGCATACAGGAGCGCGGCTTCCAGCCCGTCGAGGGCGGCGACGTAGTCGGCGACGACGGTCTGCTGTCCGCCCGCGGTGGTGCCGGTGCTTCCGGGATCGTAGCCGGGCACCGTGGCCGTCGTCGAACTGCCGTCGCTTGTGTCGGGCGTTGATATCGCGGTGGTCCCGTCGTTCATGAGGGTGACCGTCACCGTCACGACGGGGTCGTCACGATTGGAGGAGCCTCCTCCCGCGGTCACAATGACCACCACCAAACCGATCAGGGAGACCACGATGAGCCCGCCCATGGTCAACAGGAACGGCATGACCCAACGAGGACGCGGTTCGCCCACCGACGACGGGCGGGGGGCCTGAGGCTGCACCGGAGGGCGGTACTGGGGCTGCTGTGCAGTCGCGAACGGCGGCGGCGCGGAAGGCGACGCCTGCTGGAACGGAGGCGGCGGTTGGAACGGAGGCGGAGGCGCCGGAGGAGCGGGCGGCGCCGATGGCGGGGTGAGGGGCGTCGACTGGTGCGCGGCGAGCGCTGCCGCGACGTTGGCCCCGCAGTACTTGCAGAAGCTCTTGCCTTCCGCGAGGCCCTTGCCGCACTCTGGGCAGAACATCGCCACCTCCCTCTGCTTCCGCCGGCCTGAGCGTCAGGCGGCGGTGATAGGTACCCCCACACCTTCGTACGTGAAGCCTAAACCCAAGAGCGCCTCCCCGTCTAGAGCATTCCGGCCGTCGATGATCACCGGACGCCGCATGGTCTCCTTGAGGCGTGCCCAGTCGAGGTGCACGAACTCGGACCACTCGGTCACGAGTACGCAGGCGTCGGCTCCATCGAGTGCTTCCGCCGCCGAGCCGGCGTACGTGATGGTGGGGAGCACGGCCTTGGTGTTCTCGACTGCTACCGGGTCGAAGGCCACCACGTCGACACCTTCGGCCAGAAGGCGGCTGGCGAGCACGATGGAAGAAGCCTCACGGATGTCGTCGGTGTTCGGCTTGAAGGAGAGCCCGAGGAGGGCCACGCGCAGGCCCCGGAGCGAGTCGCCCAGGTGTCGCTTGAGCTTGCCCACCACGCGACGTTTCTGTAGTTCGTTGACCTCAAGCACGGCGGTGAGGAGCTGGAAGTGGTACCCGGAGTTGCCGGCCAGTTGCTTGAGGGCCGAGACGTCCTTCGGGAAGCAGCTCCCCCCGTAGCCGATGCCGGCCTGCAGGAAATGGGGGCCTATCCTGCGGTCGAGACCCATGCCGTGCGCGACGGTCCGCACGTCGGCGCCCGTGACCTCGCACACGTTGGCGATCTCGTTGATGAAGCTGATCTTGGTGGCCAGGAAGGCGTTCGAGGCGTACTTGATCATCTCCGCCGAGGCGACGTCGGTGGTGAGCACCGTGGTGCCGAGCGGTTCGTACAGCGCGGCCACCCGTTCGGCGATGCGGGGGACGTCGGAGCCCACCACCACTCGGTCGGGGGTCAGGAAGTCTTGGATGGCAGTGCCCTCGCGCAGGAACTCCGGGTTGGAGGCGTAGGCCACATGCTCGTAGCCTCCTCGGACGAGTTCGGCTTGGATGGCCGCCCCTGTGCCCACCGGCACCGTGGACTTCGTCACCAACACGCGTTGCCCGTCTTCCGGCGGAAGGTTGGCGATCACCTGCCACACCCGGGAGAGGTCGGCATCGCCGGAGTAGGTGGGAGGGGTGTCGACGCACACGTAGATGAACTCGGCCTCGCGGTAGGCTGCGACCGGGTCGGACGTGAAGGCGAGCCGCTCGCGGTTCTTCTCGATCAACTCGGTGAGACCGGGTTCGTAGATGGGCACGTGACCGTCGTTGAGGCGTCGGACCCGTTCCACATCCACATCCATGCCGATGACGTCGTGGCCGATCTCGGCCATGCAGGCTGCGGTGACAAGGCCCACGTATCCGGCGCCGATCACGGTGAGACGACTCATCCCTGCTCCTTGAGAAATCGGACTGCGGCCTCCGCCAAGGCGTCCGCGATCTTTCGTTGATACGACGAAGTGGCCAGCAACCGGTCTTCATCCGGATTCGACATGAAGCCGATCTCCGGGATGATGACGGGCACGTCCGACCAGTTGAAGCCCGTCATGTCGCTGCGGGCGTCGATGCCGCGATCTTGAGCGCCGGTAGCCGCGATGAGGGCCGACTGCGCCAGCTGTGCCGCGCGCTTGGAGGGTGCGGCGATGTCGTCGGTCCAGCCGCGGGTGACGGCGGGATACAGCACGTGGATGCCCCGCACCGCGCTGTTCTCGGCGCCGTCGGCGTGCACCCGTATGTACAGGTCGGCTTTGGCCTCGTTCGCGATCCGGGTGCGTTCTATGTTGGAGAGGTTCACGTCCTGCGTGGTGCGCGTCATGATCACGGTGACGCCCTTGGCCTGCAGCGCATCGCGGAGCATGAGCCCTACGGCGAGCACCAGCTCACTCTCGGGCAGCCCGGTGGCGACCCCGGCCGTGCCCGAAGAGACTTTGGCCTTGGTGGTCGTCGAGCCGGGACCGATGGGCTCCTCGGCATAGTTCCCCCGCCGCTGGTGACCGGGGTCGATCACCACGACCCAGCCGCTGTTCGCGGCGGCCGTCGTGGGAGTCGTCGTGGGGGTCGGGGTCGCGGAGGTCGTCGCGGTGGTCTCAGCTGTGGAGGGGCGTGGGGGCAACGTGTGGGTGCTCGGCGGGGGGAGCGAGGCCGTGGTGGTGGTCGCGCCGGCCGCGACGACCGACGTTCCCGGCGGCGTGGACGGCGCCGTCTGGGAGGATGCACGCAGCGACACCATGGCGGCGGCGGCCGCAGCCACCAGGAAGAATACGAGCGCGATGATTGCCGCCGCGATCCTGAGGCGCCTTCGGAGGGCCTTCTTGCGCCGAAACCGCTCCAGCACTTCGGCCGTGGACGCGTCCCTGGGTGGTCGGTTCGCCATGCGCAGAGTGTACCAGAGGGGGTGAGTACGACGCTGTGGCCGGCTGGGCGCCGCGGTCGGTACGGCGGCACAGCCGGCTGGGCGCCGCGGGGGATCCTGGTCTCAGGCGACGCCGCGGAGAAAAGGTGGGCACTCCTGCAGACCCAGGCGGATGGCGTGGTCGGCCTGTTGTACCAAGAGGGCCAGGTGGCTCACCTCGGAGGGAGTGACCACGCTCGACTTGCTTCCGAGCCGCGCGAAGGTGTCGAGCTCGTTGAGGGCGCAGAGGCTTCGGAGCATGAGCTGCCGGTAGTCGTGTGCCGAGGTGGCTTCGAGTCCACAGGCCACGTTGGTGAGGGCGTCGAGCGCGGCGCGGCGCATCTGGGAGCGCAGGACGGGTGAGCTGTTCAAGGGGAACTTGGAGGCCAATTGGTCCACGTGGGTGGCGAGATTGCCGAGCCGTGCGACGGCCTTCTGGGTAGCGTACTCGATCTCCGGCCACCCTCGGAGCTCTGCCGGCACGATCGCGATGTGAGACTGCTCGTTCACCATTCGTTCCCTTTCGGTCGTTCTTGACTTCTTGAACGACCGGACCCCGTCTTGGTTACGGGAGGCCCCCACACCGGCTGACGCTCTTTGGGGGGAGTCGCACCAAGCCATCGTGGTGTTCCTCCCTGCGTCCTTGGCGGCGTACATGGCGTCGTCGGCCTTTCTCACGAGCTCCTGGAGGGTGTTGGCGTCCTCGGGGAACACGGCGATCCCCAGGCTAATCGTCACAGGGGGCAACGCTTGTTCGGTGATGGTCGACACGGCGGTGCGCATGCGCTCGGCAACCACCCACGCGCCGGACAGGCCGGTGTCGGGGAGGATCACCGCGAACTCCTCACCACCGATGCGGCAGCCCACGTCGTACGCCCGCACGCTCTCCATGATGGTGCGCCCTACCTCGGCGAGTACCGCGTTGCCCACAAGGTGGCCGTGGGCGTCGTTGACTTGCTTGAAGTGGTCGAGGTCGGCGATGATCAAACTGGGGTGGCGCCTTGGCGTGTCGCCCGGCTGATCTCTGCCCGCAGAAGTTGGAAGAAGCAGCGCTGGTTGGCGAGGCCGGTGAGGGGGTCGAAGACGGCCAGGTGCGCCAAGTGCCGGTTCGCCCTGTAGAGGGTGAAGCGCGCCACCTCATAGGCGAAACCTCCCACGCTCAACCCGGCGACGACGCAGGCCAAACGGAACAGGTACTCCTGACCGGGCTTCCACTGCATCATGTCAGTCACAACCCAGGGGAAGGTGAGACCACCCACGAGCGCGCCGAACGCGACCATGTAGTGGACCGTGCCCTCGTGCGCTACAGGTCGCGGCGACGGAAGAGCAGGGCGGCTCCGACGAGGCAGGCCGCGAGGTAGAGCAGGCCGTAGAGCAGCGCGCCTGTCTCCACTCCCTTGGGAGCTCCGAACGGACCGGTGAGGAACTCCCCCACCACGGCCATGCTGCCGGGGGTGAGCCGTCCCAGCGCCATTCGGAAGAAGGTGTCGGTGGGAGCCAGGTAGTGCACCGCATCGCCTATCGCCGCGGCCGTGTCGTTACGCAGGAACGTGCCGATCTGCTCGACAATGCCGCCGATGAAGGCGACTCCGAACAGCATCAGCCCGGTGATGCCCGTGGCGATCTGAGGCAGGGTCGATGTGGCGAGCGCCACGATCCCGAGCACGATCAAGCCCTGGGCGAGCAGCAACAGGAGGGCCTGCTCCGGGTGAGGCGGGGTGTATCCGGACAAGATCCGAGTGAGCAACAGCAGACTCCCGCTCAGTACGATCGTGTAGACGACTAGCACGCTCGCGTACCCGAGGAATCGTCCCACCAGCACCTGGACACGGGCCACCGGTCTCGTGACGATGGTCTGGAGGGTGCCGTTCTCGGCGTCTCCCGAGATCATGCCCGCCCCCAGGAAGACCACGAGCATCGCGCTGAGGAAGCTGCTGACGAAGAGGCCGAAGCTCAGCATCTGATACGCGGCCAGATCGCGGTAGAAGTCGGGGTCGAGCGCCATGCCCAGGGCTCCGACCTCGCCCATGGACGTGGTGCCGGACTGTATGTCGAACTGGCGGAAGGCGTAGTAGGTGCCGGTGCCGTAGAGCGCGACGAAAGCCACGGTCAGTAGAAATCCCACGAGGATCGTGCGCCGGCGGACGCCTTCCTTCCACGTGAGTCCGGCCAAGACGAGCACCTGGTCGGCTCGGGTGCGTAGATCTTGGAGTCGCCCGCTCCGGCTCATGCGCGCGCCTCGCCGTCGGTGCCGGGGTGTCGCCCCTGCAGGAGCTGCACAAAGGCCTCCTCGAGCGACTGGCGGGCGAAGGTCACCTCGTACACCGGAACCCCCCCGTCTACCAACGTGCGCACCACGCCGGGCACCTCGTCCGCCGCGACTCCGGGTATCGTGACGACCCCCTCGACGTACGTGGGAGGTGCGACGTGTGACGGCAGTCGCGCGGTGACGTCGTCGAAGGCGCCCTCGGGCAGTTCTCCCACCCGCACGCGCAGCCCCGGGCCCTTGAGCAGGTCGTCGGTGGCTCCCTGCGCGATCACCGATCCCCGATCGATCACCGCCAGCCGGTCGCACACCCGTTCCACCTCGGTGAGCAGGTGACTGTTCAGGAACACGGTTATTCCGCGGTCGCGCAGATGGGTGAGGATGTCGCGCACGTGCCTTCGACCGAGGGGGTCGAGCGCGCTGGTGGGCTCGTCCAGGAACACGAGCTCGGGGTCGCCCACGAGGGCCTGGGCCAGTCCGAGTCGCTGCTGCATGCCTTTGGAGTACTCGCCGATCCTGCGGTCGCCCGCGGCATCCAGCCCGACAAGCTCGAGGAGCTGCGAGTCGTTCGATTCGACCCCCATCAGTCGCCCGTGCAGGCGCAGGAGCTCCCGGCCGGTGAGCCACTGCGGGAAGCGGAACTGCTCGGGCAGATAGCCGAGCCGGCGGTGCACCGCCCGGGACCCCGGCCTGCCGCCAAGCACTTCCGCCTGACCCCCGCTCGGGTGCACGAGGCCGGTGAGTATCTTCACCAGCGTCGACTTGCCCGCTCCGTTCGGGCCCAAGAAGCCGAACACGCTACCGCGCTCCACGCGGAGGTCGACTCCGGCCAGCGCCACCGTGTCGCGGTAGTTCTTGCGCAGGTCTGAACAGACGATTGCGGTGGAGCGGGGGACGGCGCCGGCGACTGGGACCGCGGGGACCGCGGGGACTGCGGGGGATGCGGCGGCGGGTGCGGCAGGCGGGGCTTCCATGGGGCCGAGTATACCGTCGCCGGTTCGTGGTGGCGTAGAGGGCCCGGGTCAGCCGATGAGTCGACGCCGCATGCTGCGCAGGGCCAGCTCCACGAACACCAGGGTGGCCACCATTAGGTACGCGAGTTGCAGCAGGGAGTGGGGGCCGAGCCGGTCGAGCATGATGCTCCGGGTGAGGTCGATGGCCGAGGTAAGCGGCACCGCCCAGGCGATCGGCTGGAGCACCTCCGGGATGCGCGAGAGCGGGAAGAACGCCCCGGTGAGCATCTGCGCGGGGAAGATGATGCCGCTCAGGAAGAAGTTGAAGTACTCGGTCTGCCGCACCTTGCTCGTGATCAGCAGGGAGAGCGCTCCGAACTGCATGCCCACCAGGAACTGCAGGGCGAGGATCACCGGCGCCCAGATCAGTTCGAGGCGGCCGAAGGCCGCCAGACTCACCATGATCGCCGCGGCGGCCAACGTCGCGCGCGACGCGCCCCAGCAGATCTCGCCCATGCTCACTTCCTCCGGGTTCACCGGCGTGGAGATGATGGCGTCGAACGTACTTTGGAACGACATGCGGAAGTATGAGCCGTACGTGCACTCGAACGTGGCTTGGAGGATGGCGGAGGTGACTATGATGCCTGGGGCTACGAAGGTGAGGTAGTCCACGCCGTCGATCTCGCTCACGTAGAACCCCACCCCGAGGCCGAGGGCGAGCAGGTAGAGGTAGGGCTCGATGAGCGGCGGGAACAGGTTCGTCTTCCAGAGCTTTACGAAGACGAACGCGTCGCGGTACCACACTTGGAGGAACCGCGGACCCACAGCGGCGAGGCCCCGTGTGGGACTTGCCCGCGTGTCGCCGGGCGCCCGCGACGGCTCGGGGCAGGTTCGGGCGATCAGCGGCGCCTCCGTGGCGGCCGCCTCGGTGCCCGACACGTGCGGGCCGGCAAGACCTCTCGGGTCGTCGGGATGCGTGGCTCCGGGCTGCGTCATTCTCGTATCTCCCGGCCGGTGAGCTTCAGGAACACGTCTTCGACCGAAGCCGGGCGCAGCCGGCTGTCGCGGTCGGCGTAGCGGGCCACGAGCGGGGCCAGCGAATCGCTGGAAGCGCCGTAGAGGTAGAGGCGTTGCCCGCTGCGCCGGCGTTCGAGGTCGGGTCGATCCGCGGCGATCTCGTCCTCAACGCGGGAGTCAGCCACGATCTCCAACACGAACTCACCCACGTGCCGGCGAACCAGTTCGAAGGGGCGGCCTTCTGTGATCATACGCCCGCGATCCATGATGTAGAGCCGGTCGCAGAGCTTCTCGGCCTCTTCCATGTAATGGGTGGTGAGCAGGAACGTGATGCCCTTCTCGCGCAACTCGAGCAGACGGTCCCAGATCAGGTGGCGAACCTGGGGGTCGAGGCCGGTGGTGGGCTCGTCGAGTATCACCACGTCGGGCTCGTTCAACAGTGCACGGGCGATCACCAGGCGCCGCTTCATGCCTCCCGAGAGATGCATGATCACCGTGTCGCGCTTCTCCCAGAGTTCCATGAACTCGAGGAGCTCCCTGGCCCGCTCGGAGATCTCCGGTCCACGCAGGCCGAAGTAGCGCGCGTAGATCATCAGGTTGCTCCACACCGAGAGGTCGGGATCGAGGTTGTTCTCCTGGGGGACGACCCCGAGACGTCTCTTGATGCTTCGCGCATCGGCGAGGACGTCTGTTCCGAAGACCCGCAGGCTCCCCGCTGTGGGCTCGGCGAGACAGTAGACCATCTTCATCAAGGTGGTCTTGCCTGCACCGTTGGGGCCGAGGAAGCCCAGGAAGTCCTTAGGTTGCACATGGAACTGCACGTCGTTCACCGCAACGAGATCGCCGTAGCACTTGAACAGGCCTTGGGCTTCGATCAGGGCCGCGGGTGGGGTGGCATCGTCCATGCGGTCATACTAGCAGTACGTCCGAGCGGTGCGTCCGAGCGGTGCTTCCGAGCAACACGTCCGATCAGGACGCTCGAGCAACACGTCCGGGCTGACGTCCGTCGGGCCTTGCCTTCTTTGACGTGGGCCTGTCGGCCTGATTTACTCTGACGACCATGGACCGACTCCTCCACGACGATCCCTCCGACGCGGAACGGCCCACCCGGCCCCGGGTGATCGTTCTGCAGCACTCCGAGCGCGCGCCGCTCGGGGCTCTCGAGGCCGTGCTTCGTGAAGGCGCTGAGCTCTCGGTGTACCAATTGTGCGAGGGCGGCCCCGACGAGGCGGTCGCCTGCGCCAACCTGGAGGAATCGATGGTGGGAGCGGGCTACGACGGGTTGATCGCTCTCGGCGGCACCATGGGTCTCTACGAGCGGGAACGGTTTCCCTGCCTCGACGTCTCCCTGCGCCTGGTTGCAGACGCCGTGCGCCGCGACGTGCCCATCCTTGGCCTCGGCCTAGGGTCGCAGGTGCTGGCGCAGGCCTTGGGCGCGCCCGTCTTCAGCGGCACCAAGCGGGGCATCCCGCAGGAGATGGGGTTCATGTCGCTCTACCTCACTCGGGCCGGCGGCTCAGACCCCGTGATGCGCATCTTCGGCGTTGCCGACCCTCAGTTGTTCTGGCATCGCGACACTCACGACGTACCCGACGACGCCGAACACCTGGGGTCCACTTCGCTCTACCAGGTGGCGGCCTTCCGATGGGGCCGTTGGGCCTACGGTCTGCAGTTCCACCTGGAGGCGACGGCCGAGATGGTAGAGCGATGGGTCGCCGAGGACGAGCGGGAACTCGAGGCTCAGGGCATCGACCCCGCCTCCGTGGTCGCTCAGGCCTGGATGCTTGACGATTCGATCCACGAGAAGGCCCGGCGGTTGGGCGGGCTCTTCTTGGAGTGGGCGCGGGAGCGTTCGCCCCGCTAGGTCGCCGTTACGGAGCCGGTGGGATGCGCAACGCCTGCCGCACCAGGGCGATTGCCTCCTGTGGTGACGAGGCGTACCAGATGCCTTCGCCGCCCTCGTCTCTTGACACCCGCCAGCCGTCGAGCACCACCACGGGGCGGCCCAACTTAGCGGCCAAGGCCATCTCGGAAAGCGTGCCATACTCGCCGCCCACGGCGATCACCGCGTCGCCGCTGCTGACGACCGCGAGGTTGCGGGCGTGGCCGATGCCGGTGGTGACGACCATGTCGAGGTGGGGATCCGCCGCGGAGCGATCGTGGCCCGGGAGGATGCCGAGTGTGCGCCCGCCGGCCGCTTTCGCGCCGGACGCGGCGGCCGCCATCACTCCGCCGAGGCCGCCGCAGACCAGTACGGCGCCCGTGCCGGCCACCAGCCGGCCGACCTCCTCGGCTAGTGAGTACTGCTCGGCGGTAGCGCGACCCGCTCCGATCACGCTGATGTAGAGGTCGGTCATGCGATGCAGGATATCATCGCGGTCACATGCCTGCGCTCGGAGGTGCGCCGAGCACAGCGCCGAGAAGCTCGAGGGCGAGTTCCTTGTCGAGGGGCTCGTTCCAGTTGCCGCACTTGGGCGACTGCACGCACGAGGGGCACCCTTCCGCGCAGCCACAGTCTCGAACGAGGGCGATAGTGTCGCGGAACCACTGCTCGACCCGGTCGAAGCCCTGACGGGCTATGCCCACGCCCCCGGGGTGACCGTCGTACACGAAGATAGTGGGCAGCTCGGTCTGAGGATGGAGCGGAGTGGAGAGGCCGCCGATGTCCCAGCGGTCGCACATGGCGAGGAGAGGGAGGAGCGCGATCAGCGAGTGCTCGACGGCGTGCAATGCGCCGGGCAGCCGGGGCAGCCGGCTCTCGTCCGTGAGCATCTCCAGCGGGAAGGTGAACCAGACCCCTTCGGTGACGAAGTGCTGGGTGGGAAGGTCGAGCTCTTCGGTGCCGAGCACCTCGTCGCCGCCGCGCCGCTTCTTCTGGAACGCGATCACCTGGGTGCTCACCGCCAGGGTGCCCAGGTGCATGGTCAGGGGGCCGAACGGCTCGCGGAGCACGTGCGCGAGGATCTCGGTGGACGACTCCTTGCGGGGGTGCGTGTAGTACGAGTCGAAGAAGCGTCGAACCGCCGCCACGCGCCCCTCGATGTCCAGGTGCTCCACCAGGTATGTGTCGCCCATGTGCAGGTACACCGCGCCCGGATGAAGGAACATGAAGGCGGTCTCCGCCTCTTGCGAGCCGATGATGTCGCCGGTCTCGCCGTCGACGATGGTGAACTGATCGGGCGACGAGGAGCGCAGGCTGATCTCGCCCGCCGGGTAGCCGTCGCCGCTCACCAGCCAGCTGTCGAAGCCGGTGCGCAGGCCGCCGTTCCGCACCTCCCGTTCGGCCGCCTCCACGAGTCCGGGGCCGAAGAACTCCTCGTCTTCCGCTGCCAGCGGCGACTCGTAGGCGGCCGCGACCAGGTGCCGGCCGTGGATGAACGGGTTGGCGTAATCGATGGTGGCCGCCTCGACGGGCCGGCTCAGGAGCTCCCGGGGGTTGCGCACGAAGAACTGCTCGAGAGCGTCGTTGCCGGCCACCATGATGGCCAGGCTCTCACCTTCGCCGCGCCCGGCTCGGCCCCATTGCTGCCAGAGACTGGCGATGGTACCCGGGTAGCCCACGGTGATCACCGCGTCGAGCGCGCCCACGTCGATGCCCAACTCGAGGGCGTTGGTACTGACCACTCCCAGCAGATCACCTTCGAAGAGGCGCTTCTCGATGCCTCGTCGCTGCTCGGGCGTGTACCCGGCACGGTAAGGGGACAGGCGTTTGGCCAGGCCTTGATCGTGCCCCGAGAGTTTGTCGGCTGCGTATTGGTTGACGAGTTCGGCCGCCTTTCGCGACTTGGTGAAGCAGATGGTGCGCACCCCGTTCCGCACGAGTTCAGCGAGCAACTCCGCGGCCTCCACGGCGCTGCTGCGTCGCAGGTTCAGGCGCTCGTCGGCGAGGGGCGGGTTCCAGAGGATGATCTTGCGGCGGCCGAGTGGGGCTCCGTCGTCGTCGATAGGCGTGACGGGCAGACCGGTGAGCCGCTCCGCATGCTCCGGAGCGTTGCCGATCGTGGCCGAGGCCATGATGAAGCGGGGCTCAGCTCCATAGAAGGCGGCGGTTCGTCGGAGGCGGCGAAGCACGTTTGCGACGTGGCTGCCGAAGACCCCCCGATACGTGTGGGCCTCGTCGATCACCACGTAGGCCAGGTTGAAGAAGAAGTCTCCCCAACGCTCGTGATGGGGGAGCATCGCCATGCTGATCATGTCGGGGTTGGTGAGTAGGAGCCTCGCGCGCTTGCGCGCGAGGCGGCGGGCTTCGGCGGGAGTATCACCGTCGTACACGGCCAGCTCGATACGCCCGCCTGCCAGGGGCCGCAGCCGGCGCAGCTGGTCTTGAGCGAGTGCCTTGGTGGGGTAGAGGTAGAGCGCCCGCGCTGTCGGTTCGCGATGCAGGTGGTCGAGTACCGGGAGGTTGAAGCAGAGACTCTTACCCGACGCGGTTCCTGTGGTGACTATCAGATTGCCGCCCCTCCGGGCCTCGTCCCAACAGGAGCGTTGGTGGGTCCAGAGCTCTCGGATGCCCATGGCGCCCAAGGTCTCTTCGAGGTGGGGGTGGAGCTCACCCGTGGGCACAGCCGCGGTTCGACCAAGCCGTGAAGGCAGCACGAGGTCGGAGCACACCTGCTCGTACGCCTCAGCCGGGAATATGTCGAACAGCGCCTTGTTCAATCCTAGGAACCTCCGAATACGAGAGTACACTTCGCCACGGACATCGGCCACGCGGACCACCCGCCCCCTCGCTGCAGTTGTTCACGACCTGGTGCCGAAGAGCGGCTGTGACCGCCGCTGGCGCCGACCCGTACCACCCTCGATCGTGCGTCTCTCGGAATGCTAGACGGTGTGTCCGGCTCTCGAACATGCGCCGGAAGGTGGAGCATGAGTGTCGCCGCGGTGCGCCGGACTCCTCCCCGCGGTGCGCCGGACCACCGCTGGTATACTCCGGCGATCATGGCAGACGGCCTGAAGTACTTCATCGCGTGCGACTTCGACGGCACGATCACAAGGGAGGACACCCTCGACCTGCTGGTGGAGCATTTCGCCCCGGGGGTGTGGGAGATCGCCGAAGCGGGACTGAAGGCGGGCACCCTCACTCTCAACCAAGCGATGATCGACGAGTTCCGCAACGTTCGGGTGAGCGAGCGTGACGCGGTCGAGTACGTGCTCCGCACGTCGGAGATACGCGCGGGGTTCGAGGAGTTCATGCGGTGGGCGGCGGAGGCCGGTCACGAACTTGTGATCGTGAGCGCGGGCTTCCGCGTATTGATCGACGCGGTACTCGCCCGGGCGGGGCTCGCGCATCTTCACGTGCATGCCGGCGATGCACTCTTCACCACCGAGGGCACCACGTTCTGGTTCCCCCCGTCGTCGGCCGATTGCATCGAGGAGTGTGGGCACTGCAAACGCGACACCATCGCGGCCCACGCCCCATTCCCGGGCCCACTCGTGTACATAGGCGACGGCTACTCCGACCGGTGTCCGGCGCGGGCGGCCGACATCGTCTTCGCCCGCCGGTCCTTGGCGGAACACCTGGATCGAGAGGGTGTGCCCTACCATCACTTCGACGACTTCCATTCCGTCATGCGCGCGCTCGACGAGGAGTGGGCCGGCCCGCCCGCCGCTGATCCCCGGCCGGCGGGTGGGGCGGCGGTCGACTCCCTGCCCGCCGGCTTCGCCGACTCCAACGAACCTCTCGCCGAACTCTTCAACACGAGCAAGGCCGTCATGGGGCTCGTGGATCCCGAGACCGCGTGCATCATCGACGCCAACGCCGCCTCCTGCGCCATGTACGGGTACTCGAGAGAGGAGTTCCGTGGCATGCCGGTGAGCCGGCTGAACGACCTGGCGAAAGACAGTTGGCGCGACCAAGTCGAGCGTTGGCAGGCAGGGGGAGACGTCGAGCGCCGCTTCCGGAACCGGCTGGCCAACGGCGAGATACGAGAGGTAGAGACCCACTACACGCCGATCCAGTGGGGCGGCAAGAGGCTTTTGCTCGGCATCGTGCGTGACGTCACCGAGAGCGTGCGTGCCCGCGAGGCCCTGGAGGTGAGCGAACGTCGCTTGTGGCTATTGGCCGAGAACTCGCCCGACGTCATCTTCAGCTTCCGTCTCACCGAACCCCAGGGGTTCACGTACCTGAGCCCGGCGGTGACCGGCATCCTCGAGGCGTCGCCTGAGGAGTTCTACGCCGACCCGGGATCGATGTTCTCGATGCTGCACCCAGGGGACGCAGCGCCGATCGAGGCCATGGTGGAGCGAAACCTCCCCGAGGCGACAGCCATCGAGATCCGGTTGCACACGCCCTCGGGGCGCCTGGTGTGGGCCGAGTTGAGTTCGGCCTTGAGACGCGACGCGGCGGGGGTTCCGGTGGCCATAGAAGGCGTTGCCCGGGATATCACAGCCCGCAAGCGTCAGGAGGAGGAACGCGCGTTCCTACTCTCCGCGGTCGAGCAGATGGACGAGGTCGTCATGATCACAGACGCCGACGCGACCATCGTCTATGTGAACCCGGCCTTCGAGCGCGTGACCGGCCACACCCGGGAAGAAGCGAGGGGGCGGAATCCCAGCATGCTCTCGAGCGGTCAGGCGGAGACCGAGTTCTACCAAGAGCTCTGGAACACGATCACCTCGGGCAGGGTGTGGACCGGTCGCTTCACGAACCGTCGCGCGGATGGTGGAACGTACGAGGAGGAGGCTTCGATCTCCCCTGTGCGCGACGTGGACGGACGCATCGCGCACTACGTGGCGGTGAAGCGCGACATCACGCGTGAACTCGCGCTCGAGGAGCAACTCATGCAGAGCCAGAAGATGGAGGCGGTGGGCCGTCTCGCGGGTGGGGTGGCCCACGACTTCAACAACCTCCTCACCAGTATCTCGGGTTACGCCGACCTCCTCGCCGCCGCGATCTCCCCCGACGACCCGATTCATCTCGACGTTCTCGAGATCCAGAGCGCCGCCGGCCGGGCCGGCGACCTCACGCGCAGGCTTCTCGCCTTCTCGAGGCGGGAGGTGGTGCGCCCGCGGCCGGTGGACGTGGTCGTCGCCGTCTCGGGTATGTCGACGCTCCTGCGGCGCATGGTGGGACCGCGCATCGAGCTTGTCACCGAGTTGGTGCCGGTTTCCCTGGTGGTGCTCGCGGATCCGGGACAGGTGGAGCAGGTGCTCATGAACCTCGCCATAAACGCGGCGGATGCGATGCCCGACGGGGGTGTGCTCTACATCAGCGTGAGCAGGCTCGCCTCGGGTGAACAGTGCTTCGACGCGGGGCTGTCGGCGCCGGCCGGGGGCGTGAGGCTCTCGGTGCGCGACACGGGCGTGGGCATGGACGAAGAGGTGGCCAGCCGTGTGTTCGAGCCCTTCTTCACCACGAAGCCCTCGGGCCGGGGGACGGGGCTGGGCCTCGCCACGGTGTACGGCATAGTCGAAGCTGCAGGGGGCACCTTGCGTGTACACAGCGTTCCCGGGGAGGGCTCGGAGTTCGAGGTGTTTCTGCCGCTCTTCGCGGACTCTTCTTCGGATGGGGTCCGCTCGGGCACGAGCGAGCGGCGTAGACCAAGGGGCCGGGAGACGGTGCTGGTGGTCGACGACGAACTTCCGGTGCTGCGCCTCGCCGCGCGCACGCTCACCGGCATCGGCTACACTGTCATGGAGGCGCCCGACGCGGTGACGGCGCTGGAGATCGTCGACCGGGAGGGCGATCGTATTGACCTCGTAGTCACCGACGTCGCCATGCCCCGGATGACGGGCACGCGACTCGCCGAGCTGCTCTCACAGCGGCGGCCGGACATGAAGGTGGTGTTCGTCTCGGGGTACGCGGGTGTCGCCGATGACCCGTCGGGCTACATGGGGCGGGCGGCCTGGTTCCTACAGAAGCCTTTCGGGGCCGACGACCTAGCCCAGATCGTGCGGGAAGCGCTGGACTCCTAGCGCGGCACGCGCACCAGCTGCTGCTCCACCAGGAGTTCCGCGATCTGCACGGCGTTCAGAGCGGCGCCCTTGCGAAGGTTGTCGGCCACGACCCAGAGGTTGAGGCCGTGGGCGACGGTCGGGTCGCGCCGGATGCGCCCCACGTACACGGGATCGGTGCCCGACGCGATGATCGGCATGGGGTACACGCCGGCCGCAGGGTCGTCAAACACGACGACACCGGGCGCTGAGGCCAGCAGCGCGCGCGCCCGCGCGGGCGGCATCTCACCGACGAACTCCACGTTCACGGCTTCCGAATGCCCGTTCTCCACGGGCACGCGCACGCACGTGGCCGTCACCTTGATGGTGTCATCGTCCATGATCTTCCTGGTCTCGTCGACCATCTTCTGCTCTTCTTTCGTCGAGCCGTCGTCGAGGAAGACGTCGATGTGGGGCAGGCAGTTGAATGCGATCTGGTGGGGATACACCTCCACCTGCGGAGCCATCCCCTCGAGCAGCTCATCAGATTGACGCACCAGCTCGCTGATCGCTTCGCTCCCCGTACCCGAGACGGCCTGGTAGGTGGACACCACCACGCGGGTGACTCGAGCCTCGTCGTGCAGAGGCTTGAGCGCCACCACCATCTGGATGGTCGAGCAGTTCGGATTGGCGATAATGCCCCTGTGGGCGCGGGCCGCGCCTGGGTTCACCTCGGGGACAATCAGAGGCACATCGGGGTCCATGCGCCAGGCCGACGAGTTGTCTATGACCACGCACCCGGCGTCGCGCGCGATGGGTGCGTAGGTGCGGGAGATGCGGGCGCCGGCCGAGAAGAGGGCGATCTCGACCCCCTCGAAGCTGTTCTCGGTGAGTTCTTGGCACTCGACGCATCGGTCGCCGAACTCGAGCTCCAATCCGACCGAGCGGGCCGAAGCCAGTGCGATCAGTTCGGAGACGGGGAACCCTCGGTGGGCCAGGATGCTGCGCATCGCCTCACCCACCGCGCCGGTGGCCCCCACCACGGCGACCCGGTACTTCTTGCTCACGTGCCCTCCTCGCCGACCCAGAAACGTCCCCTGGATTCTACCACCCTCCCTTCGGAGGGGCTTCAGCTGGGCGCCAGACGGGCGAGGAGCACCAGGCGGTCGTCTTCGGGCAGCAGCGGGTCGTGGTGTGCCGCGCAGGCGGCGATCACCGAGCACGCCACCTCGCTCAAGGAGGTCACTTCGCTCAAGGAGGAGGCCGTCCCGACTTCCTTCACGGCCCTGACCACCCCCTCCACGCCGAACAGGGTGCCATCGTGGCGGCACTCCGTGACGCCGTCCGTGTAGAGGAGGAGAAGGTCCGATTCTTCGAGGGTGAACGCGGCGTCCCGGTAGCGTGTGCCCGGCTCCGCGCCCAGGGGTAGGTTGTTGGGCGCATCGAGTTCCAGAGCTTCCGAGGGCCTGATTCGTAGGGGCGCGGGGTGGCCGGCGAGTCCCACGCGGACGGCTCCGGTGCGCAGATCTATGGTGCAGCAGACGGCCGAGGCAAAACGCTCCTTGTGAGCGAGTAGTGGGGTCAGCAGATCGTTGGCCTCGGTCAGGAAGCGGGCGGGATCATGCGCCGATGAGGCCAGGGTGGCAATACCGTGGCGGATCCTGGCGGCGGTCCCCACGGCGTCGATGCCCTTGCCCGAGTAGTCGCCCGCCACCAGCGCGATCCTGTCGTCGGGCAACTCGAAGATGTCGTAGAAGTCTCCGCCCACACTCACGAGCGCCTCCGCCTGCGCGGCGCACACGCCGAGTTCCAACCCGCCCACGGCGGGCGGCTCGACAGGCATCAACGCTTCCTTGATCGACTCGAAGGCGGCATGTTCCGCGTCCTGGGTGCGGTGGCGAAGGAGCAGCCTGCCCGACACGCGCCCGGCGGCCTCCAAGACCTCGTGCATCGCTCCGAACAGCTCCGGCCGGGAGTCGGCGAGGTGGATACAGCCGATCGTGCCCTGCGGTCCGAGGAGGGGGACGATAGCGATCGACTCGAAACCTTCGGCCATGCAGCGGCCGCGGGGGGCGGGGGAGGTATCGGGGAAGCCGCGGGCGATGCTCCCGAGGCGTCCCCAGAAGAACGATCCCTCGGCCGAGTAGTAGGGCTGCGAAGCGTCGATGCTCCCCGTGGCCACACGCCCGCACGCGCACTCGGTGTCGTCCACGATCGCCTCGTCGCGAAGGTAGGCGTGTTGCGGGCCTGCGGAGGCCACGATCGGCAACCACGTGCGGAGGCCTGCGCCGGGATGCTGCATGCGGACGAAAGTGTTCTCGCACCCGGTGACATCCTGGGCCCACCGCGCGAGGGCGGTCGCGGCCGCCATGAAGTCGGACGCCTCGCTGAGGGAGTCCACCAGGTCGGTTATGAGGTCGAGGTCGCGCATAGGCGTGATTGTAGTAGAAACGGGGGCCGATAGGCAGTCACCTTCGGTCGCGCTCCCGCTACGGAGCCCGTCCCACTCTCTTTTCGGTGCCGAGCGATGAGTGTAGCCCGCTCACTCAGGGGGTTGACCCGCGTGGGAGTGCTGTGCTAATAGTAGTTGTGCAAGCACGTGTAGTGAAGATGCCGGGTCCCGCGCGAGGTGGCTCCGAAGGAGGAGCGACCGGGTGCGGCTAAGAGGGAACCGGGTGCGATACCCGGACGGTCCCGCCGCTGTGATCGGGGAGTGAGCCCGCAGGTGCCACTGTCCTTCCACCGCCGGTCCCCCCAATAGGGGAGCGGAGGCAAGGAGGATGGGAAGGCGCGGGGGAGCGACGATCCGAGAGTCAGAAGACCTGCCCGAGCAGCTGGTAGGCTCCCCGCGTGGAGGGAGCCCTGCCTGGAGATGATGGCAAAGTCTCCGGCCCTAACAGGCTGGGGGCTTTTTCTTTTGCCCCCGGAACGGTTCGAACGTCGAAAGGGGCAGGAGATGGCAACGCAGATCGAACGGGCGAGGGCCGGCGAGATCACCGCGGAGATGGCGGTGGTGGGCCGCGACGAAGGGCTTGAGCCCGAGGTGGTGCGAGAGAGGGTGGCGCGCGGCACCATCGTCATCCCGAAGAACCTGGGGCGCGATTCCCAGGTGGTGGGGATCGGCCGGGGACTCCGCACCAAGGTCAACGCCAGTATCGGCACGTCCAGCGACATCGTGGACATCGAAGCCGAGATCCGCAAGGCGAAGGCCGCCGAAGAGGAGGGAGCCGACACGCTCATGGAGCTCTCCGTGGGCGGCGACCTCGACGACATCCGCCGGCAGGTGCTCGGCGCCACAGAGCTCCCGGTGGGCAACGTGCCTCTCTACCAGGCCTTCTGCGAGGCCACCCGCCGCTACCACGACCCCGACAAGCTCGACCCCGAGCTGCTCTTCGAGATCATCGAGCGCCAGTGCGCCGACGGCATGAGCTTCATGGCGGTGCACTGCGGCATCAATCTCTACACGGTCGAACGCCTGCGAAAGCAGGGGTACCGGTACGGTGGACTCGTGTCCAAGGGCGGCACGTTCATGGTGTCGTGGATGCTGGCGAATGGGCGCGACAACCCCCTCTACGAGCAGTTCGACCGGGTGGTCGACATCCTCCGCCGCTACGACGTTGTGCTCAGCCTGGGCAACGGCATCCGCGCCGGCGCCATCCACGACTCTTCCGACCGGGCGCAGGTGGCCGAACTCGTCACAAACTGCGAGCTCGCCGAGCTCGGGCGCGACATGGGTTGCCAGATGATGGTGGAGGGACCCGGCCACGTGCCGCTCGACGAGATCGAGGGCAACATTCAGCTCCAGAAGCGCATGTCCGGCGACGCTCCCTACTACGTGCTCGGCCCCCTGCCCTGCGACATCGGCGCCGGTTACGACCACGTCACGGCGGCGGTGGGAGCGGCCTCCTCGTCGCGCTTCGGCGCCGACCTCATCTGCTACATCACGCCGGCCGAGCACCTGGCCCTGCCGAACGAGCAGGACGTGCGCGAGGGCGTGCGCGTGGCCCGGCTCGCCGTGCACATGGGCGACATCGTCAAGCTAGGGGAGCGCGGCCGCACCCGCGACATGGAGATGAGCAAGGCTCGGCGTGACATGAAGTGGGACAGGGAGTTCGACCTTGCCCTCTTCGGCGACGCGGCCCGCGCGATCCGCGCGAGCCGCACCCCCGCCGACGAGTCCACCTGCACCATGTGCGGTAACTTCTGCGCGGCAAAGAACGCCGACGCCCTGTTCCGGGATTCGCTCTCGGCGGAGAAGGCCTGAGTCTCATGGTCCGACGGCCATTTCCCCTCTCGGGCTTCGTCACCGTGGGCGTCGTGCTGGCGTGCACGGTGATCGTGGAGATCGTGGTGCGGGCCACGGGAGTGGCGGCGTTCATCTTCCCGGCCCCCTCCGCGGTGCTCGGGTCGCTGGCCGGCGCGCCGGGGCTGTTCGCCCGGCACGCGCTGGTGACGCTGACCGAGGCCGGAGCCGGGCTGGCCGTTGCGGCCGCCGCCGCCTTGCTCTTCGCGGCCGCCGCCGTCCACTCCCGCACCCTCGACCGCGTACTGACGCCGGTGGTGGTGGTGTCGCAGACGATCCCCATCATCGCGCTCGCCCCCCTGTTGGTGCTGTGGTTCGGCTACGGCTTGACGCCGAGGGTGGTGATCTGTGCGCTGATCGCCTTCTTCCCGATGGCGATCACGTCCCTGGAGGGGTTGCGGTCCGCCGACCCGCGCCTGCTCCTCTTACTCGATTCGGTGGGCGCCTCTCGTTGGGACGTGTTCTGGCGAGTGCGGCTGCCCGGCGCGGGGCCCTTCTTGGCGGCGGGCGCCCGTACCGGCGCCACGCTCAGCCTGGTGGGAGCCGTGGTGGCCGAGTGGACCGGCACCGACCGCGGTCTGGGCTACCTGGTGTTGAGCGCCAACGCCCGCCTGGCCACTGCTCAGGCGTTCGCCGCGGTGCTCCTGATCTCGCTTCTCGGCCTGGGCGCGTATGGCGCGACCGGGTTGCTCGAACGACGTATCGCATGGTGGAGACAACCGGCCGTCCTCGGCCGGACGACATCGAAGGAGACGATCTGAACATGAAGGCATCCATTCTCAGGCGCACCGCCCCCCGCTTCCGCAGCGGCCGCGCGGCCGCCTCACTCGTCGTGGCCGCTCTGGCGGCTCTGCTGCTTGCGCTCGGTTCCGCCGCGGGCTGCGGTGGCTCTAGCGGCACCACGACCACAGCCCCGCTCCCGGCGGCCTCCGACACGACCGTCGCTCCCGACACGACCGCGCCGGTGGTCACCGAGGGAGTTCCGGCGCCCGAGGTGGCCGAGATCGACCTGATCATGGACTGGGTTCCTTGGGTGCTCGACATCCCCATCGACGTGGCCCAGGCCAAGGGCTTCTACGCCGACGCCGGCCTCACGGTCACCCAGACCATCCCCACCAGCCCCACTGACGTGGTGAAGTTCGTGTCCACCGGCAAGAGCCAGTTCGGTCTCTACTACGCCCCCGACGTGCTCATGGCGCGGGGTGAAGGCGCTCCGGTGCTGTCGGTGGCGGCCCTGATGGGTCATGCGCCGGTCGGCCTTGCGCTGAAGCCCGGCTTCTCCGCGGCCACTCCCGCCGACCTGGTGGGCATGACGGTCGCCGTACCCATGATCCCCTCGGTGCGGGCTTCGTATGATTCCATGCTCGCGGCGGGCGGGGTCGATCCCGCCGCGGTCACCCTCGTAGATCCGGGCTTCGACCTGGTGGCTCCCCTCCTCGCCGGCACCTACGACGCGGTGGCCTTCACGGCATTCGGGGAGCTGGTGGAGGCGGACCTTGCGTCGGGCTCCGAGCTCGACTACCTCGATTTCCGCGACTGGGGCACGCCCGACTACGCCTTCATGAACGTCATCACCAGCAGCGACTTCTCCGCTGAAAACCCGAACACGGTGCGCGCTTTCGTCGCCGCCACCCTGGCCGGCCTCGACTACGCCGCCACCCACCCCGAGGAAGCCGTCGACCTCTACGTAGCGGCTCACCCGGAACTCGACCGTGACACACTCCTCGCGCAGTGGGAGGCCACCATCCCCTCGCTCGCCCTTGCCTCGGGCGGCACTCTCGCGGGCGCGCAGGACGAAGCGGCCTGGCAGACCCTGCACGACTGGATGATCGGGGTGGGATTGCTCGCGGCGCCTCTGGACGTGGCCCCGGCCCTGACCAACGATTTCCTGCCGCGGTAGCGGGCAGTCGCAGCCACCACGTGACGTCGTACCCGGACACGTCTATCACTCTGGCGCCGGCGCCCCCCGAGGGCGCCGGCCCGGCGCCCTCGGGGGGCGAGAGCCCCGCGCCGGCGATCGGCGGTGTGGATGTGTGGCTCCGCGGAGTCAGCCTGGGCTATCCCACCAGGGAAGGCTTCACGTCGGTACTGGAGTGCATCGATCTGCACCTGGGCCCCGGCGAGTGTCTGGCCGTGGTGGGCGCCAGCGGGTGCGGCAAGAGCACCCTGCTTCACGCGCTTGCGGGGCTCCTCGAACCGGTCTGCGGGCGGGTGAGTGTTACGCCGACTCCGCGCGACTGCGCCGCCTATATGTTCCAGAACGATCTCCTGTTGCCGTGGAAGACCGTGCTGGCCAACGCCTCTTTCGCCGCCGAATCGGCGTTGCGGGGCGGCCGGCGGCGGTCGCTCCGCAAAGGGCGTCGCGAAGCTCTCAAGGCCGTGCGCGAACGGGCGCTGTCTCTCCTGTGTGAGTTCGACCTCGGAGATGCACTCCACCTGTATCCCCACCAACTATCGGGAGGCATGCGTCAGCGGGTCGCTCTCGCCAGGACCCTGGCTCTGGGACGCGGCCTCATCCTGTTGGACGAACCCTTCGGCAGCTTGGACGCGCTCACCCGCTCCGATCTCCGCGAGTGGATGTCGCGTGTCATGGAGACGCACCCCGCCACCTGGGCCCTCGTGACCCACGATGTGGACGAGGCCGTCCGGCTTGCGGACCGGGTGGTCGTGCTCGGTGGTCGCCCCGCAAACGTCCTTGGGAATGTGGATGTGACCCCCGCCCGCAGGTACCGCGGCGGTCGAGACGACCATATCACCGGCGGCGGGCTTCGTAGCGCGGCGTCCGAGGTGCGCGCACTGTTGGAACGAGGCAGGACACGATGAGCGGGCGGAGCACACAACGATCTGCGATCCGCGAAAGGGAGGAGCGATGAAGCAGGCGGATCACGCACCTGTCACCGAACTCGCCGCCTGGACGGGCCGGCCGGGCCTCCTCGCGCGAACGCGGGTCGCCATCATGCCGGTGGACGCCGCCGCCGCGGACGCCGCCGCCGCCCGAGCGGCGGAGCTGGCCATCCCGGCGGGGAGCTTGGGGAGGGTGTTGGCGCTTTCCGTGCGTCTCGCGGGCATCCAGCGGAGTCTGGCGCCGGCGTTCCCGCGCAAGGCCGTGGTGGTCATGGCCGGCGACCACGGGGTCGTGTGCCGTGGGGTGAGCGCCTTCCCGGCGGAGGTGACGCCGCAGATGGTGGCGAACTTCGTGCGCGGCCGGGCTGCCATCAACGCGCTGGCCGCTGCGGCGGGAGCGCGGGTGCTGGTCACTGACGTGGGCGTGGCCGTCGACCTCCCCTCGACCCTGGGTCTGCGGTCGGTCACGAGCGTCGCAGAGGCGCTCGCCTCGAGCGCCGTTCTGCACCGCAAGGTTCGTCTCGGCACCGACGACTTGAGTTCGGGCCCCGCCATGACCCGCGAACAGGCGATGGCAGCCCTCGAGGCCGGCATCGACGTGGTAGAGGGCCTGGTCGCGCAGGGTCTGGATCTTGTGGCCACGGGCGACATGGGCATCGGCAACACCACTCCCTCGAGCGCGCTGGCCTGCGTGTTCACCGGTTGCGCTCCCAGCGAGGTCACGGGCCGTGGAACGGGTATCGATGACCTCGCCCTCGAGCGGAAACGGCAGGTGGTGGAGGAGGCCCTGGCCTTCAACCGTCCCGACCCCGCCGACCCGCTTGGCGCGCTGGCGGCCGTGGGCGGTTTGGAGATCGCCGGGATCGCGGGCGTCATCTTGGGCGCGGCGGCCGCCGGTATCCCGGTGTTGGTGGACGGTTTCATCTCCACCGCGGGGGCCTTGGTCGCCTGCGCCCTGGCGCCGGCGGCACGGGACTACTTGATCGCGGCGCATCGGTCGCTCGAGTCGGGTCACGGCGTCATGCTGGAGCACCTTGGCGTCGACCCGCTGCTCGATCTCGATCTGCGCTTGGGAGAAGGCACGGGAGCCGCGCTGGCCATGCCCCTGGTGGACGGCGCCGCGACCCTCATCGGTACGATGGCCACGTTCGCCGAAGCGGGCGTCTCCGAGTCGACCGGGCCGGCGGTCGTCGGGGCGAACGCATGAGCTTCTGGCCCAGAGAGGGTAGCATCACCACCCCGCAGGACATCGAGGACCTGGCCACCGCGGCCTGGCTCTCGGAGACGTTGTTCGCCGCGCTCGAACTCGGGGTGTTCGAGGCTTTGGGAGAAGACGCGCTCACTGTGGGCGAGCTCGCCCGTTTGTGCGACGCCGACCGCGAGGGGTGCGGCAGATTCGTGGACGCCCTCGTGAGCCTGGGCCTGTTGACCCGGCACGAACGGGGGAACACGAGTGAGGTGGTGGTCGCCTGCGCCACGGTCGCCCGCCGGCACCTGCTTCGGGGCGCACCTGGCTATCTCGGCGACTCTCTCACCTACCGGCGCCGGCTTGCCGGCACGTGGTCCCGGCTCGCCGAAGCCGTACGCCGAGGTGGCTCTCCCCTGGAGCAGCCCGCGCACGAGGACGAGGTCACCTACCGTGCCCGGGTGCGTGACTACCTGCTGGCCATGGACGACGTGGCCCGCCACAAGGCCGGCCTCATTGCCGAACGGCTCGACACGGCCGCTCTGGCCCCCGGCTATCTCGTCGACTTGGGTGGGGGCGCGGGGGCTATCGCCGCCGAGCTCCTTCGGCGCAATCCGGAGTGGCGGGGGCTGGTGCTGGACATGCCGGAGGTGGTGGAGTCGGCACGGGAGGAGTCGGTCCGGGCGGAACTGACACGGGATGAGCCGGCACGGGAGGAGCAGAGCGGGCGCGCCGCCGCCGGGTCTCCGCTCGACGGGCGATTGAGCTTCGTCGCGTGCAATCTCCTGGACGAGGAGATCCCCGCGCCGCCGGAGGGCGGCGCGGGCTGGGGGCTCGTCGTGGCGTCGAACGTGGTGCACGCCTATTCAGCCGGGGACTCCGGCCCCCTGCTCGACCGGGCCGCGCGCGCCCTCTCCGATACCGGCCTACTCCTCGTGCATGACTTCTTCACCGACGGTCCGGGGCGTGGTCCTGTGAAGAGCGCCCTCTTCGACCTGCACATGATGATCAATACCTACCAGGGCCGCACCTATCCCTGGCAGTGGGTGCGCGATCGGTTGGAGTCGCAGGGGTTGGTGGTGAGGGGCCCCATCCCCTTGGGCGCCGGCTCCTCGGACGGCGCTCCCTCGGGCGCAGGCGTCGGCGACGAGGACACCGTGCTCATGGCGGCCGCCCGCACGCGCGAAGCCCTGTCGGCACTCCGCATCGATAGGCTCGAGGTCTTGGACGGGGTCGCGCGCGACCTCGGCTTCCGTCGGACCACCGCCATCTCGCCGGTGGACGTGACCACCGCCCCCTGGGTGGAGGTGAAGTGCCGGTTCGGCTGCGCGGGCTACGACAAAGGCGGCCGGTGTCCACCCCGCTCCCCCCGAGCGGACGACACGCGGGCGGTACTCTCCTCGTACTCCCAGGCCCTGCTCGTGGAGGGCGAGCCCCCCACCGTCGATTTCCACCGCCGGATGCTGGCCCTGGAGCGTGCCGCGTTCCTGGGAGGCGCCCCACGGGCCCTCGCGTTCGTGGCGGGGCCGTGCCGGCTGTGCTCCGACTGCGAGCCCGACCAGTGCCGCCGTCCCGCCGAGGCGCGGCCTTCCATGGAGGCCGGCGGCATCGACGTCTACAGTACCGCCGCCGCAGTGGGATGGCGCCTCGAACCCGTCCCCGACCGCGAGTCCCCGGCGACGTACGTCGGGCTCCTGCTGGTAGGGTGACCGCCGTGCGTGTTCTGCTCCTACAGGCGCCCTCGGTGGAGGGCCCCCACGCCGAGATCGTGGCGCCCCTCGGGTTGGCGGCGGTGGCCGCGGCCGCCCGCGCCCGCGGCCATGAGGTGGAGTTGGTCGACCTCAACCTGGAGACCGACCCCTTCCCCGCGCTCGTCGCGGCGCTGGGGCGCGTCGATCCGCAGGTGGTGGGGATCGGGTTGCGCAACATCGATCCCCTGGCCAACCGGCGACACTCCTTCCTTCCGGCCTTCAACGCGCTGCTCGAAGTGGTGCGGAGAGGGCTCCCCTCCGTTCCCCTGGTGGTGGGAGGAGCGGGCTTCTCCATGTTCCCCCGCACCATCATGGAGCGGTACCCCGCGATCGACGTGGGCGTGTTCCTGGAGGGTGAGACGACTTTCCCCGAGGTGGTGGCCGGTCTCGAGCGGGGCGCCCGGCCGTCTCGGGCGACCGGGACGCTCCGCGCCGATGTGTCTCACCTCGCCGGGATGCCGGGCACGATCGTCCGGGTGCGCGATACGTCGTCCGCCGATTCCGCCTCGGTCGTCGACTCTGCTTGGGGCGCCGATCGTGCCGGCTCCGCCCGCAGCTGCGCCGGCTCCGTCGACTGTGCGGGCTCCGCGGGCGGCTCCGCCGGCTCCGCCCGCGACGGCGCCACCCGCCTGATCGAGGGCCCGCCCCGCCCGTGGCTGTCCGAGGCCTCCCTCGACGCGGTGCGCACCTGGCTCCCGGAGCTTGCCGGCTCCTACGCGGGTCGTACGAGCTACGCCCCCGCGGCCGGGGTCGAGACGAAGCGGGGCTGTCCACTGGGCTGCTCCTACTGCGTGTACCCCGCCCTTCAGGGGCGCCGCCTGCGCTACCGTAGCCCCGACACCGTCGTTGCTGAGGTGGAAGCGCTCCACCGCGAGACCGGGGCCGAGTGGGTGCACTTCACCGACCCGGTGCTGAACTACCCGGCCGGGCACTTCCGCGAGGTGTGCCGGCGTCTCGTGGAGCGGGGTCTGCCCGTGCGCTGGACCGGCTTCTTCCGCGAAGACGCCCTCACGCCGGCCGACGCCGAGGTCGCCGTGCGGGCCGGGTGCGCCGCCTTCCAGTTCTCCGGCGACGGCACCTGCGACCGCACCCTGGCCCGACTCCGAAAGGGCCTCACGCTCGCCGACCTCGTCGGCGCAGCCCGGGCGGCGGCCGGTACCGAGGCCCTCTCGGTGTATCACTTCATGGTGAACGTCCCCGGCACCGACACGGCGGTTGCCGGCGGCGCTCTCGAACTCGTCGACCGTCTGCACGACATCCACAGTTCCCGTGAGAACCTCGGAGCCATCGTGTTCAACAACCTGCGGGTCTACCCGGGCACGCCGCTGGCCGCGGAACTCGTCACCGCTGAGCAGCTCGGGTCAGAGGAGCACCTGCTATTCCCCACCTATCACGATCCCCCGCCCTACCAGCACCTGCGCTACGAGCTGGAGGAGCGGCATCATCTGCACGCGAGCCGCCGCACCGGCGCCCGCGATCCAATCGAGGAGGCTTCCCGTTGAGCGCCCGCATCGTCTTGATCGAACATCCACGCCGGTCGAGCTGGGTCCACATGAACGACGTCGCCAACACGCCTCTCTCCAGCAGCCTCATGACCGGCTACACGGCCGCCGCGCTGCGGGCGGCCGGTCATGACGTGCTCGTCGTCGAGGGCAATCTCGCCCGCCTCACGGCGGAGGAGATCGCGGCTCGCACCGCCGCGCACGCGCCCGACGTCATCGGGCTGCACCTGGTGTACGACTGGTCCGACGGGGCCCATGTCCGCGAGCTCCTCGATACCGTCTCCGCCGCCGCGGGAGGCGTGTCCTCGCTCATATACGGCTTCTATCCCACCTTCGCCTACGGTGACCTGCTCAGGAACCTTTCCGGGGTCGCCGGAGCTGTCCTGGGGGAGCCCGAGGTGACGGTCGTGGAGGCGGTGTCCGCCATCCTTCAGCGGCGCCGGAGCGCGGGCCCGCCGGCCGAGGCGTTGGCCGGAGTCGCCGGCACGGCGGCCCGGATCGGGGGCCGCGTGGTCGCGACGCCGCCGCGGGCGCTGGTCTATGACCTGGACGCCCTTCCCTTCCCCGTCCGCACTCCCGAGATGCTCTCGCTGCGCGAGGTGAACCTCGCCGCGAGTCGGGGTTGTTACGGATCGTGCACCTTCTGCACCATCAACCCATTCTACGGGGGAGGCTCGCACTGGCGGCCACGTTCGCCTGAGAGCGTGGTGGCGGAGATGGCCTCTGTGCTCGAGGAGCACCCGCACAAGCGGCGTTTCTACTTCGTCGATCCCAACTTCTTCGGGCCCCGGGGTCGCGGACGGGAGCGTGTGCTCAAGCTGGCACGGCTGATCCAGGAGCGCTTCGACGTGCGCTTCGGCATCGAAGGCCGGGTGAACGACATCGACGACGAGGTCGTGGAGGCCCTGGTGAAGGCCGGCTTCGACGAGATCCTCATCGGCCTGGAGAGCGGGTCCGACGCTACCCTGGCCAGGCTGAACAAACACACTTCCGTGAAACAGAACCGGCGCGCTCTCCGCATCCTGCGTGCGCACGGCGTCGAGCCGAACGTGGGCTTCATCATGTTCGAGCCCGACAGCTCGCTGGCCGACGTGCGGGTGAACCTCGCGTTCCTGGAGGAGGAGGGACTGCTCGACCGCCTCAGCCTCACCGCCAACGTGCTCTACCATCAGCAGATCATGCTGGCCGGGACGCCGGCCTTCCGCTCCGCCCAGGCGGAGGGGCGGCTGGTGGTGTCGCCCCACAACCCCTACGAGGGCTCCATACCCTACCGGCACCCGGAGGTGCAGTTCCTGGCGGAGACCATGGCCGAGGCGTGCCGCTACGTGTTCGCCGGACTGCCGCCGGAGGTGTGGCTCAGTGGTTCCGCCGCGGCCTCGCCCATGCCGGGCGGCCCCGCGCTGCTCGCCCCCGAGATTGCCGACCTGAACGCCGACCTGAACGGGCGGCTCGTGACGATCTTCCGTGACCTTCTGGAGGGGCTGCAGAACCGCAGCATCGCGCCGGCTCCATCGGTGGCCAAGGCGATCCTGGACGACGTGCGCGGGTTGGTCGACGCGACCGCGCAGGCCGCCGTGAGGTAGTCGGCGCTTCCTCTTCCCGACGTCCCGTCCGCTGTTTGCGGTCTTTTCCGCTACAATCACACGGACATTCCACGAGCGGGGGGCCGATTCGTGCGAGCTGACTCCGTACACCTGGAAGCGTCTCGAAGAGTACCGCCTACGCAAAGAGACGCCCCAATGCGGATCCTCATCGCGGAAGACGACGTTACCTCTCGAGCCCTCCTTGCCCGGGTCCTGACCCAGTGGGGATACGAGGTGATCGCGACCTCCAACGGAGCCGCGGCCTGGGCCGAGCTCCAGAAGGACGACGCGCCGCAGCTCGCCATCCTGGACTGGGAGATGCCCGAGATCAACGGAGTGGAACTCTGCAGGTTGGTGCAGGGCCAGAACACCACCAACCCACCGTACCTCATCCTCCTGACCGCCCGCGAAGGCAAGGAAGATATAGTGATAGGCCTCGACGCGGGGGCGAACGACTATCTCGGCAAGCCTTTCGACAGGGATGAGTTGCGTGCCCGGGTCGGGGTGGGACGGCGCTTCACCGAGCTGAACGAGAAGCTGCTCGAGACGCAGCAGATCCTCGAAGGGTTGGTGCGGACCGACCCGCTCACGGGCACCATGAACCGCAGAGCCATTCTCTAGCGCCTGAACCAAGAGATCGTCCGAGCGAAGAGGGAGCGCACCTGCCTCGGCGTGGGCCTTATCGACATTGATCACTTCAAGAGTGTCAACGACTCGTACGGTCATGCCACGGGAGACCAGGTGCTCCGAGCGTTGAGCAGGTGGTCGATGAAGGCGATGAGACCCTACGACGGATTCGGCCGGTTCGGCGGGGAGGAGTTCCTCGTGGTCGTGCCCTTGGCCTGCTGCTCCGACGTGAGTGCGGTTCTCGAGAGGGTGCGCCAGGCCGTCGAGGCGAGCGTGCTGGAAGTGGACGGCCACTCGATCGCCGTGCCCGTGAGCATCGGGGGAGCGATGAGCACCGGACAATCAGCCGACGACCTGAGCAAGTCGGCCGACGACGCGCTCTACCACGCGAAGGCTCAGGGGCGGAACCGAGTCGTGATGGCGCCTGATGAGGCCGGCGGCTGACAGGCTAGACGGAGGTGCCGGGCTCGGCCGTGGGGGTCGGCGTCGAGCCCGGCCTTGGGGGGGCGTCAGACTTCGGGCGTCGCCTGTCCTTCGAGCCACTCTCCGAACTCTTCCATGTCGGGGATGCATGTGTACGGTTCATGCCGGCGATGGCGAGAGGGACCTCCACCTGGCCTATCTCGAGAGCTTGGAGGCTCACGGTGAGCCCATACCTCCCTCGATCAACGAGGAGGTTATCGCGAAAGACGAGCGGGCTCGGGGTTTCTATGTCAGGTATGGCTTCGAGCCGTCACCGACTAACCCACTTCACCTCGTCGTCTTGATGAAGGATGTGCGGGTGAGCATCTCGGCTGGCTAGACCTCGAGAGGCGATCTTTGATCATGCTCCGCGCACCCCCACCTCCTTCTTTCCGTCGGACGAAGGTTGTAGGATGGCGGACGAAGCACCGAGAGACGGAGGGTCAATCGTTGGACGTCTTCCACCTGCGCGACCGGCTCGTTGATGATTGCCGGGAGCACGTCGAGAGCCTCATCCGGATCAAGGACGAGCGCAGCGACGGCGTCCTGACCGCCTGAGTGTCGACCGAAGCCGACACCTGCCGCAAGCTGGTCGTCCCCGCACTTCAAGCCGCCGGGTGGGATGACGAGCCCCACTCTATAGCTGAGCAGCGCAGCATCACCGACGGTCGTATCGTGCCGGTGGGCAAGGGTTTTGTGCGCAAGCCGCCCAAGCGGGTTGACTACCTGCTGCGCTACACCCGCGACTTCCCCCTCGCTGTGGTCGAGGCCAAGGCTGGCTACAAGTCGGCCGCCGACGCGGTCCAGCAGGCCAAAGACTACGCCGAGATTCTGGGGCTCAAGTTCGCCTATGGGACGAACGGCCACGACATCATCGAGGTGGACTACGCCACCGGTGTCGAACAGGACGTAGCAGCCTATCCCACGCCAGATGACCTGTGGCGGCGCTACCAAGTGGCCAGCGGTCTCACGGACCCCGCTACGGCTGAAAGCCTCCTCACCCCCATGAACCACGCCGTGAAGCAGGGGGAGCGCTACTACCAACAGATAGCCGTCAACCGGGTCGTGGAGGCCGTGCTCAAGGGTGACAGCCGAATCCTCATCACCCTAGCCACAGGTACCGGGAAGACCGCCATAGCGTTCCAGATTTGCTGGAAACTCTGGAATGCCCGCTGGAACAGGGCGGGCGCGTACAGACGTCCGAAGATGCTCTATCTGGCCGACCGCAACATTCTGGTGGACCAACCGAAGGACGGCATCTTCGCCGCCTTCGGCGATGCCCGCCACAAGGTCGGGGAGGAGGAGCTGACCAAGGGTCGCGAGATGTATTTCGCCCTCTACCAGGCCCTTGCCGAAGACGAACGGCGCGAAGGTCTCTTCCGGGCGTTCGCCCCCGATTTCTTTGACCTCGTGATCGTCGACGAGTGCCACCGGGGCAGCGCGCGCGACGAGTCGGCGTGGCGGACCATCCTTGAGTACTTCGAGCCCGCCGTGCAGCTCGGCATGACGGCGACACCCTTACGTGAGGACACCAAGGACACCTACCGCTACTTCGGCAACCCCGTTTACCAATACTCCTTGCGCCAAGGCATCGACGACGGGTTCCTTGCTCCCTATCGGGTACACCGCATCATCACCGACTGGGACGCCGCCGGATGGCGACCGAGCAAGGATGAATTCGACCGCTACGGTCGCCCCATCCCCGATGAAGAGTACGAGACCAAAGACTTCGAGCGGGCCGTTGCTCTGCGTGCCCGAACTGAGGCCATCGCCCGGAGTCTCACCGAGTTCCTGAAACGGAGCGACCGCTTCAGCAAGACTATCGTCTTCTGCGTTGACCAGGAGCATGCGAGCGAGATGCGGAGAGCCCTGGCGTTCGAGAATGCGGACCTGATGGTGGACTATCCGAACTGGGTCTGTCGCGTCACCTCAGATGAAGGTGACATCGGCCGGGGCCACCTGGGCCGTTTCCAGGATGTGGATACCAAGACCCCCACCATCCTCACTACGAGCCAGCTTCTTACCACCGGTGTGGACGCACCTACCTGCAAGAACGTGGTGCTGGCCCGGGTCGTTGGTTCGATGACGGAATTCAAGCAGATCATCGGCCGGGGCACGCGGGTCCGCGACGACTACGGCAAGCTCTGGTTCAACATCATCGACTACACGGGCTCCGCCACCCGGCTCTTCGCCGACCCGGCCTTCGATGGTGATCCGGTGCTCTGGACCGAAGAGCCGCTGGACCAACCGGGGGAGACCACCGTCATCACCGACGCCACCGAGACCGACGAAGAAGGCGCGCCGCCGGGGGACGGACAACCGGGCGTCCTCGAGCCACCCATCGAAGAGCGCCACAAGTACTATTTCGACGGCGGGCAGGTGGAGATCGCCGCCCACTTGGTCTACGATCTTGACCCTGATGGCAGGCAGCTCCGGGTGGTGAAGTACACCGACTATGCCGCTGAGAAGGTGCGCACCCTGGCCCCCACTGCCAAGGAGCTACGGGAGCGCTGGGCCGACCCTGAGGGACGCTCCGACATCATCCAGCGCCTAGAGGAGCGGGGCATCAGTTTCGAGCAGCTGGCCGATGCCGCCGAGCAGCCCGATGCCGACCCCTTTGACCTCTTGTGTCACTTGGCGTTCAACGCGCCGCTCAGAACGCGCCGAGAGCGGGCTGAACGTCTGCGTCACGAGCGCCAGGACTTCTTCGACCAGTACGGCCCGGAGGCCCGGCAGATACTCGATGAACTCCTGGAGAAGTATGCCGTTTACGGCACCGCCCAGTTCGTGCTCCCTGAGGTACTGAAAGTGCCGCCCATCTGCGACCATGGAGCACCTGGCGAGATTATCCGAATCTTCGGTGGTACCGAGCAGTTGCGGCAGGCCATCGCTGACCTTCAGAACCTGCTCTACGCCGCCTAGGAAAGGTAGAAGATGCCCAGACCCAAGAAGGCGGCCGACGCCCAACCGCTCACCACCACGCAGGCCCTGGGCAGTCTGGTGAAGTCGGCGCGGGACCTCATGCGCAAGGATAAGGGTCTCAACGGCGATCTTGACCGCCTGCCGCTCCTCACTTGGATCATGTTCCTCAAATTCCTGGACGACCTCGAAGTGCAGCGGGAAGAAGAGGCCGCGCTTGGGGGGCACGCCTTCAAGCCCGCTATCGAGCCGCCCTACCGGTGGCGCGATTGGGCCGCCCGACCGGATGGTGTAACCGGTGACGAGCTTCTGAGCTTCATCAACGCTGATGAGTGCGTGCGCCCCGACGGAACCCGTGGTCCCGGTCTTTTCGCCTATCTGCGTTCACTTACGAACGCGAACGGCGACGACCGTCGTGATGTCATCGCCACCGTCTTCAGGGGCGTGGATAACCGCATGAAGAGCGGTTACCTGCTGCGCGATGTCGTCAACAAGGTGGCGGGCATTCACTTTACCTCCAGTGATGAGCTGCATACGCTCGGAGCACTCTACGAATCCATGCTCAAGGAGATGCGGGACTCCGCCGGGGACTCAGGGGAGTTCTACACCCCCCGCCCGGTGGTGCGCTTCATGGTTACCGTGACCGACCCCCGGCTTGGGGAGACCGTGCTCGACCCGGCTGCTGGCACCGCCGGGTTGCTGGTCGAATCGTTCACCCACCTGAGCGGCCAGGTGAAGACGGTGGCCGACCGGCAGGTGCTGCAGAGGGCTTCCATCTTCGGCGGCGAGGCCAAGCCGCTCCCGTACCTGCTTGCCCAGATGAACCTGCTGTTGCATGGCCTCGATGCCCCGACCATCGACCCCGGGAACTCGCTCCGGTTTCGGCTTGCCGAGATTGGCGAGAAGGACCGGGTGGATATCATCTTGACCAATCCACCGTTCGGCGGCGCGGAGGAGAAGGGGGTCCAGGCGAATTTTCCCGAAGACCGCCAGACGGCAGAGACCGCGCTCCTCTTCTTGCAGATGATAATGCGGCGGCTCCGCCGGGCACCTACCGCAGCCGGTCGGCCTGCACGTGCGGCTGTGGTCGTCCCCAACGGCACCCTCTTCGGGGACGGGGTCTGCGCACGCATCAAAGAGGACCTGCTCAAGGATTTCAACCTGCACACCATCGTCAGGCTACCGAACGGTGTGTTCGCGCCCTACACCAGCATTCCGACCAACCTGCTGTTCTTCGATCGCTCAGGGCCGACCAAAGAGGTCTGGTACTACGAGCACCCCCTGCCGGAGGGTCGCAAGAACTACACGAAGACGCAGCCGCTCCAGTTCGACGAGTTCCAGCCCTGCATAGAGTGGTGGGGCAATCGGGTCGAGAACGACCGGGCCTGGAAGGTGCCGGTCGAGGAGCTGTTGGCGAACAGCTGCAACCTCGATCGCAAGAACCCCAACGCCACCACCGACTTCGAGCACCTGCCTCCTGAGCAGCTGGTTGAGGACATCCTGGCGAAAGAGCGGCGGATTATGGAGCTGCTGGGCGAAGTGAAAGCGTTCTTGGCGGAGCGGCCGTGAGTAGTGGATGGCCACTGACGAAGCTCGGTGATGTGCTGCAGCCGACTCGGCGCGGTGAGCCCGTTGACCCTCTTCGTGAGTACCGACTCCTGGGCGTCCGACTTGACGGCCATGGGCCGTTCCTTCGAGAAACGGTTCTCGGTTCCGCGACATCTGCAGGCAGGCTTTTCCGAGTTGCGGTGGGTGACTTCATCTACAGTAGGCTCTTCGCCTGGAGGGGGGCATTCGGCGTAGTTTCAGGAGACCTTGATGGGTGCTACGTGTCCGGCGAGTTCCTAGCGTACGAACCTAACGCCGACCGTCTTGATGTCCAGTTCCTGCGGCTGTGGTTCAGACTCCCGGGAACCCTTGACCGAGTGGCAGACGACTGTTCAGGCAGCACGCCGTTGACGCGGAATCGTTTCAAGGAGCAGTTTCTCCTGTCGCTCGAAATGCCCCTACCTCCCTTGGCCGAGCAGCAGCGCATCGTGGCGCGTATCGAGGCGGTGGCGGAGAAGGTGGAGGAGGCGGGAACCCTACGGGAGGTCGCGACGAAGGAGGCACAGGCACTCTGGGCCAATTGCCTGCGGGCGAGAATCAGCGGGGCAACCGGCCAAGACGTGCCACTGGAGAACGTGTGTGAAGCGATAATCGACAACCTGCACAGCAACCCTCGGTACACCGAAACGGGCGTGCCGTGTGTTCGCTCCCCGGACGTGGGTTGGGGGAGCCTCGACCTGAAAGGCGCGCTACGAACTGACGAGGAGGAGTATGGGCGCAGAACGGTTCGGGGCGAACCGCGTGAAGATGATGTGGTCCTTGTGCGGGAAGGCGGTGGAACAGGCAAGGCAGCACTGGTGTTGCCAGGCAACCGATTCAGTCTTGGGCAGCGCGTCATGATGTTGCGCCCGGACAAGACGAAGGTGGTTCCCAAGTTCTTTCTGTATCAGCTGCTCTCCCCAAGAGTCCAAGAGGACCAAATACGCCCACTGTCAAAAGGTTCGGCTTCTCCCCACCTCAATATTGGGGCATTGAAGACCTTCACCCTTCGCCTGCCCACCTTGGCGGTGCAGCAGACGGTTGTTGATGATCTGAACGGACTGCGGGTGAACATGCAGCAGCTGGCCAGTCAGCAAGAGCAGATCCGTGCCGAGCTAGACGCTCTGCTCCCCGCCGTCCTCGACCGTGCATTCAAAGGAGAGCTGTAACTGGTCTAGCGTCCACAAGCGTGCCCACGCGCGGCAAGCACCGGCCAGAGCTTGGCCGGAGGAGGAGGAACGGCATGGGAACTTGTTTCGTCATTCAGCCTTTCGACGGGGGCAAGTTCGACAAGAGGTACGAGGACGTGTTTCGGCCAGCCATTGAGGCGGCCAACCTTGAACCGTACCGGGTAGACCGCGATCCGTCCGTGGAGACGCGGCATCCAGACCTCGGTGACCTTTGGCAATGCCAAGGCCATCGACTTGTTCACCCACAACCCCAGCACAGGCGACGCGTTCACAGTCCAAGTCAAGACGCTTCGCACGCGGAACTTCATCCCAATCGCGCACTGCCGCGTTGAACCCAACCATGTCTACGTCTTCGTGATAATGAACCAGCCTGGCCAAGCGGTGCGGTATTTCATTGTCCCAGGCAAGGAACTGGCAGTGAACCCCGAACGCTTCGGTGCGAGCTTCCAGGCCGAGACGTTTCCAGGGATCAAGCCGGGGGTGCTCGACGAGTACGAAGACAACTGGGCGGTCTTCGGCCCTGCCGGGTGATTCGGGGAGGAAGACGTGAAGGAGCCCAGGGTCGCAACATTCTTGAAGGGCATGGCCGCAGCCGCCCAGCTGGCGAAACGGGCATCCTCCAATGGCTACTTGGTCGAGTACATCATTCTCGCCGGTTCCATCATCGATGGCCTGCTTCGCATGGGACTGGTGCTTCACCATCAGATCGAGGCCTCGTCGACGCACATACCCGAGGAGCTGATACTTCAAGGTGCGCAAGACGCCACCGTTTCCGAGCGGGAGATATACAAGCTCTCTCTGGCGGCAGGGGTGATCGACGCCAGTCTGTTTGACCGCCTGAATGTCCTCTACTCAGAGCGCAATCGCGTCGTTCATCGTTACGTGATCTCTGACATCACAACCGAGAACGTGTTTGAGACAGCGCGTGGGTTTGAGGACGCGATTCCACTTGTGAATAGCGCAGTCTACGCTGTGGAGGAGCGACAGATCGAGCTCGGTGTTGGAATGGCGACACGCGGCGGCCACCTCCTGGGCGAGCGCGGCATCGTCGACTGGGCTTCGAGCAAGCACGGGGCGGGTTGGCTTGCCGATGCGATGCGCCGAGAAGGTTGAATGAGCTGGTCTGTCGGCTGGTTGCGTCCAGCCTCTGTGACTTTGCAGAAACGAACACTTGTTCGTATAATGGGGGCATTATGAGTACGCCGACAAGACGACCATCGATACTGGAGGCCACCAGGATTCTCGTGTGGGCCAAGGCTGCTGGACGTTGCACGCTCTGCAACGCGCTCGTGACCGAGAACGAGTTTCTCGGTGAGGTGACTACCATTGGTGAGCTTGCGCACAACGTTGGCTGGGGGAAGGATTCGCCTCGCGGGGAATCGGAGCTCTCGCCAGAGGAGAGGGCTTTCGCTGACAATCTGATCCTGCTGTGCCGCAACTGCCACAAACCGATCGACGCCAACGGCGCGATGGGGCGGTACTCGGTTGAGGAGCTGGCGCGTCTCAAGCGGGAGCACGAGCAGCGAATCGAGATGCTCACCGCGGTCGGAGCCGATCGAAAAGCCACGCTCATTCGAGTGGTCGGCACAATACGCGGCGCTCAGCCGGAACTCACCTACGATACTGTCCTGGACGCACTCGTGGCGTCGGGCCACTTCCCGGACCTCCTCCCCAACGCATTTCGGTCAGGATACGAACTCGACTTGCGCAATCTCGTAGAACCCTATTCGCCAAACGAGTTCGCCACATGTGCCCGTCAAGTCGATGCCCTCGTCGGGCGCATTAACGAGGGGATCAGGCTTGGAGCTGTCACTCGGCTCGCCGTATTTGGATTCGCCCGCGTTCCTGTTCTGATATATCTCGGGGCACAGCTGGACGACAAGGTCGCGACGTTGATCTTTCAAAGACAGCGCACCGACGATGAGAATGCGTGGTGCTGGCCGGAAGCGTCTGACGCCGTTGATTTCGATGTCTCGCTGTTGAAGCAAGGCACTGAAACCCAGCATGTTGCATTGCTGATCAACCTGTCCGGAGCGATCGGGTTCGACGATTTGCCTCAGGCTCAGCAAGAGACCTACAGCGTCTACTCGGTGGCTCCGAGCCCGCCTGCGGAGCCCGGTCCCACGCTCGTGACCTCACCGAGCACGCTGGTCAACTTCGATCATGCAATCCGCGAGTTCCTCAGCGTTGTGGAGAGCACCCATGGCAAGATCTCGCGAGTCGATGTGTTTGCCGCCGTGCCCGTGTCCGCGGCAGTCTCAGTCGGTCGCACCTTGATGCCGAACGTGTCGCCTGCGCTGAGGGTGTTTGACCGCGACGAGAGTGGCCAATTCTTCGAGACTCTAGAGGTCAAACGATGACGTTCGCAGCGGATTTCGAGTCGTTCCTGATCGCCAACGTGAACCTGAATCAGAGCCGTTTGGACGTCCTGCAGCAGAAAGTTGACGCCATCGAGTCTTTCGTCGAACTCGATGACACCTCTCGGACATCTTCTTCGATGTGATGCCTGCAGGCTCCTCGGCAAGCTGGCTACGCCTCAATGAAGTGGTGATGTGGGGCAGACCCGCCCGCGTACGGGAGCGCGATGAGGTGTGTTCCTGATGTCGGGCTCGATAGGTGCATTGCGAGGAGATTGACAAGGCAGGCCGCGACGGCAGCGAGGTCTGCGGCCGAGCCGTGGAATGTGGGCACGGAGCACCCGCGGGTTGGAGTGAGTTCATGCCCCTCCAGCGGTTCTTGCCATAAAGATTGGTACAACTCGAGCGCCGCGTCTCCAAGGACCATATTGCCGACGTGCTGATCAATCGCAACTAGAGTCCTGGTGTCGTACGGCGCGGACACGGTGAGGATGCCGAGTGTTCCGGTGCCAGTGTCAGTCGCGACTTGAGCGAGCAGCGGGTGTCTGGGTTTGCTTGCGGCGAACGCGGCGAGTGCTTGCGCAACCGCGATGCTCACGGTTGCGTCGATGAGGACGTCGGAGTCGAGGGCGTCCTCGATGTTGTCGGGGAGCGTGCCAGAAAAGGCGGCGACTTCGACCTGATCGCTGATGGCTCGGAGGCGTGTCGCCAGGGCCAGGGCTTTGTTTTGGCCGATGTCTTCTTCGACGTAGTCCTGCCGAACGAGAAGTCCGCCAGTCATACGACCCGGGTCGCATATGCTGATTCTGGCAGCACCGGCCCGAGTGACAAACTCTGCGATCCACGATCCGAGTCCACCGCAGCCCCACAAATGTACGGTCTTTCCCTGGAAGGCACCAACGGGTCGCTGCTCATCGCGTCTGGTGGTGACTTCGGCACGTTCGTCAGACACATTGCACCATTCGATGGCGATGTCTTCGCCGAGCTTGGTTGGGTCGATATCAATTATGGGTCCATGGTCTCGCGCAAGCTCGCGCAGTTCGTCAGACGTCGTGATCGGCAGCCGACCGACGAGTAGGTGCGTGGGACCACCGGATGGATTTGGAACAGCGAGGGTGAAGTACTGCTGGGTTCCATCGGCGTTTCGGATGGCGCTGGTGGCGAGGGACGTGAGGAAGGCGCGTCCCGGCGTGGGTCCGAGACCGGTGTGATGCCGTGGCCCGTAGGAGTGAGGATGATCCATGAGATCTAGCAGTCGGGCAATGGTCACGCCTGCGCCGAACGGCAAGTCGGAGGCCAGCGTAAGGACCGGCACGGCTGCTCCGGATATCGGCGATGATGCAAACGTCAAATCGCACCGATGTGCTGTCCTGGGCAGCAGGTACGCTCGCTGAAAGGACTTGTCGGGAATCGCCTCGCGAATGACGATGGTGGGTGTGCCGTGAGTCTGATGCAGGACTCCGCCAACGGCGTGGTACATCGCCGTCGCGGCATTGAACCGACCGGCCGCAGCATCGTCCAGCCAAGCCCACAGGCGCTCAAGAAAGGCGGACATGCCGCCGAACGGGTCCCATTCCCTGGCCGGATCAAGGTAGATGCATAGGCGATAACCTTGCAGCACGTGGGCGTGACCTGCAAAGCGCAGGTGCTCCACATCGACCTGGGGCGGAACCAGAAACGACTGAGGGATCCGGACGATGAACTCTTCGTGGTCGCGGAATCGCAAGCCACCAGGCTCGGCACGCAGGTCCTTGGTCGGCAGACTGATGGTTATGAAGGCGTGAGTGTCCGTCAGGGTTGGCTGAGAACTGATGATCTCCAACGACTCAGGGTTCTTGGCAGCGATTGCGCAAAGCTCGGCGATTGCCTGTTGTTGCCAGGCACCAAGGCCGAGACCGGTCGCCTTCGCCTTGCTCACCCAGCGCGCCCCGACCGCCCGATCGTCGTCGCTGCAGCCGCCGTCGTGCCAAAGCGGCCGCTGTTCTCCTTCGGAGCCGGCGCTTTGAATCCATCGCCGAAGATCGCCTGCCACTTGGACACGCAGGTGTCCTTGTTCAGTTCTTCATAGGCGTCCTTAATTTCGGCCGCGTGCGCGTGGATGCGATCTCGGAAGTAGGAGTAGCTCTTCTGGTCCCATCGGTGGTCGAAAGTGGCGCCCGACCCGGACGGGTCCGGGACCGAAGGCTTGATCGGGTTGGCCTGCAGCCATTGGTCCAAATCGCCTACTACGTGCAGCAACGTAGTAGGGAGGTTGTTGTAGTAGCCGGTGTCGAGAAGCTTCTTCGTTGACGACACCTGCTGACCCAGCACCGTGGTAAGGATGACCGACCGCGTTCCGGTGAACGAGTTCTTATGATCACGCAGGTACTTCATCAGGCGGATGACCCGACGCAGATTTCGGTTGGCAATCCCATCCTTCTCGCGCATCCAGGCAGTGAACCCTTCGGGATCAGTGGCTTCCCACTGATCGTTGTCCCGGTTCACGATTACCTTGCGGCCATCGGCGAGCTTGAGATACGGGACGATGTCCACGTGACACGAATTCGCGTAGACCAGGCGAACACAGCGGCACTTGCGCGAGTGGGGCATCGCTCCGTAGGTGCCGTGACTATGCAGCGCTGAGTACACCTTCTCGATGTATGTCTTTGGGCTGCCCGACCAATCGGGGTTCTCGTCGAGAAGTAGCATGAAGTCCGCGTCAAACTCGTTGTTGCCTGGCGGCTTGATGATAGTTTCGTGTGCCCAAGATCCCTGGGGAATCTTGTCGAGAACGTACGGGCCCAGCTCGGCGTCTGCCCCTAGTGCGTTGTAGATTGCGCCGACGCGGCTGTCGAGAGTCTCCAGGCTGAGGCGACTCAGGTTCACAGTGTCGTTCAGCAGTACCTCGAAGTGATCAGCAAGTTGCATGGTCACGCATCTCCTGATTCGTGGATATCCGCAAGATCGTATGACAAGCTCCCGCATCGTTCCTTGACAGAGCGCGAAGGGACGCAGCTACAAGTGTACAGGTCCGTCCAGACGGAAAGGAGAACCGAGGACGCACGTGCGGTCGGCGCCAGGCCATGAGAAGTGGCCGGGAAAAACTGGACACCCCGATAGGTGATACTGCTCCCAGGCACATGACCACGGAGGAGTACGCACGATGCCAAGAAGACCAAGACGCAACCACTCACCGGCGTTCAAGGCCAAGGTGGCCCTGGAAGCCGTGAAGGGCGAAGAGCCCCTCATCCAGACCGCCGAGCGCTACGACGTCCACCCCAACCAGATCACCAAGTGGAAGCGGCAGCTTCTCGAGGGCGCTCCGGCCGTCTTCGGAGAGGAAGACAAGACCAAGGAGGAGGGACCGAGCATCGCCGAGCTGCACGCCAAGATCGGCGAGCTCACCATGGAGTGCGATTTTTTGTCCGGTGCGCTCGGTCGCATGAGCGGCAGGAGCGCACAGCGATGATCGACAAAGGGCAACCCCTTGTCCCAGCCGTGTACGCCCAGCTCGGACATCTCGACGTTCATCCGGCCGGACGATTTCCTGTAGGGCCTTGACGCTTCCGTAGCACGTGGTATGTAGAGCGGTTTCCGTCATGGGGGAGGAGTACGATTCCCATGACACGTCACGACGCGAGGTGGTTGGTATGAACGGCATCCGCTTCCGCAACTTGGAGCGCTCACGTGCTCGTACGCTGAAGGTGTACGAGGTCCAGTCCCAATGAGGCCCAAGTGGTTGCCTCGGAAGCGAGCGCCGAAGGCTGCGACGGGGAAGTAGGGGGAGGCGTTGGAGTTACCGCTGGATACACAGAGCAGCCACTACGGGCAAGGAGTCCCCGAGTGAGCGGCCAAGGCATTCTTGCGATCGTCAATCTGGCGCTCGTCACCGTGCTCGTCCTCGTGACAGGTTTCTACGCGTGGCAGACACGCAACACCGTCAAGGAGATGCGCGCCGCGCGCGAGGCGCAAATCCTGCCCAAGCTGTCCCTCGGAATCGAAACCATTGCTGCTGGCTACCCCTTGGCCGTCCTCCGCAACCTCGGGCTGGCGGCGGCAATAGACGTAACCGTGAAGATCACGGAGAAACGCGATACCGGGGACGACAGAGAGAGAACCTGGAGTAGCCAATCGCTCTTTCCGGGTGAGCGCATACGGTTCTTCCTCTGGAATCGCCCCGACACGCAAGAAGCTTTGACAGGACAAGACGCCATAGAGCAGCAGCTCGTCTTGTCTGCTCGGATGACCTACAAGGATCTGCTTGGCACTCCTCGCATGTCGGAATGCCGTATCGATGTTGCTGAGCATATGACGGTGCTGTTCACCGCTGGAACTATTAGAGGTCGGGGGCACCAGGATGATCTTTTGGAAGAGATGAAGGAGACAACGAGGGCCCTGAATGAGAAGATCCCGGCGGCCATCAAAGATCTGGCGAAGGTATTGGGGCGTTGACCGTAGCGACTAGCCAGAGTCGGGCGAATCAACTAAGGAGAAGACCATGGCGAAGAAGCCTGCTAACCAGGACCGGCCCTCGCATCTCGTTGGGCCATCAGCGTAGGGAAGGCGAGTTGAGGGGATCGGTAAGGGCGCGCCGGTGGGCCAGCGGGCGGCCGCCGTTCGCCTCGAGGTGGAGGCGGATAGCGCGGGCATGCGCCTGAACATCGTCGTCGCCGTCCTCACCGATAGTGATCGCTCGTCGAACCGGAGTTGGCCCGTAGTAGTAGCCCGCCATGCGTGCCCGCACCCCGACCTCAGGTTCCGGGCGCGCAAGGCGTATCTGTACGCGCGCGAAGGAGCTCTCGTCTGACCGGCGGGAGAGCCGATGCGCGTACGCAGATTGCGCGCGGCGACTCTCGCGGCCACGTGGTAGGATTTCATCATGTTGGTCACAACCGGAAAAGTCCGTCACGGCACCGTCGAGATCGAGGGCAAGAATCTCCCCGAAGGAGCCACGGTCACGATCTTGGTTCCAGAAGGTGATGAGACCTTCGTTCTTTCGCCTGAGGACGAGGGTCGGCTACTCGCCGCCATCGGAGAGGCTGAGCGGGGTGAGGTCGTCGATGCTTCCGTAGTCCTGGGTCGTTTGCCCAGGCGGTGAGTTCTCCTCCCTCCGTTCTCATCACTGCCGGCGCAGCCCGTGCGATTGCGGAGGCTGGGCAATGGTGGGTCATGAACCGTCCGAAGGCGCCGGAAGCCTTCGCGGACGAGCTTGAGAAGTCGCTTGCCTTGGTTGCGCTGCAGCCGAGCATCGGCGCACGATCCTTGAACATCAAGCTGCCCGGCGTGCGGCGCGTGCATATGGCCCGCATCCACTTTCACCTGTACTATCGCGTGGCCGGCACACCGCCGGTCGTGGAAGTGCTCGCTCTGTGGCACACGAGCCGGGGGTCAGACCCGGTTCTGTAGTCTGACGGTTTGTCCGGCCTTGTCGCGACCCCAGGGGTGGGTCGCCGACCTGATCAAGTCGGCCGACGACGCCCTCTACCAGGCGAAGGCTCAGGGGCGGAACCGAGTCGTGATGGCGCGGGCCGGGTCTGGGTGACGGTTCGACGGGAGTCCTGACTCCCGCCCGCGGTCCGCCCCTCGTCCCGTAGCGGCATCGCGCCCAGCCCTTGGAGCCCGGCGGCCGCGGTCCGCGCCTGGAACCCGGCGTGCACGGGTACACGCCACCCATGGGTTCGTTGGACGGCAAGACGGCGGTGGTGACCGGAGCGAGCAGCGGCATCGGCGCCGCGCTGGTTCGCGCCTTCCTCGTGGAGGGGGCTTCGGTCGTCGGCGCCGCTCGGGGGGTTGAGGAACTCGCCCGGGCGTGTCTCCTTCCGGGACTGCCTCCCGCTCTGCCCGTCCCCACCGACGTGGGCGATGAGGAAGCCGTCGCGCGGCTCTTCTCCGCGGCGGTCGCCGCCTACGGCCGCGTCGACATCGTCGTCAACTCCGCCGGCACGCTCGTGCGCGGCCCCATCGAGGAACTCGCGCTCGCCGACTGGGAGGCGGCGCTTCACATCAACCTTACCGGGGTGTTCCTGTGTTCGCGGGAGGCGGTTCGTGTGATGCTCCAGCAGAAGCCGGCGCCGGGTGGTATTCGGGGGCATATCGTGCAGATCGTCTCGGGCTCGGGAGTGCACGCCTGGGTGGGAGCCGGCGCCTACACGGCTGCGAAACATGGTGTCATGGGCTTCTCCGACACGCTGCGGGAGGAGGTGCGCCACCGAGGGATCAAGGTCACCGACGTCCTCCCGGGCATGGTCGAGACCGCCATGACCGACCATCCCGATTTCGCGGGACGGGAGAAGCTCGCTCCCGAGGACGTGGTCCACGCGGTGATGGCGGCGCTGACCGCGTCGCCCCGCGCACTCATTAAGCGGGTGGACCTGCGCAACTTGGAGGTCTGAGCCCGCCGGGATCACGAGGAGCCGGGGGTTCTCCGCCTCCCGACTCAAGCTGTCAGAGCGGCGCCTGCAGCTCAACGGGCTCCGCGATCTCAGCCGTCGCCGACTTCCGCTGGAGACCGGTCTGAGCGAGCACGGTGCCCGCGAACACGAGCGTGAATCCGAGCGCCGTCCGTGCCTCGAGCGATTCCACTCCCAGCGCGATCGACAGCAGAACGGCGAACACGGACTCCAGGCTCAGGAAGATGCCCACGTGGGTGACGGGAGTGATCCGTTGACCGAGGGTCTGTAGCAGCACGGCGAGCAGGCTCGACCCGAGGCCTCCGTAGAGTATGGCGGCTCGGGTCCAGGGCCCGAGTCCGGAGGGGACCGCCGGCCACTGCTCCACGAAGAAGCTGATGACGGCCGCGCCGCCGCAGGTGACGGCCACCTGCACCCACACCAGGACGGGCGCGGGGGCCTGGTGGGTGAGCTTCCCCAGCACAATCATGTGCACCGAGAGGAGCACCACGGCCAATGCGATCAACGCCGTCGCCGGCGCGAACATGACCTCCTCGCCGAGAAGGAAGATCACCGCCATACCTCCTAGAACGAGGACGATGGCCCCTCCCAGCCGTCGGTCGAACCAGCCTCCGCCGGAGAGACCCACCAGGATCGGGGTCACCACGGCGGTCTGGATGACGATGAAGGCGGACAGCCCGGCGCTGGTCTCCCGAAGTCCCAGGAACACCAGGCTCACGCCCCCGAACCACAATAGGCCCATGCCCACGGCTCTCAGCAGGATAGCCGGTGGTGTCTGGAGCAGTCGCGGCGCGGCGATGGGCAGGAGCACCAAGACGGCAACCAAGTACTCGAGGGTGATGAGGGCGAACGGCGGTGTCTCTACCAGTGCGTGCTTCATCACCGGGTACATGCCGCCCCAGAGAGCCGAGGCTCCAAGCAGGGCCAGGGGGCCGAGAAAGGCGCGTGTGGAAGTGCGGGTGGTCGAGTTCCGAGCGGTGGAGGCGCGACCGGTCGCGTTCCGGGCGGAGGACGCGACGAGATCCGTTCGCCCTTCCCCGGGGCCGCTCTCGGAATCTGAGATCATGCCGGCAAACATACTCCTCTGGGGCGTGTGCGCCAACCGGCCGGCGGTCGGTCACGGGACGAGCGCCAACCGGCGGCATCGCGCGTCGGCGGGCGGGGCCGTGGCGCGCGTCGGCGGGCGGGCCGTCGTGGGGGAGCGGGGAACGACGGAGAAAGGCGGCCGGGCTCGGCCGTGGGGGTCGGCGTCGAGCCCGGCCTTGGGGGGCGTCAGACTTCGGGCGTCGTCTGCCTTTCGAGCCACTCTCCGAACTCTTCCATGTCGGGGATGCGGTCGAAGATGATCGAGCCGTCCTTCATCACTCCGGGAACAGGGATCTGGCGCCCCGCCTCCGGCCGCAGTTCTTGCAGGCGCTTCACCCCCTCCCGAGTGGACGCGTCAATCACCGAGAAGGTGAAGAGGCCGGGGCTCTCCTCCTGCAGGTCTTCCATCGCGCTCACGGCGAGGTTGCAGAGCACTCACGACGGGCCCTTGGAGATCAGGTCGATGTGCGGGTGTTCCGGGCGAGTCGGATCCATGTGTCCCCCTTCGTGTTCTCGGGCGGCCGTCACGGGCCGCTTCCCTACTTTCATGTGGAGCCGGATGCCGGCTGCGACGGGCTGCCTGCGGTAGCTGTGGTGTCGGTGGCTGTCTGCGACGCCGAACCGGCGTCGTCTGGTCCTCAGCCGGTTCAGCCACCACCCGCCTGCTCTACCACCTCCGCCGCGGCGAACGCGGGCGCGCCTCCGCTGTCGACTGCCGCGCACGGGTCGGGTTCCCCGGCCGCCGCCGATGGCCTCGTCGAAGTGGTCGCTTCGGACGGGGCGAGCTTCGCGACCTCCTGCGTGAGCATCACCTGCATGCGCGTGGCTCCAACGGTCATTGCGGCGTGGAGCACCTCGTCGACCTCCTCGTCCGTCACCCCGAGCTGTCTCCCGACCGAGAGGCAGTACTGGGTTCAGGGGGCGCAGCCGGAGGTCAGCGAAGCCCCCAGAGCCACCAAGATCTTCGTCTTGCGATCGAGGACGCCGTCGGCGTAGGCGAGTTCGAAGAACTCGTCGTAACGTGCTTTGGCCGCGGGTCCCGTGCCGGTTGGTGCGGAGGCCGGGGGCGTGGCGGAGGCCGGGGGCGTGGCGGCGGCCGGGGGCGCTGTGCCGGGTGCGGGCGCTGTGCCGGGCGACGATGCCGCGGGGGCTGCGGGCGTGGTCGGTGCGTGGTCGCTCACGTCGGTCTCCTCATGGTCCGGGTGCCAGGCGCACCCCGCGCCTCGACAGCCGTGGGGGTGGCGTTCTGTGTCGGCGCAGATGACAGGGACGGCGGCCTCGACAACAATCCCCAGCTCTTCTTCGAGGAAGGCCGTCGCTTCGCGAAGGCCGACGCGCACGTAGGCCTTACAGCACCCCGGGTGAGCCTCGGCGGCCGTGGCCGCCGCGAGGCGGGAGACGAGGGTCATGGCCGCCCTGGTCTCCGGGCCCTTGCCGCACCGGCCACCCACCAGGACGCTGTAGCAGGCGCCCAAGGCCGGCACCACCCCGCACACGCCGCTCAATCCGCAGTAGGCGCTCATCGCCTGGCGGGCCGTTCGCTCCAACACTTCCGCTCTGTGCGCGGCGGTGACTCCCGCCACACCTGCGTTCTCCAGTGCACGCATCAGGGCACCCGCCGCCACGTACGCGTGTTCGCACCCGAGCATCGGGAGATCGGACTGGGCGATGAGCTCCTCGGCGATCGCAAACGGAGAGAGCGAGCGGGACGCGTCGAGCAGACCGGGGAGACGCTCCATGAAGCCGGCTCCGTGACAGCTCTCGCACACGTAGTGCCCGCGCGGGCAGACGACGTGCCCGCGGTTCTCCCCGCCGCAAACGGTGCACGTGAGCGTCGCGGCGGAATCCAGATATTCGAGCGTGCTCCCGCAGATGACGCAGGACTCCGTGCCCCCGGGTGCGGTTGTTCGCACCGGCGCGCCCGACGTGGATGCGTCGCTCATGACGCCCCCTCCGGCTCGACGGCCTTCTCGGCTACCCTGATGGCCTCCCGGACCACGGTGCGCTCCAGTCAGTAGTACACCTGGTTGCCTCGCCGATCGGGCTTGGCGATGCCCGCGTCGCTCAGGATACGAAGGTGGTGGGAGACCAGCGGCTGGGGGAGGCCGGTGGCCGCCACCACGTGACTCACAGGGCGGCATTCGTCGGTGAGGGCCAGTGCTATGCGCAATCGAGTGGGTTCGCTGAGCGCCTTGAAGAAGCGGCCGAGGCGCGCGAGGTGCGCAGCCTCCGGCGCAGCACCGTCGCCGTCACTCCGTATGGAAGTATCAACATACATGCATATAGTATGCGGGATGACCGGTGCTCGCGCAACCCCGAAGAGGGTCGGGTCAGTGGCCGGGGATCGCTGACGAAGCGTTACGCTGGTGGAATACCCTGATGGGGCAGACGAGGCAGCGGCTGAACCCGTCCTCTCCGCTGCAGGGGCACGGTTCGGACAGTTCCCAGCAGCGGGCGCCTTCAGTGTGAGCAGGGCAGGTGCCCCTCACGGCTTCGGTGCACTCCTCGATCTCCCAGCATTGGCCAGAGGCTACGCGCTCGACGGCCTGCAGCATGGCCGCGAGGTCTTCGTCGGCCAGCCGGCCCTCGATCTCTTCCTTGTGCGCGAGGTAGACCGGGCATTCGATAAGGATGCAGATGGCCGGGTTACACGAGCAAGGGGTGCCTTCCACTTCCCAGCAATCGACGCCCGTCAGGTACGCCGGACACGAGCGGCAGCCGCGATCGCTGTGACCGCCGTCCCCTACGATCTCCCAGCACGGTTCCCCCACTGCGCGTACCCCTGTCGGTCGTTCCTCTTCCGTAGTTCCGATCCTCCGTAGCATGGACGTGGTGCGTGAGGATCGAGCTTCAACACTATCACCCGGCCGCCGGTCCGGACAATCGCGCTTGGGCGGCACGCGATACGCGGTACGCGGTCACGCGGGGCGGCGCGGGGTCGCGACTGCGCGGCGTACAGGCACCTCGGGGCGGCGCAGTGCCTCACTCGTGTCGCTTCGGCCCTCGCTGGGAGGTCTTGAACCAGCGGGGATGCGCCAGGCGCAGACTGATCGTGCGCAGACGGACGCGGCGGAGGAAAGAGGCCTGAACCTCCGGATGGTCCGAGGGGCCGAGGGGGATGAAGTGCCAGAGCACCTGCCGGTCGTCGATCTCACTGCCGTCGGGGAGGCCGAACCAACCGTGAGGCCCGTCGTCTGCGAAGCGCTCCCCCAGATAGATGGCCCAGGAGAGGGTGGGCTGCACGCCGCGGGTCCCGGCGGTGGCTTTGGGCGCCCGGATGCGGCCGTGCTCCGGCGCTTCGACGTGCCGGTATTCCACCACGACCACGCGGCCGGGTCTCAGGGTCCTGTATCCGCTGTTCTCCATGCAAGAGTCATACCCTCCCGGGATGCGGTGTAGGCGTGAAGTGGGGTCTATACTTCCCGCTGATGACAGAACGCCGCCGCGACCTTCCCTGGCACGACCTGAGGCGCGCCCTGGGCTTTCTCCGGCCCTACACCGCGCCATCCTTGGCCGCCCTCGTCTCGGTGCTCCTGATGACCGTGGCCACTCTGTTCGCGCCGCAGTTCATCCGGCTGCTCATCGACCGGGGCATCACGGGGGGCAGTTGGCGCTGGATACTGTTTTCGACGGCCGGCCTGCTGGGCGTCGCCGTCGTGCGGGGCCTCTTCACCTTCCTTCATGGCTATCTTGCCGAGAAGGCCGGTCAGGGAGTGGCGTTCGACCTGCGCAACGCCATCTACGAGAAGCTCCAGAACCTGTCGTTCAGCTATCACGACCGGGCGCAGACCGGGCAGCTCATGACCCGGGTGACGTCGGACGTGGAGAACGTCCGCACCTTCACGGGTCAAGGGTTCCTGGTGTTCACCTCCTCATTGCTCACCCTCGTGGGCACGGCCGCGGTGCTGCTATGGATGCAATGGCTCTTGGCCCTCGTGGCTCTGGCGACGATTCCGGCGATCTTCGTCGTGCTCGGACTGTTCGTCCGCCGGGTTCTGCCGCTTTTCCGAGACATCCAGGTGCGCCTGGGAGCTCTGAATACGGTGCTACAGGAGAACCTGGCCGGTGTGGCCGTGGTGAAGGCCTTCGCTCGGGAGCCCTATGAGCTCGAGCGGTACGAAGCGGCGAACCGCGATCTCCTGCACGAAGGCCTCAAGGTGGTGCGCGCCCTAGCCTCCACGTTGCCCTACGTGTTCGTCATCGCGAACCTCGGCTCTCTTGGTGTGGTGTGGGTGGGGGGCGACCGTGTGATCTCGGGATACATGTCCCTGGGCGATCTGGTGGCCTTCAACGCCTACTTGAGTTTCCTCCTCGTGCCCATCTTCCAGCTGGCCTTCCTCTCGAGCACGCTCTCCCGGGCCGGCGCGAGCTCGCGGCGGGTCTTCGAGGTGCTCGACGCCGAGGTCGAGGTGCGCGACCGGCCGGGGGCGGTCGAGTTGGGGCGCATCGATGGCAGAGTGACGTTCGAGGCGGTCGGATTCCGCTACGTCGGGCAGGAAGGCTCCGTATTGCAGGATGTCTCCTTCGACGTGGAGCCGGGCGAGACGGTGGCCCTCCTGGGCACCACGGGGTCGGGCAAGTCGACCATCATCAATCTCATCCCCCGCTTCTACGACCCCACCGAGGGCGTCGTGCGGGTGGACGGCGTGGATATCCGCGACGTCACCGTTAAGAGCCTGCGTGCCCACGTGGGCATCGTCCTTCAGGAGGCGCTGCTGTTCGGAGGCACCCTGCGCGAGAACATCGCGTACGGTCGACCCGATGCGTCCGCGGAGGAGGTCGAGGCCGCGGCTCGGGCGGCTCAGGTGCACGACTTCATCAGCGACCTTCCCGACGGCTACGAGTCGGTTGTGGGCGAGCGGGGCGTGGCTCTGTCGGGCGGACAGCGCCAGCGGGTGTCGATAGCGCGCACCCTCCTGGTCGACCCGCGCATCCTGCTCCTCGACGACGCCACCAGTGCCGTCGACGTGGAGACCGAGGTGCGCCTGCAACTCGCCCTGCGCGAGTTGATGAAAGGGCGCACCAGCTTCGTCATCGCGCAACGCCTTTCCACCGTGCGACTCGCGAACCGGGTGATCCTCATCGACGGGGGCCGGGTGGTCGGGCAGGGCACCCACGACGAGCTACTGCGCACGATCCCGCTCTATGGAGAGATCGTCGACACGGAACTGGTGCGGCAGGGCGAGGTCGGCATCGTGCCTGAGGAGGCCGCGTGAGAGGCGGTTCGCTCGAGTCCATTGCCCGGGAGAGTCGGTCGGTCTCCTCGCCACGGCGCGTGCTTCGGAGGCTCTGGAGCGAGATCGCCGACTTCTGGCCGCAATACGTGGTGCTCGGAGTGGTGGTCGTGGTGGGCGCGCTGTCGCTCGCCGCCGGCCCGTACCTCATCGGTCGCGCCATCGACCAGGCCATAGCCCCGGGCGACAGGGGCGCGCTCACTCAGATCATGCTCCTCCTGCTGGCCGCGTACCTGGTGGGTCTCGCCGCCAACGTGGCCCAGTTCCGGCTCATCGGGAGAGTGGGGCAGGTGGTTCTTGCCCGTTTCCGTTCGCAGATCTTCGCGGCGGTGCAGAAGCTGGACAAGGGCTTCTTCGACCGTCACGGCACCGGCGATCTCATGAGCCGGTTGGTGAACGACGTGGAGGTTCTGAACACCCTCTTCTCCCAGGGGATCGCTCAGACGCTGGGCAGCGTGGTGGGGCTCGCGGGCATCATCGTGGCCATGCTCTTCTTGGACCGGCGTCTGGCCCTCGCCTCGTTTCTCGTCATCCCGTTGATGCTCCTCACCACCGGCGTCTTCGCGCGCCTAGCCCGGCGGGCCTTCCGGCGTACGCGGCAGGCCATCGGCGACGTGAGCGCCGACATCCAGGAGGACATCGGCGGGGTCAAGGTGGCCCAGGCCTTCAACCGCACCGAACTCAACACCGAACGCTTCCGCGAGAGGAACGCCGCCAACCGCGACGCCAACGTAGGTGCCGTGGGCATCACCAGCGCTTTCACGCCGGTGATGGACGTGCTCAGCACGGTGGCCACCGGCATCGTGGCCCTCTACGGGGGTTGGCTCGCCCTGCGCTCTCCGCCCGAGGTGACGGTGGGCGTGGTGGTGGCCTTCCTCACCTACGTGCAGCAGTTCTTCCGCCCCATCCAGGCCATGTCGGCCTTCTACACCCAGGCGCAGGCCGCCCTGGCGGCGGCCGAGCGCATCTTCGAGCTCGTCGATCGGCGGCCCCGGGTGATCGACGCCCCCGACGGGCTCGAACTGGCTACGGCGGTCGGCCGCCTGGCGCCGGGCGGCGCGCGGCGCGCCGTCACCCCCGGCGGCGACAAGCACACCGGGGATTCGCGCGGCTCGGTGACCGGCCGTGTGACCTTCGCGGGCGTCTCCTTCGCCTACGAGTCCGATCGACCCATCCTCGAGGACGTGAGCTTCGAAGCCCTTCCGGGCCAGACGGTGGCCATCGTGGGACCCACGGGCGCCGGCAAGACCACCATCATCAACCTCCTCCTCCGCTTCTACGACGTGGACGGAGGCGCCGTCCTCCTCGACGGGGTCGACGTGAGGACCGTGACCCAGGCCTCGCTGCGCACGGAGATGGGGTTGGTGCCCCAGGAGCCCTTCCTGTTCGCCGGCTCGGTGGCCGACAACATCCGGTACGGACGCATGGACGCCACGCCTGCGGAGGTGGAGGAGGCCGCCCGGCTCGCGGGCGCCCACGGGTTCATCGCTTCCCTCGACGCTGGGTACGAGCAGGAGGTGGGTGAGCGGGGCGGCGGCCTGAGCCAGGGGCAGCGCCAGCTGGTGGCTTTCGCCCGCGCCGTGTTGCGCGATCCCAGGGTGCTCGTGCTCGACGAGGCCACGGCCAGCGTCGACAGCCGCACGGAAGCCCTCATCCAGCAGGCCCTCGAGCGGCTCATGGAACAGCGCACCACCATCGTGATCGCCCACCGGCTCTCCACGGTTCGGCGGGCCGACCTGATCCTGGTGATCGACGGCGGGCGCGTGGTCGAGCGGGGCACTCACGAGGAGTTGCTCGAGGCGGACGGCCTCTACGCCGACCTCTACTCGCGCCAGTTCCTGGCCGGGCAGCCGGATCAGGCGGCTGCTTTGGGCTGAGGCGGCGG
>CAMTXC010000029.1:0-41644 GCA_947085635.1 uncultured Actinomycetes bacterium | reverse complement strand
GATCAAGTTCATGCGGGAGGCCGCCATCCGCTCGACGGCGCTCATGGCGAAGCCTCGGTTCCCTCGGCGGAGTGCGCGGCCCCATCGCGCCCCGCGCGACCTCTACCAGTGACATCCCCCGCCGCGGTGTCACCCACCGTGGTGTCACCCACCGTGGTGTCACCTCCGACAGTGTCGCGCACGGCCCACGTGGCGTCGCTGATGCGCAGGAGATCCTCCCGGGGTAGGCGCTCCAGCAGTCGCCAGCCCAGTTCGAGGGTCGCCGCTATGTCCCGCCGAGCACGGCCTTGACCGATGAACTCCCTCTCGAAGCGATCGGCGAAATCCATGGCCCTGCGGTCGGGGTCGCCCAGTCCTGATTCTCCCACTACGGCGGCCATCATGCGCGCTTCACGACCCCGCGCGTACACGGCATAGAGCTGGTTGGCCCATTCGCGGTGCTCCGGAGCGGTCTTACCCGGCCCGATGCCGGCGTTCATCAAGCGGGAGAGTGACGGCAACACGTCCACGGGCGGGAAGACCCCCTTGCGATGGAGATCGCCGCTCAATACCAGCTGGCCCTCTGTGATGTATCCTGTTAGATCTGGGATGGGATGGGTGATGTCGTTGTCGGGCATGGTGACGATGGGGATCTGGGTGAGGGAGCCCTCACGCCCCTGCACCACGCCCGCGCGTTCGAAGATGCCGGCGAGATCGGTATACATGTAGCCCGGGTATCCCCGGCGCCCGGGGATCTCCTCGCGGGCGGTGGCGATCTCCCTGAGGGCTTCGCAATAGTAGGTCATGTCGGCGATGACAACGAGCACGTGCATTCCCGCGTCGAAGGCCAAGAACTCCGCCTCGGCGAGCGCGACTCGGGGCGCCAACAACCGTTCGATGGTAGGGTCGCGGGCTTCGCTCAGGTACACCACCCCCCACTCCGAGGCGCCGCTACCTTTGAAGCGGTCGAGGAAGAGCTGGGTCTCGCGGGCGGTGATGCCCACGCCCACGAAGATCACGGCGAAAGGCTCACCCCGGGGGGCGCGCGCCTTCTCGACGATCTCGGCCGCAAGTTGCAGACCGGGGAGCCCGGGACCCGAGAACACCGGCAGCTTCTGCCCGCGCACGAGCGTGTTCATGCCGTCTATAGCCGACACGCCCGTCTCCACGAAATCCCCCGGGCGCGTGCGGCGGGCCGGGTTCAACGGCTCTCCCCAGATGGGTCGCAGATCCTCACCCACGGGCGCGGGAAGCCCGTCGAGCGGCGCTCCGGTCCCGCTGAGGATACGCCCGAGCAGCTCGCGGCCCACCACGACGCGCGCCGTGGTGCCGCTCATGACCACCTCGGTCTCTCCCGGGCGCAGGCCAAGGGTCTCTTCCAACACCTGGATGACCGTTACCTCCTCGCCGGCGTCGATGACCTGGCCGCGCCGGGTCTGTCCGATCGACCGCACCGAGACCCACTCGCCCAGCTTCGCCCGGCGGACGCCTGTGAGATAGAGAAGCGGCCCGGCAGCGGCGAAGACGCCCCGATAGATACGAGGGAGCGGGTGCACATCGTGGTGGCTCATCACTCTGCCTCCCCGTCCTCGGGGGTCGGGGATTCAGCCGCCAATGACTCGGGCGTCGGTGATTCGGGCGTCGAGGATTCGGGCGTCGCTGCGTCAGCGCCCTCGCTCCCCGGTTCCTTCGTCCCCAGGGCGGCGATCAGTCGCTCGACGTTCAGGGCACAGGCCTCCACGCCGGCAGGGCCGCTGTTCCGCAGGGCGAACAAGGCGTGCCGAGCCGCGGCGATGTCCAGCTCTTCGTAGGCGGCCCCTTCCTCGAGCAGCTGCAGGATGGTGCGGTGGAGCGAAAGAGACAGAGCGGCCAACGCTTTCGTCTTCTCCAAGGGCGAGACCGCATCGTTGGGGTCGTAGGCGCTCTGGCCGAGCAGGGTCTCGCGCACCAGAGCCGCTACGTCGAGGACCACGCGGTCGGTATCCTGCAGGGCTTCTACGCCTACCAGCCCCGCGATGTCGCGCAGTTCGCGGTCACGCTGCAACAGTTCCAGCACGGCCGCGCGCAGCTCAGGCCAGTCGGCCCCGCAGCGCTCGACGAACCAGGGAGCCAGCGCGTCGGCGTAGAGCGAGTAGCTGACCTCCCAATCCACAGCCGGGAACTGGCGCTGGTGGGCCAGCCCGGCGTCCAACGCCCATAGCCCCCCGATGACGCGGAGGGCAGCCTGAGTCACCGGTTCGGAGAAGTCTCCCCCCGGCGGCGAGATGGCGCCGATGAAGGTGACCGCACCGGTCCTTTCGGGCCGTCCGGCTGCGATCACGCGGCCGGCCCTCTCGTAGAAGGCGCCCATGCGATTGCCCAGGTAGGTGGGATACCCCTCCTCCCCCGGCATCTCCTGCAGGCGGGAACTCAGCTCGCGCAGGGCTTCCGCCCACCGGGAAAGGCTGTCGGCCATGAGCGCCACACCGTAGCCCATATCGCGGTAGTACTCGGCGTAGGTCATGCCCAGGTACACGGACGCTTCCCGGGCCGCCACCGGCATGTTCGACGTGTTGACCACCAGGATAGTCCGGTCCATGATCGAGAGCCCCGTGCGGGGGTCGATCAGGCTCGGGAACTCGGTCAGCACCTCGGCCATCTCGTTCCCCCGCTCCCCACAGCCCACGTAGACCACGACGTCGGCGACGGCGTACTTGGCCAGGGTCTGCTCGATCACGGTCTTGCCGGTCCCGAAGCCACCCGGCACGGCCACGGTTCCTCCCTCGGCCACCGGGAACAAGAAGTCGAAGACGCGCTGCCCGGTGACAAAGGGCCGGTCGGAGGGCAGCCGTCTACTCACGGGACGCGGCCGACGCACGGGCCACGCATGCCCGAGGTAAAGAGGCGTACCGTCCTCGAGCACGGCCGCGAGATCCTCGGCCGACACCTCCCCCTCGTTGATCTCCGCGATCCGACCACCTACGCCGGGCGGAATCAGGATCCGGTGGGTGAAGCCCGAGCGCTCCTCCACCTCCCCGAGCACGTCTCCGCCCTCTACCAAGTCGCCCGGAGCGACTCCCGGCGAGAAGGTCCATGAAGCGGAGGGGTCGAGGGTGGGCGCGGTCAGCCCGGCTCGAAGGAAGTCGCCGGATTCCTGCGCGAGCCGGCTAAGTGGACGGCCCACCCCGTCTACGATGGAACCGAGCAGTCCCGGTCCCAAGGCCGCCGTCAACGCCGAGCCGGTGAGGGCCACGGGCTCGCCCGCGGCCAGACCCGAGGTGTCCTCGTATACCTGGATGGTGCCGACGTCGCCGTCGAGGCGGATCACCTCTCCGAGGAGCCCCTGTTCCCCGACGCGGGCGAGCTCGTAGAGGGCGGCCTCACGCAGCGGGCGGGCCACGGCCAGGGAGCCCGTGATGCGGATGAGTCGGGCGGCGGGGGCGGCGGGCGGCGCTGGAATCGAGGTCGCGGGCGGCGGCGCAATGGAAGCCGCGGGCGGTGCAATGGAAGCCGCGGGCGGCGCAATGGAAGCCGCGGGCGGCGCAGGCGCCGCCCCAATAGTGGTCGCGGCCACCGGCTCGGAGGGCGCCGACGCCCTGGTCCCCGCGGCGTCGCGCGCCGGGGCCGGCTCTGGGGGGGCGGCGGCGTTCGTCTTGGTATCGCGGTCGCGGCTCACCGCAACCTCACCCGGTAGCCGATGGCCTGGCGTAGCATCTCCACGATGTACTCCTCCGGCCCGGTGAGGCCCCCCTTCCGGCCCGGCCCGGGAAAGGGCACCACCATGGGCAGCACCCGTCGGCCGAGATCGCGAATGAGATCCTCACCCAGCCCCTCGTACAGGTAGTCTTCCATGAGGGCGACTCCCACCTTCGACTGCTCCATGAGAATGGCCAGCCGAAGAGCGCCTTCCTCCTCCTCGGCCACTTCGATGACGTCGAGGCCGGCGAGCAGGAAGCCGGTCGAAGCTTCCGCCCCACAGACGACCCGCACCTCATAGCTGCCTATCTCACGGGCGTGGCCCCGAGCGATCAACGTGCGCCTCCCATCGAGGCCGAGGGGCTTCTTCGCGTGGCGGCCCGCCAAATGGAACGTCCGACCCTCACCAGTTCCAGGCGTTGCCGTAGTGCGAACGCCGCGACGGGCGCCGGTCCGAGGGGGTCGCGCCGGGCTGCGGCATGCCGTTCCGCCGCGTGTGCCGCCAATAGGGCCTCTTCCAGCCCTGTCCAATCCTCATCGAGCTTGACGAGCACGACCTGATAGGGAGTGCCGTGGAACTCGGCGGCGGCCGCGGCGGGCGCGGCCGCCGCCTCGCCGGCCGCGATCCGTCCGAAGGCGCGCCTGTCGAGCAGCTCACCACCTTCCAGGAAGTGCTCGTCCGCCCGGCTTTCGCCCCCATGCAGGGCGAGAGTCAACGCCGTCAGGGCGTTGTCCAAGTCCAGAGTGCGGCGCACGTGGGCCTTCAACACGTCGCCGGCGGCCTTGACGCCCGCGACCGCACGCGCCGCCCAGGCTCGATTCAGAGCCAGCTCAAGCTGCAGGATGTCGGGGCGCACCCCACGCGCCGCCCTTAGGATAGCGTGGCCGAACGGGTGGCTCCAGCTCGACAGCATCGCGCCGATAGCCCCCGGACTCGGCTGCCGCGCAAGCTCCTCGAGAGCCCGTTCCGGCAGCCGGGGGGTGGGTAGGAGCCCGGACAGTCGGGAGGCCGCCGGCACACCCTGCACAGCTCCCCGTATGAGCACCCGCAGGCCGCGCCGCTCCTCGTCCTCGAAGATCACTGCCAGCATCGGCGCCCGCGGGCCACTCCAGCGGGCCAGCAGAGCAAGGCGCCGGGCCGCCTCACGGCGCACCGCCAACTCGAGAGCCGCCGGCCCCTCGGAGGCCCCTCCGGACGGCAGGACGAACCCGGCCTCCTCCAAGCCGGAGGCCACGGCGGCGAGGTCGGCGGCGGCGGCGAGCCTCTCCAGTTGTGACCTGTCGAGCAGGCGGCCTGCCAACCCGGCAGCCCTGCTGTCGAGGTCTTCCCAGCCCGCGTTCACCGGGCGCCCTCTTCCACCAGGTCCACGATGCGCATGGCCAGCTCGGGCCACGCGGCCGTCAGACGCGCTTCTAGAGTACCGTCGACACGGATGGAATCGTCGGCCGATATGAGAATGAAGCCGGTGTCCGTGTCCATCCCAGGCTGCACCTCGACGTCCGCGCGCCCACTCAACGAATCTCGCACCACCTGTGCGATCTCCGGGGAACAGAGAACCACTCCGCCTTCCGGAAGGAAACCGAGCGCCCACTCGAGCGCATCCGGCAACGCCACCGAGTACCTGGGATCGACGAGAGCCGGCGGCAAACGTTCGCGGACCGCATCCAGCACACGCTCGAGCATTCCATCCCGCGCCGCGAGAACCCGGCGCCGCCCCTCCAGCCGAGCCGCACTCAAGCACAGCTCAGTCTCGCCGCGCAGCCGCTCCTGCAGGCGGGCCCGCTCGCTTGCGCGCCTGCTGTCCAGCAGCGCCCGAACCTCCTCACCCAGCCGAGCGACCTCCGCGGCCGCCTCCTCCCGGACGCGCCGGATCTCGTCCTCCCCTCCCCGCTCCAGAGCGGCTATCAACTGGGCGAGGGCCATAGCTTCTTCTCCCTCTCGCTACCCGACGCGCGTCAGGATCAGGACGGCCACCACGAAACCCAGGATCAGCATGGTCTCGGGGATGGCCAGCATGATGATAACCGTGGAGGTAAGCTCCGGCCTCTCGGCGATGGTGGCGGCTCCGGCCGCTCCGATCTTCGACTGCGCCCAACCCGTTGCCAGCGCCGTCAACCCAACGGCAAGCGCCGCTCCCAGTGTCACGGCCAACAACTCCATGATCCCTCCTCCTCGTCTCGATGCTACGTCCGACCGACCCCCGGGTCCCAGTGGCCGAAAGGCCGGTACGGCACTCCTCCGGATCGATAGAACTTCCCGAAGAACTCCACGTAGTGAAGTCGCAGTGAATGGATGGTGGGGCTGAACACCCCGAGGACGAAGTTGACAAGGTGGAAGAGAACGGCCACAAGCACTCCTACCACCGGCACGCTGACGGCGCTCCCGAGATCGTTGGCGACGACCGCGAGCATCATCGACGCGGTGCCGATGGCCATGAGGCGCGAATAGGAGAGGATGCTCCCGAAGGCGGAGAGCAGCTCGACGAACGCCAAGACCCCCTCGACCGCCACGAGCGCCATCAGCGCGACCACCAATGCGCCCGCGGCGGGAAGCAGTGCGATCTCAGGAAGAAATCCGGCTCCCGCGCCCAGGACGACCACTCCCGCCACGACGATGCCGGCGGTCAAGGCCCGCCCCGCCGCCTCCCTAGGATGGCGGCGCGCGGTGAACACTCCGAGGGCGAGTCCCAGCAGTATGTGAACGAAGCCAAACGCCACCGCCAGCAACAACAGGCTCTCGAGCGCTTCCTCCCGATCGAAGGCCACGGCGTGGATCCCGAGATGCTCGCGCCCCAGATTGCCGAATACTTCGCCGAAAGCCACCCCGAAGGCCAGACTCCAGAAGGCGCACGTACCGGCCACCGCGGCAACCGAGCGACCGAGCGAGCCCGGGATCGAGCGCCGCGCCAGCAGCAGCGCCAACGCCGCCAGAACGAGCGCGTAACCCACGTCCCCCAACATGAACCCGAAGAACAGCGGGAAGAACCCGGCCACCAACGGTGTTGGATCAACCGTCCCGTAGCTCGGCAGTGGCAGCAGTCGGACGATGATCTCGAAGGGCCTCAGGAACCCAGGGTTGCGCAGGGCCACGGGCACGTCCTCGCCCCGGGGATGGTTGTCGATGACCTCCAGAGCCGTTTCCCCCCCAAGGGACGTAGCCAACGATTCGGCGAGCCGCTCGTTCTCGGAGACGGGCACCCACCCCTCGATCACGAACACCCGTTGCGTCGCTCCCAGCAGCGGCATCGCCCCCAGCGTTCGCAGGCGGTCGTGCAGCCCTCGCCGTGCGTTGCAGAGTTCGTCCCTATACAGCGCTGTCAGCCGCTCCAACTCCTTTTCCCGCACCCGCAGCTCTCGGGGGATGGACTCCAGCCGGTCCATCATGCGCGGCAGCGCCTGGGCCAGCGAACGGGCCTCATAGCCCGAGGGCACAGGTATCTCGTGGACTCCGGCAGCGGCCAACAGACTCTCTACACGTAAGGCGTCCGCCTCCGGCACCAGCATGAGAAGAGCGATGTCCCCACCAGGCAGGCGACGGGTCTCCAGGGCGAACCCCTCCCCCAACACAAGCGCCAGCGCGGTCTTGAGTCCGGCCACCGCCGATTCCTCCTGGGCCGGCAGGATCACGTGGTAGGCGGCGATGTGGGGCCAAGCTCGTTCGCTGCGGAGTATCACCCCGAACGTCGAGAGGAAGGGCCCGTATTTGGAAAGCAGGGCGTGCTCCTCGGCCAAGATCGCCATCTCTCCCCGCAGGCCCAGGACCTCGGGCCGCAGGCCACCCACGAGACGGGCCCACCGGGTGAGGTCGCGGCGGGCGGGGAGCCCGCCGGGGGGCCCTGCCCGCGGCGCTTGTCCTACGCCCGCTCCCGTGGTCGGCAACGCCTCGAGCAAGACCTCAACATCGGCCAGGAGCCGGCGCAGATGACCACTCTCCCGCTCCTGCCAGACGCTGAGACGAAGTGGCAGCAGGCGACCGTCCAAGCCGGGGACGGTCAGATGAACAACCCCCGTGTCCTGCAGCACGCACAGCGCCTCAGGGTACTGCTCACGGGGACCGAGGACCCTCACTTTGTTCATCCGAAGGATCATGCCGGCCCGGCCCGGTCGGGCTCCCGACCTTCCAGGAGCCGATCGATCACCATGTGGGCAAGCTCGTCCACGAAGGAGCCGTCGATGGACTCGAAGCGGGCTGCCGCTGCGGCACTCTGGGCGTGGATCTTGGCCAGAGCCGACTCACACTCCGACGCGGCCCGTTCTTCAGACTCGCGGAGTAGAAGGGCGAAGTCGGCGTCGAACTCGGCGTCGGCCCGCCGCCCCTTCTCCTCAGCGGAGGCGATGGCGCGGGCGGCATCCGCCCTCGCTTCCGCCAACCTGACTTCGAGCCGCGCTTCGACTTCCATGAGGCACGAGAGGTCGTCTTTGGACGAGGTAACCCCGCCGGGCTCAACGTGTCCAGCCAGGATTCCATCACCTGTGGCCGTCGGCGCGTCTTCCCGCGCGCGATCCATCGCGCTCACCACCCTGCCGCCCACCACCGGTCCGTCGGCATGGCTCCGCGATCGCCGAGTTCCGACGCCGGAGGGCACCAGGTCGACATGCCTGCGCTTGAGGACTACCCACTCGTTCGGAGGACGAAACGAGTATGGAGCCGCCGCTCCTCCCGCGTCATCTCCTCCCGCGTCACCGTTGGCGGCATCTCACATAGGCATGTAGTTCGCGTACGGCGGCTTCTGGCCTCTCATCTGCACGTCGGCGTAGGTGAGCCGGCCCTCCTCGGCCGCGGCGCGCAAGGTCGACCCCAGCGACAGCCCGGTCTCTATGAAGCTGCGGTAGACGCCTGCCCGGTCTACACGCCCCGCGAAGACCGCTCCAACCAAGCGGTCGCCGTCGAACACGAGCTTTCGGAAGGCGCGGACACCGCCACCGACTGAGGCGCCATAACCCTCGGAGGCACCACCGCCGGCTGAGACACCAAGGTCGCCGGAGGAGCCGCCGTTGCCGGTGAAGCCCGCCGATCGTTCGACCGCGGTCACCGCCTCGTAGCGCTCGCCCACCGGGTCGGTGAGGCCCATCGCCACGAGGGGCAGACCCGCTACCACGCCCGAGTTCATCGTGCCGATGACGCCCGGGAAGCGCCGCATCCGGCCGGGCTCCGGCCCGTGCACCATGTTGTACGCGGCGACGTGGGCCATGCTCACCGCGTTGGTCCAGAGGGCGGCCACCTGCCGCCCTCCGGTGACGACATCGTTGGTCTCCACACAATCGCCTGCGGCATAGACGTCGGGGAAGGTGGTCTCCAGGTACGAGCCGGCGCGGACCCCCCAATGGCAGGCGAAGTCGCTCCGTTGAGCGGGTTGTAGGTTGGGGGCGACCCCCTTGCCCACGATCACCAGGTCGCACGCGAGCGACTCACCCGTGTCGAGGGTGACGCCGGTGACCGAGTCGTCGGCGTCGTGGAGGAGGGCGGTCACCTCGCGCCCGAAGTACAGGCGGGCGCCGCGCTCAAGCAGACGCTCCGCCACCATGCCTCCCACTCGGGCGTCGACCACCCGGGAGAGCGGGTGGGCCGACGCCACCACGAACGTGCAGCGCATGCCCAGGTTCATCAGGGGCTCGGCGGCCTTGAGGCTCACCAGGCCTGCCCCGAGGAGCACGGCGTGGGCGCCACCACCATCGGCGCCGCGGGCGCCCCCGGCCGTTCCGGCGAGAGCCGCCCGCGCGCGGGCGGCGATGCCCTCGGCGTCGTCGATCGTGCGTAACGGGTAGACGCCCGACGCGTCGATACCGGGCGTCGCCGGGATGCGGCTGTCGGCACCCACGGCCAGGAGCAGGGCGTCGTAGTCGAAGCGGCGGCCGTCTTCGAGCTCCACCACCTTGCGGTCGGGCTCGACCCGGTGCCCGCGGACACCCAGGATCAGCCGCACGCGCTGCTCCGCGTACCACTGTTCGGGCCAGAAGGCGATGTCGGCGAGAGACTTACGCCCATCGATGAGGAACGGCAGCAGTGGCCGGTAGTAGGCGTAGTGGGGCTCATCGCCCACCACGGTGATAACGGCCTCGGGGTCGAGCTCGCGCAGACGCGCGGCCGCGCCGATGCCGGCGGCCGAGGCGCCCAGGATCACATACTGGCGTGACATGTCTCGCCTCCCCTTAGGTCAGTCGGCGGCGGCGGGGTCTGGGTCGGCGTCACCGCCCGGGCCGGCTACCACACCGCCCGCGGCCGCCGCGCCTACCACGGCCGCTGTCCTTCGGCGAGAGCGCGCGAAGTCGCCGGCCTCCTGGAAACGCAGAGCGTCCGTCGGACAGGCCGCAACGCAGGCCGGGCCGGGCAGATCGGGGCAGAGGTCGCACTTCACGGCGACGTGGCGGGTCTCTTCTTTCTGTATCACCCCGAAGGGACAGAGCATGATGCAGGAGTTGCAGCCGATGCAACGTGTCTCATCGAGTAGGACGAAGCCGCGGGAGTCGCGTCTGATCGCTCCCGTGATGCAGGCGTTGGCGCAGAAGGCCTCGTCGCAGTGACGGCAGGCCACGGGCACCGCGACGGTGTCCACGGCTTCCACGTAGATGCGGCGGCGTGGGAGCGGCGTCTCGGTGATGGCGCCGAACAGGCTCTTCGACTGGGAGTGTTCCACCGCGCAGGCCATCTCGCAGCTGCGGCAGCCCGTGCAGCGGGCGGGCACGACGTAGATCTCTTGGGGCGCCGCGCTGCGCGCGGCGCCGGCTGCTGTGTCCGTACCGATCATGCCGGCCACCTCCTAGGCCCGCGCAGCTGCGCTCGCGGGGACGGGCAGGTTCAGTCCCTTGCGCCGCTCCACGATGGCCGCGATGAGCTGCTTGGCCGCCTCTGCCGGGTCGGGCTCCACGATGAACCAACCGCCGGTGACATCCTTGATGCCTTCCGTGAGCAACCCGGCCACCGCGGCCGACCCCAGCACCGGCGGCACCACGCCCACGTGCGTGGGCAGGCCCATGGTCACCGCCCAGGTGCCGATGGACACCGCCTTTTCCATAGCCTCTTCGGGGGCCGTCGCCACCACGGGCAGCTTGTCGAGGTCGACTCCCAGATAGTTGGCCACGGCCACGGCCACGTCGGCCGCGCGCGTGTTGTCCACGCAGGAGCCCATGTGGAGCGCCAACGGCAGTGGACCGCCGAGCCCGTTGGCCTCCCCCACGGCGGTGAGCACGGCCTTCAAGCCCTCGCCCGCGTACTCGGCCACGGCCTCCTGGGTGAAGATGCCGTGACGCCCGAAGGCGCCCGACGCGCACCCGGTGGCCAGCAACAACACGTTCTCCTTAGCCAACGCCTTTGCCAGCACGATGAAGTTCTCGTCCTGCGTGGCCTTCACGTCGTTGCAGCCGGCGAACAGGCAGACACCCAGTATGTTGCCGTTGGCGATGTTGTCCACGAGGGGCTTGAGCGGGTCGTCCGGGTCCACCTTGGCGAGGGCGGCGACAATCGCCTCCGTGCTGAAGCCGGCGAAGGCGGTGGAGGTGATGTTGGGGATGTCGACACGCTTCGGGTCGCGCTTCGGGTAGGCCTCGATGGCCAGCTGGAGGATCTCGCGCGCCCTGTCTTTCGCGTGCTCCTCGGTGAATTCGATGTGGGTGGCGCCGGGCATCTTGGCCATGCTCATCGTGGTGATCACCCGCGTGTGGTAACAGGCGGCCACGTCGGCCACCGAGGGCTGGATGCACTGGTAGTCGACCACCATGGCCTCGAGGGCGCCCGTGGTGATCACCAACTCCTGGCTCAGAGAGCTGGTGGCCCAGGGGATGCCGTGGCGCATCTGTACCTCCATGCCCGTGCAACAGACGCCCACCAGGTTGAATCCGCCCGGCGCGCCGGCGGCGACGGCCTCATCGTCCATCTCCTCCGCCACCTCGCAGATGATGTCGGAGAGCACCGGGTTGTGCCCGTGGACGGCCACGTTGATGGAGTCCGCCCGCAGCGTCCCCAGGTTGGCGCCGCTGGCGCGCGGGGTCGGGGTGCCGAACAAGGCGTCGGAGAGGTCGGTGCCCAGGTGCATGCCGGCGTAGTCGCTGAGCGAGCACTTGAGCGCAGTGAGAAGTATGTTGACGGGGTCCGCGTCGACACCGTAGGTGGTGGCGTGCATGACCTCGGCGATGGTGGAGTCGATACCCATGGGGAGGATCCCCAACTTGGCGAAGAGTTCCTTGCGGCCGGGTGTGATGGTGGTCTCGAGCCAGGCCAGCGGCTCCTCCCGCTCCGAGAACTCGAGGAGGCCGGCCCGGGCCACGTCGCGGGCGATGTCCGTGATCGGGCGGCCGTCCACCGGCACGCCCACCCGCGTGGCCACGGCTTTCAGTTTGGCCTCGTCGCGGATTGCGTAGTCGGGCGCTTTGCCGTCGGCCATCTTGAGCATGGTGTGGGCCAGGTGCTTGGCGTGCCCGGAGTGGGCGGCGGTTCCCCCGGCGATAAAGCGGGCGAGGTTCCGGGCCACGATGGTGTCGGCGGTGGCGCCGCAGATGCCCTTGGTGGCGCCTTCACCGAAGGGATCGATGCGGCACGGGCCCTGCAGGCACATGCGGCAACAGACGCCCAACAATCCGAAGTTGCACTGCGGAAGCTGGGCCTCGTACCGGTCCCAGATGGTTGTTATGCCCTCTCGCGCGGCCGTCTCCAGGCCGTAGAGAGTGGCTCGATCGGTCGATCGCTCCATCTGCGTTCCACCTCCCGTGGGGCATGGGCGCAGCCGCAGCGACGCCCGGATTCGGGATTCGACTACGCTTCCATTCTTGCACTAACCGGGGGCGGCGTAAAACGAAGATTCGCGGGCGGGAGAAGAGGCCGGGGCGCCGGGCGCCGGGGCCGGCAGGGGCGAGACGCAAAGCGGTAGGCGAAGGCGGACGGAGATCGGGCGGCCGCCGGGTCGCATGGTCAGCCGGGACGGGCGACCTGCGGGTTCGTGAAGATGTGCGCAGTGGTGCCGCAGGTCTCACAGACGCGAAAGAAGTCGGGGCCGCGCTTTCTGATGCGCGCCAGTGCGCCGCAGGCGCCGCACTCCCACTGGGCGGGCGTGATGCCGTCGCACCGGTCGCACCTGAAGTGGTAGGGGCGGGTGATGCGCGCGTAGCGCATATGCACCTCCAGGCTGCCGCAGTGACGGCAGAAGGGCGGCGGCTCGTCGGCGTACGCCCCAGCGGCGAGGGGCGCGGGGGCAACCGGCGCGGCGGCTTCCAGCGCGACGACCGGCGCGGGCGACGCAACTACCGGTGGCGCGCTAGGCTGAGAGTCCGGAGCGGATTCGAGCGCCTGAGATCGCGGCGTGTGGCTCGAGCTGAGGCACTGGACCAACCGCCCCATCTCGGCCGGAGAGAGCCATTGAATGCCGTCGTCGTTCAGAACGTTCAGCGACCGGCGACCTCGCTTGTGCCGATCGACGATCGCGTCGATCGCGCCGGTCGCCTGGTCTGCCCTGCACAGCTCCGGTACGTCGACCTCCCTCGTGATCCGACACTCGTCGGAGGCCACGATAAGGATGTCGATGGGCCAATCCCGGCCGAAGCGCGCCTGCATGGTCCCTAAGCGCAAGCGGTCGCGAAGCCTTTCTGAATTGACGCGCAGCATGGCCCTGAGCAACGCCTCTTGCCGGCGGGCCCGCAGCACGGGGGACGGCATGCCCTTGTCGTCCGAGTCCGCGCGACGCACCCACTCACCGCGCTCGTTCACCAGGACTTCCCCGCTCACGCTCTTGCTCTCGATGAGCACCATGCCCCCGCGATGGAGCACGAGGTGGTCGATCTGCGCGACCTCACCATCGAATACAAGCCTGAGGTCGTTGAAGACGAACACGTCGGGGTCGGTCTTGAACGCGCGGCGAAGGTGGCAGGCCATGGCCTGCTCGGCGGAAAGCCCGGCGGCGTTGGGGGGGTCGGCTGGACGGTCGCTGTCGGGCGCCTTCACGATCATGGGATCACTATCGGCAGGAGAGAGGTGAATCTGGAGAGTGGTGGCGACCTTCTCGCGTTGCCGCCTCATGTTGTGTACACTGATTATGTACACAAAGGAGGGGACCGATGCGCGAAGTGGGCGTACGTGAGGCTCGGGCGGAGATCGCCGGCCTCCTCGAGGCTGCCGAGGCGGGGGAGGACGTGATCATTACCAGGCGAGGCAAACCGATGGCGCGGCTCGTCGCCTGGGCAGGGGAACCGGCTCGGAAGATCGCCTTCCCGAGCAGAGTCGAGCTGCGCAAGAGCCTGCCGCCGAGCGACCGGCCAAGCAGCCGGCTCATACGCGACATGAGGGGCGACCGTGACTGAGCCTGAGCACTACCTCGACACGAGCGCCCTCCTCCCCTACTACCGCGAAGAACCGGCGAGCAAGGCGGTCGAGGAGTTCTTGCGGTCTCTATCGAGTCCGGTGAAAGTGAGCCGTCTCGTTGAGGCGGAGTTGGCGTCGACACTCGCTCGGTGGGTCCGCACAGGCGAACTAGACGAACCTCAGGCGATGCTCATCGAACACGCCTACCTCGACGACCTCCGCGAAGGATTGCTGAACCTGACCCCGATGCCCCCGCTCGCCTACGGGCGCGCCCGCGACTGGCTTCTGAGACGAGCGGTGCCGCTCGACACCCTAGACGCCCTCCATCTGGCCGCGTGCCACGAGACGGGAGCGGAGCTGATCACCTGCGACGAGCACCTGCATCGAGCCGCGGAACAGCTGGCCGTGTGCTCGCGGCTGCTCAGCTAGGGTCACCGACGCAACTGGACTTCGGCGGCTACGTGCGCCGACTTCGCAGGCAGGTGGCCCTACGCTGCAGGTTCTTTCCGGTGCTGTGGGACATCGGCATCCAGGTGGTAGTGGTCGCGGCCGGCTTTCCCCGGACCGTGCTCGTGGTACGGAGGCTCGTGCGCTAGGATGGTGCGCCCGGGCGCTGCGGAGCACCCGGACATCGAGCGATCGAGCTTAGGGCAGGAGGTCGTCGGCCCCCCGGGCCACGAGCAGGCCCTCGATCTGATTGAAGTGCTCGTCGCGCGTCAGAAGGGGGACGCCGTGCTCGAAGGCGCCGGCCGCGATCCACAGATCGTTGGTGGGGATCGAGCGACCCTTCCGACGGAGCCCTCCATACACGGCCGTGTAGAACTCGGCGGTGGCGGTGGTGAGCGGCGCCACTCCGACTCGCGGTGAGGCTAAGAAGGTGGCAAGCTCGCGGCGGTTCCGCGGGGCCTGTGTGCCCGCCGCGAAGCCGGCCAACAGTTCCCCGACCACGACCACGCTCACCAGGATCTTCTCCACCCTTTGCAGGGCCGCAACGATGTCGTCGTCTCCCGTCAGAAAGGCGGCGTACGCGTTGGTGTCGAGGAGGAGTGCGTTCATTCCCACAGGCCCGGGTCGACCTGCGCGAACGAGGCGCCGGCCGCTGCGAATGCCTTGAGTTCGGCCGGTGACCAGGCCCCGACGAGGGCGTCCAGGTCGTGGTGGAGCTGAGGGCTATCGGTGAGACCGAGGCTCCGGCGCAGCAACTCGCGCACCAGCGCGTTGACGCTCACGCCCCGGATCCCGGCTTCGCGCCGTAGGGCGGCGGTAAGCTCATCGTCAATGCCGCGAACGGTGAGGACGACCACCTCCGCTCCCTCCCCTTGTGACTGCATGACTTGCATCGTCATGATATCTCGCTGTGCATGCACGGCGCAACGGGGCGCACGGGGCGGCACGGGCGGCTCCGATGCGGGCGGCACGAGGGCGGACTCTGATCGGAGCGGCGCCCGCACGTAATCGCCCGACCGCCGGCTGCGGTCGTCACGATCAAGGGAGGCTGAGCCAGACGCGCGTCATGCTCCGGACGATACGCCGATGGCGGCGCACCGACCATCGGTCTTCGGGTAGACCTTGGCGTCGGGCTTGATCGAGGTCGGTGGCCTCCCGACACCTACTCCTGTCTCCACCCATGTCCGCGCCGTTTCCCCGTGCGGCGCCCCGGGCACACCACGGGCACATCCATACGGTAGTGAAGAGGAGGCCTCGGGCATGGCCATCGCCACGACGAACCCCGCCACCGGGCAGATAGAGAAGACCTTCGATCCCATCTCAGACGACGAACTCGAACTCCGCATCGCGCGGGCCGCCGCGACCTTCGCCTCCTACCGCGACACCAGTTTCGCGCAGCGGGCCGCCTGGCTGAACGCCGCGGCCGACATCCTCGACGCGGAACGCGAAGAGATCGCCGCCATGATGACCACCGAGATGGGCAAGACCATCGCGGCCGCCCGCGGCGAGGTGCAGAAGTGCGCCATGGGGTGCCGCTTCTACGCCGACCGCGCCGAGGGGTTCCTGGCCGATGAGCCCGCCGACGCGGCGGCCGTCCGCGCCGCGCGGGCCTTCGTCCGGTACGAGCCGCTCGGACCGGTGCTCGCCGTGATGCCATGGAACTTCCCGCTCTGGCAGGTGATACGGTTCGCCGCGCCCGCCCTTATGGCCGGCAACGTCGGGCTACTGAAGCACTCCTCGAACGTGCCGCAGACCGCACTCTTCCTCCAAGACCTGTTCCGCCGGGCCGGCTTCCCCGACGGCGCGTTCCAGACGTTGCTCATCGGCTCGAGCACTGTGGAGCGCGTCCTGCGCGACCCGCGGGTGCGCGCCGTCACCCTCACGGGCAGCGAGCCCGCCGGGCGTTCGGTGGGGTCGATCGCCGGCAGCGAGGTCAAGCCGAGCGTCCTCGAACTCGGAGGGAGCGATCCCTTCATCGTGATGCCTTCGGCCGACCTGGACCGGGCCGCCACCGTGGGAGTCACCTCTCGCTCCATGAACAACGGTCAGAGCTGCATCGCGGCCAAGCGCTTCATCGTGGACGAGACCGTCGCGGACGACTTCGTGCAGCGCTTCGTCGACCGCATGTGTGGGCTGAAGGTGGGCGATCCCATGGACGAGTCCACGGACGTCGGGCCCCTCGCCACCGAACAGGCCCGCGAGGAGATCGAGGCGATAGTCGCCGACGCCCTCAGCAAAGGAGCCGCGGCCCTCTGCGGCGGCGAGCGCCTCCCCGGGCCCGGGTGGTACTACCCGCCCACCGTCATCTCGGGCATCACGCCCGACATGCGCATCTTCCGTGAAGAGATCTTCGGTCCCGTGGCCTCACTGTACCGCGTGAACGGCGTCGACGAGGCGATCGAACTGGCGAACGCCACCGATTTCGGCCTGGGCTCGAACGCCTGGACGAGCGATCCGGCGGAGCAGAAGCGCTTCATCCGGGGACTCGACGCCGGCCAGGTGTTCGTCAACGGCATGACCACGTCGTTCCCGGAACTGCCCTTCGGCGGCGCCAAGAACTCCGGCTACGGCCGCGAACTCTCCGCGCCGGGCATCCGGGCGTTCTGCAACCCGAAGACGGTGTGGGTGTGCGACGCCGTCGGGGACGACGGTTTCGCCACCGGCGGGTGCGAGTGAGCTGGGAGCGCGATCCGCAACCGCGGCGCCGGGCACGCCTTCGCGCGGCCAGAGCGAGCCCTACTCCTCGAACAGCCGCACGGCCGTCTTCATCAGCTCCTGTATGGGCAGACCCTGGGGGCACAGTTCCTCGCACTCACCGCACTCGGTGCATACGGAGGCCTTGCCGAAGGCCCGCATGTGGTAGAGCTCGCGGATACCGTTGACGTCGTCGTAGAAGGAGGCGTCGTTGACGTGGGCGAGCACCCGAGGTATGTCGACTCCGGAGGAACAGGGCTGGCAGTAGCCGCACTCGGTGCAGTCGGCCACGACCCGTGACCGATAGGCTTGAGCGGCTTCTTCGATCGAGGCCTGCTCCGACTGGGTGAGAGAGGCGGGGTGCGCCTCGTCCGCGATTGCCAAGTTCTCCCTCACCTGGTCGATCTCGCTCATGCCGCTCAGCAGCATGCTCACGCCGGGGTCGTCCCACACGAAGCGGAGCGCCCACGCGGCCGGGGAGCGCCGCACCTCGGCGCGGTCCCACACAGCTTGGACCGCCGCGGGGACGCGCTGGGCCAGACGACCGCCACGCAGGGGCTCCATCACGATGACCCCGAGGCCTCGAGCGGCCGCGTACCGCAGACCGGCCTCGCCCGCTTGAAAGGCCCTGTCCATGTAGTTGTACTGGATCTGGCAGAACGTCCAGTCGTACGCATCCACGATGGGGGGGAACACCTCGGCCTGGTCGTGGAAGGAGAAGCCGGCCCACCTGATGCGACCGTCGGCCAGGGCCGTGTCGAGGAACTCAAGCACGCCGAGGTACTGGAGACTCTGCCAGGTGCCCGCGTTCAGACCGTGGAGTAGGTAGCAGTCGATGTGATCGGTCTGGAGGCGCTCGAGCTGGCTGTTCAGGAAGCGGTCCATGTCCTCCCGAGTGTCCACCAGCCAGCTGGGCAGCTTAGTGGCGAGGAGCACCCGGTCGCGGTAGCCGCCCCGCAACGCCTCGCCCACGAACACCTCGCTCACGCCGGGTTCGGTGTAGGAGACGCCGTGGTAGGGATAGGCGGTGTCCACGTAGTTGACGCCGCTCTCGATGGCCTCGTGGAGCATGGCCGCGGCCGCGGGTGTGTCGATGCGTTCATGATTCTCCCCGAGCACCGGCAGGCGCATGCAGCCGAAGCCGAGTATCGAGACCTCAGGGCCGGAGCGCCCGAGTGTACGGTAGAGCATACGGTTCTCCCACGGATAGATTGTCGTCCCACCCGACCCGCCCCGCGCGCAGGCGCGGCGACGAGACGAGCGACGCGGGGTTACGACCGGTGGCCTCTATGATGCCTCAGCGAGTGCCTCCGCAAACTGGCTGTTGTAGAGGTCGTGGTAGAAACCGCGCGCGGACAGGAGGTCTTCGTGGGTGCCCTTCTCGAGGATGCTGCCCTCGTTCATCACCAGGATGACGTCGGCGTCGCGAATGGTCGACAGACGGTGGGCGATGACGAAGCTGGTGAGGCCGCGCAGCAGCCGGGACATGGCCTTCTGGATGAGTACCTCGGTGCGGGTGTCCACTGAGCTGGTCGCCTCGTCGAGGATGAGTATCTGCGGGTCAACGAGGAACGCCCGGGCGATGGTGAGCAGCTGGCGTTCCCCCTGCGAGACGTTCCCCGAGTCGTCGTCGAGCCGCGTGTCGTAGCCCTCGGCGAGGGTGCGCACGAAGTGGTCCACGTGGGCCGCCTCAGCGGCGGCCAGGATCTCCCCTTCGGTGGCGTCCTCGCTCCCGTAGGCGATGTTCTCGCGGATGGTCCCGCCGAAGAGCCAGGCGTCCTGCAGCACCATGCCGAACAGGCGGCGAAGATCGGCGCGCGCCATGCTCCGCGTGTCCACGTCGTCGATGAGGATGCTCCCCTCGTCGATCTCGTAGAAGCGCATCAGCAGGTTGACCAGGGTCGTCTTGCCGGCTCCGGTCGGACCCACGATCGCGACCGTCTGTCCGGGCTCGACCTCGAGGTCGAGGTTCTCGATCAGGGGGGTATCGGGCACGTAGCGGAAGGAGACGTCCCTGAGGCTGAGGTGGCCGCTCACCTCCGTGAGCACGACGGGCTCAGCCACATCGGGCGATTCCTCGGCCTCGTCGAGCAGCTCGAAGACACGTTCGGCCGAAGCCACGGCCGATTGGAGCACGTTGGCCACGCTCGCGGTCTGGGTGATGGGCTGGGTGAACTGCCGCGAATACTGGACGAACGCCTGCACGTCGCCCAACGACATGGTGCCGCTCGCGACCCGGAGCCCGCCGAGCACGCAGATAGCCACGTAGTTGAGATTGCCGATGAACATCATCGACGGCATGATGATGCCCGAGATGAACTGGGCCTTGAAGCTCGCGCGGTAAAGTTGGTCGTTCTCTTCGTCGAACCGGGCGATCGCCTCCTTCTGGCGACCGAAGACCTTCACGATGTTGTGCCCCGTGAACATCTCCTCCACATGCCCGCTCAGGCTGCCTGTTCGCTCCCACTGCACGGCGAACTGTTTCTGCGACCGCTTGGCGATCAGCACGGTCACGAGCACCGACAGCGGGACGATGACGAGCACCCGACCGACCGCCCCCATATCGACACCCAACCCAGGAGTGAGGTCCATGCTGGAGAGCATGCTCGCGAGCTGCTCCTGCCCCTGCGCCTGAAGCCGTGCGATCACCTGCTCCTTGGTCGCCCCGGGCGGGAGTTGGCTGCTGATGAAGCCCTCGAAGATGAGGTCGGTGGCGCGGGCGAGGATCTTCGGCCCCGCCACGGTCAGCACCACGCTGACGATGGCAAGCGCCACCACCACGTAGATCTTCAGCGCGTCGGGCCGCAGTTGCCCGGCGAGACGCTTGAAGGAGCCCTTGAAGTCCTTCGCTTTCACTCCAGACCCCATGAGACCGGGCGGGCCGAATCCCGGCCCCGACTGGGGTGGAGGCCTACGGGGGCCGTCGTCGGTCACGACGCCGGGGGCGCGGGCGCCGGAGGCCGGGGTGCCGGGCGTATCGGGCGCTTCTGGGCGGCCGTTCCCCGTGCCTATCTCGCGCCCGCTCATGCCACTTCCTCCGCCGACAGCTGCGAGTAGACGATCTCGCGGTAGGTCTCGCAACTCTCCATGAGCTCTTCGTGGACGCCGATGCCGACGACCGCGCCGTGGTCGAGCACGACGATCTGGTCCGCGCGCATGATGCTGCTGACGCGCTGCGCCACGATGATCACCGAGGCGCCGGAGACCTCGCGCTTGAGCGCCGCCCGCAGCAGAGAGTCGGTCTTGAAGTCGAGGGCGGAGAAGCTGTCGTCGAACACGTAGATGCTGGGCTTCTTCACCAGGGCCCGCGCGATGGCCAGCCGCTGCCGCTGGCCGCCAGAGAGGTTGCCGCCTCCCTGCGTCACCGGCGAATCAAGCCCCTCGGGCATGTCGGTGACGAACTCCCGGCCTTGGGCGATGGATAAGGCCCTCCAGAGATCTTCATCGCCCGCCTCCTGGGCGCCCAAGCGCAGGTTGCTCGCGACCGTACCCGTGAAGAGGAACGCCTTCTGCGGAACGAACCCGATCCGCCGCCAGAGATCGTCCCGGTTCATCCCGCGGATGTCGATGCCGTCGATCTCGATGCTCCCGCCGGTGACGTCGTAGAAGCGGGGGATCAGGCTGATGAGCGTCGACTTCCCGCTCCCGGTGCTGCCGATGATGGCCGTGGTCCGGCCGGGCGACACGCGGAACGACACATTGCAGAGAACCGGGCTCTCAGCTCCCGGGTATCCGAACTCCACTTTTTTGAACTCGACGAAGCCCCGCCGTCCTCCGTCTATGCTGACAACGGTAGCCGGAACCGCCGGGTCGCCCACGGACGGCTCCACGTCGAGCACCTCCTGGATACGGTCCGCCGACGCCGCCGCACGTGGCACCATGGCCAGCATCATGGTCGCCATGAGTACTGAGATGAGGATCTGCATGACGTAGGTGAGAAAGGCGGTGAGGTTCCCGATAGGCATGGCGCCGCTCGCCACCCGGAGACCACCGAAATACATGATGGCGACAGTAGAGAGGTTCAGGATGGCGAACAGCGAAGGGAACATGAGCGCGAAGAGCCGCGTGACCCGCAGGCCCGTCTGGGTGAGGTCCAGGTTGGCCTGATCGAACCTCCGCTCTTCGTAGTCGCCACGCGCAAACGCCCGGATGACCCGCATGCCGGTAAGCACCTCGCGGGTGACTTGATTGATGCGATCGAGCTTCACCTGCATCGCGCGGAACAGAGGTACGGCCCGCACGATGATCAGGCCCAGAACCGCACCCATCACCGGGATGATGACGATCAACATGGCGGAGAGCGGCAGGTCCTGGCGCATGGCCATGACGATGCCGCCGAAGCCCATCAGCGGCGCGGCGATCATCATGGTGAGGGCGATGGCCACCATCATCTGCACCTGTTGCGCGTCGTTTGTGCTGCGGGTGATGAGGGAGGGCGCGGCGAACTGGTTCACCTCGCTCTGGGAGAAGCTCTCCACCTTGCGGAAGAGCGCACTACGCACGTCGCGGCCGAAGCCCATGGCCACCTTGGAACCCCAATAGACCAAGACGACGGAGACCACGCCGAGCAGGAGGGCGACCACCAGCATGAAGCCGCCCATGCGCAGGATGTAGCCGGTGTCACCTTGGGCCACCCCGTTGTTGATGATGTGGGCATTGAGGTCGGGCAAGTAGAGGTTGGCCAGCGCCTGGATGAGCGCCAGCACCACGACCATCGCGAGTCCCTTGCGATATGGCTTCAGGTGGGTGAGCAGAAGTCGCTTCATCGGGCCGGCTCCGCTCCGGGCTCTGTTCCGGGTGTCGCGGCGGCCGGCGCCTCGGGCTCGGCGGCGGTACCGGTTGCCGGCTCAACTCCGGGCGCCGCCGCGTCGCCCAGGAGGCGGGCGGTGTGATCGGACACTTCGTCGAGCAGTCGCCTCAGTTCGCGCCGATCGGCTTCCGGCAGGATGCCGATGGTCTGGTTGACGTGGTCCGCCCACTTGGCGTGCAGTTCCCCCTCCCGCCGACGACCCTCGGGCGTGAGGAACACCCGGGTGAGACGCCGGTCGCGCTCGTCGGCGCGCCTCGCCACAGCCCCTGCCGCCTCCAAGGCCTGCAGCAACTTGGTCACCCGGGGGCGCGACAGGTGCAGAACGTCCGCCAGATCGCGCTGGCTGATGCCGTCGTTTTCGACGAGGACTCGCAGGCCGAAGGCCTCCCCATGGTGCCCGCCTTGCTGCGCCAGCGTCTTCATCACGAGCTGGCGTTGAAGCTGGATCGTCCTCCTGAAGGCCTGGAACACCTGGGAGGTGAGCTCGTCGACGCCCTCGAACTCCAGCGTGAGTGGAGGAGAAGTACCGGTTGAGTCATGCACGAGTCGTCACGTCCTTCTTGTCTCTTCGTTTCGCGCGAAACGGTTTTGCACGAAATCGTTTTGGCGACAAGGGGCGACGCGACCGGACGAAGAGCCGAGCGAGAATAGAGGTGGTGACGTCGCGCGCCGCGACGCGGGCGGGCGCGGCGCCGGCCGGGCTGAGCGTCGTGACCTTGCCCTTCGCCTCGAGCCGGGCACGGGGAGCGGGTCGGAGGTCGGCCGGACCCTCTCCGCGCCCTCCCTCACAGTGAGGGAGAGCCTGCGTACACGGAACTTCTGGCTCATCTGGGCGGTGTGGGCTCTGCAGGGAGCCGCGTGCGTCGCCATGGTGTCTCTGGCCGTGGGCTTCGGTATCGGCCACTTCGGGGCGGTCTACGGGCTGATCTTCACGGCGTACGGGTTCGTGGCCGGGGCCTTGGGCCCCTCCTCGGCGGCACGTTGGCGGACACCGGCGGCGGATACCCGTTGGTGTTCGGGTATCTCGGCGTGCTGTGTCTGACCTCGGCCGTCCTCATCCAGTTCGTCCGGGTCCCAGTCAGGCGCCCTGCCCGGCCAGAAGACCAGCCAGCTCGTCCAGGGGCATGACGAGAGTCTCTCCGGCGACCGGGTAGGTCTCCCGCCCCGGGTACACCACGAACCGGCGCTCGGGCCCGAGGTCGGCACAGGCCGAGTGGAAGCCGCGCTCCGGTCGAGGTGAGAGACTTCTCTTGATCTCCACGGCCCAGAGGCGCCCGTCCGGCCAGGCAAGCACCAGGTCGATCTCGGCGCCTCCACTCGTGCGGTAGAAGTGACCCTGGACGCCCGGCGGAGCCGAGGAGAGCAGATTCTCGATGACGAAGCCCTCCCAACTCGCGCCCACCACGGGATGGCCCAGCAACGTGTCCTTATCACCGATGGCCAACAGGGCGTGCAAGAGACCGCTGTCGCGCACGTAGACCTTGGGCGACCTGACCAGACGCTTGCCCAGGTTCGTGTGCCACGCGGGCAGCCGCCGAACAAGGAGCAGGTCGGAGAGGAGGTCGATGTAGGCCGCCGCGGTCTTGCCGTCGACGCCCAGGTTGCGCGCAAGCTGAGCCACGTTGAGAAGTCCGCTCTGATGATGGGCGAGCATGGTCCAGAAACGACGCAGGGTCTCCGCGGCGATGCGCGGGCCGAGTTGCGGGATGTCGCGCTCCAGATATGTGCGGATGAAATCCTCCCGCCACCGGAGGCTCTGCGCGTCGTCGGAGGCGAGGAAGCTCTCCGGGAAGCCGCCCCGCAGCCACAGGCGCTCCCCCGGTTTCTCGAAGGGCTGCCGATGTATCTCGAGCACGGACAACGGAGTCAATTCCAGATAGCTGATGCGCCCGGCGAGAGTCTCACCCGACTGCTTGAGCAGATCCAGCGAAGCCGAACCCAGCAAGAGATACAGTCCGTAGCGCCGCCCGGCGCGCCGGGCGCTGTCGATCAAACCGCGAAGGACGGGGAACAGCCCGGCGGCGCGATGCACCTCGTCGACGATCACCAACCGTCCGAGATGATCGGCCAGATACAGCTCGGGTTCACTGAGTTTGGCGCGATCCCGCTCCGACTCCAGATCCAGGTACAAAGCGTGATGCACCTCGCCGACAACCAGGGCCAACGTGGTCTTGCCGACCTGTCGTGGCCCGAGCAGCGCCACCGCGGGCGCCTCTCGCAGGCGCCGATCGATCTCTGAAGCCAGCATACGCTCGATCATCATATATGCAATCATGGAGTAACGATACGTGATTTGCAAGTTTCAACAGAACCTACGTCGAGAAACTGCGGCCCGCCCGGCCCTGTGAGCCACCGGCTGCCGTCGCCATAGGCCGCTGTCGCCCCGGCGGCGCGAACCGCCGGCTGGGAGGTGGACTACCACTCCAGGGAGGCACGCCGAACGAGTTCGCTGCCCCATTCTCTGCGCGATCCCCCGACCTCATCGACGTATCGTTCCCCGAGGAAATGACACTACCGTTCGCAAGATACGTATATATCATTGAGCCGGACCGGCTCAACCAAGACGGAACCGTACTCAGACGACAGACGACACACACGACGTCTGCCGGGGGCGCGGAGTGATGGGACATGCGATCGGCACGGCCACGGACACCAGGGAAGCGCTGGCTGGGATAGTCGGGGGCGAGCACGTGCGCGACGATCCCGCGACGTTGGCGGGGTTCGCGCGCGACCACAGCGACCAGCTTCCCATCCCGCCGCGGTTCGTGGCGCGGCCCGAGGATGAACCGCAGGTGCAGGAGCTGGTGCGCTGGGCCAACGCCACCGGCACGCCCCTCGTCCCCGTGAGCTCAGGGCCGCCCCACTTCAGGGGAGACACAGTGCCCGGCGCGCCCGGCGCCGTCGTGGTCGACCTTCGCCGCATGAGCGCCATACGGAGGATCGACCGTCGCAACAAGCTGACCGTGATCGAACTCGGCGTCACGCACGCCCAACTGCAGCCGGCACTGGCCGCCGAGGGACTGCGGGTGGTCACGCCGCTACGCCCGCGTGCGGGCAAGTCGGTGATCGCCGGCCTGCTGGAGCGCGAGCCGACCCTCGTCCCCCGCTACCACTACGCCTTCCCCGAGCCCCTGCGGAACTGCGGGGTGGTGTGGGGCGTGGGGACGGGAGTCACCAAAGCCAAGGTGGGCGACCACGTGGTGTGCACCTGGATGGTGCCCTGCGGCGAGTGCCACACCTGCCGGGAGGGGCTCGGCAATGTGTGCATGGGAAACTTCGAGAATTTCGCCGCCGGCGTCCTGCTCGACGGTACCAGCCGTTACACCGACAAGGACGGCAAGACCGTCCTGCACAACAGCTTCGTCTCCGGCTTCTCCAGTCACTCGGTGGTGCCCGAGGACGGCGTCATCCCCGTTCGCAAGGACTTCCCGCTGGAGTACGCTGCCCTGATGGCCTGCTGCATCCCGACGGGCTGGGGCACCGTCACCAACATCGCCAAGGGCATGCCGGGTGATTCGGTGGCGGTGTGGGGTATGGGCGGGGTTGGCCTGAACATCCTGCGGGCCGCGAAGATGCGGCAGGCCAACCCGGTCATCGCCGTCGACATCATGCCCGAGCGCGAGCAGATCGCCCGGGAGTTCGGCGCGACGCACTTCATCTGCAACGACGGCACAGACCCGGTACCGATCATCAAAGACCTCACCGGCGGGGGAGCCGACGTGATCTTCGAGGCCATCGGCGACCCGGGCGCCATCGTCCAGGCCTGGTGGGCCCTGGCCACCGCAGGCAAGCTGGTCGTCGCCGGGGTCATGCGCCACGACGCCGCCGCCGTCCTACCCCTGCAGCTGCTGCCCTTCCATCAGAAGTCCATACTCGGCGGACTCTACGGATCGATCTCAACACACAACGACATCCCCAAGCTGGTCGATCTGGCCATGACCGGCGAGATGAAGCTCGATAAGCTGGTAGCCGGCAAGTTCAAGCTGGAGGACCTCAACGACATCGCCGAGCGCATGACCAAGCGCCAACTCCAGGGGCGCTGGGTGTGCGAATGGGACTGAGGCCGAGCGGCCCGGGCGAGCGCCGGGCCGCGTCAGTGACCTAGCATCGAGCGGAGGCGATCGCACGCCCAGGCCACGTAGTCGTCGCAACGTTGGGAGACGGGGTCGGCTTTGAAGCGGTCGTAGCCCTCTTTCGTGCTGATGTCGTGCCCGGTGAGCCCCCGGCAGGTGGCCGAGCCGAACTGCTCGCTGAAGTCCCGGATCAGCGCCTGGAGCGCCACTTTCTCCTGCGGGTCGACGGCGGGATGCTCGGCCTGCTCGAAGTAGTCGCGCATCCCAAGCGAGACGACGACGCCCTCGACCGCTCCGCAGATCTCGCCCATGCCCACCGTGCCGCCGCCCATGTAGCGGGCCAGGGCCACCGTCGCCGGGTCGATGCCGAACCCGTGCGCGGTGAACAGTACCACCGCCTGTGCGCAATTGAGGTGAGCCGCCTCGGGATCGCGGAAGCCGGCCATCGCGACCTCCTTGGCTTCGGTCCATCTGTCCGTCACGTCCTCCTCCTTCGTGCCATCGCCCCGGCGGCCCGCCGAGTCCCGCTAACGGCTTTCGATCATACCTGAGCCGCGCGCGATAGTATGCGCTGATGCTCCTGGTGATCCGCCTCGGTCGGGCGCGCGGGGGCGGCGAAGCGGCGATGTAGCCTACGCGGGTGGCGCGGATGCGGGCTCGGGGCCGCGACCAGAGTGGGGGCCGCGGGCAACGTGAGCGACGCCGATGGTGCCCCCGGTTGAGCTTGGCGGGGAGCGACAACGGGCGCCTAACCGCCTAACACCCCTCCTCCATCTCGTCCTCCCGCAGCAGCCGCACGAAGAACGCCGCCACCGAACCCGCCGCCATGACCGCCCCGGCGATGACGATCCCCTGGGCGAACGTGTGGTTCTCACCCATGTAGCCGAGGCCGAGGGGCAGGAGGCCCCCGCCCAGGATGAAGGCGACCGGCGGAGCCAGCGCCGCGACCACGCTGCGCAGGTTGGGCTGGACGATCCGCGAGAGCGCCGAGAACGCCGGGGGGAAGAAGCAGACGGCGAACGCCGGCAACAAGAAGATACCGACGCGCAGCCAGAATCCGTCGCTTGAGCCCACCAGCATGGTGGCTGCTCCCGTGAGCACCAGGGCCCCGAACATGGCCCGCCGCTCCCCCACCCGGTCGGTCACCCAGCCCGCCGCGAACACCACGGCCAGGGGCGGCAGGTTGGCCACGCCGAGGAGCGCGTTAGCGCCGGCGGTGGTCATGAGTTTCTCCTGGGTTAGGAAGAGAGGGAGCATGGTGTAGGCACCCACCTGGGCGCCCATGCCGAGCGCCATCAGGCCGATCATCAGCCAGAACGAGCGCCCGCGCAGGATAGGCCCGACCAGACGTAGCCGGGGCGGGTCGCCGGGGAACTCCCCAAGACCGCGGAAGCGCAATAGGGCTACTCCCACGAGCGCCACGAAGACGCCCACGGCCACGAGGGTCACCCGCCAGGAGACGAACGCGAGCAGCGCGACGGCCAGCAGGGGCGCCAACACCAAGGCCAGCGGTGGAGCCGCCTGCTGCACTGAGAGGGCCTTGCCCCAATCCCGCCGCTGCACCATGGCGGTGATGGTGGCCACCACCGAAGGCTGGTTGACCCCGGCCAGCACGCCGAGCGCGAAGAACGACGCCCCGAGCGACCACACCGAGCCGGCCATCGCCGCGAGCATCAGAAGCACCGCGCTGCCGAACATCGACGTCAGGAAGTTCCCCCTGTGATCGAACCGAGTGGAGATCGTCCCCGCGGCCAACGACCCCAGCAGCCCCCCGAGCGACCCGAAGAAGAACACCGATCCGGCCTGGCTCGCGGTGACGCCGACGTCGTCCGCGATCACCGGCATCAGCGGGGAGAAGATGAAGCGGGAGAGGAAGGGGACGAAGAAGACCAGCGTGACGAAGACGACGCTGCCCGCCACGTCACGGAAGGGCTCGGCGGATGGGCAGGTGCGGTCCATGGCAGGAATCTACCAGAGATGGGGTACGAGCAGAGACCGCCGCGCAGCTGCAATCGCGGCTCGGTCGCACCGCCACTCGGGGGTTCTTGGGGGACAGGTCCGCGCGGTCCCGAGCTGAGCCGGGCCGCTTACGGTCGTCTAGAGAGCGCGCTACCCGCTGTGCAGCGCCGCGGGAACATGAACGCCCGCAACCTTCGCTGCGTCGGACGGCCGGCGGTCGAAGCTGACCAGCCCGAACCCCTCGTATTCGTCCTGCACCTGCTTCAGGAGGCGGCTCAGATTCGCCTTGGCCTCTCTGATGCCGACTTTGGTAGTCAGCGGAACAGCCTACCCAGAATCCGCCCCGTCAGCCGACCGGCGATCCGTCGCCCGACACGCCGGCCAACCCGACCCTTCTGGACTGCGCTCACATCGCCCAGAACCCGGGCGACCACATAGAGGAGACTACGTAGCTTCGCGATACTCACCCACCCCTCCTTCCGACGACATCATCAGCGACGCCGAGGCCCCAGATTGCGTCGCCGGCGAATACCGGGCCTCTTGACTCCGCGGCCACCACCCTAGAGAGAGATACACCCCGAGACCTTCGTCGGATGGAGAGGCTCGAGTCCAAGGGCTGCAGGGCAGATGTTCCCATCAATCGCCCGCCGCAATCGGGGATCGATCGGAGGCCCAACGACGCCCGAGCCCTTGACGGAAGAAGAGATCATCGACTAGACTTGGTCTAGTTAGAGATTGGAGGAAGAATGCCGCTCGCCACCGTGAATATCTACGAAGCCAAGACGCATCTCTCCAAGCTGGTGGATCGCGCGGCCGCCGGTGAAGACGTCGTCATCGCCCGGAACGGCACACCGGTGGCCAAGCTGACGCACTTGGATGCCGGGGGGCATGCCGTCACCTTCGGTGTGCTCGAGGGCCATATCGACGTGCCCGGCGACTTCGACGCTCCGCTCCCCGACGATGTGATCGCGGAGTTCCACGGCGACCCCGCGGAAGGGTAGCGTCGAGTGCGGCTTCTGCTCGACACGCACGTGTTCCTCTGGCTCCTCACAAACAGTCCGAGACTCGGTCACGCGGCGCGCGCCCGGATCGTGGAGGCTGAGGAAGTGCACGTGTCCGCCGCCTCGATCTGGGAGATAGCCATCAAGACCGGCCTGGGGAAGCTCCACGCCGACGTGGACGAGATCGTCCGGTCGGTCCCCGCAAGCGGCCTCATCGAGCTTCCCATCACCTCGAGACACGCCGCGCGCGTCTCAGGCCTTCCACCCCATCACAACGACCTCTTCGACCGACTCCTGGTGGCCCAAGCGCTCACAGAGCCCCTGCTGCTCCTGACGGCGGACCCGCAGCTGGCACCCTACAGCGACCTCGTGCACCTGATCTGACCACGGCGCGCACCGCGGTCACCCTGAGGGGGCCTCCCGGTCCGTGCTCCCCTCAGCCGAAGCTTCCTGGCGCCCTCATCCACGTTGGGTGCCGGCGGCGCGGCCCGCCGTGCGCATGGACGGGCGGAAAACCTGGAGAGCAAGGAGAAGGGATCATGTCGCTGATCAGCGGACATTCGATATTGGATTGGGTGGTCGCGCCCGAAACGTAGCCGGGGCCGCGGAGCCGGCCGAGGCGCCTAGCCCCCGCCCTGCTTCTTCTCGATCCTGGCCCAGGCGTCCTTCAACGTGACCGTACGGTTGAAGACCGGGACTCCGGGGCGGGAGTCCTCCGGGTCGGCGCAGAAATAGCCGAGCCGCTCGAACTGGCACAGCGAGCCCGGCGCAGCCGCGGCCAGTGACGGCTCGAGCTTGCAGTCCCGCAGAGTCTCCAAAGAATCCGGATTGAGGTTCTCGGTGAAGTCCCGGTCCTCGGGCACGTCTTCGGGGTTCTCCACCGAGAAGAGCGTCTCGTAGAGGCGCACCTCGGCGTCGACGGCATGAGCCGCGGACACCCAGTGGATGGTCGCCTTGACCTTACGTCCGTCGGGCGTGTTGCCGCCGCGCGTGGCCGGATCGTAGGTGGCCCGCACCTCGACGACCTCGCCGCTCTCTGGGTCCTTGATCACCTCGGTGCAGGTGATCAGGTACGCGTAGCGCAGCCGCACCTCTTTCCCGGGGCTCAAACGATGGTACTTCGGCGGCGGCACCTCGCGGAAGTCATCCTGCTCGATGTAGATGACGCGGGAGAACGGCACCCGGCGGGTGCCCATCGTGGCGTCCTCGGGGTTGTTGACGGCCTCCATCTCCTCCACCTGGCCCTCGGGGTAGTTCTCGATCACCACCCGGAGCGGCCGCAGCACCGCCATGGCCCGCGGGGCTCGGCGGTTGAGGTCCTCGCGCACACAGTGCTCCAGCAGCTGCACCTGCACCATGTTGTCGCTCTTCGCCACCCTGATGCGGTCGCAGAAGTCACGGATCGCCTCGGCGGGATACCCGCGCCGCCGCATGCCGGAGACGGTGGGCATGCGAGGGTCGTCCCAGCCTCGCACGTGTCCCTCCTGCACGAGCCTGAGCAGCTTTCGCTTGCTCATGACGGTGTAGGTCATGTTGAGACGCGCGAACTCACGCTGGCGGGGGTGCGCCCGGGGCAGCTCGAGGGCCTCGAGGATCCACTCGTACAGCGGCCGGTGCACCTCGAACTCGAGCGTGCAGAGACTGTGGGTGATGCCCTCGATGTAGTCGCTCAGGCCGTGCGCGAAGTCGTACATCGGGTAGATGCACCACCGGTCGCCCGTGTGATGGTGCGAAGCGTGACGGATGCGGTAGAGTACCGGGTCGCGCAGCCAGACGTTGGGGGCGCTCATGTCGATCTTCGCGCGCAGCGTGCGGGCGGCATCAGGGAACTCGCCGGCGCGCATCCGCTCGAGCAGGTCGAGGCTCTCGGCGACGGTACGGTCCCGGTAGGCGCTCTCCCGCCCCGGCCGGGTGGGCGCGCCGCGCATCTCGTCCACTTCAGCGGGCGTGTGGTCGCAGACGTAGGCCCTGCCCCTGCGGACCAGCTCGACCGCGTACTCGTAGAGCGGCTCGAAGTAGTCGGAGGCGTAGAACGGCTCCAGCGACTCCCGCGATTCCGGCGCCTCGCCGCCGCACGACACCTCGTCGCTGCCTTGGCTCTGCGCCTCCCCATCACCCGGCGCCTCACCCTTGCTCTGCGCCGGCATGACCGGGGCAAGGTAGTAGTCCTCGCGGCCCCCCAGATCCCGCTTCTCCGGCAGCCGACCGACCGGCTTCATGCCCAGGCAGTGGTCCGCCCAGCCCGCGATGAGCCACTTCACGTCGGCCGTTATGGAGTCGACGTACTCGACGTCCTCCTTGGTGGGATTCGTGTCGTCCATGCGCAGGTTGCACCGGCCGCCGAACTGGCGGGCGATGCCGAAGTTCAGGTAGATGGACTTGGCGTGCCCGATGTGGAGGTAGCCGTTGGGCTCCGGCGGGAAACGCGTCACCACGCCGCTGATGCGCCCGGCGGTCAGGTCCTCCTGGACCATCTCCCGAAGGAAGTCCTGACGCTCCGGCGCCGGCCGGCCGTCGGGCTCCGGCGCCGGCCGGTCGGCGCCCGCAGTCGTCGGCCGGTCGGCGCCCGCCGGCCCTGGCCGGCCGGGGCTCGCCGGTGCCGGCTGGTCGTCGTTCACGTTCGGGTCGGTCATGGCGCTCCTGATGGGCCGGTCATCGCTGCTTCTCGCTCTCGTTGCCTACCGGTGTCGGGGGTTCTTCTTCTCACAAGCCCCGGACAGCGTCAAGGTCCCCGGTGGTTCGTGCGGTGCGTGCCGGTCCGTCTGCGCCCGTCTCAGGGTCCGGCTCCCGTGTCATACTAGCCCCATGGGCAAAGATGTGCGACATGAGCTGGAAGCGCTTGCACATGAGTATGGGCTACTCGCGCTGTATGTGTTCGGCAGCCGAGCAGAGGAAATCGCCGGGTACGTGGCCGGCGGCCCGGTAGCCACGACACACTCCGGGTCCGACGTCGATATCGGCGTCCAGCCGCTGCGTGACCGCCTTCTCACAGCCGAGGACCGGGTCCGCATAGTACATCGGCTGGAAACCCTCCTCGGTGCCGACCGGGTCGACCTCGTCATACTTCCCGAAGCCAACGCGTTCCTCGCCGCCGACGTGGTGCGCGGCGAACTCTTGCTGGCCACCGATCTGGATGCAGAAGCCGAGCTCCAGCTTTACCACCTCCGCCGGGCGGCGGACCTCGCGCCGCTCCTTCGTGAGCAGTGGCGCGAGACCGTGGGGAAGGGGTCATGACCCCGTCGAAGGTCCGCATGGCCACCGTGGTGCAGAAGTCGACCCTCGTCGATGCCATGCTGCGCGGACTGGCCGCCTTGCCCATGACCGATCTCGAGGCATTCCGAAGAGACCCCCGTGACGCGGCGGCAGCGGAATCGTACCTTCGCCGGGCGCTTGAGGCGCTGCTCGACCTCGGACGCCACATCCTGGCAAAGGCGCTCGCCGAGCGGACGCTTGAGTACAAACAGATCGCCGTGGCTCTGCGACGCACCGGTGTCTTGGACGAGGCCTGCAGCGACATCCTGGTCGATATGGCCGGCTACCGGAATCGCCTCACGCACTTCTACGACGAGGTGACCACAGCCGAGCTGTTCGACATCTGCGTCCATCGCACGGACGATATCCGCGTGGTGCGCGACGCGATGCTGGACTGGTTGCGCCAACACCCGGAACTCGTGGAGGGTGAACTCTGACACGCGGCCGCGCCGGGGACGCCCGCCCGATCACCCGGAAGGGGCGTCCTCCGGGTTCGTGAAGACATGCACGGTGGTCCCGCATGCAGTGCAGACCCGGGAGTAGTCGCGCCCGCGCTTGCTGATGCGGGCCTCGGCTCCGCAAGCCGTGCAGTGCCACCCGGCCGGCGTGTTGCCGTCGCACCGCAAGCAGCGGTAGAAGTACGGGTGCTGGGTCCGAGCGTACCGCATGTACACCTCGGTGCTGCCGCAGTGGCGGCAGTGGCGCGCCTGTCCGGCGGCAGCGGTATCCCCACGGGCGGGCTGCGCGGCGGGGGCATTCGGCGGTGCGGGCGTCCGTACGGGTGACGCGGCCGCTGGCTTGGGCGGCGATCCTTGCCGCGCGGGCGACGAGGCCTCCCGAATAGGCGGCGGGCACTGTGCCATGGATGCCGCCGCCGCACCGCCTACCGGTCGCCCATTCGTCTTGGGCGTGTGACCGGACAACAGGAACTGCACCACCCGGCCCATCTCGACGGCCGAAAGCCAAATATCGCCGTCACCGTTCAGGGGGTTCGGTGACCAACGACCACGCTTGTGTCTCTTGACGATCTTCTTGATCTCGTCGGGCACCTGATCCGCCTTGCGCAACTCGGGCACTTCGGAATCGCGGGTGATCCGTCCCCGGTCGGAGATGGCCACGAAGACATCGATGGGCCAATATCGGTTGAAGTACATCTGCAGTGTCCCCATCAGCGCGCGGTCCCGAAGCCGTTCCGAATTTGCGCGGAGCATCGCCCGGAGCAGAGCCTCTTGGCGACGTGCCTGCAGCACCGGCGACGGCATGCCCTCGTGACGCGAGCCGGTCTTCCGTGTCCATTCGCCGTGCTCGTTCACCACCACTTCCCCGCTGACGCTCTTGCTCTCGACGATCACCATGCCTCCGTGATGGAGTACCAGGTGATCGATCTGCACGACCTCGCGCTCGTGCTCGAGCCTCAGATCGTTGAAGACGAACACGTCGGGGTCGTCCTTGAAGGCTCGGCGAAGGTAGAAGGCCATGGTCTGCTCGGTGGCGAGACCGGCTGCGTTGAGGGGGTCGGTGGGTCGGTCGGTATCGGGCACTTTTGCGATCATGGGGAAATTATCGGTAGGAACAGGACCGGTCTTGAGTGCGGGAAGCAGATCGCCGCCTCCATCCAGCACGCGGTTTGGAGCCGAATCGAACCCGGGCGCGGTGTAGGCCCGAATGCCGATAGCCGACGTCGATCGCCGCCGGTAGCATCCGCGCGGAGTGCAAGATCTGGGAAACCGCGATGCGCTACGACGGCCTGATAAAATTAACGAAGGACGGTGCGGATGCCAACGGTGTTGCGAACGGGGCCGTATAGGTTCTTCTTCTTCAGCAACGAGGGCACGTAGCCGCCACACGTCCACGTGGAGTCGAATGGCGGCTACGCGAAGCTGTGGCTCGACGGGGCTGAGCTGGTTGAGGTCATCGGCTACGGCGCGTCTGACATCCGCCGTATCCGGCTGACGGTGATCGAGCACCGGCGTCTCTTTATGGGGAGGTGGCATGAGCACTTCGGTTCATCCTAGACCGAAGATCGCCGCGCAGGCGATGCGAGTGTGGTTCGACGAGCATATGCTTCATGTGGAGCTCCGTGACGGGCGCGAGATCGCCGTTCCCCTCGATTGGTTTCCCAACCTCCGTGATGCGTCGCCGTCGCAAAGGGACGCATGGCGACTGATCGGCGGAGGGGTGGGCATCAGCTGGGAAGAACTGGACGAAGACCTCTCGGTGGCGGGCTTCCTGGCCACCTGAGACGTAGGAGTCGGGCCTGGCTCGAGTGAGGGGATGCAGGCCACCAGATCTGTCTTCCCGGCGGCGGTTCGGCGCAGGTGGGGTTCGCTACCCCGGCGGGCGAAGGCTCGGAAGGCTCCCACGCCCCACGCCCGGGCCACCAAGCATCGCGCAGAAGTCCTGCCGAATGAGTTGCATTGCCGGTGCGCACAGACTACCGAATGCCTCCGGTGGCGCTCAAATCCCAACATCGGCATGCACAGACCAGCACGCGGCAGCGAAGACGCCGCCACCTCGGCGACCCGCCCGTATTCGAAGACCCGACGCGAAGTTGACGGAATTCGTCGCGCGGTGCGGCGCGGTGGCAGGTATCCTCTTCGGGCGGTCAGACGCCGAGTTGCGCCTTGGGCCGGAGGGCCTACATTGGTGAGACGTGACGGCCCCTACGGACCGTTCTGGGGATGCCGCAACTACCGGCGGAACTCGGACTTCGTGTGCGCACACACCGAGAATTACATAACGCTTCCGACCGCAACCAAGCGCCGAGGGTCGTCCTCAGGTTCTCTGAATCCGCGGAAGCGGAACCTCATCGGGGCCGGGCCACATGGCCGCCGAGTACTACGGGGCGACACCCTAGACCGCGGCGAGAAGGCCCCCGAGGGGTGGATGCCCCGCGCATCGCGCGGCGCGCGCCAGACCTAAGGGACCTCGTGGCCAACGACGCTGACCGCTGGAGGGCAGTCCCGGGTCGTAGCCCGCGATGACTCCGTCCACGAGGAGGCCGGCCCATCATTCGCGGGGCGAGGGTGTGCTCACCGGTTCGGCGGGCACGTGGGCCTCTACCCCATCTGCCACAGCGCGTGGTCCAGCAGTCGCACGCCGCCGCAGCGTAGGGCCAGCTCCTCCACGAGTCTGGCGTGCTCCTCGACGATCGTCACAAGGGCGTCAGGACTGATGCGGTCGAGGCCGGAGAGCCGAGAGAGGGATGCGCCGACAGCCGCGTGAGAATCCACCAGCGCCTGCGCCACCCGGGTCTCTCCATCCGCGTCTCCGAGCGCGGGGATAGAACGGGAGATACCCGCGGCATAGACACGACTGATGAAGGCGACCTTCGTGTACACGTCGACGAAGCACTCATGGCCTCGTCGGAGACACAGATCGTAGAGTTCGCGGTCAGCGGCGGCCCGGCCCTTCTGGTAGTCCGTCCAGGCATCTGAGAGCCACAAGCCCAGGTCGGCGACCACGATCGTGTCCCTGCGCCTCAGTACCGCAGCTTCGTGTACGTGGCGATCAGGTCGGTTCTCGTGGCAGTGACTCTGCGGGCAATCTGCATGTCGGCCAGCTGTCTGACGTATCTGCCGATCCACTGATTGGCCACTGCGCGCTTGAGATCATCCTCGAGATCACGGTAGCGCTGCATCCACGCCGGATTCCCGGCTATGGCGACGAACACGTCTTCGATGACGTCCTCTAGGCGCGGCGTCGGCATGGTTGCGAGGATGTCGGCAGCGAGAGAGCTCGCCTCCTCGGTCTTGCGGGCTTTCATGTTCCGCTCCCTTTCCGTTCAGTGGGTGGATTGGGCAGCGGTCCGGCCCGAACACACGCCTCGGGACTTCTGGCCGAAGAGCTCGGATTCAGACTTCGCCGAGAGCAGCTTCTCAAGGCTCGTGTATCGCGGGCCTCAGAAGGACTGGGTAGCCGTATTCGCGGAATCGGGGAGGCTACCGGCCACGTTCCCTACTCCTGGGCTTCCGCAAGATCCGAGTGACGCCGGAGCATATATCTGTCGAACTGAGGAACCGTGAACGCCGCATACCCATGGCCGGGGGTGTAAAGAAGGCCCTTGTCAATCAACCTCGAGCGGATGGGCCCCGCCTGCTCCGTTGTTCGGTCAATCCCACGGGCGACCTCGCTTGCCCGATGGGCCTGAGGACCAAGTTCGGCCATCGCGTAGAGGTACTGAAGCTCCATCTCGGTAGTCCGCTCAGCCCGAACGCGGAAGAAGCTCTCGTCGAGTTTCGCCTCCACAAGGGGCAGGACAGACTTGGCGTTAGCATGGGAAATCGGCGAACCAGGTGACTCGTCCCACACGATCTTGCCGTACTCCTGCAGGAAGTATGGGTAGCCTTGCGTGTAGCCAACGATGAAGTCGATAGCGTCGCTCTCGAACTTGATCCCGAGATCGCGCGCGGGCAGAACGAGAGCGTCTCGAGCATCTGTCTTGGTGTCCAGCTCCCCGATAACGGGGAAGCGAAAGAGCCTCTCGCTGTACGACTTCGCCTCTCCGGCAAGGCGAGGTATCTGCGGCAGACCGGCCCCCACGAGGGTGATCGGCAGAGACCTCCGGGCACATCTGTGGAGAGCGGCGATCAGAGCTTCGAGCTCGCCGGGCCGCAGATACTGGATCTCATCCAGGAGGAAGATGACCCCCGTCCGCTGCTCCCGAGCAGCCTCACCGGTCGCGACGAACAAGTCCGTCAGATCCTCCGAGAGCGTACCACTGTCTCCCACGCCTACAAGCGCGTCGATATCGAGGCCGGCCATCATCGCACCATCCGGATTGAACGTGACGGTAAATGACTTGAGAATCGAGGCTGCCCTGGCCAAGCGATTCGTCCACCGAGCCTTTGGCGCGAGTTGTAGGAGCGCACGTCGGACCTGAGACGCCATCTTCGATCCAAATGTGGAGTTCTTCTCCACCTCCCACTCAACCGTGGCCCACTCCCGAGCCTCGGCCTTCTCCCTGAAGACTTCGAGCAGCACGGTCTTGCCGACGCCTCTTAGACCGGTGATGATCATCGACTGCTCAGCGTAGCCGTTCTCGAGACGCTCGAGCAGCACGTCGAACGACTCGATCTGATCATCGCGACCGACGAGGGCCGGAGGTTTCGTGCCTGCGCCCGGTGCAAACGGGTTCTTGCGCGGGTCCATCTTCACCCCCTTTACAGACTAAACGTATCTTTCCTCGTCTAGTTATGTCTAGTCTGTCAAGCGGTATGACCCGCCCCCTCCGTCTATGGAGGCTCCACCGGCAGCCACCTTCTGCAGCTGCACACCGTCGAAACCTACAACCGCGACGACTGCTTCTCGGCGTTGCGTCTGCGTGAGTGGCTCGAGGAGCTACGGGGCGACTTGGTCGCCGCCGGCGAAGACATCGCCCGGCCGTCTGCCATGTCGGGCGAGACAAGCGAGGCGGCCGACGATCGTCGAGAGCGCGTACTGGCGTTGAAAGCTGCACTCGCCGGCGATGTCCCCAGGGAGCGTTCGGAGCGAACAGAAGAGCAGCATGCCCGCTGGCTGCTCGCCGAGATGCTGGAGTGGCACCGCCGCGAGAGCAAGGCTGTGTGGTGGGAGTACTTCCGACTGCACGATCTGCCACCCGAGGAACTTCTGACCGAGCGGGCCGCGATTGCAGGGCTCGAGTTCTGTGAAACAGTCGGCGGCACCGCCAAGTGCCCGATCGATCGATACCGGTACCCGCATCAGGACGCAGAACTCCGCAGCGGAGCAGATCTCCACACAGCAGATGGTGCCTTCGGCGTGATCGACAGGAACGATCAGCCCGCGGGCATCGTCGACATCAAGAAACGCGGCAGTGCAAAGGACCTTCATCCTCCGGCGGTATTCGAATGCACCATCGTCCGCGCGGACGTTCTCTCAGACTCCCTTTTCCGGCCGGCCGAGTGGATCGCCGAACATGGAGTGGAGGGAGACGGCCTTTACCGCGCCGCTCGAGATCTGCTCCGGGGCCAGGCGCCCCGTCTGAGCGGGCGCGCGGAACTGAACCAGGAGGCCGAGGATCCCCTCGCTGCGGCTCGGCGCCTCGCTACCGCTCTGGATTCCACCGTTCTGCCCATTCAAGGCCCCCCGGGGGCGGGCAAGACCTACGCCGCCGCACGAATGATTCTGGAACTGGTGAAAGGCAACAAGAAAGTCGGAGTCACTGCCGTCAGTCACAAGGTGATCCGAAACCTCCTCGACGAGGTCGTGCGTGCGGCAGACCAGGAGGGACAGAACGTTCTGTGTGCCCAGAAGGTCGGCGAGGAGTCGCCCACTGCGTGCCCGGAGATCCTCGAGCTCAAGGACAACGCGGGCCTGCTCGCCTGCATATCCGACGGCACGACAAGGGTCGTGGGCGGCAACGCATGGGTCTGGGCGCGTCCCGACTTCTTTGAGGCCGTTGACGTCCTCTTTGTGGACGAGGCGGGTCAGATGTCTCTGGCGAACGTCTTGGCGGTCGCCCAGGCGGCCCGGAGCGTCGTACTCCTAGGCGATCCGCGGCAGTTGGAGCAGCCTCAGAAAGGGAGCCACCCCGAAGGTATCGAGGTATCCGCCCTCGAGCATCTGTTGGGCGCGCATCGAACCATCCCACAGGACCGAGGCCTCTTCCTCGACAAGACGTGGCGCCTTCACCTCGCCAGATGCGGTTAGCCAACGCGTTTTGCCGGTATCTGGAGATGGCCGGAACGCCCGATCCAACAGACTGATCTGAGAAGAACGCCGCGCCTAGGGGAGGAGGCTTTGCCTCCGAGGCTCCCAGGAGCAACGCCGCCGAAGGAGAGACGATGACGACACTGCGGGTCTATCTCGCCGGACCGATCAGGGGTTGCAGCGAAGAGCAGCAGACCTGGTGGAGGAAAGAGGTCAAGGAACGGCTCAACAGGGAGTTCGAGTTCGAGGATCCAACGGATTGGGCCGACGACAAGGGCATCCCCCTCGAGATCGCAAAACTCGAGGCGTGCGACATCGTCCTCGCCAACATGTGGAAAGAGTCGATCGGGACGACACTGGGAATCGTACGTGCCCGGCAACAAGGCAAACCTGTGGTCCTCATAGATCCGAATCGCATCAGTAACGCCATCCTCGACACGCTCGTGCTACCGGAGACACATGTTCACAGCATTGACGAGGCCTGCATGCGCGTGCGCAAACTGGCGGTGGAGTTCAAGCCTTTCGTCGTGGCGAAGAAGGACGGTGAGCCCGAAGACTTCAATCCCCGGAAACTGGCTCGGTCCGTGTCGGCCGCAGCTGCCGCGGCAGGCAGGGGTGACCCGGGCTTCGAGGAACAGATTTCTGGACCAGTGATCGCGAAGCTACGGCGCGAGGGCGGCCAAAGTGGCACCGTCACCACGGAACGGATACGAACGGCAGTCTTTGAACGGCTCGAATGGATGCATGGTGACCCGAACCTCCCAAGGGACCTGCGCACGCGGGCGGCCGACATACTCGAGGCTTGGAAGCAGCGGGAGAAAGTCAAGCGCGGCGAGGACACCATCAAGGAATACGAGGAGAGGGCGCTCCGTGCGGAGGAGGACGCAGCAAACTGGAAACGCCTGCTACAGGACCTGAGAGGCCAACCAGTCCCCGTTCCGGAGCCGGAAGACCGGGCGGAGAAGTCGGGGCCGCGGTACACGACGATCGATCAAATGCTGCGCGATGTGACCAAGAGGTGGAAGGCCTTTCTCGTGTTTCACGATGAGGCCAAGGCCACTGCCCGTCGCATCAAGCCGGGGCTCTCGCCACGTGGCCTCGAAGACCTCTACGCCCTGCTCGAGAGACTCGGCGAGTTCGCGAAGGATCGCGCATTCGCCGCCGTAGCCGATGAGACGCCCCCCGACTTCAGCGAGCGATTCGGGGACCGGTACGCACCCACCGAATCGAAGGAAACCAAGGATCGGTACCGCAAGGAGCCCCTCGAGCATGGCGGAAAGAAGTACCACGGTCTGCAGCACTTGAAGATGACCGACGAGCGCGGGCGCAAGGTAAGGGTCTATTTCGATGAGATCTCCACCGCGCAGTTCCTCGTCTGCGCCATCGGCCATCGCGAGACCTTCGGCTACGACGGCTGACGTATTCGGTGACCGGGGTCGACCTCGGCTTGGAGGAGTTCGCGCAAGGTCATCGGACACGCCGACTACGAACCGTACGGCGTACTGATCCGGCGGTCGTTGGTGCCCTCTTACTCGAAGGTACACCCGTCGGGCGCCCACCCAGGGATTCCCGCCCAACTGAGGGAATCGGACGCGACGAGGCTCTTGCCGGTGCTGTACGTGCGTCCCGGCATTGTAGTGGCGGCCGCCACGGTCGGTCTCTTCTTCTCGAAGGCGCAAAGGCCGACACGGGAACCGTGAAGCCCTCTGGTGGGCGAGGCCTAGTCCAAGGCCTAGCCAACATGAGCGATGTCGAGTGGGAGCAGTTCAGGCGTCTTCCTCGCCGGTCAGCAGCTCCTCCACAGCCCGGCGCAAAGGGGGAAGATCGGAGACCGCGGTATCCCACACGACGTCCAGATCGATGCCGAAGTACTCATGAACAAGAACGTTTCGCATGCCTATGATCTTCGAGCACGCGACATGGGAAGCCCGAGTGACCATCGTTGGTGAGAGGCGAGCGGCAGCCTCACCTATCGCCTGAAGATGGTGGACAAACCAAGATCTGGAGAAGTTCGTTCCGGCGAAACTCTTAGACCCCGGGCTTCATGTGCCTCTCGATCGCAATGATCGCCTCGTGAATAACGGCGAGCCACTCGACGTCCCGCCTCACAACGGAGTCGCCTCGTGAAACACGCGGTCTCGGATCCGCTCTTTGAGTCCCCGCTCACTGACCACGTCGACCCTCCTGCCCAATAGGTCCTCGAGTTCGCTGATAAGACCGACCTGGTCGAAGAGGGTCGTGCCTGGGTCGAACCGCACCAGGAAATCGACGTCGGACTCCGGCCCATCGTCGCCGCGCGCGACCGACCCGAACAAGCGGGCTTGATCGGCATGCAGCGTTCTGGATGATCGGCATGGAGCGTTTTCGGTGATCGGTTTGGAGCGGAATACGCAGCATGTACGACCGCGCAGAACGATTACGACCCCTTTTAGGAGTCGGGCGGAGTCAAGAGCCAGACATACGCGGGCTCGGCCAACACGCCGTCGGCGGTCTCCGGCGGCAGGCCGTCGCGTGTCAGCGTGAGTAGACGCATGCGGGCCTGCGGAAAACGGCGTCCGGCCTCGACAAGCGCCCGGACTTCGCGCGCAGCCGTGGCGGGGTCAGACGCGTCGGCGCATACCTGGATCAACTCAAGCTCGCCACCAGGACTGCGGGCAAGAAAATCCACCTCGAATCCCTGCGGAGTCTTCACATACGTGACCGCCGCCCGACTGCGCTCCAGCTCCACGAGCACCACCGTCTCCAGCGCGTGGCCGACATTCGAGCGGCCGGTACAGATCGGAAGAGCGTCGTGTAGGGAAAGAGTGTGCTGGTGATT
>CAMTXC010000028.1:0-34609 GCA_947085635.1 uncultured Actinomycetes bacterium | reverse complement strand
GTGGACGACGACCCGGTGCGGGAGCGCTGCGACATCGAGGAGCCCGACGCGATCATCTGCTTCGACCCGTCTCTGCTCAGTCCCGCCCTGCTGACCGGGGTCACCTCGAAGACCGTGCTGCTGGTGAACTCCACCCGTGGCCCCGAGGAGTTCGCCGACCTGGGCGACCTGCGTGTCGCCACGGTCGATGCTCTCAGGATCGCCCAGGGCAACGGGCTCGGCCGCATCGTCAACTCCACGGTGCTCGGCGCGTTCGCCCGAGTGATGGGGGCTCCCAACCTCGACGTGCTCATCGAGGTCATCCGGCAGGTGTCGCCGCGAAAGACCGACGAGAACGTCAAGTCGGCCCGCGACGGCTACGAACTCGTGAAGATGCGGGAAGGAGCCTCGCTATGAGTGAGGTGACCCGCAGACCGACCGCCGGACCCGCCGCGGCTTCGCCGGGCGAGGTGCCCACCATCTGGACCACCGGCTGGACCGACGTGTTCAACACCGGCACCTGGCGCGCCGCGACGCCTATCCACGAGTGGCGCCCGTCGCCCTGCCACGCCGACTGCCCCATCGGCAACGCCATCCCCGGCTGGATCGCGCACATCGCCGAGGGCGCATTCAAAGAGGCCTGGCTCTCCCTGGTCGAGACCAACCCCTTCCCGGCTGTGACCGGCCGGGTGTGCCACCACCCGTGCGAGGGCCACTGCAACCGCGAGGTGATCGAGACCGTCGTGGGCATCAACGGCCTGGAGCACTTCCTGGGCGACCGAGCTCTCGAGGAAGGCTGGGCGCTGCCCGCTCCCGGCGAGCCCCAGGGCAGGCGGGTGGCCGTGGTGGGCGGGGGCCCGGCCGGCCTCTCCTGCGCGTATCACCTTCGCCGCCTGGGCTACGATGTCACCGTCTTCGAGGCGCGCGACGAACTCGGTGGTCTGCTCCGCTACGGCATCCCGGAGTACCGCCTGGCGGCGCGCGTGGTCGACGCCGAGATCTCGCGCCTGCTCGACATGGGCATCGAGGTGCGTACGGGCGCCGGCGTGGCCGATAGGGCCGCGCTCGAAGGTTTGGAGGAGGAGTTCGACGTCGTGTTCCTCGCCGTGGGCGCGCAGCAGGCCAAGACACTTCGCTACCTCGAGGAGGGCGCCGGCGCGGGCAGAGTGCTTGACGGGCTCGAGTACCTGCGGCGCTGCACCGAGGGCGTGGCCCGCGATCTGGGCGGGCGCATGACCGTGATCGGCGGCGGCAGCGCCGCCATGGACGTGGCCCGGAGCGCACGGCGTCTAGGCCACCAGGTGACGGTGGTGGCGCTCGAAGCGCGCGCGGCGATGCCGGCCCAGCCCGAAGAGATCGAGCAGGCGCTCGAGGAGGGCGTCGCCCTCTTCGACGGGGCCATGGTGGCCGCGCTGACGGCGGGCGCTGACGGCGGGTTGACGCTGAGGTGCGTCAAGGTGACCCTCGATCCCGGGGCGCCCGCCGGAGAGCTTCGTCCCGTGCCGGTAGAAGGCGGGGAGTTCGCGGTGGCAGCCGACGTGATCGTCACCGCCATCGGCCAGGACCCCGACCTCGCTGCGTTCGGCGACGCTTTCGGCGGAGGCCTCACCGTTGAGCGTGCGCTGCTCGTGGTCGACCCGACGACCTTCGTCACCACGCGCGCCGGCGTTTTCGCCGGCGGCGACGTGGCTTGCGCGGACCGCTTCGTCTCCGAGGCCATCGGCGCGGGCCGGCGGGCCGCCTTCTCCATCGCCGAGTACCTGAGCCATCCGGCCGCTGTGATCCCGGGGCGTCCGGCGCTCGAGGACGCGGTGAACCGCAAAGAGGTGAACCCCTTCTACTTCGACGTCGCCGAGCGCCGCGAGCGCGTGGTCGCGCCGGCGACCGAGCGCCTGCATAGCTTCGCCGAGATGATCTCGGCGTACTCAACGGAAGACGCGGGCGCCGAGGCGGGGCGCTGTATGAGCTGCGGCATATGCGTGGAGTGCGACAACTGCTTCGTCTTCTGCCCCGACATGGCGGTGCAGAAGGACGCCTCGCGCGCCGGCGCCGAGGATGCCTCGCGTGTTGGGGCTGAGGGCGGCGCGGCCGCCGAAGCCGCCGCGGCCGTTGCGGGCGATCCGGCCACCGAGCCGGCCGCCGCCGCGAACCGGGTGGCCGCGGCCGGCCGGGTGGCCGCGGCAGTGGCCCACGCCCCCGGGGCGCCTCCCGGCAGTGGGCCCTTCTACTTCGTCCTCGACCAGTACTGCAAGGGCTGCGGCCTCTGTGTGACCGAGTGTCCGCGCGGCGCCGTCCGTCTGGAGGAGGTGAACCTATGAGTGCCACGGCCACCCCGCCGCGGAACTCCCCTCCGGCCAACGAGGTGCAGATGGCCGACGACGTACGCATGCTGCTGACGGGCAACCACGCCGTGTCCTACGGCGCCATGCGGGCAAGGCCCCAGGTGGTGCCCATCTACCCCATCACGCCCCAGACCCCGATCGCCGAGAAGATCAGCGACCTGCAACTGGCGGGCGACTTCGACGTAGACCTCATGACGGCGGAGTCCGAGCATTCGGCGATGTCGGCGTGCATCACGGCGTCGCTCACCGGGGTGCGGGTGTTCACCGCCACGGCGTCTCAGGGCCTCATGCTCATGCACGAAATGCTTCACTACGCCTCGGGCGCCCGGGCGCCCATAGTGATGGTGAACGTGAACCGCACCATCGGTTCGCCCTGGGGCTTCTGGCCCGACCAGACCGACAGCCTGGCCCAGCGCGACACCGGCTGGATCCAGTACTACACGGAGAACGGCCAGGAGTCGCTCGACACGGTGATCCAAGCCTTCAAGGTGGCCGAGGAGGTGCTCCTGCCTGCCATGGTGATCCACGAGGCCTTCTACATATCCCACGCGTTGGAGCCGGTGACGGTGCCCTCCCAGGAGCGCGTCGACGCCTACCTGCCGCCCTTCGACCCACCCCACAAGCTCGACACCGAGATCGGTGAGTCCTGGGGCAACGTGGTCAACCAGGACATGTTCTACCGGCACCGCAAAGACCTCGGCGCCGCGATGGACCGGGTGCTCGAAGCGTCCGTGCGGGCCGACGCGGAGTACAAGGACACGATGGGCCGGGGCTACGGCATCCTCGAGAAGTACCGCACCGAGGACGCCGACCTCCTGATCGTGGCTTTCGGCGCGATGGTGGGCACGGCCCGCGTGGCCGTGGACATGCTCCGCGCAGCGGGTAAGGCCGTGGGGCTGCTCAAGATCAAGCTCTTCCGGCCGTTCCCCATAGACGCGGTGCGGGCTGCCGTGGCGGGTGTCCCGCGCCTGGTGGTGATGGAGCGGAACTTCTCTCCCGGCGGGGGAGGCGTCCTGCATCAGGAGCTGAAGGCGGCCCTCTACGGCATGCCTGACCCTCCGGCTGTGCACGGCTATTTGGCCGGGGTGGGCGGAGTGAACGTGTCGCCGAAGAAGATGGTGGAGCTGGCGGAGAAGGCGCTGACCGACGAGCCGGTGCCCGGCTCGGTATGGCAGCGGTGAGGCGTATGTATACCTACGAACTCGACGAAGAGAAGGTGTTCAACTCCGGACACAACGCGTGCCCCGGTTGTGGTGAGGCCCTGGCTGTGCGGTACGTACTGAACACCATGGGCCCGAAGACCATTGGGGTGGTGCCGCCCTCCTGCATCGCCATCATCTGCGGGCCGCAGCCCTACAGCTCGATGCGCATACCGGTGTACCAGACGACCCTGGAGGCCAGCGCCGCCTCGGCCGCCGGCATCAGTCGGGCGCTCAAGCGCCAGGGTAAGTACGACGTGAACGTGCTGGCCATGGCCGGTGACGGCGGCACCTACGACATCGGCTTCCAGGCTCTCTCGGGCGCGGCCGAGCGCAACGAAGACATGGTGTATGTGTGCCTCGACAACGAGGGCTACATGAACACCGGCGCCCAGAAGAGCTCCTCGACGCCCTATCTGGCGGTGACCAGCTCCACTCCCGGCGGGAAGCCCAGCGACAAGAAGGACATCGCGGAGATCATGGCCGCCCACCGCATCCCCTACGTGGCCACGGCCACCGTGGGCTACCCGGACGACCTCGCCCGCAAGGTGGCCAAGGCCCGCGACATGGAGGGCATGCGCTTCATCGTGGTGCTCACCCCCTGTCTCGACGGGTGGGGCGTGGCCGACGACGGCGCGGTGCGCGTGTCGCGCCTCGCGGTGGACACCGGCTTCTTCCCCCTCTACGAGGTGGAGGACGGAGAGCGGTACACGATCAATCACGGTCCCAAGGGCATCCCGGTGGAGCGCTACCTCGAGCAGCAGAAGCGCTACCGCCACCTGGACGAGGAGCAGGTCAAGGAGATCCAGGCGGGTGTGGATCACCGTTGGAGACTGCTTCAGGCACGTGTAGAAGTAGCCGAGGGTCACGCGAAGGCGGGGCCCAGGACCACCAATAGGATGAGGGGGGAATGCACATGACGAAGAAGAAGGCGCCATCCACCACGCACACAGTCGTCAGCACATGCAAGATGTGTCTACACAGCTGTGGCACCAAAGTCCGGGTGGACGACGGGGTGATCGTCAAGATCGAGGGCGACGTCACCAACCCGGCCAACATGGGCAAGCTCTGCCCGAAAGGTAACTCGGGGATCATGAGGCACTACGACCCCTACCGGGTCACGACGCCGCTCAAGCGCACCAACCCGAAGAAGGGCCCCGGTCAGGATCCCGGCTGGGCCGAGATCTCCTGGGACGAAGCCCTCGACACGGTGTCCGCGAAGTTCAAAGAGGTCATCGACAAGGACCCCCGCAAGCTCCAGACGGCCATCAACGACTTCCAGCGCCTGTACAACTGGGCCTGGCCGGCTCAGTTCGGCAACGGGAACTTCTTCTCGACCGTCGGCACGTACTGCGGCGGCGGCTACCACCCGGTGAACGGCATCTACCACTCGACGTTCGCCGCCATCAACGACTACAAGCACTGCGAGTACTGGCTCCAGGTGGGCGGCGGTGACGGGTTCTCCTCGCACCTGCACGTGTCCGGCTCCGTGAAGCGCATGGCCGACGCCCGTATGCGGGGCATGAAGGTCGTCATCGTGGAACCGCGCTTGTCCGTGGGTGCCGCCAAGGCCGACGAGTGGATCCCCATCCGTCCGGCTTCCGACCGCTTCTTCGTCCTCGGTCTGATCCACGTCATCCTGCACGAGATCGGCACGGTCGACGAGGAGTTCCTGCTCAACAAGAGCAACGCCCCTTACCTGGTGGGCGCCGACGGCTACGTCGCCCGAGACGCCGACGGCCAAGCTCTCATGTGGGACCCGGCCCTCGGCAAGGCCGTGGCCTGGAACGACCCGCAGGCAGGCACCCCGGCGCTCGAAGGCAGCTTCGAGGTCGACGGCAGGCCCGTGCGCACCGCCTTCACCCTCGTGAAAGAGCAGTACGCCGCCTACACGCCCGAGAAGATGTCGGAGCTCACGACGGTACCTGCGGAGACGATCCGGCGCATCGCGGCCGAGTTCGTGGATGCCGCCAAGATCGGCAGCACCATCAAGATCGACGGCAAGACCTACCCGTTCCGCCCCGCGGCCATCAACTACTATCGCGGCGGCCAGGCCCACTCCTTCAGCGTGCAGGAGAACATGGCTTACAAACTCCTCAACATGCTGATCGGCGCCATCGATGTGCCCGGCGGCCACCTCGGCGTGCTGCTCGATGTGGCGACGAGCTGGGAGGAAGGCTCCGACGGCATGCTCGACCCGAAGCCGCATCAGCTGGGCCCCGGCGTGCCCTTCAGCTGGCCGCCGAACACCACCCACCTGCGCGACTTCTTCCCCATCGGGGTTGACCCGGGCCAGCTGAACCACATGACCCTAAGCGATCCCGAGAAGTGGGGCGTGCAGGACATCATGCCGGAAGCGATGCTGATCTATCACGCCAACCCGCTGTGGAACATGCCGGGCAACACGCGGAAGTACTTCGACATCATGCAGACGATCGACTTCATCGCCGCTATCGACGTGGTAATCAACGAGTCGACCAGTTGGGCCGACATCGTCATGCCCGATCTCAGCTACCTCGAGAGCTACAACCTCCTCATGATCGAGCCGCCCAGCACCTACGGCAAGCAGGTGCGCCAACCGGCTGTGCCGCCCACCGGCAGCTGCAAGGACGCCACCGAGATCCTCAACGAGATCTCGTTCCGCATGGGCGCGATCAACGGCAGGAACGACATCCTGAACTTCGTGCTCGGCCTGGTGAACACACCCGAATACATGCTCGAGCCCGACAGGATGCACAGCCCAGAAGAGATCTACGACCGTGTGGCTAAGTCGACGTACGGCCCGGAGTTCGGGCTCGAGTGGTTCAAGGAGCACGGCCACAAGGTGGTCGAGCGCATGCCCGAGATCAGCTACAATCCGCATCCGTGGAAGCTCCCCTTTTACTGCGAGTTCATGATGAAGACGGGTGACGCCCTCAAGGCCGATTTCGAGAAGAACGACTGCCCCATCGAGTGGGACTTCTCGCAGTACGTACCCGTGCCAGACGACCGCGTGGGCCCGGTGCACCTGGAGGCGCCCGAGTACGACATGTACGCGATCACCTTCAAGGACACGATGCTCAACTTCGCGGAGAACACCTCTATACCGTGGATCGCCGACATCGCCGACCGCGACCCGATCCACATGGGTCTGCTGATTAACCCGGTGACCGCCGCGAAGAAGGGTCTGAACGACGGAGACCTAGTGGAGATGAGCTCGAGAGAGGACGCCATCAAGGGTCACGTGAAGATCGTCGAGGGCATCCATCCGGAGACTATCGCCGTGTCGAACTACGTGGGCCGGTTCGTCGACGGTCACCCGATCATCAAGCCCGGCGGCGGCCACTTCAACCGGCTGCTGCCCGCCGACCTCGAATACACCTGCCTGGTTACCGGCGGTCTCGAGTCGGTGGCCAAAGTGAAGGTAACCCGCCTCTCCGGGTGAGGGCCGGGTCGGGAGGGAGTCTCCGAATGGTGAACGTCAGCTTGGTGGCGCTCGGTTCTGTGAGGGCCGGTCTTGGCTGGTCGGAGAGTTTCCGCTCCGTCGAAGCAGAGGGAGGCACGGTGGGCGAGGTTCTCGGCTCCGTGCCTTTGGGTGAGGGCGGCACGCTTCTTGACTTCCTCACGGAAGACGGGGAGATGCGGCCCGAGTACATGATCAGGCTGAACGGGGGCTGCGTGCGGCGCAAGGCCGGGCTCGACACGCGGCTCGAAGACGGCGACACGGTCCTGGCCATGGACATTGTGCGCTTCATCGCCGGAGGGTGACGAGGTGGCTCGGGTGACCGTGACACGGACCGCGGACTTCCACGGAGGATTTGATGACTAGATGGGGGATGGCCTTCGACCTGAAGCGATGCGTCGGCTGCAACGCGTGCACCGTCGCGTGCAAGCAGGAGAACGGCACGCCTCGGGGCGTGTTCTTCACCAGGACGGTGAGCGAAGAGGTCGGCAAGTATCCGAACGTCACACGTATCTACACACCACTCATCTGCAACCACTGCGACGACGCTCCGTGCGAATCGGCGTGTCCTACCGGAGCCACGTATCGCACCGACGACGGTTTGGTGCTCGTCGATGACGACAAGTGCATGGGGTGCCGGGCCTGCTACGTGGCCTGCCCGTACAAGCACCGCACCTACATCAGCAAGGAGAAGCTGACCAAAGACACGTGGTTCCCGGGCCATGTGACGCCCTTCGAGAAGGTGAAGCTGCAGGAGTTCCAAGGCGGTACCGTGGTGAAGTGCACGTTCTGCGAGCATCGAGTGGCCGAAGGTGCGGAGCCCGCGTGCGTGGTCACCTGCCCGGCCGTGGCTCGTATCTTCGGCGACCTTGACGACCCCGACTCCGAGGTGCGGCGCGAGATCGCGCGGCGGGACGGATATCAGCCTCTGGCGGAGTTGGGCACCGATCCCTCCGTCTTCTACCTCGAATAGCGGGCCCACGACAAAGGGGGAACACCCACAATGAAGACTTCACTGTCGTATCCAGTGGACAACGAGAACTTCGTCATGGGCTTCCGCACCCAGACAGAGTGGCGCTGGCTGATCCCGCTCGCCTTCTTCCTGGGAGGACTCGGGGGCGGTCTCTTCATGATCTCGCTCGTGACCGGGTACACCGCCGGCGCGCTGGTGGGGCTCTTGATCGCTGTGGTGGGCAAGGGCGCGGCGCACTTCGCCTACCTCGGCAACCCCCTCCGCTTTTGGAGGGCCGTCATGAAGCCGCAGACTTCCTGGATCAGTCGCGGCATCATCGCCATGATCGGCCTCGCCGTGTTCGGCACGCTCTGGGTGGCCATGAAGGCCGGCGTCATCGGTGGCGCCGACAGCGGGCTCCTCACCGTGATCGCCGTGCTCGCCGGCATCTCGGCGGCCGTGGTCATGGCGTACGACGGGTTTGTCATCGCGACGCCGCCCAGCATCCCGCTGTGGCACAGCGCTCTCATGCCGATCCTCGCGGCTACCTACTCGCTGCTGGGCGGCACGACGCTCGCGCTGGTCATGGCCGCGAACCAGGTGGGTGAGCACGAGGTGGTGCCGACGAGTACGCTTCACACCATGGAACTCGTGCTGGTGGGCTTCAACTTCGCGCTCCTCGTGGTGCTGCTCACTGTTGCGTGGAGCGCTTCGGCCACGGCGCGGGAGTCGGTGGTGCTGCTCCTCAGCAAGTACTCGGTGCCCTTCGTGGGCGGCGTGATCTTCGTGGGCCTCGGTCTCACCACGGTGCTGGCGCTCACCATCGAGGAGGGCAGCAGCGCTCTGCTGTTCCTGGCCGCCTGCGGGTTGATCGGCGACCTGCTGATGTGGTTCACTATCCTGAACATCGGCGTCTTCCAGCCTATCAACCCGAGGGCCAGGTTCGCGAGGTAGCGCAGACTCGCACGGGCGCGACACGCGCCTGCAGCGTCGGCGCCTTCGACTACCCGGGCCGCGTATGCCCGCGCGGCCCGGGGGCTGCGCGCCTCGTCGCATGCCCCTTCGCGGCTCCGACGCTATACTTCCCCCTTGGATCGTCAAAGACCGGATCTTGCATCGTCCGACCGCATCGGGCGGTCTTGACGGTCGAGCCAAGGTAAGGAGTATCGTTGGAAACCACCCACCTCTATCGCGCGATGGCCGATCTGGCTGAACAGGGCACGCCCTTCGTGCTGGCCACCGTCATCGAATCCGTAGGCTCCACCCCCCGCAAGGCCGACTCCAAGATGATCGTGATGGCCGACGGGCGCACCATAGACACCGTAGGCGGCGGCAAGGTCGAGGCTCAGGTGATCGTCGACGCTGTGGAGGCCCTCAAGCGCGGCGTCTCGCAGATCAAGGAGTATGACCTGCGGCCCACTGGGGAGCATGCTCTGGGCATGGTGTGCGGCGGGCACGTGAAGGTGTTCCTCGAGGTGCACGTGCCTTCCGACACCCTTCTCATCATCGGAGCCGGGCACATCAGCCAGAAGCTGTGCCCCATGGCGAAGGCCCTCGAGTTCCGGGTGGTCGTGCTCGACGCCCGCGCCGAATACGCCAACGCCGATCGCTTCCCGCTGGCCGACGGCATCGTCGTGGGTCACCCCAAGGACGCCGCCGAGCTGGTGGCCATCGACGACCGCACCCACATCGTGATCGTGACCCACGGCCACATGCACGACAAGGACGCCCTGCGCTCGGTGGCGGGTGCGGGCGCGGGGTACGTGGGCATGATCGGCAGCCGCGGCAAGGTGAAGACCGTGCTCTCCGAGTTGATGGAGGAGGGTGTCTCCGCCGAGGTGCTGGCGAAGGTCAAGGCCCCGATCGGGCTCGACCTGGGCGGTCACACCCCGGGCGAGGTGAGCCTGAGCATCCTGGCGCAGGTGGTGGCCGAGCGCCACGGCAAGGGCGGATCGGCCGGTCCGGCGGCCCTGTCGGTTGCGCAGGCGACGGCCGAGGCGGGCACGGCCGAGGCCACCGTCCCGTCGGCGGGGCAGCCGGCGCCGGTCGACGCAGCGCCGTTCGACGCAGCGCCCCAGCCGAGGGACACGGCGCCCCAGGCGGCGACCACGGCGGCGGCGGTCGCCTCGGAGGGTGGGTCTTGACCGGTAGGATTCTCGTCGCGGTGAAGGGCGCCGGCGACCTGGCGACCGGTGTGGCGCTGCGCCTGCACCGGGTCGGTATGGCCGTGGTCATGACTGAGGTGCAGAGACCCACGGTCATACGGCGCACCGTCGCGTTCGCCGAAGCGGCCTACGAGGGGCGCTTCACCGTGGAACACGTTGAGGCGGAGCTGGTGGACGGGCCTGAGGCGGCCGGGCGCGCGCTCTCCGAAGGGCGTGTAGCCCTCATGATCGACCCGACCGCCGAAGTTGCCCTCGGAATGAGCCCGGCCCTGCTCGTGGACGCCGTCATTGCCAAGCGGAACACCGGCACGCGTATCACCGACGCACCCGCGGTCGTGGCGCTCGGGCCGGGCTTCTCGGCGGGCGTCGACTGCCACGCCGTGGTAGAGACCATGCGCGGCCACGACCTGGGCCGCGTGATCTGGCGGGGAGAGGCGGCTCCGAACACGGGTATCCCCGGCGAGATCGGCGGAGCAGGCGCCGAGCGCGTGTTGCGTGCACCCGGGCCGGGCAGGTTCACGGCCGCTCGCTGTATCGGCGACGTCGTGGCCCCCGGGGATGTGGTGGGTCACGTGGGCGACGCACCGGTCGTCACGACCATCAGCGGCGTCCTTCGCGGACTGCTGCACGACGGCCTCGAGGTCACCGAGGGCTTCAAGGTGGCCGACGTTGACCCGAGGGCCGACCCAAGCCACTGCCTCACCGTCTCGGACAAGGCCCTGTCGGTGGCGGGTGGCGTCGTGGAGGCGGCCGGCGTGCTGTTGGGCGGCTTCCAGGCGGGTGGGGCCCGGGCCGGCGGGTCCCCCGCCGCTCCCGCCGCCGGACTCCGTGGTGAGTAGGCCCGCGCCGCGCACTGCGGGGCCGTCCTTGGTGCGGCTCGCCGCAGTCGTGATGGCGCTCGTGGCGGGCGCGGCGCTCGTGGCGGGCGCGATGCTCGGGTGCGCGGACGCGGGCGCGGGCGCGGGCGCGGGCGCGGGGGAGGCGGGCTCCAGCCCGGATGAGCCCGTCACCTTGACAGTCTCCGCGGCCTCCGACCTCACCTTGGCACTCGACGAGATCGGACGCCTGTACCACGAGCAGACCGGGGTGGACGTCACCTTCAACTACGGCTCCAGCGGTCAGTTGTCGCAGCAGATCGTGGCGGGTGCTCCCGTCGATCTCTTCTTCTCGGCGAACCGAAGGTTCGTGCAGGAGCTCATTGACGCGGGTGTGGTCGGCGAGGGCGACACAGCGCTCTACGCCATCGGGCGGATCACGCTGTGGACACGGGCCGACAGCCCGTTCGAGATCGAGGGGTTGACCGACCTGACGGATCCCCAGGTGAAGCGCATCGCCATCGCCAATCCCGATCACGCGCCCTACGGGGTGGCCGCGCGGGAGGCGTTACAGTCGGCCGGTCTGTGGGAGGAACTTCTGCCGCGCATCGTAATGGCCGAGAACGTGTTGCAGGCCCTGCAGTTCGCCGATTCGGGCAACGCGGACGTGGCCATCGTGGCCCGCTCGCTCAGCGTGCAGGGAGACGGCGCGTGGGTGCTCCTGCCGGAAGACCTCCATTCCCCCCTTGAGCAGACCGTGGCGGTGATCCCCGGGTCGCCTTTGGCGGAGGAGGCGCGCCGGTTCGCGGAGTTCGTCAACGGCCCGGTGGGGCGTCCTGTACTCGCGCGCTACGGGTTCGGCCTGCCCGCAATCCGCGGATCTGGGGCCGATAGGTGATCGCCGAGGCACTGCTCTTATCGCTGAAGGTGACGGCGGTGGCCACCGTCGCCATCGTGGTGGTGGGGTTGGCCCTTGGCCTCGTCATGGCACGCACGCGCTTCTTCGGCAAGAGCGTCGTAGAGACACTCATCATGATCCCTCTCGTGCTTCCCCCCACCGTCGTGGGCTACTACCTGCTGGTGTTCCTAGGGAGCGGCGGCCCCCTGGTCGAGTGGTTCTCGCTGGAAGTGGTCTTCACGTGGCACGCCGCGGCCTTCGCCTCGTTCGTGGTGGGGCTGCCGCTCATGGTGCAGGCCGGCAAGGCCGCCATCGCCGGCGTGGACCCCACCCTGGAGAACGCCGCCCGCACCTTGGGCTCGTCGGAGCCGGGGGTGTTCTTCCGCGTGACCCTGCCCCTCGCGCGCCGCGGCGTCCTGGCCGGGTCGGTGCTGGGGGGTGCACGGGCGCTCGGTGAGTTCGGGGCCACCCTGATGGTCGCCGGCAGCATCCCCGGCCGCACGCAGACCATGCCGCTGCTCATCTACGACGCGGTGCAGCGCCGCGACTACGACACCGCGAACCTGCTGGTGCTGGTGATGACCGGGCTGGCCTTTTTCAGTTTGTGGGCCGTGCGCCGGTTGGGGGATTCGTGACGCCCCGTCTGCGGCTCGACATCGAGAAGCGCTACGACTCCTTCGAGCTCCACGTGGAACTCGAGGTGGGCAGCGAGATCCTCGTGTTGTTCGGTCCCTCGGGGGCAGGGAAGACAACCACCCTCCAAGCCATTTCGGGGCTGCTCTCTCCCGACGCGGGGGAGATCGAGTTCGACGGCGAGGTGTTCTTCAGGCGGTCGCGCCCGGGCGAGCGCGTCGACCTGCCCGCCCGGCGACGAGGGGTGGGATACGTATTCCAAGGCTACGCACTTTTCCCCCACCTCACCGCTCTGGAGAACGTGGCCTTTCCGCTGCGCAGGCACAAGGGGCGGGGGAAGCCCGAGGCCGCGGGCCTGCTCGAATCGATGCGCCTCCAACACCTTGTCCACCGCTTCCCGCGGGAGATGTCGGGCGGCCAGCAGCAGCGCGTGGCGCTGGCTCGAGCCCTTGCGGCTCGGCCCGGCATCCTGCTGCTCGACGAGCCCTTCTCCGCCGTCGACCGGCCCATGCGCGAGCGTCTGCAGCGGGATCTGCGTCGACTGCAGGCGGACCTGGGCCTGGTGGTACTCTGTGTGACCCACAATCTGGAAGACGCGTTCGGCGTGGGCCACCGTCTGGCGGTGGTGCAGGACGGTCGGGTGCAGCAGATCGGCCGGGTGGACGAGGTGCTCCGGCGTCCGCGTGACCTCCACGCCGCCGAGGTGGTGGGCGTGAGCAACGTGTTTCACGCCCTCGTCGTCGAGGCGAGCGCCGATGGTCTGCTGCTCGACTGGGACGGGCTGCTTCTCGAGGCGCCGCCCCAGCACGCCGAGGTGGGCGAGCGGGTGCCCGTGTACATACGACCCGAGGACGTCAAGGTGCTCTATCCCGATCGCCGGGTGGGCGAGGCGTTGAGGACGAACCGCGTGACCGGCACCGTGGTGGACCATCACGCGACCGGCACCGTCGCCAGTCTGCGCGTGGACCTCGCGAACGGGCACGAGATCGAGGTGCGGTTCCCCGAATACACGTACGCGCCCCTCGCCATCAGAACGGGCGGTTCACTCGACCTCTGCCTGCGGCGCGAGAGCATCGTGTTGCTCACCGGCCCCGATGCGGTGGTGCCTCCGGCCGTCGTCTGATCGGGCCGGGGCGCCCGCCCCGTCACTCTCGCGCAAGACTCCCGGCGAAATAGAGCGGAGCAAAGACAAGACCCTGTTCTGGAAGCTCCGCGTAGGGGCGGGTAGACAGGACGTATCCCGGACGGCAGGCCGGAAAGGTCTCCAGCAGCAGGTGAAGGCTGCGGAGCCGGCCCGCGGCGCTCGATTTCACCTCGATGGGCCTGATCCCGCTCCCCACGGTCGCAAGGAAGTCGACCTCGGCCGAACTGCTCCTTGCTTCTCTCGACCAGAAGAACAGCTCTGCCTGGCCGCCGGCGAGCAGCTCCTGCCCCACGAACTGCTCGGCCGGGGCGCCACGGTACACGGCGAGCAGATCGTCCTCTGCCATGATCGCGTTCGCGTTCAGCCCGGAAAGTTCCTGCATGATGCCTATATCCAGCATGACGACCTTGAAGCGGGAGTCCGATGCGGAGGCGGCCAGGGGCAGTCCGGCGGCGCTCGTGGCCCGGATCTTGTGGACGAGTTGTGCGAGTTGAAGAAGCTCGAGATCGCGTCGCGATGTGGGTCCCGATACGATCTCGGCGAGACGGCTGTACTTGATCTGACTGCCCACCCCTGCCGCCGCGCCCCTCAGCACCGCATTCATTCCAAGCTTGTCGGCGCGGGGAGCGTACTTCCCGAAGTCGTCGCGATAGGTGGCGACCAGGTCGGCTAGAACCTCCTGCGCCGCCTGAATGCTCCCGGTCTCGGCAAACGTCCTCACGCTCTCCGGCATGCCACCCACGATGAAGTAGGTTTTCAACAACTGTATGAGTTCGCCGTGGACAGCCGGAGGCACTGGGCCCGCGGGTGCCGAAACCAGATCGGCCTGCGGGCTGTTCCCCAGCCCCCTGAGAAACTCGGCGAAAGTCATCGGCCGGACCGTCATCGACTGTACCCGTCCCACCGGGAAAGAGATATCTCGCATGGCGAATTCCAGCAGCGAACCGGCGGCCGCCAGGTGGAGTCCGGGAAGATCCTCGTAGAAGTACCGGAGCGCCATGATCGCCCGCGGACACGCCTGTATCTCATCCAAGACGAGAAGATCCTCTACCGGCGTGATGCGTTCGTTGAGCAGAAGCTCAAGCTCGGCGACGATCCTTCGGGGATCAAGATCGCGTTCGAAAACGGTTCGAAATGCAGGACGCTTCTCGAAATCCACAAGATGGGTGCGCCCAGTGAAGTGGGTCCGGCCGAAATCCACCAACAACCACGTCTTGCCCACCTGGCGGGCGCCACGGAGGATCAGGGGCTTGCGCCGTGGTTCATCCTTCCATCGGACCAGTGCCTGAGAAAGCCTCCGGTGCATCGTCTGCCTCCATAGAATCTCCATCAGGCTTTAGGAATACGGGGATATTATGCCACTCAGCCTTTAGAAAATCGCCCATTCTGACTCGCTCCCCGGTTCCGTTCGGATCAGGCTCGTCCCTGCCTTTCGCCGAGCAAGCGCGTCCGCGCAGCCCGCGCGCCGCGGAGGGTAGACCTGGGTCGGGGTCATCGGTGGGTCGCCCGGGTAGGCGAGTGGTGCCGACGCTCACCCGCTGCCGGCATCACCCCCGCGGAGGAGCCGCCAGGACTCCCGCGGGGAGACCACCAGGATGGGCATGCGGTCTTGCGCCTCGAGGCGGTCCGCGTCGCCCGTCACGAGGACATCGGCCTGTCCGGCAACAGCGGAGGCGACGATCCACTCGTCATCGGGATCACACAGACCCAGCGATAGGTGAGTCGCGGGGTGCGGCACGACCGATTGCTGCCTCAAGAGTCGTTCGGTCCTCTTGACCAACGAGAACTCAGCCGCAAGCTTCTCGATCAGCACGCGCTTCAACTCGGCCAGCACTGCCTCGCCGACGACCAGCTCGTGTTCCGTGAGGACGAGTTCCAGCACGTCCGCGCAGAGTCCCCGGGTGACGAACGCGCCGACGAGCACGTTCGTGTCCAGAAAGACCCTCACGAGACGATCGCGAAGATGTCCTCGTCGGTCAGCAGGTCGCGGGCCTCGGCGTACGGCAGGAGTTGAGTGCGGAGCTCCCTGAACTCCTGAAGCGCCAGCTGGCGACGCAACGCGTCGCGGACGACCTCGCTCCGAGTCCGGCCGGTGCGGGCCATTACCAAGCTCAGCGCGCGCTCCAGCTCTTCATCCAGACGAATGGTCACGGTTCTCCTCATGTAAGACAGTGTAACACACAGCCTCCGTGGAGCGCTCGCCTGCGAGACCTTCGCGAACCTGTGAAGAGCCTACTCCAGCGCGGGGCCGGCCGGCTCCACCCCTGACTGTACGCCCAACCCGTCGCCGTTCCCCCTTGACTTGCGGCCGAACCCTCCTTAGAATGAAATCCGACTGTACGTACAGTCAGGAACGTGTCGGCGGCCGGTGCGGGCGCCGGGCGCGGTCCCGAAGGGGTTTCTCTCGCGGGGGGTCGCGGAGCGTCGGTGGATCATCGCCGAGTCTTCCCCTTCCCACTTCGCGGAATCTCGCCGGACCCGCCGACAGGTTAGTCACCGGCCGTGCTCTTTGACGGCCAGCGGAATGGGGGACATGTGAAGAAGCTCTTGTCCGGTAACGAAGCCATCGGCTACGGAGCCTACCTTGCGGGCTGCGGCTATGGGGTGGGCTACCCGGGGACGCCGAGCACCGAGATACTTCAGGCGTTCAGTGCGTATCCCGGCGTGCACGCGGAGTGGGCCACCAACGAGAAGGTGGCGCTGGACGTGGCCACCGGCATCTCGTACGCGGGCGAGCGGGTCTTCTGCACCATGAAGCACGTGGGCTTGAACGTGGCCGCCGACTCGCTCTTCTCCATCGTGTTCACGGGCCCGCGTGGCGGCCTCGTGGTAGCGGTGGCCGACGACCCCGGCATGCACAGCTCGCAGAACGAGCAGGACACCCGCCAGTACGGCCGCTTCGCGAAGCTGCCCGTGGTGGAGCCGGGCGACAGCGCCGAGGGCGCCGAGTTCATGAAGGCGGCGTTCGAACTCAGCGAACAGTTCAAGACTCCCGTGATCCTGCGCTCGGTGACGCGTCTCTCGCACTCGCGTACCCCACTCGAGGTCATGGACGAGCTGACCCCAATGCAGCCGCCTCACGAGACCGTGAAGTACGACCGCGACCCGAGTCAGCAGATCCCGCTCCCCATGAACGCGCGCCGCATGCACCGCGAGGTCGAGCAGAAGCTTCTGGACATTTCGGCGTGGGCCGAGACCTGCGGGCTGAATCGCATCGAGCCGGGCGACTCCCGCCTGGGCATCGTGGCGAGCGGCATCGCCTACCAGTACGCCCGTGAGGTCTTCCCCGACGCCACCTTCCTCAAGTTGGGGCTGGCCTATCCGCTGCCCACCGAGCTGTTCCACACGCTCGCGGGCATGGTCGACCAGGTCGTGGTGGTCGAGGAGCTGGACCCCATCTACGAGCACCACATCCGCCTGCTGGGCATCCCGGCGCGAGGCAAGGACATGTTCCCGCTCTGCGGTGAGTTCAGCACCGAGCTGGTGCGCGAGCGCGCCGTCACGGCCGGTCTCGTCGAGGCCCGCGTGCCGGTCTCGACCGGCGGCGCTCCCATCGTCATCAACGGCCTGCCTGAAGGCACCACCGGCGCCGCGGGCTCGGGCGACACCGCCGCCGGGGGCTTGGGCGACGGAGCAGCTGTCGCGGGCAACGGTAACGGCGGCGGCAACGGATCGGGCGATGTGGCCATGCTCGACCCGGCCACCCTCCCCGGTCGCCCGCCGATGCTCTGCCCCGGCTGCGCCCATCGGCCCATCTTCTACGTGCTCCAGCGCCTGCGTGCCATGGTCTTCGGCGACATCGGCTGCTACACGCTGGGCGCGGCGCCGCCCCTGAACGCCACCCACACCTGCGGGGCCATGGGCGCCGGCATCGGCGTGGTGCACGGCACCGACCTGGTGGGCGTGAAAGACCGCACCGTCGCGGTGATCGGTGACTCAACCTTCTTCCACGGCGGGCTGCCACCGCTGGTCAACATCGCCTACAACAAGGGAGTGAGCACGGTGATCGTGCTCGACAACCGCATCACCGCCATGACAGGTCACCAGGCCAACCCCGCCACCGGCGCCACCATGATGGGCGACGAGAGCCCCACGGTGTCCATCGAAGCGGTGGCGCGGGCTTTCGGCTTCAGCAAGGTCGACACCCTCGACCCCTACGACCTGGACGAAGTGCGGCGGGTGCTCAAAGATCATCTGGACTCCCCCGAGCCCTCGGTGGTGGTGGCGCGCTACAACTGCGTCCTCCAGACGAAGGAGCGCAACGCGGCACCGCACGTGGATCTCGAGTTGTGCAACAACTGCGGCACCTGCCTGAACATCGGCTGCGCCCCCATCATCAACCGGGGCGACCACGTCGAGATCGACGACATCCTGTGCAACGGCTGCAACTACTGTGTGACCGTGTGCCCGCGCGACGCCATCGTGTCCAACCGGACCGACGGAGGTGAGGAGTGATGACCTTGGAGAAGGTCGATTTCGTGCTGGCGGGAGTCGGCGGGCAGGGGACGATCCTGGCCAGCGACATCCTGGTGGAAGTGGGCCTCGAGGCAGGCTACGACGTGAAGAAGTCGGAAGTGCACGGCATGGCCCAGCGCGGCGGCGGCGTCGAAAGCCAGGTGCGCTGGGGCGAGAAGGTGTACTCGGCCACGGTCGAGAAGGGCGAGGTGGACTTCCTTCTCGGCTTCGAGATGCTCGAGGTGGGCCGCTGGATCGAGTTCCTGAAGCCCGGCGGCGAGGTGATCGTGAACCGGTACCGCATCCCGCCGCCTCCCGTGAACATGGGGGTGGCCCGCTATCCCGACGAGAGCGAGATCCAGCGTCTTCTGCTCACTCGCGCCGGCAGGCTCGTGTGGGTGGACGCCACCGACGTGGCCCGCGAACTCGGCAACGCGGCCCTCTCGGGCGTGGTGTTGCTGGGATTGCTGGCCGTCGACCTCGGCATGGAGCACGACCTGTGGCTCGGTGTGATCGAGCGGCTCGTGCCCGAACGGTTCGTGGCCCTCAACCGGGAAGCCTTCTCGCGGGGCGCGGCTCTAGGTGCGGAGATGCTCGTGTGAGGCAGCGCACGGCCGAGCCCACCAAGCGGGAGGTGATCGTCGAGTCCGCTCTGCGGCTCATCCTCAAGAAGGGCTACGACGGCACCACCGTCGACGAGGTGGCGCAGCTCTCGGGGGTGAGCAAAGGCTTAGTCTCATACCACTACCCCAAGAAAGAGAACCTCTTCCGCGCGGTGCTCGAGAAGATCGTGGGGAAGCTGGAAGGCGAGCTCAAGGAGGTCTACGAGAGCGACCTCTCAGCGCGCGAGCGGCTCCGGCTGAACTTCCGCAACCTGTTCGACAGCGAGGAGCGCACGCGCCACTACTACATCGTGCTCGTGGACTTCCTAGCGCAGGCGCCGCGCGAAGCCTGCGTGCGCAACTACACACGGGTTATCTACCAGACCGTGCTCCGCTACGTCGAGATGACCATAGCCGACGGCGTGCGGAGCGGAGAGTTTCGTCCCGTCGACGTGAAGCTCGAGGCAGCGACCATCGTGGCCCTCACCGAGGGGTTCGTCTTCCAATGGCTGTTCAACCCCGACGGGGTCACCCTCGAGCAGGCCTATCAGGTGAGCGACGACCACGTGACCTTATATCTTCTTTCGGAGGCATCCGCATGAGCGACAGCCCGCAGGACGTCTTCTCCGGCCTCACCGTGCTCAGCCTGGAGCAGGCCACCGTCCTCCCCTACCTCACGTACCGCTTCGCCCAGGACGGCGTGCGGGTGATCCGGCTCGAGCACCCTAAGATGTGCGACCCGAACCGGCTCATAGGCGAGCCGTTCCGCGAGGAAGAGAAGAAGATGTGCAGCTACTTCTTCGCCGTGAACTGCGGCAAGGAGGCGCTCACCCTCAACCTGAAAGACCCGCGGGCTCAGGAGCTCCTCCGTCGCTTGATCGTGGAGCTCGACGTGGACGTGTTCGCCACCAACCAGCTGCCCAAGAACTACGGGCCGCTCGGCATCGACTACACCACGCTGAGCGCGGCGAAGCCCGACCTGATCTGGCTGGGCATCACCGGCTTCGGCCCCGACTCGAACGAGGCGGCCTACGACCCCATCCTGCAGGCGCGCGGCGGTCTCATGGACCTCACCGGCGAGGCCGGACACGACCCGCAGGTGGTGGGCATACCGCTCCCCGACATGGGCACCAGCGAGCACGCCTACGGGCAGGTGATGAAGGCGCTCTACAAGCGGGCGCTCACGGGTGAGGGGTCCCGCATCGACATGGCCATGATCGACTCCACAACCTCGTGGCTCACCCAGCCCATCACCATGGGCCGCACCTTCGGGCGCACGATGACCCGTCGGGGCAACACGCACGAGTTCTTCGGCCCGGTGAGCGTGTTCCCCTCGGTCGACGGCTACGTGTACATCGCCCTCGGCAACGACGTGCAGTGGCAGCGACTCCTGGCCGTGCCCGGCTTCGAAAGCATGGCCGACCCCGCCTACGAGACCAATGCCGGCCGCATCGTCGACATGGTCGAGCTCAACAAGAAGCTGGCGGCGGTCACGAGCACCTTCAGCACAGCGCACCTGCTCGAGACCTTCCGCGAGGCCACCATCCCCATCGCCGACGTGCAGAACGTGCACCAGGTCTGCGAAGACCCGGCGATCGCGCCGAAGCTCCTGCGTAGCGTCGACCCGGTCACCGGGTTCGAGGTGACGTTGGCGCCGCCGCCGGTGCGCACCCCGTTCCTCGAGGCGAGCGGTGGCATGATGAAGTTCCCGCCCCGGCTCGGCGAGCACAACGAGGCCATCTTCGGCGGGGCACTCGGTCTGAGCGGCGAAGAGTTGACGGCCCTGGCCGCCGACGGTGCGATCTAGGAGGCTTGTCGTGGATTTTCGGTTGACCGAAGAGCAGGAGTTCTTCCGCAAGACGGTGGCCGACACCGTGGACCGCATGATCATGCCGCACGTGGAGCACATCGACGAGACCGATGAGTTCCCCATGGAGCTCTGGAAGGAGTTCACGTCGCTCGGCTACCTGGGCCTGCGTTACCCCGAGGAGCTCGGCGGCATGGCGGCCGACGCTGTCACCAGCATGATCTTCTACGAGGAGATGAGCCGGGCGTCCATCGGCTTCGCGCAATCGGTGATCATGAACATGCTGATGGGCACCCACCTCGTCTACCGTTGGGGGAACGACGAGATCAAGGAGCGCTGCCTGCTCCCCGCTCTGCGCGGAGAGAAGATCAGCACGGTGTGCTTCACCGAGGATCAATCGGGCTCCGACCTCGCCGGCACCCGCACCAGCGCCAAGAAAGTGGACGGCGGCTGGGTGCTGAACGGCACCAAGAACTGGATCACGAACGGCCCGCTGGCCGACTTCGCCACCGTGCTCGCCACCACCGACCCCGCGAAGGGGATGAAGGCCCTCAACTTCTTCCTCGTCGAGAAGGGCACACCCGGCTTCTCGGCCGGTCAGGTGCTGCACAAGCTCGGCTGCCGGGGCACGGTCACCGGCGAACTCGTCTTCGAGGACGTGTTCGTGCCCGAAGAGAACCTGCTGGGCGCCGAAGAAGGCAAGGGCGTGGTCTACCTGGGTGAGATCTTGAACGAGATCCGCTGCATGACCGGGGCCATGGGCATCGGTCTGGCCCGCACCGCCTTCGACGACGGGCTCGACTACGCCCGCAAGCGCGTGGCCTTCGGCAGGCCCATCGGTGAGTTCCAGCTGATCCGCGCGAAGTTCGCAGAGATGGCCACCGAGATGGAGGCCGCGCGCATGCTGCTCTACAAGGCGGCGTGGATGATCGACCAGGGCGAGCAGCCGAAGCTGGAAGCGGCCATGGCCAAGATGTTCTCGGTGGAGATGTGCTGCAAGGTGGTCGACGAGGTCACCCGCATCTACGGCGCGAACGGCTTCGCCCACGAGTACGGGCCGCAGCGGTACTTCCGCGACGCGCGTTTCCTGCTGTACGGCGGCGGTACGCACGAGATCCTGAAGAACTTCCTGGGCAAGGAGATCGTGGGCGACAGGCGCTGACGCCACGCCGGTCGCGACGGGAGCCGCCGCCTGTGCGGTCACCCGGGCCCGGTGACGCCGGGCGCGGCCCTGCGGACGGGCCGCGACCCGCACCTTCGGGTGGCGGCCCGGCGGGCGGTCTGGCGGACTCGAACCGTGAGCCGCCGCGGTGCGGCCGATCGAGCGCTCGCGACCTGCGCGTGGGGCGCCCCACGGGACGAGTGATGGGGCTGGTGTCCAACCGGACGAGTGATCGGGGCGGCAGCAACGCCCCACTGAAGACGGAGCAAGGAGGGGGAAGGCAGTGAGAGTGGTCGTGCTGGTGAAGGAGGTTCCCGATCTGGAGGCCGCGGTCAAGGTGACCGGGGACGGGTCGGGCCTCGAGGTCGAGAAGCGTCGGGGGCTGAACTTCTTCGACGAGATCGCCGTGGAGGCCGCCCTGAAGCTCAAAGAGACCGAAGGCGCCACCACTGCGGCCGTCGGCGCGGGCGCCGGCGTCGGCGTGGAGGCCATGCGCCGCGCGGTCGCCATGGGCATCGAGTCGCCCCTCCTGGTGGACGACGCCGGCCTCGAAGGCGCCGACTCCCTCACCATCGCCCGGGCGCTGGCCGCGGCCGTCGCCCTCGAGCCGGCCGACCTGGTGATCGCCGGCAAGCAGGCCACCGACGACGAGGCCGGCCTCGTGGGCCCCATGGTCGCCGAGATCCTGGGCCTGCCCTGCGCGACTCGGGCCATCGGCCTCGAGGTCGACGGCGGCTCCGTGCTCGTGACGCGCGAGATCGACGGGGGTGAGGAGGTGCTCCGCCTGCCCTTGCCCGCCCTCGTTACTGCGGAGAAAGGCCTGGCCGAGCCCCGCGTGCCCGGCATGGCCGGCACCATGAAGGCCATGAAGGTGCAGATACCGCGCACCGATCTGGCCACGCTCGGCGTGGAGGCCCACCCCGTCCTGCCGGTGGCCTCGTACCGCACCGTCGGAAAGCGTCCCCCGGTGAAGATGATCGAGGGCGAGCCGGCGGAAGCGGCCGCCGAACTCGTACGCCTGCTCAGGCAGGAGGCGAAAGTACTATGAGCGGCTTCTACGTTATCTGCGAGGCACGGGGCGAGGAGTTCCGCCCCGCCACCTACGAGCTCCTGGCTGTGGCGCGGGCCATCACTGCCACCACCGGCGGCGAAGTGACCGCCGTCGTGGCCGGCCCCGAGGTCACCCTGAAGGCGAAGCTCGATGGCTTGGCTCATAGGGTGCTGGCGCTGACCGCGCCCGAACTCACCCCCTTCTCCGCCGACCCGTGGGTGGAGGCGCTCGGCGTCGCCATCGCGGCGGTCACGCCGCGTGCCGTGCTCTTCGGCGAGGGCGGCCGCACCCGTGAGGTCATGCCGCGTCTGGCGGCGCGTCTCGGCGCCTGGGCGCTCACGAACTGCGTGGACCTGCGCGTGAGCGGCGAGGGCACAGGCGCCTCCGACGAGGGCGCCGCCCTCGAGATCTCGCGCCCGGTATACGGCGGCAAGGCCTACGTGACCAACACCGTGCCGGCCGACGGGCTGCTGCTGGCCGCCTTCCGCCCCCATAGCTTCGACGCCGGCATGGTGCCGGCGGGCCTTACCACTGCCGTGGAAGAGGTGGCGGCGCCGGTGGCGGCCTCGCGCGTGGAGCTGGTGGAGCGCCGCGAGGGTGGGACCCGCAAGGCCGATCTCACAGAGGCCGCCGTGGTGGTGACCGGCGGCCGCGGCATGAAGGGTCCCGAGAACTTCGGCCTCTTGGAAGACCTGGCCGCGGCGCTGGAGGGGGCCGTCGGCTACAGCCGGGCCCTGGTCGACGCGGGGCTCGCCGAGCACGCCTACCAGGTGGGCAAGAGCGGCAAGACGGTGTCGCCCACGCTCTACATCGCGTGCGGCGTCTCGGGGGCCATCCACCACACCATGGGCATGGACACGGCCAAGGTCGTGGTCGCCATCAATACCGACCCCAAGGCGCCCATCTTCGAGTATGCCGACTACGGGGTGGTGGGCGACGTACTGCAGGTGCTTCCGGCGCTGACCGAGCAGGTCCGCGCCGCCACGAGTTGACGGTCGAGGGAGAGATGACGAGTGAATGAGACGGCTACTATCGTGCCGGTCAAGGTCTTGCTGGCCAAGCCGGGTCTCGACGGACACGACCGAGGGGCGAAGGTCGTGGCCATCGCCATGAAGGAAGCGGGCATGGAGGTGGTCTACATGGGCCTCCACCAGACCCTCGAGGCCATCGTGGCGGCGGCCGTGCAGGAGGATGTGGACGTCATCGGTCTCTCCATCCTCTCGGGCGGGCACCTTCCCATCTGCCGGAGGCTCATGGAGCTCCTGGCCGCGGAGGGCGTCGACGATATCGCGGTCTGCGTGGGCGGGGTCATCCCCAAGCGGGACGTGGCCGCGCTCGAGGAGATGGGCGTCAAAGGGGTCTTCCCCGGCGGCGCCGACCTGCATCAGATGACCGACGCCATCAAGGCGCTGGTGGGTTAGGAGCCTATGATGGATGTCGCACGCTACATCAAGAACGAGAAGGGTGGCATCGACGACGTGATCCTGTCGTCGGGCATCCACGTGAAGCCGGCCTACGGCCCCGCCGACCTGGAAGAGATCGGCTTCGACTACGAGACCGACCTCGGGGCGCCGGGCGAGTATCCTTTCACCCGCAACCTCTTCTCCGAGGGCTACCGCACCCGGGAGTGGACCACCCGCCAGTACACGGGCTTCGGCACTCCCCGGGAGACCAACGAGCGCTTCCGCATGATGATCGACCACGGCCAGACCGGCCTCAACGTGGCCTTCGACCTGCCCACGCAGATGGGGCTCGACTCCGACCATCCCTTGGCGCTGGGCGAGGTTGGCCGGGTGGGCATGGCGGTGGACTCGCTGCGCGACTTCGAGGTGGCCTTCGCCGGCATCGACCTGCACAAGGTGGGCGCGGGTCTCACCATCAACGCCGTTGCCTCCATCATGCTGGCCATGTACCAGGCGGTCGCCGAGAAGCTCGGCTTCGACCGCACCAAGATCTCCGCGACCCCGCAGAACGACATCCTCAAGGAGGTCATCGGACGGGGCGCCTGGATCTACGCCCTGGAGCCGGCGGTGAAGCTGATCGGCGACACCATCGAGTACTCGATGACCACCATGCCGCGCACCAACCCGGTGTCGGTGTGCGGGTACCACATCCGCGAGAGCGGGGCGACGCCGGCTCAGGAGATGGCGTACGCCTTCCTGATCGCGAACGCCTACATCGACGAGGTCGCCAAGCGCGGCTACGCGCCCGAGGAGTTCGTGGGCCGCTTCAGCTTCAACTTCAACATCTTCGGCAACCTGTGGGAACAGGTGGCCAAGTTCCGGGCCGGCCGCAAGGTGTGGGCGAAGAACCTCAGCGAGAAGTACGACGTGAAGAACCCCAAGAACCTGTGGTTGCGCGGCCTGTTCGCGGGCGGCGGCTCGGGGCTCACCAAAGCGGAACCCGAAAACAACATCATGCGTGGCGCCTTCTACGGCCTCGCCGCCGCCCTCTCGGGGGCCCAGTCGACGGCACTGTGCTCTTTCGACGAGGCCTTCACCATCCCCACCCCGCGCTCGGCACTGCTCTCGCTGCGCACCCTGCAGATCCTCATGGACGAGGTGGGCATGCGCGACACGGTCGACCCGCTCGCCGGCTCCTACTTCATCGAGACGCTCACCAAGCAGATGGAAGAGAAGATCTGGGAGGAGATGGGCGAGATCGAGGAGCAGGGCGGCATCGTCAAGGCCATCACCAGCGGCTACCTGCAGCGCAAGGTGGCCTGGCAGGCCTACGAGTTCGAGCGCGACGTACAGCGCGGCGAGCTGATCAAGGTGGGCGTGAACAAGTACGCCGAGTCCGAGGACGCCGACGTGGAGCTCCACGAATACAACGAGGCCTGGGCGGAGGAGAAATTGGCCGACCTGGTCGAACTGAAGCGCACCCGCGACTCCGCGGCCGTGGCCGCAGCCCTGAAGACGCTCGAGAGCGCGGCCCGGGCCGGCGAGAACGTGATGCCCGCGCTGGTGGACGCCTGCAAGGCCTACGCGACCGTGGGGGAGATGTCCGACGTCTTCCGCGACGTGTACGGCGAATTCGACGAACCCAGCATCTTCTAAGGGGGCCCGCCGGTGTACAAGATCGGTATCGATGTCGGAGGCACCTTCACCGACTTCCTGCTCACGCGCGACGACGGCACGAGCTCCATCTACAAGGTGCTCTCCACGCCGAAGGACCCGTCCATCGCCACCATCGAGGGCATCGAGGAGATGGCGGGCGACGCGGGTCTCTCGACCGCGGACTTCCTCAAGCAGGTGACCACCATCGTGCACGGCACGACGGTCACCACCAACGCCACCCTCACCTACCGGGGGGCGAAGACCGGCCTGCTCACCACGCGCGGCGTGCGCGACGCGCTCGAGATGCGGCGCGGCATCCGTGAGGAGCAATACAACAATCATTACGAGAACGCCCGTCCGGTGGTGGAGCGCTACCTGCGCCTGCCCGTGGACGAACGCCTCGACTACGCGGGCCACGTGATCGAAGAGCTGAACGAAGACTCAGTTGCGGCCGCCATCGCCGAGTTCCAGAAGGAGAACGTCGAAGCGGTGGCGATCTGCTTCATGAACTCCTTCGCCAACCCGGCCCACGAACACCGCGCCGCCGAGCTGGTGCGCGCGGCGATGCCGGAGGCCTTCCTCTCGGTGTCGGCCGACGTGGCGCCGGCCATCCGCTTCTACGACCGGGTCTCGACGGCGGCGCTGAACGCCTACGTCGGCCCGGTGCTCACCCACTACCTCACCAGCCTGATCGCGCGGCTCGACTCCTTCGCCTTCGAGGGCATCCTGCTGATCATGGCCTCGAACGGCGGGGTCATCGCGCCTCAATCGGCGATGGACCGCCCCGCCATGACCCTGCTCTCAGGCCCGGCCGGCGGGCCGGTGGCCGGCCTGGCCTTCTCCCAAGGGCAGGGCTACCAGGACTGCATCACCTGCGACATGGGCGGCACCAGCTTCGACGTGGCCCTGATCAAAGACGGCGAGCCTCTCACCACCACCGAGGGCCAGATCAATCGCCTGCGCATCAGCCTGCCCATGCTGAACGTGGTGACCATCGGCGCCGGCGGCGGCTCCATCGGGTGGATCGACGAGGTGGGTCTGCTGCGCATGGGCCCGCAGAGCGCGGGCGCCGACCCGGGCCCGGCCTGCTACGGCCGGGGCGGCCGGGAGCCCACCTGTTCCGACGCCGACCTGGTGCTGGGCTACCTCGACCCCGACTTCTTTGCGGGCGGACGTCTCAAGCTCGACGTCACCGCCGCCGCCTGCGCCATCGAGGAGCGCGTGGCCAAGCCCATGGGCCTCTCCATGGAGGAGGCTGCGGGCGGCATGTACGAGGTGATCAACGTGAGCATGGCCGCGGCCGTGCGCGAGATCGCCGTGAACAGCGGCTACGACCCCCGCGACTTCCCGCTGGTGACGGCGGGTGGCGCCGGACCGAACCATGCCTGCATGATCGCGCTCGCGCTCTCGATTCCGGTGATCCTGGTGCCGCGGGAGTCCTCGATCTTCTGCGCGGCGGGTATGCTGCGCTCCGACCTGCGCCACGACTTCGTGCGCACCTACCCGGTGCGCGTCAACCTGATCGACCACGATCGCTACGGCCGTCTCTTCCGCCAGATGCGCGAGGCGGGCCGGGGCCTCCTGCTCTCCGAGGGCATCACCGAAGACCGCATCACGTACCAGCCGAGCCTCGAGCTGCGCTACCTGCGCCAGTACCACGAGGTGAACGTGCCGGCCGCCTGGGATGAGGTCATGTCCGGCGACCTCTCGGGTGTGGTCTCGCGCTTCCACACGGCGCACGACACGCTCTACGGCTACTCGCTCGAGGACAAGGGCACCCCGGTGGAACTTATCAACATGCGCCTGGTCGCCGTCGGCGACACCGAGAAGCCGAGCCTCACACCAGAGCCCTACGTGGGGCCCGACCCGAGCGCCGCGCACAAGGGCACGAGGCGGGTCTACCTGCCGAACGAGAAGCGCTTCGCCGAGGTCGACGTGTACGACGGCATGGAGCTGCACTTCGGTCATCGTCTGCAGGGGCCGGCGATCATCGAGCAGGTGAACACCACCACCTTCGTCACCCCGGAGTTCTCCGTGGTGGTAGACCAGTTGGGCACCTATACGATCTACCTGCGCGAGCGTGAGGAGGAAGTGCTGGGGCGCGTCCTCGGGGCGCACGCCGCGACGGCGGGAGGGGTGGAGCGATGAGCAACGACGTGACGGGCGCCGCGGGCGCCGCCGGTTCGACGGGTTCCACGGGCGCGGCCGGCGCCACCAACGCGGGCGGCGCCGCCACGGTCGACGGCATCACCATCGACCGCGTGCTGGTGAGCATCCTCCAGAAGCGCCTGAAGAGCATCACCGAGGAGATGAGCATCGCCATGACGCGGACCACCCGGTCCCCCATCCTGTGCGAGGCCAAGGACTTCGTCACCGGGCTCTACGACGCCGAGGGCAACATGCTCGAGCAGACCGAGAACCTGCCCATCCTGGCCTTCAGCCTGGCTCCGGTGTGCAAGTACATCATCGACTACTACGGCGACGATGTGCATCCCGGCGACGTGATCTTCCACAACGACGTCTTCTCCATGGGCAACCAGAACAACGACGTGGCCGTCTACAAACCCATCTTCCACGGCGACACGCTGGTGGCCTGGGCCGCGGTCAAGGGCCATCAGGCCGACATCGGCGGCAACGTGCAGGGCGGCTACAACCCGCTGGCCACCGAGGTGTGGCAGGAGACCCTGCGCATCCCGCCGGTGAAGGTGTACGACAAGGGAGTCCTGCGCCGCGACGTGTGGGAGCTCATCTTCGCGAACATCCGCCTCGACATCGTCGAGGAAGACATGCGGGCCGAGATCGGCTCCTGCGTGGTGGGCGAGCGGGGCGTGCTGCGCATCGTCGAGCGCTACGGGCTCGAGGTGTTCGAGGCCCACAAGAAGTTCCTGTTCGACTCCACCGAGCGCATGATGCGTCAGGAGATCCGCTCGATCCCGAACGGCGTGTACACGGGCGAGGCCGACGCCTTCTTCGACGGTAAGACCCCGGGCAGCAAGTCCACCATCCGCGTCAAGGTCACGGTGGACGACGGCCACATCACCTTCGACTACACCGGCACCGACGGCCAGACGCCGGGCTTCGTCAACGGCACCTACGCCTCGAGCGCCTCGGCCACCATCCTCACCTTCCTGCAGATGGTCAACCCCGACATCCCGCATAATCAGGGCATGGTGCGCCCCATCACCATCACCATCCCCGAGGGCACCATCCTGAACGCCGCCTACCCCGCGGCAACCACCTACGGCAACCACCTCTGTCCCAACAACGCCGACGCCATCATGCGGGCGCTGGGGCCGGTGATCCCCGAGCGGGTCACGGCCGAATGGGGCGAGCTCCTCTGCAGTCTCACCACGGGGAAAGACCCGCGCAAAGGCGGCGAGGCCTTCGTCGACATCAACTTCATGGGCATGAAGGGTGGCTCGGGCGGCATCTACGGCGCCGACGGCTACGACCACATCGGCATGATCGACGCCTCGGGCGGCGTGCTCGACCAGGACTACGAGATGTTCGAGCAGCAGACCCCGCACCTGCTCCTGAAGCACGAACTCTGGGAGGACTCCGCCGGCGCCGGCCACTGGCGTGGCGGCGTGGGCGTGGAGATGGAGTACAAGGTGGGCGGCACGGTCAACCTGGTCACCTTCGGCGACGGCGACGTGGAACCGTCGCGGGGCGCCCAGGGCGGCAAGGAGGGCACGCTCAACATCATCAGGCTCACCCTGCCGGACGGCACGGAGCACATCCCCACCACCAAGGACCTGGTGCCGAACGTGGCCGCGGGCACCGTCTACTTCCAGCAGGCGGGCGGCGGCGGCGGCTGGGGCGACCCCCACAAGCGGCCGGCCGAGAAGGTGCTGCGCGACGTGCGGAACGGCTTGGTGTCGGAGCAGAAGGCCCGCGACGACTACGGCGTGGCCGTCGACACCGCCACCTGGCGCGTGGACGAGGCCGAGACCGCGAAGCTGCGGGGCGGCGCCTGAGCCCCGGGGCTCGGCGACGATCGGCGATGAGCGACTGGTGGCGACCATGAGAGGCGACGGAGCGCTGCGGTGCGACGCCGCCGCAGGGCGCGATGCGGCCCTGAGGCGCGCCGAGGCCTGGGGCGATGCTGCCCTGAGGCGCGGAGGGGGCGGGCGATGACGAAGACCTTCATGCCGGAGCAGGAGAGCTGGGAGCAGCTGCGCTGGGCCCAGCTCGACATGCTGCAGTGGGCGGTGCGGCACGCCTACCAGGGCTCGCACTTCTACCGGCGCCGGTTCGACGCGGTGGGCGTGGCCCCGGCCAACATTCGCACTGTCGACGACCTGCGCAGCCTGCCCTTCACCACCGCCCACGACCTCCAGGAGGACTACCCCTATCCCCTGCTCAGCGTGCCGCACGACCGGCTGGTGCGCATCCACAGCTCCTCGGGCACGACCGGTCGGCGCAAGATCCTCGGCTACACCCAGAAGGACGTGGACGACTGGGCCGACATGTTCGCCCGCTGCTACGAGATGGCGGGCGTGGGCCCCGGAGACCGCGTGCAGATCATGGTGGGCTACGGACTCTGGACCGCCGGCGTGGGCTTCCAGGCCGGCTGTGAACGGGCGGGCGCCATGGCGGTGCCGGTGGGTCCGGGCAACCTCGACATGCAGATCCAGTTCCTGGTGGACATGCAGTCGAACGTCATCTGCTGCACGGCCAGCATGGCCCTACTTCTGGCCGAGGAGTTGGAGGCGCGCGGCCTCACCGGGAAGACCAACATCCAGAAGGTGATCCTGGGCAGCGAGGTGTGCGGCGACGCCATGCGGGCCCGCATCCTCGAGCTCACCGGGGCCACCGACCTCTACGACATCCCCGGCATGACCGAGCTCTACGGCCCAGGGACGGGGCTCGACTGCCGCTATCACACGGGCATCCACTATTGGGCCGACTACTACATCCTCGAGATCCTCGACCCGGTGACCCTGGAACCCGTTCCTGAAGGCGAGATCGGCGAGATGGTGGTCACCACCCTGCGCAAGGAGGCGGCGCCCTTGATCCGCTACCGCACGCGCGACCTCACGAGGCTCATCCCGGGCGAGTGCGAGTGCGGGTCGATCCTGCCGCGTCACGACAGGCTGATGGGCCGATCGGACGACATGTTCAAGTACCGGGCCGTCAACATCTATCCGGGGCAGATCGAGAGCATCCTTTCGAAGACCGAAGGTGTCTCGTGCGAGTACAACGTGCGCCTCACGATGGCCGAAGGCAAGCACCAGATGACCGTGCTGGCGGAGCGCGCCCCGGGGGCCGACCCCGCCGCCGACACCGCCGTCGCTCAGAACATCCGCGACACCATCAAGAAGGAGATCATGGTGACCGCCGAGGTACAGGTGGTGGACTACGGTTCGCTGCCCCGCTCCGAGCGGAAGTCGAAGCGCGTGTACGACGAACGAGACGCCGGGCGAGGCGACACCCCGGAGACCGGGCGCAAGCCAGACACCGGGCGATAAGCCGGGCGAGACGATGAGCCGGGGACCACACGAGAAGGGGGCGCGTAACAGATGGCCGGATTCGAGTACGTGCGGCCTACCACCCTCGAGGGAGCGGTAGCCGAGTTGAGTATGCGGGGCGACACCGCGGTGGCGGTGGCCGGAGCCACCGACCTGTGGGTGAACATCAGGTCGGGCAAGATGAAGCCCGAGGCGGTCGTGTCGCTGCGCGGCATCGCGGGTCTCGGCGCCCTCACCCCCGAGCGCGAGGACGGCGGCGGCCTGACCATCGGCGCCATGACCCCTCACGGCAAGGTGGAGGACTCGGCCTGGACGGCCGCGCACTTCCCCGCCCTCCAGCAGGGCTGCGCCGGGCTCGGCTCCCGTCAGGTGCGCAACGTTGGCACCGTGGGCGGCAACATCTGCAACGCGGCGCCCTGCGCCGACTCGGCCACGGCCCTGATGCTCTTCGACGCCACCCTGGTGATCCAGGGCCCGGGCGGCCTGCGTGAGCTGCCGCTGGGCGAGTTCTTCGTGGGCCCGGGCATGACCCGCCTCCTCAAGGGCGAGCTGCTCAAGGAGATCCGCGTGCCCGACCCGGGTCGGAACACCTTCTCCCGCTACATCAAGCACACGCGGCGTCGCGGCGTCGAGTTGGCCATGATGAGCGTGGGCGTGCGCGTGACCCTCGAGGACGACATGCGCACGGTGAAGACCGCGCGCATCTCGCTGGGCGTCTGCGCCCCCACCCCCACCTGCGCCACCCGCGCGGAGGACACACTGGTGGGCAGGCCCCTCACGCGCGAAGCCGTGGAGGCTGCGGCCCTCGTGGCCGCCGAGGACTCCAAGGTGCGCGACAGCTGGCGCGGCAGGGCCTGGTACCGCCGCGAGATGATCCGGGTGCTCGTGCCTCGGGCGGTGGAGCAATCTGGCGCGTTCGCGGCGGCGGGCATTGCGCCGACGATGGGCGGTTCGGGCGCCCCGGGTGGCGCGGTTTCGCGTGGCGCCGGCGCCCCGGGTGGCGCGACTGCCGGCGGCGGCTCCCCAGATGACGCGGGTGCCTTCGGCGGCGCGACTGCCGGCGGCGGAAGCGGCGGCGTCGCGGAGGGAGATGCCTGAGATGACGGGCATGGACAAGAAGAACATCCACTTCGTGGCGAACGGCGACCCGGTCTCGGCCCTCGTCGGCCCCGAATGGACCCTGCTGCGCGCCCTGCGCGACGGCGTGGGTCTCACCGGCACCAAGGAAGGCTGCGGCGCCGGCGAGTGTGGCGCGTGCACCGTGCTGGTTGACGGAACCGCCGTCAACTCCTGCCTCTTCCCGGCCCTGGAGGCCGAGGGGCGCAGCGTGACCACGGTCGAGGGGCTCACCCAGGCCGACGGCACCCTGCACCCGCTGCAGCGGGCGTTCATCGACTACGGCGCCGTGCAGTGCGGTTTCTGCACGCCCGGCGCGCTCATGTCGTCGAAGGCCCTGTTGGACCAGAACCCAGATCCTAACGCTCACCAGATCAAGGTGGCCCTCGCGGGCAACCTCTGCCGCTGCACCGGTTACACCCAGATCGTCGAGGCCGTGCAGGCCGCGGCCGCCGAGATGAGCGGCACGGCCACGGCCGCCGCCGGCAACGGGTCGGGTGCCGCCGCCACTGGCGCCGCCACCGGCACCGCGGGCGCCACGACCGGCGCCCCGACCTCCGGCACGTCGCTGGCCGGCGTCACCGGAGCCGTCGACCAACCGGGCCATGGCGCCACCGGCGCCGGAACCCACGCATCCTTGAGCGGGGAGGTGACGGCATGAACTCGCCCGTGATCACCGAGCAGGAGCGCGCGCAAAAAGAGCTCGCGGTCGTCGGCAAGCCTATCCCCAAGGCGGACGCCGGGGTCAAGGTCACCGGCCAGGCCCAGTACATACACGATCTTCAGCTGCCGAACATGCTCTACGGCAAGATCCTCTACTCCGACCGGGCGAGCGCCCGCATCGTGTCCATCGACACGTCGGAGGCGGAGCGCATCCCCGGGGTCAAAGCCGTCCTCACCGCCTACAACACGCCCGAGGTGCGCTTCGGCTTCCTGAAGGACAACACGGCGCTCAAGAAGGACCGCGTCCGTCAGTACCGCGACGAGGTGGCTGCCGTGGCCGCCACCACGCCCGAGCTGGCCGAGGCCGCCATCAAGGCGATCGTCGTGCGCTACGAAGACCTGCCGGCCGTCTTCGACCCGGCCGACGCCATGGCCGAGGACGCGCCCCTGGTGCACGAGCTGAACCCCAAGGGCGAGCCCAACAAGGACAACCGCCTGCGCCTGCCCTGGAAGTTCGCGGCGGGCGACGTGGAGGCGGGCGAAGCCGCCTCCGCCTTCATCGCCGAGGGCGAGTACGAGACCGGCTGGGTCACCCACTGCTGCCTCGGCACCGCCGGCTGCGTGGCGATGTTCGACCCGAACGACAACCTCACCATGTACTCCATCACCCAGATCCCCAGCCTGGCCAAGGCCGACTTCCAAGAGGCCATGAAGGCCATGGGCGTGCGGGGCAAGGTGCGCGTGGTGCTCACCACGCTGGGCGGCGGATTCGGCTCGAAGCTCGACACCTACGCCTTCGAGTACATCGCCATGCTGCTGGCGCACCGCACCAAGAAGCCGGTGAAGATCCTCTTCGACCGCGAGGAGGAGTTCTTCGCCACCTCGCCGCGCCAGCCTACGCGCATCAAGATCCGCCAGGGCTGCGACGCCGAGGGACGCCTCACCTTCCGCGACATCTCGATGGTGCTCGACAACGGCGCCTACACCAGCTGGGGCGCGACGACGCCCACCGTCATGATGATGCCGTCCTCCAGCCTCTACCAGGTTGAGAACGTGCGCTTCAGTGCCACCTGCGTCTACACCAACAACACCTACGCGCAGGCCATGCGCGGCTACGGCACGCCGCAGGTGACCTTCGCCATCGAGTCGAACCTCGACGAGCTGGCCGAGAAGGCCGGCATCGACGGCTACGAGTTCCGCCTGAAGAACGCCAACCAGCCCGACACGGTTACCCCGCAGGGCTTCAAGGTGGACAGCTGCGGCCACATCGCCTGCCTGGAGGCGGTCGCGGAGCGCATGGACTGGGCCGGGTATCGGGCGAAGAAGGCGGCGCGTCTTGCCGGTGACGCTACCCCCGGCGCCGCCCTCTCCGCCGACGCCGCCACGGCCACCGCGGGCGTCCCCCCGGTCGCCCAGGCAGCCTGGACGGAGCTTCCCGACAAGGTGCGCGGCATAGGCATGGCCTGTCTGCTGCACGTGGGCGGCGGAGCCAAGATCTACAAGTCCGACGGCTGCGGCACCCTCATCAAGGTCGACGACCTCGGCTACGTGGATGTCTACTCCGGCTCCATGGACATGGGCCAGGGGCTCGACACCATCCTCCGCCAGATCGTCGCCGAGACGCTGGGACTCACCGTGGACCGCATCAACGTGG
>CAMTXC010000027.1:0-65835 GCA_947085635.1 uncultured Actinomycetes bacterium | reverse complement strand
GTCATGTGGCTCGGAGAGCTCATTACGCAGCGCGGCGTCGGCAACGGCATCTCGCTGATCATCTTTGCCAGCATCGTGGCCAGTCTGCCTGGTGGGCTGTACAAGATGTTCACCACCATGAACCCGCTGATGTGGTTGGCGCTTGCTCTCATCGGCCTGGGCGTCATAGCGGCCATCGTCCTGATGCAGGAGGGACAGCGTCGCATCCCGATCCAATACGCGAAACGGGTGGTCGGGCGGAAGATGTACGGAGGGCAGAGCACCTACCTGCCCCTACGCATCAACATGGCGGGCGTCATCCCGGTGATCTTCGCGTCGGCCATTCTCGTGTTCCCGGTCACACTTGCGCAGATGACCCCGTGGTCGTGGGCGCAGACCGCGGCGCAGGCGGTGGGTCCGGGCACGGGGGCCTATCTGGTGGCCGAGTTCATGTTGATCGTGCTGTTCACCTACTTCTACACGGCTGTGCAGTTCAATCCACTCGACCAGGCCGACAATCTTAAGAAATACGGCGGCTTTATCCCCGGCATCCGCCCGGGACGGCCCACCGCCCAGTATCTCGATCGCGTGCTCACCCGCATCACGCTGCCGGGCGCCCTGTTCCTGGCGTCGATCGCCGCTCTTCCCACCCTCTTGATCTGGGGCCTCGGTATCCCCTTCTTCTTCGGGGGGACCTCACTCCTCATCGTAGTGGGCGTGGCGCTTGACACCATGAAGCAGATGGAGTCGCAGCTGCTGATGCGACACTACGAAGGTTTCCTGAAGTAGCGGACGGAGGGGTTGGGATGGCGCAGTTCGATCTGATCCTGTTGGGCCCGCCGGGGGCCGGAAAAGGCACGCAGGCGTCGCGGATCGTCGAGGAGTATTCGATCCCGCACATCTCCACGGGCGACATGCTGCGGGCGGCGTTGAAGAACCAGACCGCCATGGGCCTCGAGGCCAAGCGGTATATGGATGCGGGCGAACTCGTCCCCGATTCCGTGGTGATAGGCATCGTGAAGGATCGTCTGCAGGAATCCGACACGGCTGTGGGCTTCCTGCTCGATGGGTTCCCGCGCACCATCCCACAGGCCGAGGCGCTGGACGACTCCCTGGCGAGCATCGGACGGGGCGTCTCGAAGGCGCTCGCCATCCTCGTCGACGAGGATGAGCTGGTGCGCAGGCTCACCGGCCGGCGCATCTGCCGTGACTGTCAGGTACCCTTCCACATGGTCTTCAGCCCACCGGCCGAAGAAGGCGTGTGCGACAAGTGCGGCGGCGAGCTCTACCAGCGAGACGACGACAGCGAGAGCACGGTGCGCAACCGGCTGGCTGTGTACTCTCAGCAGACCGAGCCCCTCATCGCCTACTACGACGGCCAGGGAGTGCTGGTGCGCATCGACGGTGAGCAATCTCCTGAGAAGGTGTACGACCACCTGAAGGAGGCGATCGGCTGGCCGTGAGGGTACGCCCTTGATCATCCGGAAGTCACCCGCGGAGATCGACATGATCGCCCGGGCTGGGAAGATAGTGCGCGGGTGTCTCGATCTGATGGAGTCCCGCGTGGAGCCTGGCGTGCAGACACGCGATCTGGACGAGTTGGCCGAGGAGTTCATACGAGCCCGCGGCGGCATTCCCACCTTCAAGGGGTACCGCGGATTTCCCGGGTCGATCTGCGCATCGCCCAACGACATGGTGGTGCACGGCATCCCCGGGTTCACGCGGCTCAAAGAGGGCGACATCTTGGGCATCGACGTGGGGGTCACATTCGAGGGCTTCATCGCGGACGCCGCGGTCACCGTCGCGGTGGGTGAGGTGTCGGAGGAGGCCCGTGCACTGATGACGGCGACGCGGGAGTCCCTCATGCTCGCGGTGCAGCAGTGCGTGCCCGGCAGGCGCATCGGCGACATCGGGCACGCCGTGCAGGCCCACGTGGAGGCCCGTGGCTATTCGGTGGTGCGCAGCCTCGTGGGGCACGGTGTGGGCCGGCAGATGCACGAAGACCCGCAGATACCCAACTTCGGGGCGGCCGGGCATGGGGCCCGCATCGCGGAGGGCATGGTGTTCGCCATCGAACCCATGGTGAACGTGGGCGGTTTCGAGGTGGAAGTGGGCCCCGACACGTGGTCGATCTACACGGAGGACGGCGGTCTTTCAGCTCATTTCGAGCACACCGTCGCGGTCACGAACGACGGTCCCCGGATCCTCACCGCGTGAGTGGTCTTGACGGGGGTCGTGGCGACGGCCTTGTGCTAACATACACGGTCGGTGCCCGGCGAGGGTCCTGGGCGCCTGGTACAAAGAGAAGAGGTGCGGTAAGTAAAGTGTCTCCAAAAGACGACGCGATAGAACTCGAGGGCGAAGTGCTCGAAGCTTTGCCCAACACTGTGTTCCGGGTCCGACTGGACAACGACCACGAGCTACTGGCCCACATCTCCGGAAAGATGCGTATGCACTACATCCGCATACTCCCGGGAGACAGGGTCAAGGTGGAGTTGTCCCCCTACGATCTGACCCGCGGTAGGATCACGTATCGCTACAAGTGATCGTTCGCTCTCTGGGTGAGCGGTCGAACCGGGCGTGCGCCGAGGGTCACCTTCGGGGTGAGTCGACGCGGTGGCAACAATCGGCCTCGATAGCCCGAGGCTGTTGATCAAGGTCTAGAAGTCTCCACTCGGGAAGTCCCGAGGAGCGGCTGCTTATTGGAGGCTGATGGGCCCATATGAGTGCCCAGTCGAGTATCAAGGCCGGCGCCGAAACGCGTCCGTCCGTTCGAGAGGGTTGAGACGACTATGAAGGTCAGAGCGTCGGTTAAGCCGATGTGCGAGAAGTGCAAAGTGATCCGCCGCAAGGGCACGGTGCTGGTGATATGCCAGAACCCGCGTCACAAGCAGCGGCAGGGTTGATCGGGGAGTAGAGTATGGCGCGTATCGCTGGAGTCACGATCCCCCGCGAGAAACGTGTGGAGATCGGCCTCACCTATGTCTACGGCATCGGGCGGACCACCTCCAAACAAGCCCTGACGGCTGTCGGGATCGATCCCGACACGTACGTCAAGGATCTCACGGAGGACGAAGAGGTCCGTCTGCGGGCCTACATCGACGAGAACGTGCTCGTGGAGGGCGACTTGCGCCGCGAGCGCAGCCAGAACATCAAGCGCCTGATGGAGATCGGGTGCTATCGGGGCATCCGCCATCGGCGCGGCATGCCTGTACGTGGGCAGCGCACGAAGACCAATGCGCGTGTGCGGAAGGGTCACCGGCCCACCGTGGGTGTCAAGAAGAAGGTCCGTTGATCACGGTCTGACCGTCGATCCGGAATCGTACCAGCGGGAGTCAAGTATATGGCGAAGCCAGTCAAGCGTGCAGGGCCGCGTGTTCGGCGCCGCAAGGTGCGCAAGAACATCGCGTTCGGCAACGCGTACATCAAGACATCGTTCAACAACACAGTGGTGACGCTCACCGACAAGGAGGGCAACGTCATCTCCTGGGCGAGCGCGGGTGTCGCGGGGTTCAAGGGATCGCGTAAGTCGACTCCGTTCGCCGCGCAGGTCACCGCGGAGAAGGCCGCACGGGCCGGCATGGAGCACGGTCTGCAGAAGGTAGACGTGTTCGTGAAGGGTCCCGGCAGCGGTCGCGAGACCGCGATCCGCTCGCTTCAGGCAGCCGGCCTGGAAGTGGCCGGAGTCAAGGACTGCACGCCTATCCCCCACAACGGTTGCCGCGCCAAGAAGCGCCGCCGGGTCTAGCGGGGAGGCGAGACATGGCACGAGATACGTCACCTCAGTGCAAGCAGTGTCGCCGCGAGGGTGGCAAGCTGTTCCTCAAGGGCGAGCGCTGTCACACCGACAAGTGCGCCGTCGACAGACGCGCGTACCCGCCGGGAGAACACGGCCGCGGGCGTCGTCGCAAGAGCTCTGAGTACCTCATACAGTTGCGTGAGAAGCAGAAGACGCGCCGCTACTATGGGCTGCTCGAGAAGCAGTTCCGCAACTACTACGAGACGGCTCATCGCCAACCGGGCATCACCGGCGAGAACCTGCTCCGACTGCTCGAGCTGCGCCTCGATAACGTTGTGTACCGGCTCGGGTTCGGCGCGTCGCGCCGGCAGGCGAGGCAGCTCATCCGTCACGGCCATTTCCTTGTCGACGGACGTAGGGTGAACATCCCCTCGTTCCGGGTGCAGCCTGATCAGATCATCAGCGCTGTCGCGACCAAGGAGGGGCTGAAGGCCGTGATCGAGGAGGCCACCGACCTCACCGCGGCGGTACCCGCCTGGCTGCAGGCCGACCATGACAACCTGACGGGTAAGGTGCTGCGCCTTCCCGAACGGACCGATATCGACGCACCGGTGCAGGAACAGCTCATCATCGAGCTGTACTCGAAGTAAAGAGGCCGGCTAGGAATTGATGACCACGTGATGCGGACGAACCGCCGAACGTGGACCAGGAGGACTGATTGCTAGACTTCCATTCTCCCAAGATAACGATGGAGCAGGTGACCGATAACCACGGCGTGTTCGTCGTGGAACCGCTCGACCGCGGATTCGGTTACACCTTTGGGAACTCCCTGCGCCGGGTGCTGCTCTCCTCGTTGGAGGGCGCCGCGGCTTCGGCCGTGAAGATCGAGGGCGTCGCCCACGAGTTCTCCACCATCAAAGGTGTCAAGGAGGACGTCACCGACCTCATTCTCAATCTCAAGAAGGTCGTCTTCGTGCTGCACGGGGAAGACGATGAGATCGATGTGGAGCTCGTCAAGGATGGCCCGGGTGTTGTCACCGCCGGCGATATAGCGGCTACGGCGAACCTGGAGATCATCAACCCCGCGGCTCCGATCGTCACCCTCGAGGAGGGTGCGCGACTCGAGATGCTGATCTGGGTGCGTCGCGGGCGGGGCTACGTCTCGTCCGACGACAACAAGCGCGAGGAGACCATCCTCGGGGTGATCCCCGTGGATTCGATCTTCTCTCCCGTGACCAGGGTGTCGTACAAGGTTGAGCCCGCCCGGGTCGGTCAGTGGCAGAACTTCGACAAGCTGACCCTCGAGGTCGAGACGAACGGCGCCCTCGATCCGAGGATGTGTCTCGAGCAGGCCGCGACCCTGCTCATGGATCAACTCGCCATTTTCGCCGACGAGGACCGCATCGTGATGCGCGACCAGGAGCCCCTGTATCTGGGCATCTTGGAGCCCACGTCCGGTGGCTTGGACGACGTGCTCATCGAGGAACTCGAGCTCGGCGTCCGTTCGTACAACTGCCTCAAGCGCGAGGGTGTAGAGACCGTTGCCGATCTGGTCGCGCGGACCGAGGCCGAACTGTTGAATATCCCCAACTTCGGCAAGAAGAGCATCGAAGAGGTGCGCGAGCGTCTTGCCGAGCGGGACCTGAAGCTCAGAGGAGAATAACGTGAGGCATCAGAGGAAAGGGAGGAGGTTCGGCATCCAGCCGAGCCACCGCCGGCAGATGCTGGCCAACCTCGCCTGCTCGGTGCTCGAGCATGGACGTGTGAAGACCACCGAGGCGAAAGCCAAGGAGGTCAAGCCCCTTGTCGAGAAGGCGATCACCATGGGCAAGGCCGGCGATCTTCACTCCAGACGGACGGCCATCAGCATGCTGAGAAACAAGAAGATCTCGTACGCGTTGTTCAACGACATCGCGCCCCGTTACGCGGAGCGTCAGGGTGGCTATACGCGTATCCTGAAGCTCGGCCCGCGGGCCGGCGATGCCGCGGAGATGGTCTATCTGGAGCTCGTCTAAGAGGTCTGGGTGACTACAGCCCAGGAGACTGTCGGCGCCGGGACCCTCGTGGTCCCGGCGCTGTGCTTTAGAGGGGTGTCCTTCCGATATCGGGAGGACCGGCCCCTCGCCCTGGACGGGCTCGACTTCGAGGTCGAGCGCGGCGAGCTGGTGGCCCTCGTGGGGGGCAACGGCTCGGGCAAGAGCACGCTCGCCCGACTCTGCAACGGTCTACTCGCCCCAGGATCGGGCGAGGTGCTCGTCGACGGCCGGAGCACGTCCGACCCCGGCTCGCTGTGGGACATCCGCTCGCGCGTTGGCCTGCTCTTCCAGGACCCGGAAGACCAGATCGTGGGCGCGAGCGTCGAGGACGACGTGGCCTTCGGCCTCGAGAACCTGGGGGTCCCTCGCGACGAGATGCGCCGTAGGGTGGCGGAGGTGCTCGAGGTGGTCGGCCTCGCGGGCGAGGAGGGCACGGAGCCCCACCTGCTCTCCGGGGGTCAGAAGCAGCGCCTCGCGCTGGCCGGTGTCCTCGTGCTCGAGCCTACCTTGCTCGTGCTCGACGAGCCTACCTCGATGCTTGACGCCGCCGGTCGGGAGGAGGTGCTGGATTTCGTGCGCGGCCTCACGCGAAGAGGGGTGGCCGTGCTCATGATCACACAGCACATGGGCGAGGCTCTCGTAGCCGATCGGCTGCTCGCGCTCGATCGCGGGCGACGCGCGTACGTAGGAGGCGCCCGCCGCTTCTTCTCGCAGAGAGCCTTCGCGGGATTGCCGCTGGGCATGCCACCGGCCATGGCCCTCGCCGAAGAGGTCTTTGATGAGGTCGATGCCGCCGAGCCGCCCCTGACCGAGGACGAACTGGTCGATGCGCTGAGCAGTCACCTGGCGGGCGAGCCTGCGCAACACGGGCGGCTGCGGTTGGGCGGTGAGCGCGATGGGGACCGCGATGAGGAGCGCGATGGGGAGCGCGGTGCGGAGCGGTCGATGGTGACGCTCCGCAGTGTGTCGGTGGTCTACAACCGGGGGACCTCGCTGGAGCGTCGAGGCCTCGAGGAAGTGGACCTCGTGATCCCGGAGGGGTCGGTCACCGCGGTAGTCGGGGCGACCGCCTCGGGCAAGAGCACACTCCTGCAGACCCTCGCTGGGCTGCTTAAGCCCACCGCCGGCGAGCGGGAGTGGCTGGGATCCGCGCGGCCCGCGGCAGGCGCGGTAGGCATGGTCTTCCAGCGCCCGGAAGCCCAGCTCTTCAAGAGCACGGTGTGGGAGGATGTCGCCGTCGCTCCGCGGCTTCGCGGGGTCGAAGGCAGGGCGCTCGAGGCTCGAGTGCAGTGGGCCATGGGCGCGGTGGGCCTCGACGTGCAGGAGTTCGGGCCGCGGGCTCCGCACGGTCTCTCGATGGGCGAGCGCCGCAGGGTGGCGCTCGCCGGGATCATGTCGCTCGACCCTGGGTTGCTGGTGCTCGACGAACCCGGCGCGGGGTTGGATCCGCCGGCTCGGCGTCACCTGATGGAGTTGCTCGGGGTCTGGGCGGCCGGCGGCGCCGCGGGTGGACGCGCCGCGGGTAGACGCGCCGAGAGTGGGCACGCCGAGGGCGAGACGCCCGAAGATGATGGAGCCGCCCGCGCTCGGGCCGACGGCGCCTTCGGGACCCGCACCCTCGTCTTGAGCAGTCACGACATGGATGAGGTGGCGGAGGTTGCCGACCGGGTGGTCCTTCTGCGGCAGGGACGCATCGAAGCCACGGGCCCGACGGCCCGCGTGCTCTCGGACGTCGATCTTCTCGAGCGTGCGGGCCTCCGGCCGCCGCTGGCTGCCCGGGTGGCGCGCCGGCTCGGCGCGCGGCCCGCCGACGCGGTGGTCGAAGGCAGCGGCCTGATCGAGTGGCTGGTAGGAAGGATTCCCTCGTGAGCGGCCCGGGGCTCACTATCCCCATCGGTCAGTTCATCCCGGGCGGGTCGCCTCTGCACGGGCTGGACCCCAGGACGAAGTTGGTGGCGACCCTTGGCTTCGCGGTCGCCCTCTTCGCGGTCGAGGGGTGGGCGGGCGTGGGTGTGCTCGCCGCCGGGTTGGCGGGCACTCTGGCGACGGCCGGTGTCCCCGCCGGCTACCTGTGGCGCTCGCTGCGCCCGCTGCTGTTCTTGCTGGTTCTCACCTTCGTGATACAGGCGTTCAGCTTCCCGGGAGAGCCGGTGGTGGGTCTGGGGCCGTTCTCGATCACGAGGGAGGGCCTCAGCCGGGGTGGGTTTCTCACCTTGCGGCTGGGGTTGCTGCTCGTCTCGAGTGCCACGCTCACTCTCACCACGGCCCCGGTTGCCCTCACGGATGGGATTGAGTGGCTTCTCGGCCCACTGCGCCGCGTGGGCGTGCCGAGCCACGAGATCGCGCTGATGATGACCATCGCCCTGCGCTTCATCCCAACGTTGCTTCGAGAGCTCGACGATCTTATCAAGGCCCAGAAGGCGCGGGGCGCCGACCTTTCCGTGCGCGATCCCCGCCGGCTGGCGGATGCGGTGCTTCCTCTCGTGGTGCCCCTCTTCGTGCTCAGCTTCCGCCGGGCCGACGATCTGGCGGTGGCGATGACGAGCCGGTGCTATCGAGGGGCGGTGGGCCGGACCCGCTACCGCGAGCTCAGGGCCGGTGCGGGCGATGTGCTCGCGTCCGTCGCGCTCGTCGTCTGGCTCGTCGCCGCCCTCTCCGCCGGCCGCCTCTGGGGACTGTGAGTCTACGATGGCCCTGGTCACGTACCGCATCGACCTCCAATACGATGGAGGTGACTTCAGCGGGTGGGCGCGGCAGCCCGGCCTGCCCAGCGTCGAGGAGAGCCTTCAGGGCGCGCTTCGCACGGTGCTCGGCATCGACGTTCAGTTGACCGTCGCCGGTCGCACAGATGCCGGCGTGCACGCCCGCCGGCAGGTCGCCGACTTCTCCGTTCCCGACGAGGTACTTCTGAAGCGCGGGGTGATCGACAGCGAGGCCCACCGCAGGCTCCTCTTCTCGCTCAACCAGCTGACCCCCCCAGGCTTGGCCGTGACCGCCGTGGGACCCTCCCCGGGGTTCGATGCGCGTCGGGACGTGCACGCCCGTAGCTATCGCTACTTCATATGGCGCGAGGAAGTGCCCAGTCCGTTCGTGGGGGCGTACTCGTGGCACGTTCCGGGGGCGCTCGATCATGCGGCCATGACTGCCGCCACCGAACTCATGGTGGGCAGCCACGACTTCACGGCCTTTACCCCCACGGAGACCCAACACGTGGTGATGCGACGAACCCTGACCCGTTGCCGTTGGCGTTCCCGAGGGCCGGTGTTGTGGCTCGAGGTGAGGGCACACACCTTCATGAGGCACATGGTGCGCACCATCGCCGGAACCCTGATCGAGGTCGGCAGGGGCATCCGTTCGGTGGATGACGTGGCCCTGCTTCTCGAGGGCGCCGCGCGGTCGGACGCCGGTCCCACGGCTCCCGCCCACGGGCTGTTCCTCTGGAGAGTCCATTATGGTGAGTAGTCGCCTTGACACCCTCCCGGGGCTCCTCTATCATCACCGCTTGCGTTTTAAGGAGGAAGTGTGAAGACGTATTCGGCCAAACCGGGCGAAATCGAGCGCAAATGGTGGATCGTAGACGCTGAGGGCAAGAACCTCGGCCGTCTGTCGTCGCGCATCGCCGTCGTCCTTCGTGGCAAGGACAAACCCCAGTACACCCCGCACGTGGACACCGGCGATTTCGTGATCGTGGTGAACGCAGGGAAGGTTGCCGTCACCGGCAACAAGTTACTCGACAAGCGCTACTACCGTCACTCGGGAAGACCGGGCGGCCTCAAGTCGCGCACTCTCGGCGAGATGCTCGAGAAACGTCCCACCGAGGTCGTGCGCCACGCTGTCAAGGGCATGATGCCCAAGAACCGGCTCGCGGCGCAGCAGCTCACCAAGCTCAAGATCTACGCGACCGCGGAGCATCCCCACAAGGCGCAGGAGCCGGAGGACTTCAGATGGGCGAAGTAGCAATGTATAGAGGCACCGGCAAGCGCAAGACCTCGGTCGCGCGTGTTCGTATCGCGCCCGGCACCGGCGTTATCACGGTGAACGGCAAGACTCTTCAGGAGTACTTCAATCGCGCCGCCCTCGTTATCGAGGCGCGCTCCCCGCTCCTCGAGAGTGGCACAGAGGGGCGGTACGACGTGATCGCGAAGCTGGAGGGGGGCGGTAAGTCCGGTCAGGCCGGCGCCCTCAAGCACGGCATCGCCCGCGCCCTCGTCGAGGCCGACCCCAGTCTGCGGCCCGAGATCAAGAAGGCGGGTCACCTCTCGCGCGACGCGCGCATGGTCGAGCGGAAGAAGGCCGGCCTCAAGAAGGCCCGCAAGCGCCCGCAGTTCTCGAAGCGCTAGCCGTACGCAGGTATTCGATGTGCTCCGGGGCGGGGGAGGCGACTCCTCCGCCCCGTGTCTTTGCAGGCGGGGTGGCGGTGTGGCCGAGGTTCGCATCGATCTGGATGGGGTTCGCGGGAACACCGCGGCGGTAGCGCGACTCCTCTCGTCTTGGGGTCTTCGCCTCGTCGGCGTCACGAAGGGTGTGGCCGGTGAACCCCGTGTGGCCCTGGCCATGGTAGAGGGCGGTGCCGCGGCCCTGGCCGACACGCACGACGCCCACCTGCGCGGTCTTCGCGCCGCACTCCCCGAGGTCGAGCTCCACCGGATCCTCCTTCCCCCGGCGTATGCCTCGTTCGAGCCCGGCGATATCTCACACGTGACCTCGATCGCCTCGGCGGGCCGGATCGCGACCCTGGGCACACCGGCGACGCCGCGCGCCGTCATGGTGCAGATCGAGACCGGCGACCTGCGTGAGGGAGTGCCCGTCGAGGAGGCCGTGGAGCTCGTGACCTACGTGGAGGGCGAACCCCGCCTGCGGCTGGAAGGGCTTTCGACCAACTACGCCTGCTTCGCCGGCGACCCGACGGGCATAGGGGCCTCACTCGACGTGCTCGTCGGGGTCGTGGCCGACGTACGGGCCGCCGGATCTCAGGTTCCGAGGGTCTCGGGCGGCAACTCGAGCCTCTTGGGTCTGCTGGCCGATGGCTGGACGCTCCCGACCGAGATCACCGAGGTTCGCTGTGGGGAGGCCCTGCTCCTCGGGCGGGAAGCCCTGCACTACCGGCCTTTGCCGGGGTGCCGGCAGGACGCCGTGGTGCTTCGGGCCGAAGTGGTGGAACGATATACTAAGGGCGTCGCCGGCGGCCGGAGCGAGCGGCTCGTCCTGGCGATCGGGCACCAAGACCTCGGAGCGGGCACCGTGGTGTTCCGGGAGCCCGGGCTCCACGAGCTCGGGCGCTCGTCAGACTATGTTGTGGTGGGTATGGAAGCCGGGAGTGTCGCGCCGGAAGTCGGCGATATGGTGCAGATGGTCCCTGACTACGTGGCGATGACGGCGGCGTGCACGTCGCCTTTCGTGGAGGTGTTGGTTGACTAGGAAGTGGTTCGGCACTGACGGCATCAGGGGCGCCGCGAACGTGGATCTCACGGCGGAGCTGGCTCTGCGCGTGGGTCGGGCCGCCGTGAGCGTGCTGGCCGGGGAGCACGGGGGGCGCCTGCTGGTGGGGCGCGATACCAGGGTCTCAGGGTATATGCTCGAAGCCGCCCTCGCCGCCGGCGTCGCCTCCGCGGGAGGCAGGGCGGTACTCGCCGGTGTCGTGCCCACTCCCGCGGTGTCGAGGCTGGTGGCGGCCGGTGAGTTCGACGGCGGCGTGGTGATCTCGGCCTCGCACAATCCCTTCCGGGACAACGGCATCAAGCTCTTCGGGCAGGCGGGCAAGAAGCTCTCCGACGAGGTCGAGGCGCGCGTGGAAACCTTGATGGAGCAGGCGTCCGCCGCGGACGACGTGGGAGAGGTGCAGCGGATGCCGGGCGCCGGCGCCCTCTACGTGGAAGATCTACTGGGCGCGCTCGATGTGGATCTCTCGGGCCTTCGCGTCCTGCTCGACTGTGCGAACGGAGCCGCGTACCAGGTGGCCCCCCTCGCCTTCATGCAGGCCGGCGCGACGGTCGAGACTATCTGCGCCGCGCCCGACGGGGTGAACATCAACGCGGGGTGCGGGTCCACACACCTCGGCACGATCGCCGGGCACGTTGTGCAGGGCGATTTCGACCTGGGGCTGGCCTTCGACGGCGACGCCGACCGCGTGCTCGCGGTCGATCACACCGGCGCCGTCGTCGACGGCGATCAGATCCTGGCCCTTCTCGCCCCGTGGATGAAACAGCGCGGGCGACTCGTGAACGACACGGTCGTGGTCACCAGCATGAGCAACCTGGGATTCCACAAGGCCATGAGCGAGGCGGGTATCCGGGTGGAGGTGACCGATGTGGGCGACCGGTACGTGCTCGAGCGCATGGAGCAGGTGCCGGCGGTGCTGGGCGGGGAGCAGTCGGGGCACGTGATCGCTCTCGACCTCGGGAGCACCGGCGACGGGCTTCAGACGGGTCTGATGCTGTGCCGGGCGGTGCTCGACTCGGGGCGCACGTTCTCCGACCTTGCCAAGACGATGCGTCGGTTCCCCCAGTTGCTCGTGAACGTGCGGGTGGGTGACAAGGGACGTCTGGGTGATGCTCAGCAGGTGTGGGACGCCGTGCGCGAGGAAGAGGAGGCGCTCGGCGGCGAGGGGCGCGTCGTACTCCGGCCGTCGGGCACCGAGCCGCTGGTGCGGGTCATGGTCGAGGCCCCCGACGAGGAGCGTTGCCGGCTCGTGGCGGACAGGCTGATCGCCACCGTCGAACGGGCTCTGGCCTAGAGGAAGGAAGAGTCATGTGCGGCATTATCGGCTACGTCGGCGGGCGCCCCTGCAGGGACATCCTGTTTCGCGGGCTCCGCAAGCTCGAGTATCGGGGGTATGACTCGGCGGGCATCTCCTTGATACACAAGGGGCGTTTCGACCTGCTCCACTCGGTGGGTAACCTCGATCGGCTCGAGTCGGTCCTGCACCAGATGGAGAACGGGTCTACCGTGGGTATCGCTCACACGCGGTGGGCCACACACGGCCGGCCCTCCAACGAGAACGCGCATCCACACACCGACTGCTCCGGCCGGTTCGCCATCGTCCTCAACGGGATTGTGGAGAACTACCTGGCCCTTCGCGCGGAGTTGGAGGCCGAGGGGCACAGCTTCACCTCTGAGACCGACGCCGAGGTGGTGGCTCACCTCTTGGAACGTGTTTACGACGGTTCGCTCCGCGAAGCCGTGGCCGCCGCCTTCCGGCGTATGGAGGGTCACTTCACGTTCGTGGCGATCACGATCGAAGAGCCTGAGACCATCGTGGCCGTGCGTAAGGAGACGCCTCTGGTCGTGGGCTTGGGTGAAACTGAGTATTTCGTGGCTTCGGCGGTGTCGGCGTTCTTGGCCGAGACCCGCACGGTGATCTTCCCCGACGACGCGGAACTCGTGCTGGTCACCCGGGACGGCGTGGAAGTGACCACCATGGACGGCCTGGCGGTGGAACACGAGGCCGAGGTGGTCGACTGGGATGAGGACGCCGCCGAGAAGGGCGGCTACGAGACCTTCATGTTGAAGGAGATCCACGAGCAACCCGTGGCGCTCGCCGATACGCTCAGCCAGCGCATGACGAGGGAGGGCCTTGTGTGCCTCGAAGGCCTGGGCGTCACGGACGACGAGATCCGCGCGCTGCAGCAGGTGGTGATCGTAGCCTGCGGCACGTCGTATCACGCCGGGCTGGTTGGAAAATACGCCTTCGAGCGGTGGGCCCGTCTTCCCGTCGAGATCGATGTCGCCTCGGAGTTCCGTTACCGCGACCCAGTCATGGGGCCGAACACGCTGTGCATAGCCATCAGTCAGTCGGGCGAGACCGCCGACACGCTCGCGGCCATGCGCGCCGCCCGCACGGCGGGGGCGCGGGTCCTGGCGATCACCAACATCGTGGGCTCGCAGGTCACCCGCGAGGCCCACGGGGTGTTGTTCACCAGGGCAGGTCTCGAGATCGGCGTCGCCGCCACCAAGACGTTCCTCACCCAGGTGCTCGCCGTTCAGCTGCTTTCACTCTACATGGGTCAGGTGCGCGAGACGGTGGCGCTCGACAAGGTGCGCGCGCTCACCGACGAGCTGCGACACATCCCCACCCTTCTGAACAGCTATCTGGACAGCGAACCGGCCGCCGACATCGAACGGGTCGCCGCCGCGTATGCGAAGAATCGCTTCTTCCTCTACCTTGGACGCAACATCGGTCTTCCCGTGGCGCTCGAAGGCGCCCTCAAGCTCAAGGAGATCTCGTACATCCCCACCGAGTCGTATGCGGCGGGTGAGATGAAACACGGCCCCATCGCCCTGCTCGAGGACGGCTCGCCCGTGGTGGTCGTGGCCACCGATAGCCACGTGTACGATAAGCTGGTATCAAACGTGCAGGAGGTCAAGGCTCGGGGCGCGCACGTCATCGCGGTGGCCAGTGAGGGCAACGTGGGCGTGAGCGTCATGGCCGACGAGGTGTTCTACGTACCGGCCGTGGACGAGATGCTCTCGCCGCTGCTCGGAGTGGTGCCGCTCCAACTCTTCGCCTACTACGCGGCGAGGGCGAACGGCGAGTCCGTCGACCAGCCCCGGAACCTGGCCAAAACGGTGACGGTGGAGTGACGGGGTAGCTGAGATGGCCGCCGGCGTGCGTTCGGGTCTGGACCTGCTGGAGGTGGAGCGCCTCCGCGCGGCTCTCGAGCGGCATCCGGAGCTGAGGGCGCGCATCTTCACGCCCGCGGAGCTCGCCTACTGCGAGAGCAAGGCAGACCCCGTGGTCTCTCTTGCCGCCCGTTTCGCCGCTAAAGAAGCCGTGGGCAAGCTACTCGGTAGCGGAGTGCTCACGTGGCTCGAGATCGAGGTCACTCCTGAACGTAGCGTGCGGCTGCGCGGTCGGACCGCGGCGCTCGCCGCCTCGCTGGGCGTCGCGGATATCGCCCTCTCGCTCACTCACACCGGGTCGCTCGCCGCGGCGAGCGCCGTCGCCTTGGTCGGCGCCGGCGTCGATGGCGCCGGCGTGCGCGGCGGCTCGGCGCTTCTCGGGCACGCCTCACTCGAGGCGCGACCTCTCGGGTTCACGGCCGCCCAGATGCGTGAGCTCGATCGCGTCGCTATCGAAGAGGTGGGCGTGCCGGGGGTCGCGCTGATGGAGCGGGCGGCGCTCGGGGTCTCCGAGCTGGTCCTGGCACGCTATCCGCGGCGGCACACGCTCGTGGTGTGCGGCTCCGGCAATAACGGCGGCGACGGTCTGGCGGCCGCCCGGCAGCTGCATCTGGCCGGGCATCCCGTGGTCTGCGTGGTGGTGGGGCCAGAGGCGGAGCTGGGAGTCGACTGCGCTCTCCAGCTGGCGGCAGCGCGGAAGGCCGGGGTGAATCTGCGCGTGGGCGGGGTGCCCGAATACCTATGGGAGGAGACCGAGCTCGTGCTCGACTGTCTTCTCGGAACGGGTGCCCGCGCCGAACTGCGCGAACCCGTGGCCGGCTGGGCCGCCAGGATCAACTCGGCGGCGGACCGGGGGGTGCCTGTCGTCGCGGTCGACGTGCCCACCGGGGTCGACGCCTCAACGGGCGAGGTGGCCGCGGGCGCCGTCGCCGCCGACTGCACGGTGACTTTCCACGCCGCCAAGAGCGGCGTCTTGTGCCCACCGGGGTCCGAAGCCGCAGGTGAAGTGTTGGTGTGGGACATAGGGCTCCCCGGCTTCAGGGAGCCGGCGCCCGACGTGCGCGTGGTCACCGCGGGCGATGTCGAGGTGCCCGGCCGACGTCCCGACGATCACAAGTACCGAGCCGGGCTCGTCGCCGTGCTCGCGGGGTCTCGTGACTACCCGGGCGCCGCTCTGCTGGCGGCCGGTGCGGCCGCCCGGTGCGGTGCGGGCTACGTGCGGCTCCTCACCGCCCGGGGCGCGGCCGACGTTCTGCGAGAGCGTCTCGTGGAGGTGGTGGTGGGGGAGGTCGGCGACGGAGACCATGTCGACGACCCGAAGGGCGTGCTGGAGGCCCTCGCCGACGATCGTACGGGCTCACTGGTGGTGGGGCCAGGTCTGGGTCGCCATCCTGGTACGATGGAGGTGGTCCGGCGGGTGGTCGCCGAGGATGGGTGCCCGATGGCCCTGGACGCAGACGGCATCATGGCCTTCGCGGGCGACGCCGGGTCTCTGGCGGGCGGCCGCGACCTCGTGCTCACTCCTCACGCCGGCGAGTTGGCCGCATTGCTCGGGGTGCCGGTGGTCGAGGTGACGAAGTCGGCCCTCTTGGCGGCTCGTCGAGCGGCCGTCGTCACCGGGCAGGTGGTCGTGCTCAAGGGGTCGTCCACGGTGGTGGTGGGCAAAGACGGAGTGACGTGGGTCGTGACCCAAGGCCCGCCCCAGTTGGCTTCGGCCGGCACGGGCGACGTCTTGAGCGGGTGTATCGGCGCCCTGTTGGCGGTAGGCATGGGGCCTTTAGAGGCCGCCTGCGCCGGAGTGTGGTTGCATGCCGAAGCGGGGAGGCGGGGGGCGCTGGTGTACAAGGCCGGCTTGCTCGCCCAGGACTTGATAGAGCTTCTGCCGGTGGTTCTGATGGAACGGGTATTCGACAGGAGGCCGGGATGGACTTGATAACAGCGCGGGACATCATGAAAGCCGATGTGGTGACGATCGGCCCGACCGCGACGGTGCGCGAATTGGCGGAGCTCCTCTCCACCCACGAGATCAGCGGTGTGCCGGTGGTGGACGAATCGGGCGATCTGGTGGGTGTGGTCACGGAGGGTGACGTCATCCTCCAAGACGCCGACCTGCACTTCCCGCACTACCTCCAGTTCCTTGACAGCATCATCTACCTGGAGAGCGTGCGCAAGTTCGAGGAGCGGTTCCGGAAGACGTTTGGCAATCGGGTCGCCGACGTGATGAGCACCGAAGTGGTCACCGTGTCTCCGGACGCCTCGATCCACGAAGTGACCACGTTGATGGCCGACAACGGGGTGAACCGCCTGCCGGTGCTGGAGGAGGGCAGGCTGGTGGGCATCATCACCCGCGGCGACGTGGTGCGGGCGATAGCCGGGCGCACCGGCTGACCTCGTGTATCGGGCTCGGGCCACGATCGACCTAACCGCGATCCGCCACAACGTGGCGGTGGTGCGGCGGCGCCTGCGGTCCGGGGTGGCCTGCATCGCGGTGGTGAAGGCCGACGGCTACGGACACGGAGCCGTCCAGGTGGCTCGGGCCGCGCTGGAAGCAGGCGCCACCGGGTTGGCGGTGGCCACGACGGAGGAAGCCTGGGCTCTGAGCGACGCCGGTCTCGGCGTGGGCGTGCTGATCATGGGCCCTGTGCTTGACGACCAGCTTGAAGAGGGCGTGGCCACGGGGGCCGATTTCGTCGCGTGGTCGCCGGAGTTCGTGAAGTCGGTGGGCCGCGTCGCGGAGTGCGCTCGAAGGCGGGTGCGGCTCCACCTGAAGGTCGACACCGGGATGCACCGGCTGGGAGTCGACGTGGCGACGGCGCCCGCTCTCGCTGCCGAGATCCTTGCCCATCCCTGGCTCGAGCTGTGGGCGCTGATGACCCATCTGGCCACGGCCGACGACGACCCGGAGTTCATGGAGCACCAACTCGAGGTGTTTGACCGGACGGCCGAGGTCGTCCGCAGACGATCACCCGGGGTGCTTCTCCACGCCGCCAACTCGGCTGCCACCTTCCGCGGCGAGCGGGCCCACTACGACGCGGTGCGCACGGGGCTCGCCCTGTACGGCATGAGTCCGTTCCAGCGGGACCCCGCCGAGGACTCCCTGGCCCCCGCGCTGACGCTGACGAGCTACGTGGCCGCCCTGCGCGATATCGAAGCCGGTGAGGGCGTGAGTTACTCACTCACGTGGCGGGCTCCGCGGGCCACGCGGGTGGCGCTCGTTCCCATCGGCTACGGCGACGGGTTCTTCCGAGCCCTGTCGAACCGGGGCGACGTGCTCATCGGCGGAAAGCGGTATCCGCGTGTGGGGAACGTGTGCATGGACCAGTTCCTGGTCGAAGTGGGCCGAGACAGCCCGGTGTCGTTCGGCCGGCCCGTGGTGCTCATGGGCGCCCAGGGGGAGGAGACGATTACGGCCGAGCACTTGGCCGCGCTGGTGGGCACGATCAACTACGAGGTCACGTGTAGTCTAACGGCCCGCGTGAAGCGTGAGTACGTGGGCGTGATACCGGAGCCCCACGAGCTCCACGAGGAAGCGGAAAACGACGAGTGGTCGGTCACGCCGAGGCTGTCCGGCCGGACGGAGGACCATGGCTAAGAAAGAGGCCCGCCGGGCCGCCCGCCAGGCGGAGCTGGCGAAAGCCAAGACGAGAAGACCGAAACAACCTACGGCGCGTCGCGCGGTGATCCAAGGGGCGATCCTCTCGGCGATCTACCTGGTGATCGTGCAGATCTTCATGAAAGACGAGTCACGACCCCTCTGGGTCGACGTCATGTGGACCGGCGTGTTCTGGGTGTTCTACTCGGTCTTCATCTACTACTGGGAGACGTTCCTCTTCAACCGCCGCAAGCGCAAGCAGCAGGCCGGCGGCAAGCAGTAGCCCATGGAAGGTGCGGCCGACCTGGCGGCTCGTGACGGGCGGCGTGACGGGTCGTCACCGCTCCTCGCAGCCTTGATGGGGGAGGCGGCCCGCTGGGACCATCCCGTCTGGCTCGTGGGAGGGACGGTGCGCGACCGCGAGCTGGGCCGGTTCTCCCCCGATATCGACGCGGTGACCCCGGGCGATCCTGCGCAGTTGGCGCGGAGGGTGGCCCGCCGGCTCGGCACCTCGTGCTTCCCCTTGTCACAGGAGTTCGGCGCGTACCGTGTGGTTGGCCCGGTCGCCGAGGCCCCACTCGGGCGCGCCGCCGAGGCCCCACTCGGGCGCGCCGCCGAGGCCCCGCTTGGGCGGGTCGGCAGCCACCTCGACATCGCGGCGCTGCGAGGCGGGAGTCTCGACGCCGATCTCGCGTCTCGTGACTTCACTGTGAACGCGATGGCAATGCCGCTCGCGGGCGGCGCTTTGATCGACCCCTTCGGTGGTCGCGGCCACCTTGCGGAACGCCGGCTGCTACCGGTGAGTCCCACCATCTTCGCCGACGACCCCCTGCGGCTCATGCGGGCGGCGCGGTTCGAGCACGTGCTGGGTCTCGAGATGGGGCCGGAGCTTCGCGCGCTCGTGCGCGCGGAGGCCCCACGACTGCCGGCGGCGGCGGCGGAGCGCATCCTCAGCGAGATGGTCTTGACTCTCGAAGCGGGGCGCTCCGCTGCCGCCGCCGGCGCCTGGGATGATCTTGGCCTCCTGGAGGTGGTGCTCCCCGAGGTCGCTGCGCTGCGTGACGTGGGCCAGAGTGCATTCCATCATCACGACGTGCTCGGGCACACGCTGGAGGCCTTGGAGCACCTCGACCGGCTCATCACCGAACCCGGCCGCCTGTTCGGCTCGTCGTGGGAGGCGCTCGAGCGGCGCCTCTCCCAGCCGGTGGACGGCTCGATGTCGCGTCCGGTCGCCATGAGGCTCGCCATGCTGCTGCACGATGTGGCCAAACCCGAGACTCGGACGGTGGACGGTTCGGGACGGGTCATCTTCTGGGGCCACACCGAGCTCGGTGGGCAGGTTGCCGAGGCGGTGGGCGGGCGCCTGCGCTGCTCGTCGGCGGTCTCCGCCCTCGCCCGGACCGTGGCCGAGCGACACCTCGACATCGGATTCCTCCAGCACCGAGAGTCGCTATCGAAGCGCGAGATCGTGAGGTTTCTCTGGCGCTCAATTCCATGGGAGCCCGAAGTGATCATGGTGTCGGTCGCCGATCGCCTGGCCACGCGGGGCCCATCGGTCGTCGACTCGCACCTCGACGGACACCTGGCCGTGGCCCGCACGCTGATGGACGCTTGGCGTGAGCGGCTGGAGCACGGGGTGCCGTCGCCTCCGGTCGACGGCGACGTCGTCATGAAGGAACTCGCGTTGGCGCCGGGCCCCTTGCTCGGAGCGGTCATGCGTGAGGTGCGCCTGGCATGGGAAGCGGGCGAGCTCCGCGACCGCGCCGACGCCTTGGCGCACGCGGCCGACCACCTGGACGACCTGCGCGAAGGCTCGACTGGAGGCACGAGTTGACACACGGGGCCGGGATCGAAGGGGCGGCGGCCGGAACCGCGGAGACGGTTGAATCGACGACGGCGGCCGGAACGGCGGCGGCCGGACAAAGGAGCCGGCCGGAAACGCGACGGGGGCCGCAAGGGCGGCGGCGGCCGAAAAAGGGGGTCCGTGTGGTGGGTTTCGCGGGGGGCCTCCGGTCGGGCTCGTTCAACCAGGCGCTTCTGCGGGCCGCCGCCGAGGAGGCTCCCGACGGCATGGTGCTGGAGGTGCTCGACATCTCCGGCGTCCCCCTCTTCAACGTGGATCTCGAGGCTCAGGTTCCCGAGCCGGTCGCGCGCTTCCAGGAGGCGATCGCTTCGGCCGATGGCGTGCTCATCGTTACGCCCGAGTACAATGCCGGGCCGGCCGGAGTGACCAAGAACCTGGTGGATTGGGCGTCTCGCCCGTCCAGGGCCGCCGTCCTGGCTCGGAAACCGGTGGCTATCATGGGCGCCACTCGGGGCAACTGGGGCACGGTGCGGGCGCAGGCGCAGCTTCGCCAGACCCCCTCCTTCATAGGAGCGTACGACGTGAAGAAGCCCGAGGTGATGGTGCCGCAGGCGCCGGCCAGATTCGACGAGGCGGGGCGCCTCATCGACGAGGCCACCCTCGCCCGTGTGCGCGATACGATGGCGGCGTTCCTCGATTGGATCCACCGGGAACGGCGAGAGGATACGTGATTGCCGGTGACGGCCCGTGCTATCATTACCCGCTTGCTTTGAACATGCAGTGTTGCCGGCTTCGGCCGTGGAGATCAGGAGGACCCGTGAAGACAGACATCCATCCCGAGTACGTCGAGAGCAAGGTTACCTGCTCGTGCGGCGAGAGTTTCACCACCCGTTCCACTCTGCCCGAGATCAAGGTGGAGATCTGTTCGGTGTGCCACCCGTTCTACACCGGCAAGCAGCGACTGGTGGATGTGGGCGGACGCGTAGAGCGCTTCAACAAGAAGTTCGGCCGCAGCACCAAGGAATAGTCCGGTAGCGGCTGTGCCGGCTTCTCTGCGAGTCTCCCTCCTGCAGCACACACCCGGGCCCGACCGCGCGGTCGCGGCCGCGGGACGCTTGTGCTATGCGCCGCTCAGCGCGGCCGATCTGCACGAGGATATGAGCGCCGACGACGTGGGTCGCATGGTGCGCATCCTGGTGGGGAGCGGTCATCACAGCGCTCTGGAGCACGCCTCGTTCACCTTTGCGATCGACGGCATCTCGCGCGCCTGCTCGCACCAACTGGTGCGGCATCGTCTGGCTTCGTACAACCAGCAGTCGCAGCGGTACGTGCGCTTCGGCGACGGCGACGACTTTGTCGTGCCGCCCAATATCGACGCGGTGCCCGAGGCGCGCGCCGTCTTCCTTGAGGCGATGGAGCAGGCGCGGAGCGCGTACGACCGGCTGGTGGAGATAGGCTTCGAACAGGGCTACGCCAACGAGACGGTGCAGGAGGACGCCAGGTTCGTCCTCCCGAACGCAGCTGAGACCAAGATCGTGGTCACGATGAACGCCCGCGAACTGCGCCACTTCTTCCGGGTGCGGTGCTGCCGGAGAGCGCAGTGGGAGATCAATCGGCTCGCCTGGGCCATGCGGTTCCTCGCGGCCGAGGTCGCCCCTACGCTCTTCGAGAAGACCGGTCCCGGCTGTGTCACTGACGCGTGCCCCGAGGGTAAGATGACGTGTGGCACCGAATACTCCGAGGAAGAGATCCTGGGTATGCAGTTCTCTTCCGTGGTCGTCCGCCCGGCCCTACCATCACCCTAGGCGGCTCGGGAGAGAGCGATGCGTAGGTTCCCCCAGCGGGACGGCTGGGCAGAGGTCATTTGCGGCAGCATGTTCAGCGGCAAGAGCGAGGAGCTCATGCGGCGGTTGCGGCGCGCGGCAATCGCCGGCCAGCGTATAGTCGTGGTCAAACCGGCTCTCGACATGCGTTACGACGCGACCAAGATCTGCTCCCATGACGGCCGCGATTGGGAGGCGCAGTGCGTGCAGCGTGCCGACGAGATCCTCCTGCTGCCCGGGGTCGAGGAAGCCGATGTGGTCGCCATCGACGAAGCCCAGTTCCTCGATGAGGAGCTGCCCGCCGTGGTGCGTTTCCTGGCGGACCGCGGCAAGCGAGTGATCGTGGCCGCCCTCGATCAGGACTTCCGCGGCGAGCCCTTCGGCTCGGTGCCGGCGGTGCTGGCCATGGCGGAGTTCGTCGATAAGCTCCAGGCGATCTGCGCGACCTGTGGTGCGCCCGCGTCGCGTACGCAACGGCTGATCGAGGGGCAACCCGCCGGAGAGCACGACCCGCTTGTGAGGGTGGGCGGCCGGGAAACCTACGAGGCCCGCTGCCGGCGTTGCCACGAGGTGCGCCGGGTAGACAACATGAGTATGTGGGAAGGATGACGGCTGTGCGTGTTCCGAACTCGGCAGACCTTTTGACGATGTGCGGTGGGTCGCTCTCGGCGACTGCGGCGCTCGCCGCCGACGACTCCCGCGCCGACGACTCCGGCCGTTCCCACCCCGGCGACGGGCACGAAGGCCCGACCGACGCTTCGTGTGCCACGCATCACCACGAGAAGTCGGTCGGCGGCCAAGCCGTGATCGAGGGCGTCATGATGCGGGGGCGGCGCTCGTGGGGGCTCGCCGTGCGCCTGCAGGACGGTACCATCGCGAGGCACTCCTTTACCCTGGATCCTCTGGGCGAGCGCTACCCGGTCCTGAAGTGGCCCCTGTTGCGCGGGATCGTGACTCTCGGCGAGTCGCTCGTACTCGGCATGCGGGCCCTCGGGCTCTCGGCCAACCTGAGTCTCGAGGGAGAGCCCGCGGCGACGGAACGCGCGACGGACGGTGCCTCGGGCGACATCCCGGGCGCCATCCCGGGCGACATCCCGGGCGACATCCCGGGCGACACTCCGGACGGCGCCCAGGGCGACACTCCGCAAGGTGCCTCGCACGGCGCCTCGGACGGCGCCTCGGTTCCACGGCCCGCTGTTGTCGCGACGGAGAACTCGGCGGAGTCCCTGGGCTGGAAGGAGTTGGCCGTCACGTTCGCGATTGCGATGGCGCTGGCCATCGTCCTGTTCGTGGTCATCCCGTTGGCCGTGGTGAAGTACTTCGAGCACATCTTCTCGAACCCGTTCGTCTTCAATCTCGTCGAGGGGATCATCCGTATCGCGATCTTCCTCGCCTACGTAAGTGCGATCTCGCTCATCCCCGATCTGCGCCGGGTGTTCGAGTACCACGGCGCGGAGCACAAGGTGATCCACGCCTACGAGGCGGGCGAGGAGCTCGATCCCGCCAACGCCGAGCGCTTCACCACGCTGCACCCGCGCTGCGGCACCGCCTTCCTGTTCATGGTCATGGTCATCGCGATACTCGTCTTCTCCATCGTGGGCAAACCGAGTCTCCTGTGGTTGGTGGTGTCGCGTATCGTGGGCATACCGATCGTGGCGGGGCTCTCCTACGAGGTGATCAGGTTCGCCGGCAGGCACAAGGATGGGTTCGTGGCCCGCGTGCTTCTGTGGCCCGGCCTCTTGCTGCAGAGGCTTACCACCCGAGAGCCGTCGGTGGAGCAGGTGGAGGTGGCGATCGCCGCTCTCGCCGAGGTCCTTCGGGTGGACGAGGGTGGCGAGCCGGATTCCCGGTCGATGGTGGCCGCAGCCGGATGACGCGCGCGCGCGGGCAGGACCCGACCGATGGAGAGATGGTGGCACGATGATCGAGAGACTCGTACGCGAGATCATCGAGAGGCACGAAGCCATTACGGCTGAGCTCTCCGACCCGGGCATCTTCGACGACCAGGCTCGCTACGCCGAAGTGTCGAAGGCGCACTCCGAGCTGGCCGAAGCCCATCGCTTGGCGGCGGAGTACCAGGCGGCGGTGCAGGCCGGAGTCGAAGCCGAGGGCATGCTCGCCGAGGACGGCCTCGATTCCGAGATGCGCGACTTTCTTCAGGAGGAGTTGACGAAGGCCCGCGAGAACGTCGCGAGATTGGACGAGGCTATCAGGCTCGCCTCACTCGAGAAGGACCCCCGCGATGCGAGGGGCGCCATCGTCGAGGTACGGGCGGCCGCCGGCGGTGACGAGGCCGCCCTCTTCGCCGCCGAGATCTACCGCATGATCACCAAGTACGCGGAGCGGCTCCGCTTCAAGCATGAGGTGCTGAGCACCAGCGAGTCGCCCATCGGTGGCCTGAAGGAGATCATCTTCGAGGTGAAGGGCAAGGGCGTCTACGGGGTGCTGAAGTGGGAGTCGGGGGTGCACCGCGTGCAGCGGGTACCCGTCACCGAGTCCACCGGCCGTATCCACACGTCCACGGCCACGGTCGCCGTGCTCCCCGAAGTCGAGGACGTCGAGGTCATCATCGACCCGAACGACCTCAGGGTCGACGTGTACCGTTCGAGCGGCCCCGGGGGGCAGTCGGTGAACACCACGGACTCCGCCGTCCGCATCACCCACGTTCCCACTGGTCTCGTAGTGTCGTGCCAAGATGAGAAATCCCAGTTGCAGAACAAGGAGCGGGCGCTGCGCATCCTGGGCGCCCGACTCCAGGCCGCCGCCGACGCGCAGAAGGATGCGGCCGAGGCCGCGACGCGTCGCAGCCAGGTGGGCACGGGCGATCGCGCGCAGAAGATCCGCACGTACAACTACCCGCAGGGGAGGGTGACCGACCACCGGGTGGGACTGACCTCCCACCGTTTGGAAGGCATCATGCAGGGGGAGCTCGAGGAGTTCACCGAGGCCCTCGTGGCCTGGGATCGCGCCGAGCAGCTGGCGGACACCACCTTCTGAGGGCGCCCTCCGTCTCGATGCGCACCTGGCACATAGCGGAGTTGTTGGAGGTATCGGCCCGCTACCTCGCGGAGCGCGGCTCGTCTTCGCCTCGCCTCGACGCCGAACTGCTCCTCGCGAAGGTGCTCGCTGTGGGTCGCGTGCACCTCTACACGCAACACGACCGTCCGCTCTCCTCTGAAGAGGTGGATGAGTATCGGGCACTCGTCGCCCGCCGCGCACGCCACGAGCCGGTGGCCTACATCCTGGGGCGGGCCTCGTTCCGGTACCTCACGCTGCGAGTGTCGCCGGCCGTGTTGATCCCCAGGCCCGAGACCGAGGAGCTCGTCGACCTGGTCGTGCGCCGGCTCCGTGCTGAGGGGCACGTGCCGGCGCGGTCCACGGACTCCGCGCATCTGCCGGCGCTTCCCACAGATGCCGGCCTCGTGCCTTCGCGTCCCACAGATGGCGCCCTCGTGGTCGCGGATATCGGCACCGGGAGTGGAGCGATAGCGCTCAGCCTGGCCCACGAGACGGGGGCGAGCGTGCTCGCCGTCGACGTCTCGGAGGACGCACTTGCCGTAGCCCGAGAGAACCGGGCGGCGCTGGCCTTGGAGGAACTGGTGGAGCTCCGGCAGGGCGATCTGCTGGAGGGAGTGCCGCCGCGGAGCCTCCTGGCAGTCGTGGCCAACCTGCCGTACGTGTCCGAGTCGGAGTACGCGGCTCTGGAGCCAGATGTCAAGGACCACGAGCCCGGCGGGGCGCTGCTCGCCGGCGACGACGGGCTCGACGTGATTCGTCGCCTGCTGCCTCAGGCGGCGACCGCGTTGCGTCCCGGCGGCGCGCTGTTCTTGGAGGTGGGAGAGTCGCAGGCGCCGGCGGTGGCGGCGCTCATGGGTGAGGCGGGCTTCGGGAACGTGGCGGTGGAACGTGACCTCTCAGGCAAGGAGAGGTTCGTGTGTGCGGTGCTCGATGAGCCGCGTTGAGGCGCCGCGCGGGCCCTATCGGGTCCGGGCGTGCACCCCTTTCTGCTATGCTTGCCCGCAGTATCTGAGCAAGGAAGAAGCCAATGCGCTACGTAGTCGGCTGCGACCATGCCGGCCTGCCCCTCAAAGCCCCGCTGATCGCCGAACTCGAGATGCGCGGGCACGAGGTCCACGACATAGGCACCTATTCCCCGGAGAGCGTGGACTACCCGCGGTTCGCCGCGTCCGCGGCCGCGGCGGTGCGTGACGGACGGGCGGATCGCGGCCTCTTGGTGTGCGGTACGGGGTTGGGGATGGCCCTGACCGCGAACAGGTTCGACAGGGTGCGCGCGGTGACGGTGAGCGAGCCGTTCTCGGCGCGCATGGCTCGAGCCCACAACGACGCCAACGTGCTCTGTATGGGGGCCCGCGTCGTCGGCCCCGGCCTCGCTTTGGAGATACTGGGCGCCTGGCTCGACCAGGAGTTCGAGGGCGGCAGACATCAGACCCGGGTCGACATGCTCATGCGGCCCGAAGGCGGCCTGGAACGGTGATCGAAAGCGGAGATGAGGGCGGCCTTCGGGCGCTCATAGGAGGAATGGCGCGGTGGACCACATCCATGGTGGGCTAGAGAGCGGGGTAGGGAGCACGGAGCAGACCCTCGAAGAGGCCGACCCCACGGTGGCCGCTTTCGTGCGGTGTGAACTGAAGCGTCAACAGGAGAACATCGAGCTCATCGCGTCGGAGAACTTCACTCCACGGGCCGTTCTCGAAGCTGTGGGCAGCGTCCTGACCAACAAGTACGCCGAGGGTCTGCCGGGCAAGCGGTACTACGGCGGCTGCGAAATCGTCGACCAGGTGGAGACCCTCGCCATCGAACGAGCGAAGGCGCTCTTCGGCGCGGAGCACGCCAACGTGCAGCCCCATTCGGGGTCGCAGGCCAACCATGCGGCCTACTTCACCGCCCTCAAGCCCGGAGATACGGTCCTGGCCATGCGCCTGGAGCACGGCGGCCATCTCACCCACGGCATGCCCATAAACTTCAGCGGCCGGGAGTACCTGTTCCACCACTACTGTCTCGACGAGGCCGTGGGCCGCATCGACTACGACCAGGTGCGCGAGCTGGCCCTGAAGCACCGGCCCACGCTCATCGTGGCGGGCGCGAGCGCCTATCCCCGGGTGATCGATTTCGCCGCCTTCCGCGAGATCGCCGACGAGGTCGGCGCCCAGCTGATGGTCGACATGGCCCACATTGCCGGCCTCGTGGCCGCCGGCGTACACCCCTCGCCGTTCGGGAAAGCGGAGTGGGTCACCACCACCACGCACAAGACGCTGGCTGGTCCCCGGGGCGGCACTACCTTCTGCCGTGAGGTCGACGCCGCCCGGCTCGACAAGTCTGTCTTCCCCGGTCTGCAGGGCGGGCCCCTCGAGCACGTCATAGCCGGCAAGGCGGTCTGCTTCAGCCTTGCGGCCACCGAGGAGTTCCGGGAGCGCCAGCGGCGTACGGTCGAGAACGCCCGCGCGCTGGCCGAAGAGCTCGTGGAGGGCGGTCTGGAGCTGGTCTCCGGCGGCACCGACAACCATCTCATGCTCATCGACTTCAACGGCAGCGAGATGACCGGCATGCAGGCCGAAGACATGCTTGCCCGCGTGGGCATCACCGCCAACAAGAACAGCGTGCCCGGGGACAAACGCCCGCCGACCGTGACGTCGGGGCTGCGGCTCGGCACTCCGGCGATCACCACTCGGGGCTTCGGTCCCGACGAGGCGCGTGAGGTGGGCCGCATCATAGCGGAAGCGCTCACCCGGGAGGCCAACGAGGAGCGGATGGCGTCGCTGTTGGCCCGCAGCCGAGCGCTCACCGAGGCCCATCCGCTCTACCGATCCTTGTGATCCGACCCTTCCGGGAGAGGAGATCTTCGATGGAGAACGTGATCCTGGTCGACCACCCGCTCATCGCTCACAAGTTGAGCTACCTGCGCGACGAGGGCACCGAGACCAAGAGGTTCCGGGAACTCACGGCCGAGATCGCCACGCTGCTCTGCTATGAGGCGACGAAAGACCTGGTGCTCGAGGAGACCGTGATCAAGACCCCTCTCGAGGAGACCACGGCCAAGGTCATCAAGGGCAAGAAGGTCGCCGTCATCCCCATCTTGCGCGCCGGTCTCGGCATGGTGGAGGGCATCACCAACCTGCTTCCAGCCGCACGCGTGGGGTTCGTGGGTATCTACCGCGACCACGATTCTCTCGAGCCGGTGCAGTACTACTCGAAGGTGCCTGGGAAGATGGCCGAGCGACTGGTGCTCGTACTCGACCCGATGCTCGCCACGGGGGGCAGCGCGAGTCACGCCATCACGTTGCTGAAGGACAAGGGCGCCAAGGACATCAAGCTCCTCTCCATCGTGGCTGCGCCGGAGGGCATAGCGGCGGTGAGGGCCAAGCACCCCGACGTGACCATCGTGGTTGCGGCCATCGACCGGGGCCTGAACGAGGTCGGCTACATCCTCCCCGGGCTCGGCGACGCCGGAGACCGGCTCTTCGGCACCCGCTGAGACGCGACCCGGGACGATTCGGGGACTGAGAACGGGGACCGGCCTATGCGCCCCAGCTGGGACAGCTACTTCATGGACATCGCCCGCGTGGTCGCGGGCCGCTCCACGTGCACCCGCCGTCAGGTGGGAGCGGTCTTGGTGAGGAATCGCCAGATCCTCACCACCGGCTACAACGGGGCGCCCCGCGGACTCGAACACTGCACCGAGCGCGGGTGCCTGCGCGCCGATCTGAACGTGCCGTCGGGCGAGCGGCACGAACTGTGTCGCGGGCTCCACGCTGAGCAGAACGCCATCATCCAGGCGGCCTTCAACGGCGTGGAGATCGGGGGCGCCGAAGTGTATTGCACGCATCAGCCCTGCATGGTGTGCGCCAAGATGCTGGTGAACGCCGGCGTAGAGACGGTGCACTTCGCCGGCGCCTACCCCGACGAGTTCGCGATGGAAGTGTTCCACGAGGCCGGGATCCGGCTGATCGAGGTCGCCAACCTGTGAGCGCGCTGGGGAACTTCTTCGCCGATGCGTACGGCGCCTTCGTTGGGTTCGCCCTCGCCACCGGCATCACCCTGGTCATGACGCCGGTGGCGGGCGAGCTGGCCCGCCGGGTCGGTGCCATCGACCAGCCGCACGAGCGCAAGATCCACTCGGTGCCCACTCCACGCATGGGCGGGGTGGCCATATTCTTCGGTGTCATCATCCCCAGCCTGCTCCTGCTCTCGGGGGAGGGCCCTGTGCGCGGCATCCTTGTGGGGGCTTCACTGATAACGCTGGTGGGCGTGCTGGACGACGTCCGCGGTACGCGGCCGGTGGTCAAGCTGGCGCTTCAGGTGGGCGTCGCCGTCATCTTGGTGCTGTATGGCATCCGGGTGGACACCCTGTCCATCCCCGGGGTGGGCATCCTGGTACTCGGGTGGGCGGGATATCCGTTCACGGTGCTCTGGGTGGTCGCGCTCATGAATATCGTGAACTTCATCGACGGCATGGACGGGTTGGCCGCCGGTGTGTGCGCCATAAGTTCGGTGACGTTCGCGATCATCGCCGTGTCGCTCGGTCGTCTCGACATGGGGATCCTGGCCGCCGTGGTGGCGGGAAGTACTCTGGGCTTCCTCTGGTACAACTTCCACCCCGCCAGCATCTTCATGGGCGACTCCGGCTCGTTGCTTCTCGGATTCCTCCTCGCGGCCATCACGTTGCAGGGGTTCCTGAAGGGCGTGGCGACGGTCGCGCTCGTGATCCCGCTCATGGTCCTTGGTATCCCTATCTTCGACATGGGCTTCGCGATCCTCCGCCGGGTGAAGAACCGCCGGCCCATCCACATCGCCGATCGCGGCCATATCCATCACCGCTTCTCGAACCTCGGCTACTCGCAACGCCAGACGGTAATGATCATCTACGCGTGGTCTGCTCTCATGAGCGTCGTGGCCCTGGCCATGCGCTTCGCGCCCTTCTGGCTGGTGGCGTCGCTGGCGGTCGTCGCCGGGATGGTCTCCTTGGTGATCGCGTACGAGCTCGAGATAGTCGGCTGGAAGAAGGGCAAACTGGCGGCGGAGGGAATCCCGCTCGTGCCGGCTCCTCCCGACGCGGGCGTGGTCACCCGGGCTGGTCGAGACCCAGAAGGCCTTGAACGGTCCGAAGACGGGGATGAGCGGCACGCATCCTCCGAACGGACATAGTGATTATCTTGTCAATCTCGACTCGCCCCCCTATAATGAGGCGGCTTTCGAGATGAGCAAAGACCCTCTCCGCGACCTTTCGCAGATCGGTGGGATAGGGTTCACTCTCGTCTCGTACGTGCTTGTGTTCACAGGTGGGGGATACCTTCTCGACCGCCTGCTGCACACGGACCCATGGCTGATGGTCGGAGGCGTCTTCGTCGGGGCGGTCCTGGGGTTCGTCTTCATGATCCGCGCGCTCACGGCGCCGGATCGTGCCGACCACGACACCGACGGAGAGGACGAGGACAACACGGGCGCGGCCTGACCGGGCGCGCAGGTGGGGAAAGGGCGGAGGGAACAAACTGGCACTGATATTGGCATCCGTGGCCGTCGGACTCTTCATGGCGGTCGTGTACTATCTCTCGTCCATCCGTTCCCAGCACTGGCTCACCACGCGATTCACTTCAACGTTGGCGCTCGTCTCCGTGGCGGCCTTTTTTGGTCGGATCACCCTTGCGGGGGTCGCTCTCGTCGCCGTCCACTTCCTCACAACGCTCAACATGCTTGCCGTGGGGCTGGCATTCGTGACGCTGTTCACCGCCCTGAACGGCTACTCGCTGTATCGTCTGGCACATAGGGGGCGGGGAACCGATCCCTCGTCCCATGTACTGTTGCCCTAGATAGGAGTATCGCGTGGCCTCGTCTGGAGCTGCTGAAGCCAACAAGATGTCGGAGGTGCTGCACGAGCTCAGCGTGCAGCCGATCATCGAGCTGCCCTCGATAGGCCCGTTCGACATGTCTATCACCAACGCCGTGGTCTACATGTGGATATCGGCGGCACTGGTGTTCATCTTCTTCTTCGTCATCGCACGGCGGTTGAAAAAGGAGCCCGACACGCTCCAGACCATCGGGGAGATACTGATCAACTTCTCGACCGGGCACCTCACCGGTCAGATGGGCGAGAAGGGCAAGAAGTACTACTACCTGGTGCTCACCCTCTTCGCCTACATCTTCACGATGAACATCCTCGGCCTGATCCCGAAACCCATCGCGCTTCTGCCGTACACCCCCACCGCCAACATCAACGTCACCTTCGGTATGGCGTTCGTGGTGTTCCTCGTCGTGCAGTACCAGGGCTTCCGCCGACACGGGGTGCGTGGGTACGTCGGCTCCTGGCTCAGCCCGCCGGGTGTGCCGAAGGCCATGGCCATACCGCTGAACGTCATCTTCTTCGTGGTTCACCTGATGGGCGAGCTCTTCAAGCCCCTCTCGCTGGCTATCCGGTTGTTCGGGAACACGATCGCCGGCCATCTGGTCATCCTGGTGATGCTCGGCATGGTCCTGCAGTTCCAAAGCGGCTGGGTGGCAATCCCCTCCCTCGCCTTCGTGCTGGCGATGAACGGGTTCGAAGTGTTTGTGGCCTTCTTGCAGGCCTACATCTTCGCTCTCCTATCGGTGATCTACATAGAGTCCGCGATCTACGCGGGCCACTAAGCCCCAAAAGGAAAAGGAGTAGTCTCATGGCATTCGACGCAGAAGCCGCCGCCAAATTGGCCGCCGGCATCGGGATGGGTATCGCCACTCTCGGCCCTGGTATCGGTATCGGCTACATGACCGGCCGCACCACCGACGCCATCGCCCGTCAGCCCGAGGCTGTCGGCGAGATCCGCACCACCATGATCATCGGCGTGGCCCTTGCTGAGGCCCTTGCGCTGTACGCCTTCGTGATCGCCATCCTGCTGGCTGTCGCCTAAGACGAATCCAGTGGTCGCCCGGGGGTCGGAGACGACCCCCGGGCGGTCTTGGAACGAGGAGATGTAGATGTTTGAAATAGACCCAGGACTATGGCTCTGGTCGGTTCTGATCTTCGTCCTCCTGGTCGGCCTCCTCTACAAGTTCGCGTTCGGCCCGCTCATGGCGCTCCAGAAGCAGAGGCAGGACGAGATCCATGCTTCGATCGCGGAGTCCGAGCGGCTTCGCGACGAGGCCTTCGCGCTTCTCGAGGACTACAAGAAGCAGCTGGCCGCCGCTCGTCATGACGCCGAGGAGATCATGGAGCGCGCCCGCAAGGTGGGCGACGCCACGAAATCCGAGATCATCGATGAAGCCAAGGCCCAGGCCGACCGCAACCTGGAGAAGGCGCGCGAGCAGATAGAGCGCGAGACGCGCCGGGCCCTCGTGGCCATAAGGGAGGAGGTCGCCGACCTCACCGTGTTGGCTACCGAGAAAGTCGCGAGGAAGAGCCTGTCGTCTGAGGACCACCTCAGGATGATCAAGGACTCTCTCGACGAGATCGATCTGAGCAAGATCAGCGAGAACTGAGGTATACAGCGGGTGAGCGAGACCAAAATCGCCAGAGTGTACGCGGGCGCGCTGTACGAAGCCGCCACCGAGACCGACCGGCTCGAGCCGGTGCGACGTGATCTGACTGCCTTCGTAGACGCCGTGGAAGCCGTCGCGGAACTGCAGGCTGTGTTCCTGGACGAGAAGCTCCCCGTTGAAGAGAAGAAGCGGCTGCTCATGGAGCTCACGGACGGGGGGGACGAGCTGGTGCGCAACTTCCTGAGGATCCTTGTCGACAAGGGTCGAGAGTCGATCCTCAGCGAGATGCACCGCCTGTTCGTCGAGCGAATGGAGGCCGCCAAAGGTCTCGTCAAAGTGGAGATGACCACCGCAGTGCCGGTGCCCGACTCCCTCAGAGACGAGATCTTCAAGACTTTGGAAACATCCCTCGCCAGAAAGGTCGAGCTGGCGCTCGTCGTGGACGAGGGTCTGATCGGCGGAATACGACTCCGCGTAGGTGACCGGATAGCGGACGCCAGCGTCAGGCATCGCCTTGACCAGTTGCGCGCCCGTCTTGTAAGCCCCACGGTACGGTTGGAGGGTACAGTTGAAGCTGCGTCCTGAGGAGATCACAGCGGTCCTCAAGTCCCAGATCAAGGACTATGAGGCCGTAATAGACATGCAGGAGGTGGGCACCGTCGTTCAGGTAGGCGACGGGATCGCTCGTATCCACGGGCTTGAGAACGCCGTGGCCTCCGAGATGCTCGAGCTTCCCCATGGTGTGATGGGGTTGGTGTTGAACCTCGAGGAGGACAGCATCGGGGCCGTGCTCATGGGAGAGGACACCCTCATCAAAGAGGGCGACCTCGTGCTACGCACGGGGCGTGTCATGGAAGTGCCCGTGGGCGACGCCCTCGTGGGCCGGGTGGTCAACCCGCTCGGTATCCCGCTCGACGAGAAGGGTCCGATCGAGACTACGATCACCAGGCCTGTCGAGTTCAAGGCCCCGGGCGTCATCCGCCGCCAGCCGGTGAAGGAGCCTCTCCAGACCGGTCTGAAGGCCATCGACTCGATGATCCCGATCGGTCGGGGCCAGCGCGAGCTGATCATCGGTGACCGCGGCACCGGCAAGACCGCCATCGCCGTGGACACGATCATCAACCAGAAGGGCCAAGACGTCACCTGCGTGTACGTGGCCATCGGTCAGAAGGCGTCGACCGTACGCCAGGTGGTGGCGCGCCTCGAGCGGCACGGCGCCATGGACTACACCATCGTGGTCGTGGCTCCCGCCTCCGAGGCGGCTCCGCTGCGCTACATCGCGCCCTACACCGGCTGCGCCATGGCCGAGTTCTTCACGTATCAGGGCAAGCACGCGCTCTGCATCTACGACGACCTTTCCAAGCAGGCGGACGCCTACCGGCAGATGTCGCTGCTGCTCCGCCGCCCGCCGGGTCGCGAGGCCTTCCCGGGCGACGTTTTCTACCTGCACAGCCGCCTGCTCGAGCGGGCCTGCAAGCTGTCTGATTCGGAAGGCGGGGGTTCGCTCACCGCTCTGCCGATCATCGAGACGCAGGCCGGCGACGTGTCCGCGTACATCCCCACCAACGTGATCTCGATCACCGACGGGCAGATCTTCCTCGAGTCGAACCTGTTCTACTCGGGCGTACGGCCCGCTATCAACGTGGGTATCTCGGTGTCGCGGGTAGGCGGTAACGCGCAGATCAAGGCCATGAAGAAGGTGGCCGGCTCACTGCGGCTCGACCTCTCCCAGTTCCGCGAGCTGGAGGCGTTCGCCAAGTTCGGCTCGGAACTCGACGCCGAGACTCAGAAGACGCTCTCCCTCGGCGAGCGCCTGGTCGAGACCCTGAACCAGCCGCAGTATGCGCCGTGGCCCATCGAGGAGCAGGTGGCCATCATCTTCGCGGCCACCCAGGGCTTCCTCGACGACGTCGAAGTGGAGAAGATCACCGAGTTCAACGACGGGCTGCGTGATTTCCTGCGCACGCAGAAGCCGGAGATCGGAGAGGCCATCCGCACCAGCAAGGAGCTCTCCGACGACACCGCCGCGGCGTTGAAGGAAGCGTTCCTGGCGTTCAAGGCCGACTTCATCGGTGGCGGCGAGCCTATCCTGGCCAAAGGTGGCGGCGAGCCTATCTTGGCCGTGCCCGCCGGAGCCTGAGGCCGGCCAGAGCCTATGTCTACACGGAGAGACATCAAGCGGAGGATCACCTCCGTTCAGAACACCAAGAAGATCACCAAGGCCATGGAGATGGTGGCGGCCGCACGCCTGCGGCGGGCGCAGCAGCGCATCGAAGCCACCCGCCCGTACGCCGTGGAGATGATGGAGTTCATCGCCGGCCTTGCCCGGTACGTCGAGGTCGACCCCGCCCGCTTCCCCCTGCTTCAGCGGCACGGCGAGGTGAAGCGAGTGGCCGTGGTTGCACTCACCGCCGACCGTGGACTGTGCGGAGCCTTCAACTCCAACGTCGTTCGCGCCGCTCAGCAGAGCCTACGCGACTACGACGCCCAGGGTGTCGAGTGCGACCTCATCGTAGTGGGCAAGAGGGGCGCGGGCACCTTTCGGTTCCAGCATTTCTCTCTTGCCGCAACGTACACGGGCATCACCGACCAGCCCACCTTCCTCGACGCGCAGGCTATCGCCAACCGGGTGAGCGAGCTGTACACCTCGGGCGTAGTGGACAGAGTGCTTCTGGTCTTCAACCATTTCAAGAGCGCCATGGAACAGCGGCTCACCGAGCAGGTGATCCTTCCCCTACAGGAAGAGGTGGTCGAGGCCTACACGCCAGACGACGCCGCGCTCCACATGGACTTCCTGTTTGAGCCGAGCGCCGAGGCGATCTTGAACGACCTGCTGCCGAGCTACGTCGAGATGACCGTATACCGGGCCCTCCTCGAGAGCACGGCCAGCGAGCACGGCGCCCGCATGACGGCCATGCGTAACGCTTCGGAGAGTGCGGGCGAGATGATCGACAAGCTCACGCTGGCCATGAACCGTGCGCGCCAGGCATCCATCACCCAGGAGATCCTCGAGGTGGTGGCGGGAGCCGACGCCCTTTCCTGAGGCACGAGACGAGAGACCGGGGTCGGGCGAGGCTCGCGCCCCCGTAAGAGGGAGGAAATCCTACAATATGAACAAGGGCAGGATCGTAGAGATCATCGGAGCCGTGATCGTCGCGGAGTTCGCCGAGCAAGTACCGGCCATCTACAACGCGCTCGAGATCGACGTAGAGGCCGACGGCAACCGCATCTACCTCGTCGCCGAAGTGCAGCAGCACCTGGGTGACCACAAGGTGCGCGCCGTCGCCATGGATTCCACCGACGGCCTTGCGCGAGGCATGGAGGTGGTCGACCTGGGTCAGCCCATCACGGTGCCCGTGGGCGAGTCGACGCTGGGCCGGCTGTTCAATCTGATCGGCCAACCCATCGACGAGGGCGATGCTCTCCCGGCCGACGTGGAGCGTTGGCCCATCCATCGCCCCGCGCCGAGCTTCGAGTCGCTCAACCCGGCGGTCGAGATCTTCGAGACCGGCATCAAGGTCATCGACCTCCTCGCCCCGTACGTGAAGGGCGGCAAGGTGGGTCTGTTCGGCGGCGCGGGCGTGGGCAAGACCGTGCTCATCCAGGAGATGATCCACAACCTCGCGACCGAGCACGGCGGTATCTCCGTGTTCTGCGGTGTGGGCGAGCGTACTCGCGAAGGAAACGACCTCTACCTGGAGATGAAGGAGTCCGGCGTGCTCGCCAAGACCGCCCTCATGTTCGGGCAGATGAACGAGCCTCCGGGAGCCCGTCTGCGAGTGGGTCTCTCCGGTCTCACCATGGCCGAGTACTTCCGCGATGTGCAGGGCCAGGACGTGCTGCTGTTCATCGACAACATCTTCCGCTTCGTGCAGGCGGGTTCCGAGGTGTCGGCCCTGCTCGGCCGCATGCCGTCGGCTGTGGGCTACCAGCCCACCTTGGCGTCGGAGATGGGGCAGCTCCAGGAGCGCATCACCTCCACCGCCAACGGTTCGGTCACCTCGATCCAAGCCATCTACGTGCCCGCCGACGACCTCACGGACCCGGCCCCGGCCAACTCCTTCGCCCACCTGGACGCCACGACCGTGCTCAGCCGGTCGATCTCGGAGAAGGGTATCTACCCGGCCGTGGACCCGCTCGATTCGACCAGTCGTGCCCTCGCCCGCGGCACCGTGACCGACGAGCACTACGACACGGCCTCCGAGGTGCAGGAGATCCTCCAGCGCTATAAGGACCTACAGGACATCATCGCCATCCTCGGTATGGACGAACTCTCCGACGAGGACAAGGTCACCGTGCAGCGTGCGCGGAAGCTCGAGCGCTTCCTCTCGCAGCCGTTCAACGTGGCCGAGGCCTTCACCGGAACGCCGGGCAAGTACGTGCCCGTCGCGGAGACCATCCGTGGCTTCAAGGAGATCGTGGAAGGCAGGCACGACGATCTGCCCGAGCAGGCGTTCTACATGGTGGGCACGATCGACGAAGCCATCGCCAAGTCGCGCCGCATCCGCGGCGAGAGCGAGGAGGGCTAGTCCGTGGCCGACGACAGGCACTTCCTGCGCCTGGAAGTCGTATCGCCGGACGGACCCGTGTTCGAAGGCGACGTGGCCATGGTCGTGGTGCCGGCGCTGCGTGGGGAGATGGGTATCCTCCCGCGGCACGCGCCGATGGTGGCTCAACTGTCGGTAGGTGAGATGCGTGTGAAGACGCTCGACGACACGTGGATGTCGTTCGCGGTGGCCGAGGGCTTCGTCAAGGTGCAGTTCGACAAGGTCATCGTACTGGCCGACGCCTCCGAGCCGGCCGGCAAGATCGACCCGGCCAGAGCCGAGGAGGCGCTGGCCCGCGCACAGGAGCGTCTCGCCATGTTGAAGGCCGGCACGGTGTCGGAAGACGACGACGTGGATGCGTTCCGCGAGTCCATGGCGATCAAGCGGGCCAAGAACCGTCTGAAGGTGGTACACAAGGGCTGATGCTGGAGCCGGCATTCCGTACTCCACGCGAGGGCAGCCCCTGGGGTTGCCCTCGCTGCGTGAAAGGATATATCGTCGCACCATGCATGGCGATCGAGAAGAATCTCGTTTCATTGTTCGGGGAGGAGGCCGGCTGGCAGGGCGTGTCCGTGTCTCCGGAGCCAAGAACTCCGCCCTGAAGCTCATGGCGGCCGGCCTCCTCGCTGAGGGAACATCGGTGCTGCGCAACGTGCCCGACATCGAAGACGTGCGTACCATGAAAGACCTTCTGGAGTACATGGGCGCCGGCGTCGAGTTCGAGGAGGGCGTCCTGCGCATCGATACCACAGGTGTCGAACCCCACGCCGCACCCTATGAACTCGTGCAGAAGATGCGTGCGTCGTTCCAGATCATGGGACCACTTCTCGCCAGGTTCGGCAGGGGCCGCGTGGCAATGCCTGGAGGCTGCAACCTCGGGCCCCGCAAGATCGATTTCCATTTGAAGGGCCTCGCTTCGCTCGGCGCCACGGTGAGCGTGGACCACGGGTTCGTTGAGGTCTCAGCCGAACGACTGGTGGGTTCGACCGTGATCCTGGAGTTCCCCAGCGTAGGGGCGACGGAGAACCTCCTCATGGCGGCGGTGATGGCAGAGGGCGAGACGGTGATCGACAATGCGGCGCGCGAGCCCGAGATCGTCGATCTCGCCAAGTTCCTCGTAAGCATGGGGGCGGAAATCGAGGGGTCGGGAACGTCGCGCCTCGTCGTGAGAGGCGTGAGCGGCCTCCATCCCGCGGAGCACACGGTCATCGGGGATCGCATCGAAGCCGGCACCTTCCTCATCGCGGGGGCCCTCACCGGAGGTGAGGTCGAGGTGGAGGGCGTCAGCTCGCATCATCTGGACATCTTCCTCAGTAAGTTGCGGGGCGTCGGCGTGCAGGTGCAGGAGAACCACCGCACCATCAAGGCGTGGGGTGAGCCGGCGGAGTTCACGGCCGCGGATATCGCGACGCTCCCGCATCCGGGGTTCCCCACCGACCTTCAGGCGCAGATGATGGTGTTGCTCTCCGTGGCCCAAGGCGCCTCGATCGTCACCGAGAACGTGTTCGAGAACCGCTTCGGCTTCGTCGATGAACTCATCCGCCTCGGGGCGAGCATCAAGGTGGCCGGACATCACGCGGTGGTCAACGGTGGTCGGGCGCTGACCGGGGCGATCGTGCGCTGCCCCGACCTGCGGGCGGGCGCGGCGTTGGTTCTGGCCGGCCTGATCGCGGAAGGGAGCACCGAGGTGCGCGACGTGTACCACATCGACCGCGGATACGAGCGGTTCGAGCACAAGCTCTCGGCCCTCGGTGCCTCTATCGAGCGGGTGACCGCCGTCCGCTCCGTTGGTTCGGAGCGCCCGACGCTGTAGAATCATAGGTCTACCGAGCGCATGCCCCCCGCCGACATCCGGAGTCCCCGCCTGAGACCACGACCGTACACCCTCTACGCCGCCCGCGGTCACAGACGACGGCGCGTGGCGAAAGTCGCGCTGACCGCCGCCGTGTTCCTCACGGTCGTCGTCGCCATCGCGGCGGGAGGCGCCTATGTGTGGCTGGACGGCCTCGTCGGCCGTGCGAACGAGGGACCGCAGGCATCCACGATCAAGAGCGTCATCGACGCGACCCCCGACACCTCGATCGTCGACCCGAGCTACGACAAGCCCGACGCCCAGGACATCCTGATCCTCGGGTCCGACACTCGTGAGGGAGAGGGAGACGAGTACGGGCGCTCCGACACCCTCATGATCATGCACATCGATCCAGCCGAGGACTACGTGAGTGTGCTCTCCCTCCCCCGCGACCTCCGCGTGGAGATACCCGGCCACGGTGTGCAGAAGATCAACGCGGCGTTCGCCTACGGCGGAGCCGCCCTGGCCATCCAGACGGTTCAGAGGGTGACCCGGTTGGATATCGACCACTACGTGAACGTGGACTTCGAGGCGTTTCGCTCAGTCACCACCACGCTCGGCGGCATCTACGTGGACGTGGATCGCCGGTACTACTACGGTGGCACCGCCTACGAGAACATCGACATACGCCCCGGGTACCAGCGACTCGCCGGCGAGCAGGCCCTCGACTACGTGCGCTACAGGCACGACAGCAACGTGGACTTCGGGCGGATCGAGCGGCAACACCGGTTCCTGCAGGCGGCGCGCGATCAGGTCTCCACGTGGGATACCGCACTCAAGGTGCCCGAACTCGTGCAACTCGTGGCGCAGAACGTCTCTACGGACGTGACCACCGCAGAGGCGCTGCGCCTTGCCTTCTGGGGTCTGAGGCTTGACCGGTCGCGCATCAACCAGGTGAACCTCGTGGCCGAGACCCGGGACATCGGAGGAGCGTCGTACGTGGTCGCGACGGACTCCGCGATCAGGGAAGCGGTGCGCGAACTGGTCTCAGCTCCAAAGCTCGCTCCGCCTGCCGACACGGTGACTACGGACACCACGACGGGAACGGGCACCACCTCGGGCGATCCTTCCTCCACCGCCCCGGAACCGGTGGATCTCACGGGTGTCACCGTGAACGTGTTCAACGGCAACGGACGGTCCGGTGAAGCGACCGCCACGGGAGAGTGGTTGAAGTCGATGGGGGCGACCATCGGCCGCATCGGCGACGCGGCGAGTAGTGAGAACGAGCGCTCCCTGGTGCTCTATCCGCCCGAACGGGAGGGCGCAGCCCGCCTGGTGGCGGCCGGAGTGGGAGTGGACAGGTTGAGAGAGGATCGCCCAGGCGGCGAGATCGCCTTGGTCCTCGGAGCCGACTTCGCACTACCGGAGGCCTATCGCCCCGTGCCCACCGCAGCCGACGTACCCGACGCGGGCCGCTGGAAAGAGATCTCGCGGTCCGCATCATTCACAGTCATGGCACCCACGTCGATTCCCGAGAACCTGAAGTTCACCGACTACCGGCTGTACGATCTGAGTACCAATGAGGCGGAGTATCCCGCGCTGAAGGTCTACTATCGGTTCGGACGTGAGGACCAGTACATGGGCTTGATGCAGACAACCTTCCTCGACGCGCCTCTTGCCGCTCCGGGGGAAGAGAGAACTCTGAACGGCGTCGTATACACGGCGGTGAGCATCGACGGGAAGGTGGACAGGGTCTGGTGGAAGGTCGACGGGGTGCTCCGTTGGGTGTCGAACACTCTCGGCTACCATCTGAGCTCCGAGGAGATGTTCGGCGTGGCCGAGTCGATGATCCCGATGCTATGAGGGCGGCGGCCGACGAAACAGAGCGCCCGCCGGCGAAGATTGGCGCAGGATCATGAGGGTGGTGGTGAGTCCCGGGGCGATCGGAGTTCCCGGCGTCACCGGGCTCGCCCGGCAACTCGCGGGCGGCGGCTCAGCACCGCCGATCGAGCTCCCGGCTTGGGGAGTGCGCAACCTGGGCCGTCGATTGAGCGCGGCCGAGGTGCACGGCCTCCGCAAGGCGCTGCTCGGCCTCGGGCCGGGCAAGGAACTCGTTCCCCGCGACCCGGACGACGAGGTCGTGGGCTACGTGTGCGTGGGCCGCTCGGTACTCGATGACGCCGGTGGGCGTGCGGGCGGCGGCCCGCTCCGTGGCTCGGCGGCGCCCGCTCCGGCACTGGCGGTGACCGACCACGCCAATCTCACGTGGCAGTCGCCGCTCCGAGGCCCGAACGATGACTCCCTCGGGCCGCGCTTCACGGTGACCGCGGGCATGTACGCGCCGGAGCTGGTCTTGAGCCGTATCGCGGCCGCACGAGGCGAGGTGGCGGGGGTGCGCGATACGGGCGCGCTCTCGGGTTTCGAGATGAGGATATGCACACAGAGTGGCTTTCCGGCCGTGAGCTCCGAGCTCGTGCCGGTGGCCTTGATCGCGGCGCACCTCGGCTTCCGCCTTGCCGCCGCCGTGCTGTTGCTCGACGACATGATCGACGAGGGCGGTCGCCCGCGGGGCGGCGCCACGACGGGAGGTTGAACCTGATGGCAGTGATCGCGCACGACGTGAAAGACCTTGGTCTCACCGGCAAGGGAGTACTTCGTATCGAGTGGGCGGAGCGCGAGATGCCCGTGCTGCGGACCATCCGGGAGCGGTTCGCCGCCGAGCGGCCTCTTGAGGGGGTGCGCGTGGGGGCCTGCCTTCACGTGACCACCGAGACGGCGAACCTCATGCGCACCCTCAAGGAGGGCGGCGCCGATGTCTGGTTGTGCGCCAGCAACCCGCTGTCGACCCAAGACGATGTCGCGGCCGCCCTGGTCGCCGAATACGGGGTGCCCACGTTCTCCATCAAGGGAGAAGACCGCGATACGTACTACGCCCACATGAAGGCCGTGATCGACGCCGGGCCTCAGATCACAATGGACGACGGCGCCGACGTGGTGGGTCTCCTGCACTCGGAGAGACGAGACGCGCTCGCCGGCGTCATCGGGGGCACGGAGGAGACCACGACGGGAGTGATCCGCCTGCGCTCCCTCGAGGCTGAAGGAAGGCTCGCGTACCCCATCATCGCCGTGAACGAGGCGCTCACCAAGCACCTCTTCGACAACCGCTACGGCACCGGACAGTCCACGCTGGACGGGGTCATCCGTGCGACCAACGTGCTGCTCGCCGGGCGTGTGGTCGTGGTGGCTGGGTACGGTTGGTGCGGGCGCGGCGTAGCGATGCGGGCCAAGGGTCACGGCGCGAACGTGGTGGTGCTCGAGGTGAACCCCCTGCGCGCGCTCGAGGCGGTCATGGACGGGTTCCGGGTCATGCCGGTCGCTCAGGCTGCCCAGCTGGGCGACATCTTCGTCACCGCCACGGGCGACATCCACGTGTTGCGGCCCGAGCATTTCGCGGTCATGAAGGATGGGGCCATCGTCGCGAACACCGGCCATTTCGACGTCGAGATAGACATACCGGGTCTCGCGGCGCTGGCCGTGTCGACGCGCGAGATGCGCGAGTTCGTGAAGGAGTACGTCATGGCCGACGGAAGGCGCATCAACCTCCTGGCCGAGGGTCGTCTCGTGAACCTCTCTGCGGCCGAGGGGCACCCGGCCAGCGTCATGGACATGAGTTTCGCCAACCAGGCCCTCGCCGCCGAGTACATGATCAAGAACGCCGCTTCTCTCGAGGCCAAGGTGTACGAAGTGCCCGCCGACATAGACGCGGAGATCGCCCGTCTGAAGCTCGAGGCGCTGGGCGCCGAGATCGACGTGCTCACCCCCGAGCAGGAGCGCTACCTCGCGAGCTGGGACATGGGTACGTGAGCGGTCCTTCCGATCACCCGTCGGAAGTCAAGACCATCGAGTGGCGCGACGGCGCCGTCCTGATGATCGACCAGCGGAAGCTGCCGCTGGTCGAGGAGTACGTCACCTGTACCACGTGGGAGGACGTGGCCGAGGCGATCCGTACCATGGTGATACGGGGCGCACCGGCGATCGGCGTGGCGGCGGCCATGGGCATGGCGCTCGCGGGCCGTGCGGCCCGCGCGCTTCCTCGAGAGGGTTTCGAGCGCGCCCTCCAAGATGCGACCAAAGGCCTGTTCTCTACGCGTCCAACCGCTGTCAATCTTGGTTGGGCGCTGGCGGAGATGGAGCGCATCTGGAGAGATCCGGGGCTCGCCCCGGAGCAGGTGGCCGAGAGCATGGAGAGCCGGGCGCTGCAGATCTGCGAGGACGACGTGACCTCCTGCCGGTCGATCGGCGCGTATGGCGCCGAACTGATCACAGAGGAGGAGCCGGTGATACTCACGCACTGCAACGCGGGCGCGCTGGCCACCGCCGGGTACGGCACCGCCTTGGGTGTGGTACGTGCCGTGTTCGCCCGTCGGCCCGGTCTGCGCGTGTTCGTGGACGAGACACGGCCGTTCCTTCAGGGGGCCCGACTCACCGCCTGGGAGATGCTGCATGAGGGCATCCCCGCGGACCTCATAACCGACAGCATGGCGGGGCATTTCATGAGCAAGGGGATGGTCACTCACGTGGTGGTAGGAGCAGACCGGATCGCCGCCAACGGCGACGCCGCCAACAAGATAGGCACCTACACTGTGTCGGTGCTGGCAAGGGAGCACGACATCCCCTTCTACGTGGCCGCGCCACTGTCGACGGTGGACTTCGCGATCCCCGACGGCAGTCACATACCCATCGAGGAACGCGATGAGGTCGAGGTGACCCACGTGGGCGGGAGTCGCGTGGCCCCGGAGGGCGTCCGCGTGCGGAACCCCGCGTTCGACGTGACTCCGGCGCGGAACATCACCGCGATCATCACAGACCGGGGAGTCGTTCGACCTCCGTTCGAAGCCGGCCTACGCCGACTCGCCGCGGGGTTCCGGTCGGAGGGAGGCGATCCATGCGCGCAATGATCATGGCGGCGGGGCTGGGCACGCGGCTCATGCCTCTCACGGGCGCGATCCCCAAACCGATGGTGCCTATCGCGGGCTACCCGGCGATAGGGCACATCCTGCGTCATCTGCGGCGGCACGGCATACTCGAGGTGGTCATCAACCTGCATCATCTCCCCGAGACCATCCGTGGTTTCTTCGGCGACGGTTCGTCGCTGGGCATGTCGATCGTATACTCCTTCGAAGAGGAGTTGATGGGCACCGCCGGCGGCGTCAAGAACAACCAGGGCTTCCTCGAGGGCGGCACGTTCCTCATCATGAGCGGCGATTCGCTCACCGACGTCGATCTCGGCGCCGCTTTCGCGGCTCACCGCGAATCAGGGGGTATCGCGACCGCCGTGACCAAGCGGGTCGACGACCCGTCCGAGTACGGCGTGGTGGTGGTCGACGATGCGCGCCGCGTCCTCGGCTTCCAAGAGAAGCCCACGCGCGAAGACGCTCTCTCCGATCTGTGCAATTGCGGCATCTACGTGTTCGAACCGGAGATATTCGCTTCGATCCCCGCCGACACGTTCTATGACTTCGGCCGGCAGGTGTTCCCCGGTCTGCTTGAGGGGGGCGTGCCCTTTCACGCATACAAGACCAGCCACTACTGGAACGATGTCGGAAGTCTCGAGGCATACCGACAGGGCAATTTCGATGCGCTCGCCGGGCGGGTGGATCTGAGCGTGCCGGGGAGACGCGTCGATGGAGATGTCTGGGTGGGCGAGACCTCGGTGATCTCGCCGGATGCCCGCGTCGTCGGGCCGGTCGTCATCGGCTCCGGCTGCGTGATCGACGGCGGAGCGGAGCTTGCGGGGCCTGTGGTCGTCGGAGACGGAGCGCGCGTGAGCGCCTCCTGTCGCGTGACGCGCTCGGTGTTGTGGGAGGAGTGCGTCGTCGGGCCCGGGAGCGTGCTCGAAGACAGCCTGCTCGCCCGGGGTGTGCGTCTCGAGAGTGGAGCCGGCGTTCGTCGCTCGGTACTCGGTGAAGGCTGCCGGGTGCGGGTCGCCGCCGACGTCGCCGATGCCACCGCCGAACCCGGGACCGAGTTGGGTTGAGTCGTGTCGTCCGCGCACAGCGCTCTCGGGTGGTGCCGTACCAGCGTGCTGGATCCCCTGCTCGCGACGGTGTTCCCCCCACGATGTGTGGGCTGCGGTCGGTTCGAGACTTACCTCTGCGATGAGTGCCGGGGGGCCCTTGTCTCGCTGGGCCCCAAGGTCTGTAGGCGTTGCGGCCATCCCGGCGCCGGGCCGAGCGGTCCGGGCTGGTGTGCAGCCTGCGTGGGTGAGGAGCCCACGTACCGCTCCGCCCGCAGCGCGTTCCTGCACGAAGGGCCGGCTCGTCGGCTCGTCTCCTGCTTCAAGTATGACGGACTGAGGGTGCTCGGACGGCTTCTGGCCGAGCTTGCGGCTGTCGAGTTTAGCGCGTTGGTGGGCGGGCGCGACGGAGTCGCGATCACGTGGGTGCCGTCGCACGCTTCGACCAGCCGGTCTCGGGGGTATAACCAGGCCGAGGTCTTCGCCGCGTGCTTGACGCAGTCGGTTGGGGTGCCGCCGCCGGTGCGGTTGGCCGCCAAGACGCGCCGCACCGGTCATCAGCGCGGTCTCGACCGCGAAGGTAGATCGCGGAACCTGACCGGGGCGTTCGCTCCGGCGCGCGACTTGGAGAGCTCCGAGCACGTGCGGGACGCGATCGGCGGGTCGGAGCGGGTGGTTCTGGTGGACGACGTCTTCACGACGGGGGCGACGGTGGCCGAGGTGACCCGGGTGATCATCGGTGCGACCGGGCTCCCCGTCGATGTGTTCACGTTCGGGCGCACCCCGGCTGAGTTCCCGCAGCGTGCCGATTGAGGTCGCGTCGCCGAGAGAAGGCCATCAGCGCTCCGCGAAGCGGTCATCCGCGCTCCGCGAAGCGGTCATCCGCGCCCTGGGAGTCGGTCTCCCGACCCGACCTTCCCGCGGTCTTCGCGCCCGCTTTCCGCTGCGACCCCAGCTCACCGGGGGCACACTGACCGGGAGAGAAGGGTGTGGTATCTTACACCGTTCGGAACCCGTGCCGGCGGTCCGTGCGACGCCTGAGCCACCCAGACAAGCCAACGTGCAGGCCAAGGAGTAGGACAGCGTGAACCTGACGGTCAAAGGACGGAATATAGCTCTGACCGATTCCCTCACTGCGTATGCCGAGGAGAAGATCGGTCGCTTGCAGAAGTACCTCGCCGTCGACGCGCGGTGCGACGTGGAGCTCTCCGCGGAGAAGAACCCGAGTATCGCCGACAATCAGGTGGCGGAAGCCACCATCCACACCAAGGGCCCCGTCATCAGGGGTCGTGAGGCGTCGGGCGACATGTACGCCTCCATCGACCTGGTGGCGGATAAGCTGGAGCGTCAGGTAAAGAAGTACCGCGGCAAGCTGATCGCCCGCACGCAGGGCGGTCACAAGGAAGTCTTCCTGGATGAAGGTCTCGCTCTGCTCGACGCGGAAGAGCATGACGACGACCACGGCCCGCTCCCGAGCATCGTCAAGATCAAGCAGTTCATGGTCAAGCCGATGACTCCCGAGGAAGCCGCCATGCAGCTCGACCTCGTGGGCCACGACTTCTTCGTGTTCACCAGCAGTGAGACCCAGGAGACCGCGGTCGTCTACCGGCGCCGTGACGGCGACTACGGCCTCATCGAACCTCAGCGCTGATCGGGCTCGGCCGGTAGAGAGCTAGACGCGCGATGGGGCTCCTCGATAAGGTCCTTCGTTTCGGCGAGGGCAAGAAGATGAGGGTCCACGAGGCCGTCGTCGGGCAGGTATCGCAATTCGAGCCTGACATCGCAGCCCTCGACGACCCGGGCATACGCGCGAAGGCCGACGAGTTCCGCGAGAGGCTCGCGCGCGGTGAGACCCTCGACGACGTCGCGCCTGAGGCTTTCGCCGTCGCCCGCGAAGCGGCGCGGCGCTCGGTGGGCATGCGCCCCTTCGACGTGCAGGTGCTCGGGGCGTCGATCCTGCACAGCGGGGCGATCGCCGAGATGAAGACGGGCGAAGGCAAGACGCTCGTCGCAACCATGCCCGCCTATCTGAACGCCCTCGCGGGGGCGCCGGTACACATCGTCACGGTGAACGACTACCTCGCCGGCCGTGACGCCGCCTGGATGGGCCCGGTCTACGAGGCTCTCGGCCTGACCGTGGGAACCCTTCAGAACTCGATGAGCCCCGCCGATCGGGCTGCAGCGTACCGCTGCGATGTGGTCTACGGCACGAACACCGAGTTCGGCTTCGATTACCTGCGCGACAACATGGCCTTGTCGCTTGAGCAGAGGGTGCAGCGGGGGCACTCCTTCTGCATCATCGACGAAGTCGATTCCATCCTCGTCGACGAAGCCCGAACGCCTTTGATCATCTCGGGCCCCGGTGAGCACGCCGCCAAGACCTACGTGGACTTCGCCCGCATCGCCCGGCAGCTCAAGGCCGGAGAAGGTCTCGACTACGAGGTCGACGAGAAGAAGCGCACTGTAGCGCCCACGGAAGAGGGCGTCGCCAAGGTCGAGCGGCTCCTCGGCATCGACAACCTATACGAAGACCACTCCGGCCAGATGGTGAACCACCTCATGCAGGCCCTGCGGGCACAGTCTCTCTACAAGCGCGACGTGGATTACCTCGTGCAAGACGGCGAAGTGAAGATCATCGACGAGTACACCGGCCGCATCCTCGAGGGGCGTCGCTACTCGGAAGGGCTGCACCAGGCCATCGAGGCCAAGGAGGGGGTGAAGACGAGGGAAGAGAATCAGACCCTCGCGACCATCACCTTGCAGAACTACTTCCGTATGTACGAGAAGATATCGGGCATGACGGGTACTGCCGCCACCGAGGCCGACGAGTTCCGCGAGATCTACGGCATGGAGGTGTTGGTGATCCCCACCAACATGCCCATGGTCCGGGAGGACCGCAACGACTTGATCTACAAGACCTACGCGGCGAAGGTCAAGGCGGTAGTGGAGGACGTGGCCGAATGCTACGAGGTCGGGCAACCGGTGCTGGTGGGCAGCATCTCCGTGGAAGCGTCCGAACTCCTCTCCGCCGCGCTCACGCGGCGTGGCGTTCCGCACGAGGTGCTGAACGCCAAGCACCACGCGCGGGAGGCCGCCATCGTGGCGCAGGCCGGTCAGAAGGGCAGCATCACCATCGCCACCAACATGGCCGGCCGCGGCACCGACATCAAGCTGGGTGACGGCGTGGTCGATGTCGGAGGCCTCTACATCCTTGGTACCGAGCGGCACGAGTCGCGGCGCATCGACAACCAGCTCCGCGGACGGTCTGGCCGCCAGGGCGATCCGGGGGCCAGCCGCTTCTACATCAGCCTCGAAGACGAGCTCATGCGGCTGTTCGGGGGCGACCGAGTGCACAGCCTGATGGACCGGCTCGGCATCGAGGACGACGTGCCTATTGAGGCGGGCATGATCAGCCGCTCTGTGGAGAACGCGCAGAAGCGCGTGGAGGAGCAGAACTTCCAGATCAGGAAGCGAGTGCTCGAGTACGACGACGTCATGAATAAGCAGCGCGAGGTGATCTACGCGCAGCGCAACCGCATCCTCGAGGGGCAGGACCTCCGCGGCGATGTCGAGGAGATCGTGGAGCGGGTCGTGCGTGCCCAGGTAGAGCAGTTCACGGCCGAGGGCCGGTACGCCGAGCAGTGGGACATACCGGAGCTCTTCACCTTCATGAAGGCCCTGTTCCCGGTGTCGTTCGAACCGGAGGATCTCGGCGACACCGAAGATCTGGAGGCGGATGAGCTCGCCGACCGGTTCGTCGTCGACGCGCTCGAGGCCTATCGGGCCAAGGAACAGAGTGTCGGCTCCGATGACATGCGGGAACTCGAGCGCTGGGTGTTGTTGCGCACCATCGATTCGCGGTGGCGCGATCACCTGTACGAGATGGACTACCTGCGCGAGGGCATCGGCCTCAGGGCGTTGGCGCAGAAGGACCCCTTGGTCGAGTACAAGTCCGAGGGTTTCGCTATGTTCCAGTCGATGATGGCGGCCATCCAGGACGACTTCGTGCGCCTTCTGTTCCGCATCCAGGTGAAGCGGGAAGCGGCGGACGCTCCGCGGCAGGAGGACCTCTCGTACTCGGCTGCGGACGAGGTTCTGACCGGCGGCGGATTCGCGGGAGTCGCGGCGGCCGGCGGGCGGGCCGTGGACGAGTCGGCGCGCGCGTTCCAGCACGCCCAGCGCGCGGGAGCCGGCGTGACCGCTCCGCGGCAGGTGGACAAGGTGGGACGGAACGACCCTTGCCCGTGCGGGAGCGGCAAGAAGTACAAGAAGTGCCATGGAGCCGCCTGAGGCACGCTCGCAGCGGTCTGCAGCACGGTCGCAGCGGCCTGAGGCACGCTCGCAGCGGTCTGCGACGCCTTCGCGGCGCTTGACGCGCTCACGCCGTCCTTACACCTTCTTCACACCTCTGGGCTATACTTCCCCTTCGCGTGACCGAGAAGACACACATCCAGGCGGCTACTGCCGCCGCGTATCAGGAGCGAATCCCCGAATTCAGGGACAAGCTCGCGTGGGTAAGGGATTACCTTTGACCCGGTCGCGCTCAAGGAGCGCATAGCCTCCCTCGAGGAGGGTATGCGCGCTCCCGGGTTCTGGGATGACCAGTCCCAGGCTCAGAAGGCTTCGACCGAGTACAGTCGCACGAAGGGGCGCCTCGAGCAGTACGAGGGGCTCGCGACGCTCACCGATGACCTCGAGGTGCTCGTGGAGTTGGCTCTTGAAGAAGACGGTGACGGTGAGCTGTCTCCTCATAACTCCGCTGAACTGGAGAGAGTGGCCACGCAGATAGGTCGCACGCTCGACGCTTTCGAAGAGCGGCGCCTGTTCAACGGCGAGTTCGATGCCGGCGACGCCATCATGAACATCCACCCCGGAGCCGGAGGCACCGAGAGCCAGGACTGGGCGGAGATGCTCCTGCGCATGTACCTGCGCTGGGCGCAGACGCGGGGCTTCGAGGTAGAGATCAACGAGGTCACCGAGGGTGATGAAGCCGGCATCAAGAGCGCGACGGTCACCGTGAGCGGTGAGAACGCGTACGGCCTCCTCGCGGCGGAGCGCGGCGTGCACCGGCTGGTGCGCATATCGCCGTTCGACGCAGCGAGCCGCCGCCACACTTCGTTCGCCTCTTTGGACGTGACGCCCGTGGTCGATGAAGCGGTGCAGGTAGAGATCGATGAGAAAGATCTGCGGGTGGAGACCTACCGAGCGTCGGGGGCGGGGGGCCAGCACGTCAACAAGACAGACTCCGCCGTGCGCATAACGCACGTTCCCACCAAGACCGTCGTGCAATGTCAGAACGAGCGCTCACAGATCCAGAACCGCGAGACGGCCATGCGCATGTTGCGCGGCCGCCTGCTGCTCCTCGAGCACGAGAGGCGGGAGCAGGAGATGGCGCGTGAGAAGGGTGAGCAGAAGGAGATAGGTTGGGGTAGCCAGATCCGCTCGTATGTCCTGGCGCCCTATACCCTGGCCAAAGACCACCGCACCAACCTCGAGAAAGGCAACGTCGAGGGCGTCTTGGACGGCGCCATAGACGATTTCATCCACGAATACCTGCTCCAGCGCGCTTCCGGGCGTGTGGGAGCGGACGACTCCGCTCAGTGATCGGACAGAGCTGGGAGTCGTGCGACCGGTCGCGGTTCGGACCTTCGCCTTGTATGTGCCCCCGGATTCAAGGATTCCGGGACCCTGGTCGAGAATATTGTCTGGCATGCCTGGTATACCGATGGTCCGGTAGGTCGGGCCCGCGTCAGGAGGTAGCTACACACACGTGATAAAGCTCGAAGAAGTAACCAAGATCTATCCCCCGGACACGATCGGGCTCGAGTCGGTGAGCCTGCATATCGAGAAGGGGGAGTTCGTGTTCCTGGTGGGAGCGTCGGGGTCGGGCAAGTCGACGTTCATCCGCCTGCTCATCAAAGAGCTCGAGCCCGACCGCGGCCGGATCATCGTGGGAGGCCGCGATCTCAGCACGCTGCGACGCTGGAAAGTGCCGTACCTGCGCCGTAACATCGGTTGCGTGTTCCAGGACTTCAAGCTCCTTCCCAACAAGACGGTCGCCGATAACGTGTTCTACGCGTTGCAGGTCACGGGGAACGCGTCCAGCTCGGCGCGCCGCACGGTAGACGAGATCCTCAACCTTGTGGGCCTTGGACACAAGACGAACAACTATCCGCACGAACTCTCTGGTGGTGAACAGCAGCGGGTCTCCATCGCGCGGGCGTTCGCCAACCACCCGCCCTTGCTGATCGCCGATGAGCCCACGGGGAACCTCGACCCTGAGACTTCGATGGGCATCATGCAGCTGCTCTACCGCATCAATAAGACGGGCACGACCGTGGTCATGGCCACGCACGACCGGGAGATGGTGGACAAGATGCGACGCCGCGTGATCGCACTCGAACAGGGTCAGGTAGTGCGCGACCAGCTGAGGGGCGGTTATGGGGAGAGTTAGCTTCTTCTTCACAGAGGCGTTCCGTTCGCTCTGGCGCAACTACTTTATGACAATCGCGGCCGTGGTCACTGTTTTCTTGAGCATGTTCCTGCTCGGGGTCGTGATGGTGTTCGTGTACAACATCAACGCCGTTCTGAAAGACGTCGAGCAGAAAGTCGAGATCAGCGTCTATCTGAAGGACACGGCTTCCGCCGACGACATCGAGGCGATGCAGAAGGAGATCGTCGAGATGGCGGAGGTGAAGGACTCCCAGTTCATCAGCAAGGACGAGGCCCTCAAGCGCCTGAAGGAAGACCTGAAGGAGCACGAGGAGCTCATCAAGGACCTCCCGGCCAACCCGTTGCCGGCCTCCTTCGAGATCTCGCTGAAGAACCCTGAAGAGGTCGCCGTGGTGGCGCAGCGCTTCGAGGGGCGTCCGATCGTGGACGAGGTTAGATACGGCAAGGAGATCGCCGAGCGCATCTTCAGCGTGACCTCCGTGATCCGCAACATCTCGGCTGTGTTCGTCGCGCTGCTCGGAGCCGTCTCGATTCTCCTCATATCGAATACCATCCGGCTCTCCATCTACGCCCGCCGGCGCGAGGTGGAGATCATGAAGCTCGTCGGCGCCACCAACTGGTTCATCCGCTGGCCGTTCATCATCGAGGGCCTGACGGTGGGACTCCTCGGAGCGATACTGGCCGTGGTGCTCGTGTTGTTGGGCACCGATTTCGTCATGGATCGTATCCGAGAGAACCTGGTGTTCCTCACCGTTCCGTACGACGCGGTCTCTTCGTTGCAGACAGCGCTGGTGCTTCTTGGAGTCGGGGCCCTCATCGGCGCCGTCGGCTCGGGACTCGGTCTGAGGAGGTTCCTCAACGTCTGAATACCAGGTCAAGCGGGCGGCAGCGATGCCGCCGGGACTGCGTGTGCTGGTGTTGCTGGCTGCTTCGTTGCTCGTGTTGCTCGTCGCGGCCGCCGCTCCCATCCCTCAGGGCGCTAGCGGCACCTGGGGCGACATCGCCTCCGTCGAGGCGAAGACGAAAGCCCAGCTGAACGAGGAGCTCGGCGAGACGCAGAGTGAGCTTCAGCGTGCGCGCGAGGAGCTTGACAAGGCCGAGGAGATACGCACCGAGGCTCTCGACGACATCGCCGCGCTCGACCAGCGCATCGACGGACTCGAGAACGAACTGGCCGCGATCACCGCCGAGCACAACGCCGCGGCGGCTCGCTTGGAGGAGACGCGGGCCGAGCTCACCCGCCTTGGGGCGTCCCTGGTGGAGACTCGTGCCCGACTGAGCAAGGCTGAGGCCGATCTAGTCGTGGCTCAGCGGAGTCTCGATCGTCGCGCGGTCAACATCTACAAGAACGGCGGCCTCGACTACCTCGAGGTGCTGTTCACTTCCTCCAGGCTCACGGATCTTGTGACCCGCCTCGACTTCCTTGGGTTCATAGTCGAGCAAGACGGAGTGATCCTGCGCCAGGTGCGTGATCTCCGCGCCGAGGTCGACGCCGAGCGGAAGGCCCTCGAATCCGAAGAAGCGCAGGTCTCCGAGGTCGAGCGCGATCAGAAGGCTCAAGCCACACGACTCGAGGGGCTCGTCGAAGACCAAGAGGCCAAGGTGTCTCAAGTGGCCTCAGCCCGCTCGACCAAGCGCGAGGTGGTGGCGCAGGCCGAACGCGACATGGCGGCGTGGGAGAAGCAGGAAGCCGCACTCGAGAAGGAGTCCGAAGCTCTTCGGGCCGAGATCCAGAAGCTCTCGGCGGGGGTAAACCAGAGCGTCGTCGGCACCGGTCAGTTCATCTGGCCGGTGAACGGACGGTACAGCTCGCCCTTCGGCTATCGTATCCATCCCATCTTCAAGGTGAAGAAGATGCACACCGGCATCGACGTCGGTGCGTCTTCCGGTACGCCCATCAAAGCCGCCGACAGTGGTGTCGTGATCCAAGCCGGTTGGCGAGGAGGCTACGGACAAACTGTGGTCATCTCCCATGGCGGCGGCATCACCACGCTCTACGCACACCAGTCGGCGATCCTCGTGACCGTGGGCAAGGCGGTGCAGCAGGGCGACGTGATAGGCAAGGTGGGCAGCACGGGCTACTCCACCGGCCCGCATCTGCATTTCGAGGTGCGTGTCAACGGAGCGCCGGTCGACCCGATGTCGTACCTGTAGGGACAGCGGCCCGGTGGCAAGACTCCTGAAGAGTACAATCGTCGTGGTCGTGGTGTGGGCGCTGCTCGCACTCCTCGTCGCGGCCGGGGTGGTGCTGGGATCCCATGCGGTGTCGAGGAACGTGCTGCGCACCGCGCTGCCGGCCTCGGTCGCCGAGGTGCTGCTGGGGCCCGAAGACCCGTTCCCCCTTCAAGAAGAGGTGCTGGATCAACTGAGGTCCTCGTTCTACCGGCCCATCGAGGCCGACGAGCTCATCGACGACTCCATCAAGGGCATGCTGTCGGGACTCGAGGACGACTACACGAACTACCTGGATCCCGAGCAGTATGAGGGCTTCAAGGAACGCACCGACGGCTCCTACTCGGGTGTGGGCATGACGGTGGAGATGCTGAACGGGTACGTCACGGTGGTCTCCACCTTCAAGGGCACGCCGGCGGCCAAGGCCGGTCTGGGGTCGGGTGACATCATTCTGGCCGTGGACGGCGTCGACACCGAGGGTCAGGACCTGGACGAGGTCGTGTCGCGCATCAAGGGCGAGGAGGGCACCGAGGTCACCCTGAAGGTGTACCACGTGCCCCCTGGATCTCGGTCGACGGCGGAGGAACCGGGCGCCGAGCCGCACCTGCCGGAGGGAGGCACCGCCGAAGAACTGGTCTTGGTGCGACGCAGCATAGTGGTGCCCGTCCTGGAATCGGAGATACGCACGTCCGGGGGCCGGAAAATCGCATACATCCGGTTCTTCTCCTTCTCTGAGGACTCCGCTCAGCGCCTGCGCGATGCGGTGAAGGAGGCGGTGGAAACAGGCGGAGCGGGCGCGATCATTCTCGACCTGCGCCAGAACGGTGGAGGGCTGCTCAACGAAGCCGTCGACGTAGCCAGCATCTTCGTGCCGGAGGGGGTGATCGTTACCACCGAAGGCCTGCATTCTCCCCGACAGGAGTATGAGGCTCGTGGAGGTGCAATCAGCACCGACGTGCCGCTCTTCGTCTTGGTGGACGGCTTCTCGGCGAGCGCATCGGAGATCGTTGCAGGGGCGGTGAAGGATACCGGTCGGGGCACACTGGTGGGCGAGACCACCTTCGGGAAGGGGCTCGTTCAGACGATCCTCTCGCTGAGCGACGGCAGTGCGCTCAAGGTGACCACCGCGGTGTATTTCACGCCGGCGGGCGGTGACATCAACAACCAGGGCATCGCACCCGACGTGGTCGCTCCGGACGATCCGGTCACCGAAGACGTCGACGAGACCCTGGAGAAAGCGCTCTCCCTGGCCGGACAGCGCTAGCGCGCGCCGCCGCCGGTCTCCCGGCCGGTGCGCAGCACAGGAGGACGGCCGTGCGACCACGGTTCTTCATCGATGAACCCTCCGGAACACCGCCTGGCTCATCCTCGCAGCCATCTCCTGGTCAAGTCGTGGAACTGCCTTCGGTGGACGCCCATCACGCCCGTGCCGTTCTGCGTGCTCGCGCGGGAGACATCGTCGAACTGGTGTTCCCGGCATCGAGAGTCGTCACCGAAGGGGTCGTCGAGGCCGTCGACCCCGTGGTGACCGTGCGCGTGACGGCGGTGGAGTCGGAATCGATGCCTGCGCGCCTCGAGGTCCTGTTGGTGCAGGGCCTCTGCCAACCCCGGAAGATCGACGAGGTCGTCGAGAAGGGCACCGAAGTGGGGGTGGATTCGTTCTTGATCGTCCCGGCGGCCGGTTCGCCGGATGTCCCGCTGGAGCGCCTCGAAGCCCGCCTGGAGCGCTGGTGTGCGATCGCCCGGGAGGCCGCCAAGCAGAGCAAGCAGCTTGCGGTGCCGCCGGTGCGTGTGGCCGAGGGGCTGCATATCGCCTTGCGGTTCCTACGCGCGGAAGGGTGGGCGTCGATCGTGCTCGACACTGGGGCCCCGGAGCACTTGAGGGCGGTGCTCGAGGACGGCATGGAACTCCCGTGGGAGGTGTGCGATCATCGCACACCGCCCGCGCGCTTGGCGCTCTGGGTGGGCCCGGAAGGCGGCTGGACCGATGACGAGGTGAAGACGCTCGCACAGGGGGGAGCGCGCCCCGCGCATCTTGGGCGCAGAGTGCTTCGTACGGAGACCGCCGGCGCCGTGGCGGGCGCCCTGACCCGCGGATTCCTCTCAGATTGGTAGTATACTAACCGGGTTATGGACGATTGCGTGTTCTGCAAGATCATCCGTGGCGAGATCCCAAGCTCACTCGTCCTCGAGGACGAGGAGTTCTTGGCGATACGCGACATCTATCCGCTGGCGGCCCAGCACGCGCTGGTGATGCCGCGTGAGCACCTGACCTCCCTGGACGACGTACCGATGTGGTCCGACGGGGAGGGGCAGCGTCTCCTGGCTTTCACCGTGCGGGTGGCGGGCGTGCTCGGCATCAGGGAGTCCGGCTACCGAGTGATCACGAACGTGGGCAGCGACGGCGGCCAGGTCGTAGATCATCTGCACCTTCACCTCCTGGGCGGCGAGAGGCTCGGCGGGCTGGTTTGAGCACCCTCTCCATGCTCCAGGCAAGGGTGAACGACTCCCTCGCAGATCATCAAGGAGCGGTTGCCTGGCTAACCGGCGGCATCCCGCTGTCGGCCCGCGACCCGCGGGCGCCCGAACCCAGGCGACGGTTCGACCGTTGGGTGCGAGAGGCCGGCCGAGTGGGACATCACCCCATAACGGAGATAGTCATCACGTGACCAAGATAGTGCTCGACCTCGACAACGATCACGCCGCCCTCCTCGTGGGCGAGACCGACGCGAACCTGCGCATGCTTGAGCGCCTGCTCGACTGCGACATTGCTCTGCGGGGCAACCAGCTCACCATCAAGGGCACGGAGCAGGAAGTGCAGCGCGTGTCCGAGTTGATCGTCGAGATGCTCGCGCTCCTGGAATCCGGCAACCCGCTCGACAAGGCGACGGTCGAACTGGCGGCGTCGCTCGGGCTTCGGGAGAACGGTGGGAAGGGACAACTCACCGACATCGTGGGCGACGTGATCCTGGAGCATCGCGGGCGGCGTATCGCCCCGAAGACTGTCAATCAGAAGGCCTACATCGATGCGATACGGTCGAACACCGTCACGTTCGGCATCGGTCCGGCCGGCACGGGCAAGACCTACCTGGCCATGGCCGCCGCGGTCTCCGCGTTGCTCGCAAACGACGTGGCCCGCATCATCCTCACGCGGCCGGCAGTGGAGGCGGGTGAGAAACTGGGCTTCTTGCCGGGCGGCTTGATGGACAAGGTCGACCCGTATCTGCGCCCCCTCTTCGACGCCCTGTACGACATGATGGACGCCGACACGCTGGCAGGGCACCTCGACAAGGGGTCGATCGAGGTGGCTCCCCTGGCTTACATGCGGGGGCGCACGCTGAACGACGCCTTCATCATCCTCGACGAGGCGCAGAACACAACTCCGCAACAGATGCAGATGTTCCTGACGCGTCTTGGCTTCGGTTCGCGCATGGTGGTCACGGGCGATGTGACTCAGATCGACCTCCCCAAGGAGCAGTACTCCGGCCTGGCGACCGTCGGCGAGATCCTCGGCGGCATACGAGATATCGGCTTTGTCACTTTCGACGGACACGACGTGGTGCGGCACAAGCTCGTGCAGGACATCGTGAACGCGTACACAACGTATGTAGAGAAGCGCCGTGGCGGCAAGGGTCGCGTCAAGAACGACGCCAACACCCGTCGTCGGGCCACCTAGATCGAGCGATCGGGCCCATGAGTCTTCGCTATACCATCAACGAACGGCTGGCCGAGACGCGCGAGCGCATCGACGCCCGAGACTCGCGTCGCTTCGGGCTGACCCTGATGGCCGTCCTGGCTGTGGTGCTCACCCTCGTGATCTCGTCGAACTACCTGCCCAGTCGTCATCATTTCGCGGTGGGGGAGATCTCCGAAGAGGAGGTGGTGGCCCCCCGCTCCGTGATCTTCGAGGACCGGGAAGCTACTGAGGAGTTGCGCCGGCAGGTCGCTACGCTCGTGCAGCCGGTGTTCAGCGTGAACCCCACCGCGCTCTCCTCCGTGGTCGCCGACGTGAGCGGGCTCTTCGAGGCCGCAGTGGTGGCCAAGAGTGCACTTGCTCCCACCACCACGGTCCCTCCCGGGTCGAGCACGACCGGGTCTCTCGACCTGGGGGGTCAGGCCGACGTGACCGAGTCGACCGAACCCCTGGTTAACATCGGCTTGGCCCGCGCCCGTCTCCGGCAGGAGGTGCCGGCGACCGTTTCCGATGACACCCTCGTCTTTGTGTTGGAGGCCACGCCGGAGACCGTGCAACGTCTCCAGGCGGATGTCTCGAACGTGCTGAGAGTGCTCTACGCCGGGAGCGTGACGCAGGTCGACCTGGACAGCGTCCGCGAGAAGTTGCGGGTGCAGGTGCAGCCGCTTTCTGGGGGCCCGGCGTATCAGGCCGCCGTCATGGAGGTGGCGTCGGCGTACCTGCGACCGAACCAGGTGTACGACGATGAGGCCACCCGCGCCCGTCGCGATCAATCCATGCAGGAAGTGGCGCCGGTGACCATCTCGGTGCTGAAGGGCGAGCGGATCGTCCAACCAGGCGACACCATCACCGCTCAGAAGATGCTCGCGCTCCAGGCTCTGGGGCTCCAGGGCAAGAGCCTCGGGTGGCAGATCTGGCTGGGTTCGTTCATCGTGGTGATCCTGCAGCTGCTGGTGCTGGCGGGGTTGCTCACCCGCACCAACCGGCCCGTCCTCGAGAACAACACCCTCATGCTGGCCTTGGCCACGTTGATCGTGCTGTTCGCCCTCATGGCGCGCATCGTGGTGATACCGCCTCTCTCACCGTACCTGGTGCCGCTGGCTGCGATGGCTATGATCACGTCGATTATCACCAAGCCGCGCACCGCCCTGTTGCTGGTGTCTCTGCAGGCGCTGAACATCGGCCTGATGACCGGTGTGGACTTCGGCTACGTGCTGGTGGCGCTCATCACCGCCGTCTTCTCGCTCTATCCCGTGTCGCACCTCGCTCAGCGCAGCGAACTCCTGTCGGCGGGCGCGCTCGTCGCGGTTGTGGCGGGTGCCGCCGTGTTCGCCGCGGAGATGCTCCGCGAGGCGCCCGTGCTCGACGCCTTACGGGCGAGCCTCTGGGGCCTGGGGAACGGTGTGCTCAGCATGGTGATCACCGTGATCGTGCTAATGATCTACGAGCCGTTGTTCAACCTGAGCACGCCTCTGCGGTTGCTGGAGCTCGCGAATCCGGCGCAGCCTCTGCTTCGGCGGCTCATGCAGGTTGCTCCCGGCACCTACAACCACAGCATCTTGATGGGCAACCTCGCCGAGTCGGCCGCCGAGGCCATCGGCGCCGACCCCCTCCTGGCCCGCGTAGGCGCCTACTACCACGACATCGGCAAGACCCTGCGTCCCGAGTACTTCATCGAGAACCAGCTGCACATCAGCAATCCGCACGACAAGATGAACCCCAATCTCTCGAAGTTGGCCATCACAGCGCATGTGAAAGACGGCGAGGATCTGGCGAGGAAGTACGGTCTCCCGGCGCCGGTTCTCGACATCATCCGCCAGCACCACGGCACCTCGGTGCTCTCCTACTTCTACCACAAGGCCAAGGAGTCCGCGGGCGGCGATGTGACCGAGGAATCCTACCGCTACGAGCAAGAGAAGCCCACGTCGCCGGAGGCGGCCATCATCATGCTGGCCGACAGCGTCGAGGCCGCCGCCAAAGCGCTCAGGGACCCCACGGAGAAGAAGATGCGTGGGCTGATTAGCGAGATCTTCAAGCAGAAGGTGGACGACGGCCAGCTCGATCGCTCGCAACTCACCTTCGGCGATCTCCACAAGATACAGGAGGTCTTCGAGAACGGTCTGCGCGGGCTGGCCGGGCATCGCATCGAGTACCCGAAGGAGGGCGTGGGTCACGAGAGTCGCCTCCCGCGCGCTGTCGCGGGAGGCGGGGCCACGGTGGTGGGAGGCGGTGCCCGGTCTGCCCGGGTGCGGAAGTTCCCCCTCGCTCCCGCGCCGCCTCCTTCGGACGGCGAAGAGCGCATTCCCGACGACTCATGACCGACCCCGCCGACAACGGTCTGAGGGTTGGCGTGGAGGTGATAAACGAGACTGGGGTGCCGATCGACGAGGATGCCGCCGCGCGCGCCGTAATGTTCGTTCTCGAACGCGAATCGGTGTCTTCCGGGGAAGTGGCTCTGGCCTTCGTCGAGGAAGCCGCCATGGCCGAGTTGAACAAGACCTACCGGTCCTTCGACGGTGCCACAGACGTGCTCTCCTTTGCAGGTGGGCCCGATGACGACTTCGACTGGCCCGAGCCCGAAGAAGGACTCGCGCTCCATCTCGGCGACATAGTGATCTGTCCGGCCGTCGCCGAGCGCAATGCCGCAGAGGACGGCATCTCCTTAGCCGAGGAGCTGCGGCGGCTCGTGCTGCACGGCACGCTCCACCTGCTCGACTACGACCACGAGGCAGATCAAGGCGAGCAGCGGGCCCGTGAAGTCGAGCTCTTGGGCGACCCCGGGTGGGAGTCGCCGCCTCTCGTTTCTACTCGGTGAGTTTGATGGGTCCGTCGGATCGGCGGGGAGGCACGCTCCTCCAAAGCTTCAACCACGCTTTCGAGGGCTTGGTGCACGTCTTCCGGCACCAGCGGAACATGCGCATACATGTGTCCCTCGCGGTGCTCGTGCTCCTTGGCAGTCTGTTCTTCGACATCACTCGGCTCGAGCTGATCGCGGTGCTGGTGGCGATCGCGTTCGTCATGATCGCCGAGATGCTGAACACGGCGATAGAAGCTACCATCGACATGGTGACGAGCTCGTTCGACCCGAAAGCGAAGATAGCCAAGGACGTCGCGGCCGGAGCGGTGCTCGTGGCCGCCATCAACTCCATCGTGGTGGCGTATCTCGTGTTCGCGGACGAGGCGGCGCACCTCACGGAGAACGTGCTCTCGAGCGTACGCCGGTCCCCCACCCACCTCACCTTCATCGCTCTCCTGGTGACCGTGTTGCTGGTGATCGTACTCAAAGCCGTCATGGGCCGAGGACGACCTCTATCCGGTGGGCTCCCGTCAGGTCACGCCGCTGTGGCGTTCGGAGGATGGACTGCGGTCACCTTTCTCTCGGTGGGGCAGCCATACGGTGTGCTCGTGAGCGTGGTGACTCTGTTGATGGCGCTGCTCACCGCGCAGACGCGCGTGGAAGCGGGCATCCATGACGCCCTCGAGGTGGTTCTTGGCGGAATACTGGGCATACTGCTGGTTACCGTCGTGTTCCAGCTGTGGTTCTAGCGGCCGGAACGCGTGGTGACGACGAAGATGGTGTCGGTGAAGGGCGGTCTGGTGTGAACGCGCCGGTATTGACCGAGGACCAGAAGATTCTTGTCGAAGCCGCACGTGCGGCGGCGGCGCGGGCGTACGTGCCCTATTCGTGTTTCCCTGTGGGCGCCGCCGTCCTCGGGGGCAGCGGGCGCGTGCACGTAGGCTGCAACGTGGAGAACTCGAGCTATCCGGTAGGGCTGTGCGCGGAGCGGAACGCCGTGGGCACGGCGGTGGCCGAAGGAGAGACGCAGGTGGTGGCGATCGCCGTGGCTTCGGCCCAAGAGCGAGTGGCGACCCTCACGCCCTGCGGCATGTGCCGCCAGTTCCTCGCCGAGTTCGGCAGAGAGGTGCTTGTGATCTTCCCCGTGGACGGCGTGTGGCGGGCTACGCCGATCAGAGAGCTTCTGCCCTCGGCATTCAGTCTGGAGGCGGGTTAGATGGGTTCCCTCGAACTGGTGCGGCTCGAGCGACCCGGGCTCGCCGAGCTCGACGAGTTGGCCGCATACGACGAGGAGGCCTTCGGTCACACCGGGCTTCGCTCCTTCGATATCGGGGTGGTGTCGCGGGCCGGCGCGGTATTCCTGGGCCAGGTGGACGGCGTCGTGGTGGGCTCCTGCCAGTTGCTCCGCACGTGGGACGAGCCCGGCACGTTCTGGATCTTCGGGTTCTACATCCGCCCCGACTGGCAGGGCCAAGGGTTCGGGCGCGAACTGCTGCGCGGCGTCATGGACGAGGTGACGCGGGTGGACGGGTCGGGCATCGAGCTGTCGGTGCCTCCCTCGAATCGGGCGGCACTCGACCTCTACCTAAGCTTTGGATTCAGGGTCGTGGAGGAGATAGTCGATTTCTACGGACCCGGTGAGGACCGCTATCTGCTGCGGTGGGACTCGGACCCCGAGGAGACCGGAGTCCGGCGTCATGCCTGAGGCCTCCCCGCCACCCGTGAACGATCCGTTCTCCACCCCCGCGGGCTTCCGTTCCGGGTTCGTGGCGCTCGTGGGACGGCCCAACGTGGGGAAGTCGACTCTCGTGAACCGGGCACTCGGACGAAAGGTGAGCATCACCGCCGGCAAGCCGCAGACCACGCGCCACCGTGTGGCCGGCGTGCTCTCCGACGACGAATTCCAGCTGGTACTGCTCGACATCCCGGGCTTCCAGAAGCCCCGCGACGCTCTCACGCAGCGCATGCAGAACCTGGTGGAAACGACCATCTCCGAGGTCGATGCCGTGCTCTTCGTCCTTGATGGGGGCGAGCGACCCGGCCGTGGCGATCGTTTCATCGCGCGGGCGCTCCGCTCGTCCCCGGTGCCGAAGGTGGTGGCGGTGAACAAGAGCGATCTGGCGCCTCCGGATCAGGAGGGTTCGCTCGAGGATGAGATCGCCGAGCTCGTGCCGGGCGCGGAGGTCCGGTGGGTGAGCGCGCTTCGGGGTGACGGCGTATCGGAGCTCATGGAGCGGTTGGTGGCCGTTCTGCCCGAGGGCCCCCGCTACTTCCCCCCGGGCGTTGTCACCGACCAACCGGAAGAGACACTGGCGGCCGAGTTCATCCGGGAGAAGCTGATCGCGGTCATGGAGGAGGAGATCCCCCACGCACTGGCCGTGGAGGTGCTCGAGATGGAGCCGCGTGAAGAGAACGACCTTCTCTATATCCGCGCGGCTATCTACGTGGAGCGTGACTCTCAGAAGCCTATCGTGTTGGGCCGGGGCGGCTCCGTCATCAAACAGGTGGGCGTCGAGGCGCGCGAGGAGATCGAGTGGTTGCTCGGCTCACGTGTGTACCTCGATCTCGTGGTCAAGGTGCGCAAGCATTGGCGCCGGGACGGACGCATGCTGGACGGTCTCGGGCTCTGACGCCCTCCCAGCGCCCGTGTGGGCGAGTCCGAGGGTGGTCGAACCGACACGCCCGATCCGCGGGCCCGCGCCGGGGCACTTGCGCCGGAGCACTTGCGCCGGAGCACTTGCGCCGGGGTGTATCATGTATGCCCCGTCCCGGCGACGACGGCCGGACGCGGATCAAGTGAGATGCCGGACAACTGAACCTTTACCCTGCCAAGAGGGAGGGCACGTGAGAGTCGAAGAACTGGCGAAGACCATCGACAGCACGCTTCTCGATCCAACGGCCACCCAGGCCGACGTCGAGAAGCTCTGCCTCGATGCTGGGGAGCACCATTTCGCCTCGGTGTGCGTGTTCCCGTACTTCGTGCCCCACGCGAAGAAGCTGGTGCGGGGCCGTGATGTCAAGGTGGGCACGGTGATATCGTTCCCCTTCGGAGCCGACACCCAACGGGCGAAGATCATGGCCGCCGAGAATGCCGTGGCGGCAGGCGCCGACGAACTCGACGTCGTGATGAACATCCCCGCCATGCTGTCCGGCGACTTCCGCTACGTCCGCGACGAGCTGGCAGGTCTCGTGCGCTCCGTCCGCATGAAGAGCGTGAACGCCGGGCGGGGGCTGGTGCTGGTGAAGGTGATCGTCGAAGCGTGCTATCTCGACGAAAAGCTCAAGCGTCTGGCATGCAAGATCATCGAAGACTCGGGGGCCGACTTCATCAAGACGTCCACGGGCAAGGGCCCGGGCGGGGCCACGGCGAAAGACGTGGAGCTTTTCCGCGATCTGCTGTCGGAGAACGTGGGCGTGAAGGCCGCCGGCGGCATTCGCACCGCCGACGACGCCGAGACGATGATCAACGCAGGCGCGGCCCGCATCGGAACGTCGCAGGCCGTGTCCATTATCGAGACCTTCGGCGCCGAGCGGGGGTGATCCGGGGCGGCGCTCCGAGGCGGTCGCGGTGAAGCACGAGCGCTACCTCAAGACCGACGCCCTCGTCATGGGGTCCATCCGCCTGCGGGAGGCCGACCGCATCGTCACCCTCTACACGAAAGAGCGCGGCCGGCTCTCGGCCGTGGCCAAGGGGGTCCGGCGCACGAGATCACGCATCGGGGGAAGGCTGGAGCCCTTCAGCCTGGTTCACGTGATGCTGTATTCCGGGAGTGGCAGCCTCTACACGGTGACCGGCGTCGAGACCATCCGCAGCTTCCAAGGCATGCGCGAGTCGTTACTGAGGATGGAGGAGGGGGGGCGGCTCTTCGAGTCTCTGCGCCGCCTCTTCCCCGAGGAGGAGGAAAGTCCCTCCTCGTTCAATCTCCTCGTGCGAGGCGTGGGCCGTCTGTCCACCGCGGAAGACCGGCCCACCGCAGCCAAGGTGGTGCTTTCCACCCGCTTGAAACTCCTCATGGCGCTCGGCTACCTGCCCGAACTCGATTCGTGCGTGCAATGTGGGAGCGACCAGCTGCTCTGTGGCTTCCGGCCGTCCATGGGCGGGATGGTGTGCCCGGACTGTTTCGCGGGGGAGCACTACGACTGCTTCAGCATCAGCGCGCGCGGACTGGCGGCTCTCCGCGGTCTACTCGACAGCCCCCTATCCGATGTCGATCGCCTGCCCCTCGACGCAGCCGCCGCCGCCGAGGTGGAGCGCGCCATCTCACGAACACTGGCGCATCATGGGCACTGACGCCGCGTACCGGGCCTGGCACCGAGTCTGGCACCGAGTCTGGCACCGAGTCTGGAGCCGCGTCTGGAGCCGCGTCTGGAGCCGCGTCTGGAGCCGCGTCGGAGATCTACCGGCGCTCGTAGTTCGGCGCCTCCTTCGTGATCTGCACATCGTGCGGGTGGCTCTCGATGAGTCCCGCGGTGGAGATCTTCATGAATCGAGCCCGGGTGCGCAACTCCTCGATGGTGGCCGAGCCGGTGTAGCCCATGCCCGCGCGTAGACCGCCCACGAGTTGGAACACCAGGTCGCCGAGCGGCCCCTTATGGTGCACCATACCCTCGATGCCCTCCGGCACCAGCTTCTTTTGGTCTTCCTGGAAGTAGCGGTCGCCGCTGCCTTCGCTCATCGCGCCCACGGAGCCCATCGCCCGGTACACCTTGTAGCTGCGTCCCTCCCACAGGATGCGTTCGCCGGGGCTCTCTGTGGTGCCCGCGAAGAGGGAGCCGATCATCACGCTGTTCGCTCCCGCGGCGATGGCTTTGACCACGTCGCCGGAGTAGCGCACGCCGCCGTCCGCGATGACGGGGATGCCCGCCTCGTCGGCGACCCGGGCGCAGGCGGACACGGCGGTCACCTGCGGGATGCCGCACCCCGTGACCACCCGCGTGGTGCAGATGGAGCCGGGGCCGATGCCTACCTTGATGCCGTCGACCCCGCGGTCAATCAGCGCCTGCGCTCCCTCGGAGGTGCCCACGTTGCCCGCGATGAGCTGGATGTCCGGATACCGCACGCGCACGCGTTCGATCGTGTCGAGCACGCCGAGCGAATGGCCGTGCGCGGTGTCGATGCAGATGACGTCCGCCTGGGCCTCAACCAAGGCCTCCATGCGTTCGTCGGTGTCCTTGGAGACGCCTACGGCGGCGCCCACCCGAAGTCGCCCGAGCTTGTCCTTGCACGCGTTCGGGAACTCGATCTTCTTCATGATGTCTTTGATCGTGATGAGCCCTCTGAGCTTGAAGTCGTCGTCCACCACGAGGAGCTTCTCGATCTTGTGGGTCTTGAACTGCTCGAGGGCTTGGTCGAGTGTGGTGCCCACCGGCACTGTAACCAGGTTCTCGGAGGTCATGAGCTCGCGGATGGGCCGTGAAAGGTTGTGCTCGAAGCGGGTGTCGCGGTTGGTGACGATGCCGGCCAGGGTGCCATCGGGATGGACGATGGGGACTCCCGAGATCTTGTACTCCGCCATGAGTGCCTCAGCGTCGCCGTATGTGGCGTGCGGCGGCAGGGTGATCGGGTCGACGATCATGCCGGCTTCACTCCGCTTGACCTTGCGGATCATGTCGGCTTGGCGCTCGACGGTCTGGTTCTTGTGGATGATCGTGAGGCCACCCTCCCGGGCGAGTGCGATCGCCAGGGCGGTTTCAGACACCGTGTCCATGGCCGCACTCAGCAGGGGTATGTTCAGCTCTATGGACTTGGTGAGCCGGGTGCGGACCTGGGTCTCCTTGGGAAGCACCCTCGATTCCCCGGGTATGAGGAGCACGTCGTCGAAGGAGAGCCCTTCCGCCGCGAACTTCTTCTCCCAATCGATCACGCCTACCTCCTGCCCGCCGTTTGGACGATTCTAGCGGAAAGAGGCCTCGGCTGCATGGGGGGAGCGGGGGCGTTCCCGGGCGGGTGTACCGGATTCCGGGGCACGTTGCCCGAGTCCGGGCGGAGCGCGCGCCGAGGGCCTGCTGCTCTGGATGAAAGCGGAGATTGTGTGGCTGTTCGCCGGGATCCAGCGGGGAGCGGTGCGGGTGGCCCATGGGCAGGCGGAGGGCTTGGGCGTGTGGTTCCAGGTCTTCTGGTTGGCCGTGATCTTCGGGACGGTGGCGGTGTACATCATGCGGCCGGTCAGGGCCCGGTAGCGGCCGGCCTGGCCTTAGTAGTACTTCATTACACCTTCCGATGAAACAAGACCGGCTGCTGGAGGTCGACCGTTTGGTTGCAGGTTCGGCAGCGGCCGTCCCGGGCGGCGCAGGAGGGGCTGCAG
>CAMTXC010000026.1:0-29753 GCA_947085635.1 uncultured Actinomycetes bacterium | reverse complement strand
TAGGCTTTCGCACCTCTGCCGCGAGTACGCTAAGTATCGTATATGACCGGCGCTGATGGAGTCAAGGAGCGGAGGGGAGAGCGGTGCGGAGCGAAGTCGACTCCTCGTTCCCGCGCGCAGGCCGGAGGTCAATGACGGTGCGGCCGCGGTTCACGGAGCGCCTGGCGGAAGTGACTATACGTACAGATACGCCCGGGTCAGCGGCAGATCGGAGCGGAGCCCGTTGGTGAAGGCGACCTGGAACACCCTGCTGTCACCCCACTTGAAGCCCGCGCAGGTGCTGTTGAGGTAGAAGCGCCACATGCGCACGAAGGTATCTCCCAGGCGCTCGCGGATCTCGCTCTCGTGGGCCTCGAACGAAGCCGCCCACGCATCTAGGGTGTGGGCGTAGTGAAGGCGCAGGTTCTCTACGTCGGTGACGGCTAGATGACGCTCACCCATGTTCTGCGCAATCTGCGCCAGCGTGGGCAGATGGGCACCGGGGAAGATGTACTTGGCAACCCACGGATCGATGTCGCGTTCCCTCTCCTTGCCGATGGTGTGAAGCACGCCGATGCCGCCCTCCACGAGAAGCTCGCTGACCTTGTCGAAGAACACCCTGTAGTACTCCTTGCCGACGTGCTCGAACATGCCGATCGAGACGAACTTGTCGAACTCGCCTCGAACCTCGCGGTAGTCGGCCAACTCCACCCGCACCCGGGGGTGGAGACCCAGGTCTTTGAGCCGTCGCTCGGCGTAGGCATGCTGCTCGGTGGACAAGGTATAGCCAACCCCCTCGACCCCGTACTCCGCTGCGGCATGAGCGAGCATGCCCCCCCAGCCGCAGCCGATATCAACCAGGCGATCTCCCGGATGAAGGTGCAGTTTGCGACAGATGTGGTCGTACTTGGCCCGCTGTGCCTGGTCGAGCGTCTCGCACTCCTCACCCCAGTAGGCGCACGAGTAGGTCATGCTCTCGTCGAGCCACAACCGATAGAAGTCGTTCCCCAGATCGTAGTGGTGCTGCACGTTCTCGCGAGAACGTCTCCGGCTGTTCCGGTGCTTCACCGCATGGGCCAGGAGCCTGCCCTTGTCGCGCGCTCCTAGATGAAGCTCGCTGACGGTGGGGAGGAAGGCAAACCGAATGAGCGACTGCAGATCGCCCTCTACGTCTACACCCCCGCTCATGTAGGCCTCCCCAAAACCCAGGGAGCCTCGGGTGAGCACGTCGGTGAGGGCCTCCGCCGAGTTGATAGAGAGGACGAACTTCTGCCGCCCGGTGCCGTACTGGTGCTCGGTGCCGTCCCACATTCGCACCCGGAAGGGCACATCGGGTAGATCGCGGCTCATCTGCCGGAAGATGCGGTCAACGGTGGCAAGCATCGCATATCCCTTCGACGTCCCGGGGTTGTCGCTCTCTTGTGATGATAACGCAAGGGCCGCTGTCCGCGTAGGCTGCAAAGTGTGCTGAAGATGGTGCCCATGCGCCACCGGAATTGTTGTGCACCCCTCCGGCGTCACAGGGCCGGACGACAGCGTCGAGACTTGAGGCTGCTCACCGAGGAACTACCGCGTCTCCTGGCGCCTCTCCACTTTCCTCCGCCGTTCCAGCTGAGGCATTGCCTTCCGTGCGGGCGACGACGGCTCGGCGGCTTGCGGCGTGTAGCTCGAGCTTCAGTCCGTCTCCCGGCCGGACGCCCGCCTGCCTGAAGAACGGGCCCAACCGCCATGCCAGTCCCCGATCGATCTTCAACGTTCCGACAGCGGACCCGTTCGCCGCGAACAGGTCATACTCACCCGCCAATTCACCGTTCAAGGCAGCCGGCACACTCACAATCCCGCCTTTCACCGCAGAGCGGCTGAGAGAGTACTCGAGCGAGACGGAACCGTCATCCTCGCGCCGGTGGCCTACCAGCACTCGCTGGCGAATCCGCGGACGAGGGACGCTGGTCTCCGGTCGGATGCTCCCGCGTAACCCGTAGATACTCCGCGCGTGTTTGATCAGAAGGGGTGAGTAGTCGAGATAGGTATAGAACGTGCTCTCCTTCAATCCCCGCCTGCGGCATTCAAGCTCGAAGCTCACCACTTCCATGACTCGACCGTTGTCCAGGAGCACCTCCACCATGAGGCGTTCCGCGGACCCCAGCACCTCGCGCCAATCCAGGGCCGACGATGCGATGACTGTCTCCCCCTCGATCCGGTACTCAGGCTGTAGGCGGCACAGCTCGAGCAGGACGCCCGTAGGGGGGGCGAACCCCTCCATGCGATGGTGCCGTGCGATGCCACGGCGCAGATCGACTATCCCGAGCCGCCCCGCAACGGCGAGGACCTTGCGGATCTGTGTGAGCAGCCTGTTGTGACGAGCCTCCGCCAGCCAGAACCAGCCTCCTGGCGAATCGAGCCAATGCAGCCCGTCTACTCGTTCAAGCACCTGCACCACGAAGCGCGCCGTTAACCCTTGGCCCCGGCCGAGGCGCCCGGCCGAGGTGATCTTGGTGGCCACGTCGCCTACGTTGGCCATGCCCCAGTGTGTCACCGCCTCTCGAGCGACTTTCAAGACGGCCGCCGGGAGCCGCTCCTGCTCCGCCGACACCGCGAAACGCCGTCCTTCTACGTTCGCGATTCGGATGTTGGTTTCCCAGCCGAGTACTGCTGCGGCCGATAGGAGGCCCTCTAGCTCAAAGCGCCCCCGGGTCAATCCATCGCTCTGGAGAAGGCCCTCGAACTCGTCGGCGGCGGTGGGTACCGACTTGCGCAGCAGGGTGAGCGAGCGCGTGAGGGTGGGCGCGAACGGGCGGGATTCTTCAAGCAGGGTCAGCAAGTTATTGCAGGCCTTCCGCACGCTCTCCCTTGTCAGATCGAAGCGATCGGCTACCTCCTGCAGGGTGCGTCTCCCGCCGCCGTCCCAGCCCATCCGCAGGCACAGCATGGTCCGGTTCCGCGCGTTCGCGTTCGCGCCGCGCCCGTCCTCCACCCCAGCCACGAGGTCGACGAGTTCCTCCTCCAGACTCATGTGCGCGGCGGTGTCGAGGCGGATGCGCAGATCTTGGAGGGCGTTGATGAGCTCCACCGGCTTTCTCAGGTCGGCGGCTTGGGACCTCACCATCTCCACCAGGTCGCGGAGGGTGAAGAACTCGGTGCGGGCGGGGAGTAGGGTGTGGATCGAGAGCATGAGTGACCGAAAACGGGGATCATCGCGGTGCACGAGACTGGCGTCGGGGTTCGTCGAGAGGTTCTCCGTCTCATACGAGAGGATCTGCGAGAACCTTCGAGATGCCCAAGGGTACGAGACGACGCTAAGGTCGAAGTTCTCCATCGCGGTGAGGAGATCAACTAGACATCGGCCCCCGAATCCGGGTATCTGCAGGAGGTCGTCCACCGTTAGCAGATTAAGTTGGGCGAGGTCCTCTTCGTAGCCTTCTTCCGCCAGGAGGTTTCGGGTTCGCGCCTCGAGCTCCAAGTCGTCCAGGCTCACCCATTTTGGCACCGAGGGGATTCGGCTGCGTGCGAGATTCGGGTCTGCCGGCGGGAGGGCCCGGCTCACGCTCTCGATGACCTGACGAGCCAGGGAATCGCACGTAGCGCTGTTGTATCGACTCCAGACCGTCTCGTCGAGCTCGTACAGGCTAGGAGGCGGGCTGTCGGAGTCGGGCAGCGTCGCCGGTACGTGCAGGATGCTCCGCAGGCTGTGCGGGGCGATTCGGCGATTCGGCCTGGGGAACCTGCTTATCGGCATCTAGCCCATCCTTCGGGTTTCGGAGCCCGGCTGTTCTTCGTGCCTGCCCGGAGATTCTGTCCCATTGTCGCCTTCGTCAAGAAACGGGTCAAGGGGCGCAGTAGTGGCGAAGACTCCCCTAGTAACTGCTGGAGGGAGGGGTGTCGTGTGTTGACAGACTGTGAATCTACTGTTATACAATATACTCTGTCACCAGGCTCTTTACTTGTGCGATCTGAGGGACCCAAGGGGGTTGCGTGGACATTGGCACGTATGGCAGATGGGAGCGTGGGTGCGGCGTTATGGGCCTGTGCGTCCCGTATCTTCAGGAATCTATCTTGTGGGGACCCCGCCAATGAGCGCTGCCCGATCACCCGAGGACGTTTCGGCGTCCGTCGCGAGTGAACCCGATATCGCTATCGCCGTGGATGAGGTTGACAAGGTCTACTCCACCAGACAAGGCAATGTCGTTGCTCTGCAGGGCGCCTCTCTCCATGTTGACCGGCACTCGTTCGTGTCGCTGGTGGGCCCCAGCGGCTGCGGCAAGTCGACCCTTCTCAAGATCATCGGCGGGTTGTTGACCAAGACGAGGGGCACGGTGCGGGTGAACGGAGAAGAGGTCACCGCCCCCAGCCGGGACATCGGCATCATGTTCCAGACACCCACCCTATTCCCGTGGAGGACGGTCTTGGACAACGTCCTGCTGCCCGTGGAGGTGTTCGGCAAGGACAAGAAGGGATTCCTCCCCCAAGCTCGGGAGGTTCTCCGCCTCGTAGGCTTGGGTGAGTTCGAAGGGTGCTATCCGAGGGAGCTCTCTGGTGGTATGCAGCAGCGCGTGGCCTTGAGCCGTCTCCTCATCTTCGAGCCCCATCTCCTTCTCATGGACGAGCCCTTCGGTGCGCTGGACGAGTTCAATCGGGAGCGGCTCAATCTGGAGATACTCCGGGTCTGGACGGAGATCAGCCAGACCATTCTCTTCGTCACCCACAACATCATGGAGGCGGTGTTCCTCTCGGATCGGTTGTACGTGATGAGCTGTGCGCCGGGCCGCGTGGTGGGGATCGTCGACGTCCCCCTGCCCCGTCCCCGCACGTTCGCCTCCATGCACGAACCGCTGTTCGCCGACAAGGTCTACGAAGCCAGGGAACTGCTCGGAGTGGCCCGATAGTGAGAGGGGACCTCGTGGTCCAAGAACCAGAGACAAGAACGCGGGAGACGGTCGACGCCGCGGAGGACGCGCGCGCCTGTGCGCCCGAATCCGCGCAGGCTTCGAGGAGGGCCGACTGGCGGCGGGTTCGACAGGACCTCGTCCTCGTGCCGCTGGTTTTCGTCGTCGTGGTGGGCCTGTGGCAGGTTGTGAGCGCGACCGAACTGGTCAACCCGATAATCCTGCCTACTCCAAGCTCCATAGCGGTGAGCTTCTGGAGTCTCATCCGGGCCGATTGGTTCCTTCCTCACCTGTATACCACCGTCGCGGAGACGGTGATTGGCTTCGTCATCGGATGCGGGGCCGGAGTGATCCTCGGCATCATGATCGCAACGATGAAGTTCTTCCGGCGCCTTGCGTATCCGTATGTCATCGCCTTCCAGGTGGTGCCCAAGGTGGTGCTGGCCCCCATCTTCCTCACATGGTTCGGTTTCGGTATGAGCTCCAAGATCGCGCTCGCGGCCGCCATTTGCTTCTTCCCGGTACTGGTGAACACGGTGCTCGGCTTGGAGTCGGTGGAAGAGAACGCGGTGCTCCTGATGCGCTCTCTCGTGGCTACGAAGCGGCAGACGTTTACGAAGGTGGCCTTCCCCCACGCTCTACCGGCCATCTTCGCCGGCCTGGAGACCTCGGCCACCATTGCCCTCATCGGCGCTCTGGTGGGCGAGTTCATCACCGCCAAACGGGGCCTCGGCCTTCTCCTCACCACCTTCAACATGCAGCTGAAGATCTCATGGGTCTTCGCGACCATCGTCGTCATCTCGTTTGTCGGGCTGGTCTTGTACGGCTCGGTGGTGTACGCGCGCTACAGGATCGTCTTCTGGCAACGGGACTGGCAGAAGGAGGCGCAGTGAGCCGCCATACCAGACGGGTGGGCGGAGCGCGGGCCGCGGAGGGGGGGATGGCCTTGACTTGAGCGTAGGAACGGAGTCGCCCGGCGCCGCGTCGTGTGTCGCCGGGGCGGGGGGGGACCCCGAGATGCAACGGGAGCGAAAGGGCGGGGAGACCGCCCAATCGAAGGGGTGAGAGGTGAATAGGTTTCATCCGACATGGGGAGGGCTGCCCTTTCTGGCGGCCGTGATTCTGCTCGCCGGACTGGTTGCCCTGGCTGTGGGCTGCGGTGGCGACGAGGCCACCACGACCACGACCGAGGCCCCGGCGACAACGGAGACCACAGCGACAGAAGTGGAGACCACGACCACCACCAGCGGTGGGCTCACTGCACTTACGCTCTACATACCACTGCCGGTTCCTACGATCGCCATGATGATGCCGTATGTCGCCAATGGCGCCGGGTTCTTCGCGGAGGAGGGCCTGGAGGTCGAGATCATACCGTCCGACTCCAGCACCCTCATGATCGGCCAGCTGGCATCCGGCAAGGGCGACGCCGGCCTGATCGTGGCGGGGCCCGCCGTGGGGGCGTTCGCCCAGGATCAAGAGTTCATCGCCGTGTGGGAGATGATCACTCATCCGGTGTTCGACCTGATCACTCCCGACAGTAGCCCAATAAAGAGCATGGCTGATCTCAAAGGCAAGCAGATCGGGGTCGAGGAGGCGCAGAGCGGCGAGATCCCCATACTGAAGGCCAACCTGAAGGCCGTCGGCGTGGACATCGACAAGGGCGATGCACAGCTCGTGCCGCTCGGTGACGACTACACTGCCATCCTGCCCAAGCTGGAGTCGGGCGAAGTGGCGGCCATGAGCTCTTCGTACAACTCGCTAGTGGGGCTTATAGCCCAAGACTATCCGTACCGCTCGCTTCTGCCCCCGGTGGACCCCGAGAACGCGTTCCCGGAGGTTCCGTTGGTGGTGCGCAAGGAGCTCTATGACACGAACCCGCAGGTCGTGATCGGCCTGGCCCGCGCGATGTCGAAGGCCCTCGTGTTCGCCAAGGCGAACCCCGATGCCGCCCTCGCCATCATGAAGCAGGCGTTCCCGCCCGAGCACGAGGATACGGGGTTCACGCGCAAGTACATGGATCGGGCCATCTACATGAGCTGGCCGGTCGAAGACGACCTGCCGTTTGGGCAGTTGTCGGAGACTGGCCCCCAGCTCCTGGTCGACATCCTGGTGGATCCGGGCTCTCCCGGCGGCCTCGAGAAGTCCTTTGACGTGTCGCCCTTCTTCACCAACGACTTGATCGCTGCGATCAACAACTTCGACAGGGCGGCTGTGGAGAAGCAGGCCATGGAGAGCACGCTCACGTATCCGTAGTCGTGCGCCCAGAGCCCGGCCGAAGGTCGCCGTCCGGCGACCGGACAGGCTGGAAGGTGACGTTGGCTCCCGGAGAGACTATCCCCCTCTCCGGGGGTCGAATGGGAGGACCGTGTCCTCCTATTTGTCCACCAACGGGAGAGAACGAGGGAAGAAGATGCCGAAGGACCTGAGAAGTTTCATTGCCGAGGTGGAAAAGACCGCCCCTGATGAGCTGGCGTACGTATCGCGCGAAGTAGACCCGGACCTGGAGCTGACCGGAGTCCTCCGAAAGCTCCAGGAGGGCAACCAATACCCCGCCGTCTTGTTCCATCACGTGCAGGGAACCGATCTTCCGGTTCTGGCGAACGTCATGGCGAGCCGGAGGCGTCTTGCCATAGCCTTGGAGGCGGGCGAAAGCGACCTCACCATGGAGTACGCGCGTCGGCAGGACAACCCCATCGCCCCGGTGGCGATGGACGGCGAGGCTCCCGTGAAGGCCGTCCGGTACGTGGGCGACGAGGTCGATCTCCAGAAGCTGCCGAACATCGTCCACTGCGGTGGGGATGGGGGGCCCTACATCTCCTCAGGTGTGTCTCTCATCCGCGATCCCGACTCCGGTGTCCACAATGCCGGAACCTACCGTCTGCAGATCAAGGGTAAGAACAGGCTGGGTATCTACCCCGGGGTCTACTCCCACATGTGGCACGTGCAGCAAAAGTACGAGCAGCGGGGGCAAGACGCGCCGGTGGCGATAGTCGTGGGCCACCACCCGTCTTTCTACCTCGCCGGGCAGTACCGGGGACCGCTCGAGAACGACGAGATTCACATTGCGGGGGGGCTCTTGGGTGAGCCGGTGCGGATGGTGCCCGGGGAGACGGTGGATCTCACGGTGCCGGCCGATGCGGAGATCGTCATCGAGGGTCGTATCCTGGCCGACGTACGCGAGCATGAGGGACCCTTTGGTGAATACACCTGGTACATGGGTCCGGCCGTGGACACCCTGGTGGTGGAGATCACCGCCATCACCCACCGGGCCGATGCCATCTACTACGATGTCTTCAGCGCCCACCCCGAGCACAACCTGATGGGGCTCCTGGGTCGGGAAGCCATGATGTTCCAGCGTGTCAAGGCGGCCGTGCCCACGGTGACGGCTCTGACCCTGCCGTTCTCCGGCACCTGTCGCCACTCCTGCTACGTTTCGGTGAAGAAGCAGTTCGACGGAGCCGGCAAGAACGTCGCCCTGGCGGCTCTCGCCGCGGACCCGTTCATGAAGATGGTGATCGTCGTGGACGACGACATCGATGTCTTCAACGAGATGGAGGTCATGTGGGCCGTGGTGACGCGCGTCCAGGCCGACCGTGACATCTTCGTGGTTCCGGATTCCTACGTGTGCGAGCTCGATCCCTCTGCGTACGACATCGCCGATAGGGCCAAGCGGGGCTACGTGAACGCGAAGTTCGCCATCGACGCCACGAAACCCGTTGGGATCGACTTCCAGGAACGGGCGGACGTCCCCGAGGAGGTCTGGAAGAAGATGGATCTACAGGACTACCTGGACTGAAGGGAGGAACGTAGTGCAGGAGGACCTACGGACGTTCATCGGCAAGCTGGAAGAGGCCGACCTGCTCGCACGCATCACGCGCGAGGTCGATCCCCGATTCGAGCTCTCGGCGGTGGCCAAAGGGGTGGAACGCCTCGGGAAGGCCATGGTGTTCGAGAACATCAAGGGGTACGACCTCCCGGTGGTGACGAACGTCTTCGGCTCGCGATCGCAGCTGGCCCTCATCTTCGGGACCACCCCGGAGGACGTGGTGCGGGAGTACATGAAACGGGGGGAAGACCGCATCGAACCGATCGTGGTCGATGGGGGGCCGTGCAAGGAAGTGGTCAGGCTGGGCCAGGAGGCCTCAATCGACGAGTTACCTCTCGTGACCCACTGCGAGAAGGACGCGGGGCCGTACGTCACGGCGGGGATCATCGTGGCCAAGGACCCCGATACCGGAGTACGCAACGTCTCCATCAATCGGATGATGTACAAGAACGCCCACTCCCTCGCCTGCCGGATGATGCCACCCCAGCATCTCGGCATCATCCAGGCTAAAGCCGAGGACCGCAACGAGCCGTTGGAGATCGCTGTGGCCATCGGCAATCACCCCATCGAGAACCTGGTGGCTTCGACTACCCTGGCCTACGGAGACGACGAATTCGCTCTGGCGGGCGCTTTGCGCAAGAAGCCGTTGGAGTTGGTGAGGTGCGAGACCGTCGACCTGGAGGTACCGGCTTCGTCGGAGATAGTGCTGGAGGGTGAGATCGTGCCCAACCTGCGCGAGGACGAGGGTCCATTCGGGGACCTCATGCAGTACTACGTCCCCGTCATGCAGAATCACGTGTTCCGGCTGCGGGCGATCACACACCGCAAGAACCCGATGTGGCAGACCATACAGGCCGGTTCCCTGGAGGACGTGCACCTGCTGGCCCTCTCGCGCGAGGCCACGGTTATGCGGGCCGTGGAGCAGAGCGGCGCGAGAGCAAAGGCAGTGAGCCTGGTGCCCGTCATCATGAGCGCGATCGTCTCCATCGAGAAGCAGTCCGAAGGAGAGGCGAAGAACGTAGCGGCCGCCGCCTTCGGGTCGTACTCGTGGCTGAAGTACTGCGTGGTGGTGGACCACGACGTCGATGTGTTCGACATGAACGACGTCTGGTGGGCCATGGCCACCCGAAGCGACGTGGGCACGGGGCTGCTCCAGATGCAGGATGCTCTAGGCTTCCCGCGTGACCAGTTCCGCATCCATCAGTCCAAGCTGGGCATCGACGCCACGGCCCCTCTGGGCCAGTGGCAGGAGTTCGAGCGCAAACGCGTGCCCGGCTACGGGGCCATGAACCTGCAGGACTACCTGGATTGAGCGCCGCGCACCCGCGCGTAGTGAGCACTGACCACAACCCGCCCTATCGGCATTGAAAGGGAGCGTACACGATGTTGAGCGAAGAGGAACTCCAGACAGTCGGGGAGATCATCGACCGTCTGATGAGCGTACCGGTATATACGGGCTCATCGCTCTCGCGCCGCCCCGGCCTGCTCGAGCTCTACGAGGCGGCTCGAGAGCAGTCTGGGGAGCCGCTCACGTACCTGGCCGCCAAAAGGCTGGCCGAGGAGCTCAGGCCGGGCGACCGCGTGATTATCGCTACGGGGTTCATCGTGCCCCCGTGGTTGCGTCCCGAGAACGACGGCCCGGTGGGCGCTGTCAACCTGGCTCGGGCTCTCAACCTGGCCTTCGACGCCGTGACCGTGATCACCGGGGAGGCCATGACGGTGGAGCTGATGCCGCCTCTGTGCCGGGCGGCGGGCATGGGCGTGGCGGAGTACGGAGCGGCCACGCAGCTGTTCCGTAGGGTCGCGCTGGAGCCGTTCACGGTGGACACAGCGGAGGCCGCTGCCCAGGCGGAGGAGATGCTCGACCGTATCCAGCCGAAAGCGGTGATCACCATCGAGAAGGCTTCGGCCAACGAGGTGGGTGTCTACCATAGTGGAGTGGGCTACGACATAAGCAACCTTGCCGCCAAGGTGGACGTGCTGGTCGAGAAAGCCCGGGAACGGGGCATTCTCACCATCGGCATCGGCGACGGCGGGAACGAGATCGGCATGGGCTGCATCAAGGAGGCCGTGCAGAGGGTAGTGCCCACGGGTGGCGCCTGCGGTTGCCCGTGCGGCAAGGGGACGGCCTCTGCCACCGTGACCGATGTCCTCGTGTGCGTCATGGTCTCCAACTGGGGAGCCACGGCCATCGCGGCCAACCTGGCGGCACGCCTCGGCCACATGGAGATCCTGCACGACCGGCACATGGAGGGGAAGCTGCTGGAGGCGGCAGCTTCGGCCGGCTATATCGACCCGGCTTCGGGGTTGGGCATCGCCTCGGGCGACGCAATCGACAAAGATGTACACCTCGCCATGGTCGACATCATGAACTTCATCGTGAGGTCGCGGATCGAGGATAGCTACTACATCCAGAAGTACCGCTGGTACTCGCTCGAGCGGCGTGACGATGTCCAAGACCTCATCACGCGCTGGCGGGAGTTCCGGCCCCGCGGCTAGAGTCGGCGCAAAGACAAAGGAGCGAACATGGTGCGCATTGAAGCGATACCTCGTCTAGAGACGGACGTGCTGGTGGTGGGGAGCGAGGGTGCCGGTGCACGAGCGGCCATCGCGGCCGACGACGGCGGGGCACGCGTGATCATGGCCAGTAAAGGCCTCTTCGGCAAGAGCGGAGTCACCCTCATGGCGCCCTACTCCTGCTGTGTCGCCTTCGGGGACGCCGACCCTCGCGACAATCCCTGGGAGCACTTCAAGGACACCATCAGAGGCGGCCACTGGTTGAGCAACCAGAAGGTAGCGTACTCGTACACCCACAATGCGCCGCGGCGCATGCTCGACCTGGAGCGCTACGGGGCCAAGTTCAACAAGACGGACGACGGCAAGTTCGAGCAGGTGCTGATGCCCGGCCACACGTACCCCCGGGCCATCCATTATCATTTTCGCACTGGTTCGCAGTTCAAGAAGGGCCTCACGGCGGAGGTTGGCAAGCGTCCGGGCATCACCGTCAAGGAGGACTTCCTCGTAGTTGATGTGTTCGTCGACGCGGGTCGCGTCACGGGAGCGCTGGCGCTGGATGTTCGCTCTGGGGAGTACGTGGTGGTGGATTGTGGCGCCGTGGTTCTCGCGACCGGCGGCGCGATGGAGATGTTCTACCCACGCAGTGACGCGTCGGACGACATGACGGGCGACGGCCACGCTATCGCTCTGCGTGCCGGAGCTCAGCTGGCCGATATCGAGTTCATGCAGTTCTTTCCCACCGGTATGGTCTGGCCTCCCGCGCTCAACGGAGTCATCTGGATCGGCGAGCTCCGCTACCATTGCGGCGGCTGGTTGTACAACAAGTTCGGCGAGCGCTTCATGGTGAAGTACGATCGCGAGCGGATGGAGCTGTCTACCCGCGACATCACCTCGCGCGCCATCGTCACCGAGATCCTGGAGGGCCGGGGGTCGCCGCACGGCGGCGTCTGGTTGTCGGTCACCCACCTCGGGCGCAACCAGATCCAGACATTCGTCGACGAGACCTTTCCCGGCTTTTCCTTCCGTGGCTACAACCTGCTCGATGCGGGAGTCGACATTCGAGAGGATGCCATCGAGATCGCTCCCATGGCCCACTTCTACATGGGTGGGGTGCGCTGCGACGCCGGCTGTGCGACGGCTGTGCCCGGACTCTTCGTGGCCGGCGAGGTCACCGCTGGGGTGAATGGGGCCAACCGTATCGAGGGCAACGCCCTCTCTGAGACCCAGGTTCAGGGAGCCGTGGCCGGCGAGGCCGCTGCCCGACACGCCTCCGGAGCCGCAGGCGGGGTGGAGCGCGACCAAGCACAGGCGGCCGTCGCCCGTTTCCGGACGCTTACGGATCGCTCCGAGGGTGTGGACCAGCTGGCTCTGCGCCACGAGGTGCAGGAGATAATGTGGAAGAACGTGGGCGTGGTGCGCACCGGTGAGGGCCTGGACAAGGCCTGCGGGCGTCTGGCCGGGCTTCGTGAACAGGCTGCGGAGATCTGCGTGCAGAACAAGGAGCCTCGGGCGAACAGGGAGTTGCTGGAGGCCCTCGAGACGCAGAACCTCGTGACCCTGGCGGAGGCAGTGGCGGTGGCAGCCCGGGCGCGTACGGAGACCCGGGGCGCGCACTACCGGCGAGATTGCACGAACGAGGACGATCCCCGGTGGCTGGTGAACTCGGTGGTCTCGTTCTCGGACGGGCAGATTGACCTGCGGCACGAGCCTGTCGACTTCTGCTACCTCACCCCCGAGGGCGCCGAGACGCCGCCTGCCGGGGCAGGCGTGGCCCTGTAAGGCGAAGAGATCCTGAGGACATGGATTGGAGGCGATCTGGCGATGACGGAAGATTTGGGAGTTGTGAAGATCTACCGGTACGACCCCAGCGTGAACACGGAGCCCCGCTTTGAGGTGTTCGAAGGCGTCCCCTACGTTGGTCGCACGGTGATGGACGTGCTCCGCGACCTGTATGGGACCCGGGACCGCTCGCTGGCCTTCCGTTGCGCCTGTCGGGCGGGGCTGTGCACGGTGTGCCGGATGAAGGTCAACGGTCAGGCGGTGATGGCCTGCATGCGCATGGCGGAGAAAGACATGGTGATCGAGCCGCCGGGAACGGGCGAGGTCATCAAGGATCTGATGACGACCCTGGATGGAGCGCGGTCGGATCAAGGGGCTGCGTAATGTACGGCTGGCGTGCGCGCGTGGGATTGATCCTCCCGTCGCTCAACGCGACGATGGAGCCCGACTTGAATCGCCTGGCTCCGGATGGGGTGCATTTACACGCCACCCGCCTGCTCCTCGAGCGGGCCGACCCCGAGACCTTGACCAAGATGGCCGATGACAGCACGTTGGCCGCCAAGATGCTTGCCACCTGCGACTGCACGGTGCTGCTGTACGGATGCACGAGCGGTAGCCTCATCGGGGGCGTGGGCTGGGACCGGGAGCTCAGCAACCGGATGCAGGAGGCCACGGGGATCCCCACCACCACTACCTCCACGGCGGTGATAGAGGCGTTCGAGGAGTTGGGCGTGCGGAAGGTGGCGGTGGCGACCCCGTACATAGACTCGGTGAACCAGATGGAGAAGGAGTTCTTCGAGGGGCACGGGGTGGAGGTGGTGAACATAGAGGGCCTCGGCTTCACTCGGGGACACGAGCTGCACGGCGTGCCCGATGGCACGGCCTACTCCTTCGGCAGGCAGGTGGATCGCCCGGAGGCCGACTGCCTTTTCATCAGCTGCACCGACTTCCGTACCCTCGATGAGCTCGAGCACCTGGAGAAGGATTTGGGGAAACCGGTCATGTCAAGCAACACGGCGTCGCTGTGGGGAGTATTGAAACTGGCGGGCGTCCGCGGCGCCATCGACGGCTACGGCGAGATTCTCCGCCGCCTGTAGGGGCTTTCGTGGAGTCGGCGGCATATCGAGAAGGAGCGTGCTGATGTCCGGCCCGTCGTACGAGCGGGTGAGCGACCTCGCGCAGGCGCTGGCCTTGCTTTCCGAGCTCGGACCGGCGGGTGTACCGCTGGCCGGCGCCACCGACCTCATGCCCGATATCCGCCAAGGACGGTACTCAGATGCCACGTTGGTGGATGTCTCGCGGCTCGACGAGTTGAAGGCCGTTCGAGTGACGGACGATCAGGTGTACGTCGGGAGCCTGGTCACGGCAGCAGAGCTGGGCCGTTCCGCCGAAGTCGAGCGGATACTGCCGATCCTGGTCGCCGCCGCTCGGTCCCTCGGCAGCCCGCAGATTCGGGCACGGGCCACGGTCGGAGGCAATGTGGTGAACGCTTCACCTGCCGCGGACATGGCTCTGGCCCTCATGGCCATGGGGGCGGTCGTGGAGACCGCCGCTCTTGGGGGACCCCGCTCTCTTCCCCTCGAGGAGTTCGTTGCAGGTCCGGGGCTGACCCGGCTGGTTCCTGGTGAGCTGGTCACGGGGTTTCGGGTGTCGCCGGTCGCGGGGACCCGCCAGGTCTACCTCAAGGTGGGGCTCCGGCGGGCTCTGGCCTGCGCGGTGGTCAGCGTCGCCGTGGCGGCAGACGTCCGTGACGGCGGCCGCCGGTGCGCTGAGGCCAGGATCGTTCTCGGATCGGTGGCGCCTACGTGGCTACGCGTCCGGGAAGCCGAAGTCGTGCTGACCGAGGGTGACGTGGACGCGGCCTTGATCGCCCGGGCCGCCCGGTTGGCGGCCGCTGCTTGCTCGCCCATCGACGACGTGCGCGCCACGGCGTCGTACCGACGGCACCTAGTCCGGGTCTACGTCGCGCGGGCGCTCGAAACGGTGTTCGCGTACTCTGGAGAGGGGGGTTAGGGTGGTGGGCACCGTCCGCCTGGTAGTCAACGGACTTCCGCGGGAGGCGCAGGTGGGGGCCGCGGACACGCTCCTCGACGTGCTGCGCGACGTCTTGGGTCTCACCGGCACCAAGCGCGGCTGTGGGAAAGGTGACTGCGGGGCCTGTACTGTCATCCTGAACGGCGATGCGGTGTGCGCCTGCCTGGTGCCCGCTTTGCAGGCGGGGGCGACCACCGTCCTCACCATCGAGGGGTTCGCAGAGACCCCGGAGTTCGCTCGGTATGAGCGGGCCTTTCTGGAGGCGGGAGCCGTCCAGTGCGGGTACTGCACTCCCGGCATGATCCTGAGCGCCAAGGCGCTCCTCGACCGCGTCGCCATCCCCACGCGGAGCCAGATCCGGGAGGGCATCTCCGGGAACCTGTGCCGGTGCACGGGCTACGTGCAGATCGTGGAGGCCATCGAGTTCCTGGCGGCCGGGGCGGCTTCCATGCCCGCGGATGCTGGGGGAAGCGGGTGACCGTGGACGCATATCGGAGCATCGGCCGAAGCATCAGCCTCGAAGGCCCGGACAAGGCACGGGGACGGACGAAGTATGCCGGCGATCTCTCCATGCCCGGCATGCTGCACGGGCTACCGGTGCTGACGCCGGTGCCGAGGGCCCTGATCACGGCGGTCGACGTCTCCGGCGCCCGAGAGCTGCCGGGTGTGGTCGTGGTGACGGCGGCGGACATCGCGGGCTCCAACCGGTTCGGCCCGACGAAGCCCGACCAGCCGGTGCTGGTGGCCGAGGGGGAGGAGGTTCGCTACGTAGGTGACGCCGTCGCGCTGGTGGCCGCCGAAGATCTGTGGGTCGCGGAGGAGGCTCGGCGCCGGGTCCGCATCTCCTACGAAGAGCGGGCGCCGGTGGACGGGATCCGGGCGGCCTTGGCCGGGGTCGCGGCCCCCGTTCATGCCGACGTCCCCGACAACGTGTGTGCTCGTTCGCAGCTGGCGATGGGGGATGTCGACGAGGGCTTCCGCCTCGCCGACGTGGTCATCGAAGAGACGGTGCTCACCCCCCGGCAGGAGCACGCCTACCTGGAGCCCGAGGCAGCCCTGGCCTATCTGGACGAGCGCGACCGGCTGGTGATCCTCTCCTGCCTGCAGGACCCATACTACTTCGGATACGACATCGCCCAATCCTTGGGTCTCCCCGCGAACCGGGTGAGGGTCATCGCTACGCCTCTGGGCGGCGGCTTCGGAGGGAAGGACGACATCACTCTGCAGGCTCACGCGGCGCTGTTGGCACTGCACGCCCGCCGGCCTGTGCGCATGGTGTATTCGCGTGAGGAGTCGATCCTGATCCATCCGAAGCGCCACCCTGCGGAGATCCGGATCAAGCTGGGGGCGACCCGTGCCGGCCTCCTCACTGCCCTCCAGGCGGAGGTGTTCACCGATGCCGGGGCATACTCGGGGCGCTCGCCGGTCGTGGTCCTGGTGGCTCTTCACAGCATGAGCGGCCCCTATGCCATCCCCCACCTGCGCCTGGAGGGGACGGCTCTGTTCTCGAACAACCTGATCACCGGGGCCTGTCGGGGGTACGGTCAGCCGCAGAGCACGGTGGCTCGAGAGATCGTGCTCGACCTGTTGGCGGAGCGCCTGGGGGTCGATCCGATCACGCTACGCAAGATGAACAGCCTGCGCGAGGGCCAGCGGCCCGGCACGCCGTTTGCCAACCTCGACAGCGAGCCTAGCCTGGTGGAAGTGATCGATGCGGCGGTGACACGGGCAGGGCCCCCGCCCGAGCCGCGTCCCGGCCGCAAGGCGGGACGGGGCATAGCCTGCGCCATGCCCTTGTTCGACATAGGCGCGCTGCCCTCGCTCGGGCTGGCCGGCGTGAGCGTCGCGGTCGAGATGATGGTGGACGGGTCGATCGTGGTGTGCGACTCGGCGGTGGACATGGGTCAGGGCGTGCGTTCAGCACTGGCCATGATGGCCGCCGAGGAGTTCGGCGTGGCCGCCGAGGACGTCACCGTCCTCTTGGGCGACACCGACCTCTGCCCCAAGTCGGGCCCCACGACCGGTTCGAGGCAGACCTATGTGTCCGGCAACGCCCTGCTGCAGGCGGCTCGCCTCCTCAAGGAGAGGCTGATGGTGGCGGCGGCTGAGAAGCTCGAGGTCGATCCCGGCACCCTGGAGTTCCGCGAGGACGCCATCCGGGTCGTGGGCGATCCGGGGAGGATGATGACCCTGAGCGACCTGGCCCGGTGCTGCTACTACCGCGGTGTCAATCTGCGCCAGGAGTCCTGGTTCAAGGCCGGCCAGGCGATCATCGGGCACACCTTTGTCGCCACCGTCGCCGACGTGGATGTCGACCCGGCAACGGGAGAGACGGAGGTCCGTAGGCTCGTGACCGCGCACGACATCGGCAAGGCCATCAACCCGGCGGCCGTCCGGGGGCAACTCATTGGCGGGAGCGTCCAGAGCATGGGCTGGGCCCTGACTGAGGACCTGGCCCAGGATGCGTGCCGCGTGACGACGCCTTCCTTATCTGAGTACCTGGTGCCGACGGCTGCCGACGTCCCGGAGGTGGAGGCTGTGCTCGTGGAGAACGCCTACCCTACGGGGCCATACGGCGCCAAGGGGGTGGGTGAGCACGCTACCGTCACTACCGCTCCGGCCATCTTGAATGCCATGCATCAGGCGACCGGCGTCATGGTACGGGAGTTCCCCGCAACACCTGAGAGGGTGGCGCGCGGGCTAGGCTTGGTGGTGATCGAGTGATATGCCAATTGAGGTGAAGGAGAGTGGTCTGATGGCGGTCGAGCGGATAGCGGTGTTGGGCGCCGGCAACGCGGGGCGGGGTATCGCCGCCGACATGACCCTCAAGGGTCACGGCGTGAACCTCTTCGAGCTCCCGCAGTTCGCCGAGGGCTTCGCGGCGGTCAGGGATTCGGGCGCCATCACTCTCAAAGGTGTGGCCCGCGAGGGCACGGCTCGGCTGAACTTGGCCACGCACGATATCGAGGAGGCACTCGAGGGCGTGGACCTCATCATCATCGCGGTACCCGCATTCGGCGTCGAGCCCATGGTGGAGGCATGTGCCGGCCATCTGCGCGACGAGGACACGGTCGTCTTTGTCCCGGGGGCCCTGGCCTCGGTGGTCGCGCGCGGGGTCATGCGGCGAGAAGGGCTCACCGCCGACGTGACTTTCGGTGAGATGTGCACCATCCCCTACGCGTCGCGCATCAGCGGGCCCGAAGAGGTCACCGTATTCATCAACGCCATCCGGCTTCCCACTGCCGCCCTTCCGGCCCGCCGCAGCCCGGAGGTGGTGGCCGCGATGAGGGAACTCTACCCGGCGGTCGAGCCGGCCGCCAACGTGCTCGACGTCGCGCTCCTCAACATCAACCCCTGCATCCACCCAGGCCCGAGTATCTTGAACACCGGCCGGATCGAGTACGCCGACGACTTCTACCTGTACAAGGAGGGCATGACCCCGTCGACCCGTAGGGTCATGGTCGCCGTGGACCAGGAACGGGCCCGGGTGCGCGAGGCGTGGGGCTTCCCCGCGCCTCACTACGGCCTCGATCCTACGCCGGGGGTGTATGAGGTCTTCGAGCACTACTTCGGTCTCGGCGGCGTCCATCAGGCCGGCGTGCGGCTGCGCGGGCCCCTGGAGATGGGGGATCGTTACGTGACCGAGGACGTTCCGTACGGTCTCGTGTTCTACGCCTCCTTGGGCGACATCGCCGGAGTCGAGACGCCCGTCTGCGATGCCCTCATCAGCCTGGCCTCGGTGATCAACCAAGACGACTATTGGAATACGGGCATGACGGCGGCCTCTCTGGGGTTTGGTGGCATGACGCGCGAGGAGGTTCTGGCCTCACTGGCCTGACACGTGGTTGTCTGCCGAAGGAAGCAGTCGCCGGTGGCGGAGGATCCATGAACGGGTACGGTCCTGCCGCCCGCCTACCGCTTTCGCTCGGACGGCACCCACAACCACGTCTCCGGTGACAGTGTGACCCCCGGCGGGCAGCTCGGCCTGTTCGCAACTGGGCGGCTGCGGAGAGATGCAGGCCGAGAACATGGGATTCCGGAACCAGTCATTGCCAGGCCAGAAGCCGGTGTTAATGTACTCTCGTTCTAGTGTCCTGAGTCATTGATTCGTTGTCACGCACCGAGCGGTGCGTGCCCCGCCGGAGCCTACGGGAGGTGAGCTCGGCGAACCAGCGCTCCACCAGGTTCAGCCAGCTCGCGCCCGTAGGGGTGAAGCGCAGGTGGAAACGGGAATAGCCACTCCTGCATGGTGTTCTTTCTCGAAGACGGCCGCACCAGGGAAATCCAGTCCGGAGCGCTCAGGCCTTCGACATAGCGGTTCTGAGACACAACTGATCTATCGGTTGTCGGCCGAGCTTCTGTCCGCGCGTTCTTGTAGAGTGGCCTCAGGGAGGTTGCGGATGAGATGGTGTCCCGTCAAGTGGTGTAACAGCTTCCGTGGTTCCGTAGGTCATGGTCATGGTGGTCAGTGGACGGGGACCAGCACCGGATGGGTGATGATCCGTCCCGCCTCACCGTCCTCTCGTTCGCCGCCTTCTTGACGTTTCTGTTCTATCCCGCCATGCCCCCGTGGTTGGCGGTCTACAACGGCATCATCCCCCCTCTCCACGACGTGACGGTCCGCACCACGGACTTGTTCAAGAGGGGACCCGGTCTGCCCACGCTCTTCTCCGTGATGAGCCCCAACATGGCCGCCGCGATGCCCTCGCTCCACGCTGCCTACCCCATGATGGTCTAGCTATACGCCGTCACGGTCTTCGGCAAGAAAGGACACCTGTTCCTGCCTTATCTTCTGACCGTATGAATCGGCATCGTCTATACCGCCAACCACTGGTGCATATTCCGAGCCAAACCGGCCACCCATTCCAATCGAAGGCGGCCACCCATTCCGAGGCAAAGCGGCCACCCATTCCGACCCGAAGGCGGCCACTTTTTCGCCTCTCGTCGGAATAGGTGGCCGGGTTCCGTCGGAATGAAGACCAAGGAGCCCCGCCAGGTGGCATTCCACTCGCGCGTATTGATCTCCACTTTGAGCCGCATCGTCTGGACCGGAAGGGTTGATGTTTGAAAGCGGTAGACCAGTGAGACGCTGCCCGGGCCACGTCTTCTTCCGGGCTCGCCCAACCACGAGTCGAGCACGCGTCGCATCTCGTCAAGCGGGGAGCCGATCGCGCCGGCGTCCATCTGGACCAGGTCGATATCCTCCGAGTATCGGCTGGGCGACTTCATGTGGAGCTTGTGAAGCGCCGTCCCGCCTCGAAACGCGAGCGCCCGAGCGAGCACCGGCGACCCGAATATGTCCGCAAGAGCGCGAGAAAGGACCAGGTCCTGCTTGACCTGTGCGTCGCTGGGCCAGGGGGCATGCGCCTGCCACGCGGTGATGCGGGCGCGCGGTATCAGAGGTCGACTTCTATAGACTCGTTGAGAATCACCCGCCACCGCTCGTCGACCGATCCGCCGACCACTTCCCCGGGCGCCGACAGCACCGGGCGATAGCGCCGAACACTGAGCGCAGCCGCCAGCGAGTCGGCCAGCCTGCGCATACCGAGAAAGTCTAACAGGTAACCCAGTCGCTGCACCTCCGGGGCGCGGTGACCTCGAGAGAGAGCCCCCAGCTGATCAGAGTCGAGACTGCCGGCGAGCTCGCCGAGAACGGTGGCCACGTTGCCTAACCCGCCCGCGGCCAGCGTGAACCGCACGAGGCCGAAAGCCGTCGCCTCAGGTGTGGAGACCTGCATGAAGCCGGTCTCGGTCTGAATCCTGCCGACCGGCGTCGATTCGAGAGCGCTCTTCATGTGGAATTCGATCTGCACCCGTCCGGCAGTGGCGCCGCGGGTCGCCGCATCGGTCATCACCTGCAACACCATAGGCTGCTGGTGGGCCGCGCCGTAGATATGGCCGCCGCACTCAATAGGCCGACGTAGTATGACTGCCCGAGGAAGCCTATCAGGTCGTCGATGAACCACCTGGCCGGCGGGCACCCCGCGACCCGCTCGCCAACCTTGTGGACCTTCGAGATCAGAAGAGCCGCCGGACCTGCTACCAGAATCTCGAACGAGCGGGAATCCGCCGAATCGAGGGTCCTGAGTACGGTGGGCTCATTATCGACAACGGCCGCTTCCAGACCGTGCGCCTTCATCGCAGTTCTCTTGCCGTGACTGCCGCCTATGCGTGCAGCCCGTCTGCCTGCGCCGCCTAGTGCCTCGGGAACAAGCAAGTCCACGGTGATGATCGAGGCGATTCCTGCAACGACCTGCCGCGATGACCAGATGCCGACTGCTCCTTGGGCTTTGTCGAGAAAGAAGCCCGCCCGTTCCATGGCCTCCCCCAAGCCCGGCAACGGCAGGAGGAGGCGCGGGTCCACGGCGATGTCGGCGTCGGTCGTATACTCGGCTACGGCGAGGGTCTCTGCGCCGGTGTGGAGGTAGATCGCCTGGGCCCCGACGAGCACAAGCGCCTGACGTTGCCCGCCCAGTGCTTGAAGCGCATCCAACAACACCCGGCGGGCCGCTACGTATTCAGGGTCGTACACGCCACGCCTCAGTGTTGCCCTGCATCCATTGGAGCAACGCCTCGCCCTCGGTCGGGTTCCTCCCCGGACCGGTCAGGAGATCGGCGACCGCCTGGCTCAGGGCCACGTATCGCAGCCCGTCCACTCCTCGATCGCGCTCGTAGACCGCGGAATCCGCAGGCTCGATGAGGAGCACATTCGCCCCCGCGTCGGTAGGTGTGAGTCCGAGTTGGTCGGCCAGGCGGACGGCGTCGTCGACAAAGCAGATGCCCATCCGGGCCGGCGCAACCGGGGCAACCGTCCGGGCGGCGAGGAACCCGGTGAGCGCGTAACGCGGCGCGGTGTCTGCGCCCGCGGCGGTCCGCAGCTTCTCCATGAACGACTCCACACCGCGTGGATCGAGGAACCAAAAGGGTCGATTGGACTCCAGGAGTGAGTAGTCCTCCGTCCATCTGCGAAGGAGAGCGGCCCATTCCACTTCCTCCACCGGCCCCCGGGGCGGTCGTCTCACCAGGTCCTCACGCCCCAGCATCTCGAGGATGCGCGAGACGTAGCCGGGATCCGTCCCGGCAAGCCCCGCGAGCTGGCGCACGCCCAGGGGCGGCACGAAGTCGACGAGGGCCCGCACGATACGCGCGGCTTTGGCACCCTTGAGCGAGCGCGCGGGGCGCTCCGGGCGCCAGGGGTCTTTGGCCGCTCCCTTGCGTTCGACATAGACCGCCGGATCGTCGATCCTAAGCAGCAGGTTGCCGGTCAGGTCGATGTAGCCTGCACCGCCTTCCCTGATCTTCTCGCGCGTGCGCACCCCCAGGTACGGAGCCGCGATCACTCCCGTGCCCGGGATGGCCTGCAGCAGGGCGCTCAGCTGAGCGAGCATGCCGTCCACATCCTTGGGATCGATTCTCGTCTTCACTTCGATCACCAGCGTTGCCCTGCGACCGTCGGGAGCTACGATCTCCGCGATTGCATCCGGCCGGAGGCCGGCCTTCGAGACCTCCCGACGTAGCAGCCAAGGAGGCGGAAGGAGGGTCGTGAGTTCCTCCAGGGCCTTCTCGAGCACGTTGTTGTCTGAAAATAGCTTGTTGCTCATCGTGCGCAACATGGTATATCAAGACAACAAGGGGCACAGGGTGCGCTTGTCCGGGCCGCACAAAGGAACGCGTGGCCTACGACAGATGGTCGAGATCGAGGCGGTCGCTTTCGACGTAGTCTCGGGCCGAAAGGTCGGCCAGGGTCGCAACAATGCCCTCGACGAGCACGAACCGGCCCGCCGCCGGGACCAATCTCAACCAGGCCTCGATCATGTCCGGCCAGGGTCGGCCCAGGAGATGATCGGAGTCTTCGTCCCGGATGAACCAGAACAGAAGTTCGACCTCCGGCGCCCCCCAGGACGGCGCAGCCCTGACGCGAATCTCCCGGAGAGCACGAAGGGCCCGGCCTTCATCGGTTTGCCTGCCGTGTTTTTCGACCAGCCTGTTCTTGAGCCCATCCGCAAGGCGGGTGAAGTCCTCGGGGAAAGCTACGCGGGCACGCTTCCGAGCCAACGAAGACGCGAGCCTGCGCCGATCCTCATCCGAGCCGCAACCTTCCCTCCTCTTCCAGGTAACGACTACCGCCTTCTCGACCGTCATCACTCGATCCAGATCCGCAACCAAGCGTTCGCCCACTGTTCCCGGGATGAAGGCGTAGCCCGGGCGGCGACCGAATTCAACCTCGCGCAGTATGTGGTCGTCGACCTTGACCAACGGAGTGACTTCGACAAAGGGCCTCGTCCTGGAGGGCCGCACGATATCGCAGGTTTGCGTGGCAAGCATCAGGCCGCGAACGGGCGTCTCACATAGGTAGGCACCGCCCACAGCGACCTCGCGCGCCTCAGGCGTCAGCGGAGCATCGGGCTCGAAGCGATGGAGGAACCATTCGTCGCCAAGCATGCAGTCGCCCTGCCGCCACTGTGTGAGCGCCCCGTCTACCCTCCGAGAGTCCTCCTCGAACCCGTGTGGCACTGAGCCTACTTCTCGACCCGCAGAGCACGCACCGCCCGGGCGCCGTGAACTCCCTGGTGTACTCGGTCGTGAAGCGTGTCGACAAGTTGGTCGGGGGCCGGCGGCTTTCGTGCCGACTGCGCCTCAGTGGACAATGCTGTTGCCGAGATCAATCTGCGGCCCACGCCTGCGCCCGCGCCCATATGGGCGAGAGCCATGTCGAAGCGTCCCTCGGCAAGGTCGTCGAAGGGAAGGGCCCCGTCGGGTGACGGCTGGAGCATGAGGGCGCGATTCTCGGCTGCCGTACCACGATCCACCTGGCGCAACACCGCCAGCACGCGCTGTACCTGCTCCTCGTGCGATGCGCTGACCGCCGCACCGCTCGCCCAGAAATGCAAACTGCGACGAGACACGCCGAACAGCCGGGCCAATTGATCCCAGGTCAGGCCCGACAGACGCCGAAGCTCGAGAAGAGCAGTCTGCACTGATTCGACGCCTGCGCCCGGCCTGAGAAAGTCGGAGCCCGCCTGACCCTCCGGCGCACACCAGGACGACCCACCGGAGGAGGATGCCGGCGGCAGCAGATACCCGTCGGCGAGAGGCACTGCCGGCGCTGCACTCGAAGTTCCCAACGCAGGGAGACAGCCCCCGACAACGAGCAGCCTGCGTCGTGGGCCGCTACCTTGGAGACGGCTTGCCGCGCTCGTGCCAAGCGTATCCATATGCGCCGGCCGCACGACCGCGATCACAGCTCGCCCCCGAATCGTTCGAGGAATTCTGTGGTAACCGCCCAGCGGAAGAACGCGTAGATGCGTTCCGCGAATGCACCTGCCTGCCCCATGAGCGAGTCCACGTCCATTGGTTGCTCTTGGGGCGCATAGGCATCGAGATCGAGGATCCAACTCGCCGCATCCATCGGCTCCACGGCAGCCGGATCGATGGTGCTGTTTGCGGGCATGAGTCCCCAGCGCGCCATTAACTCACCGGCGCCATCGGGCAGCGAGAACACGCTGTGCGTAAGTGCTTGTCTGGCTGAATCGCCGAACGGACACGCCAATATCCCGGCCACCTGGGCGCGGACGAGCTTCCCGAGGTCATCCGAACCGGCCCAGGCAATGCGGTCGATGTACCGAATACCGAGTCGATCGACCACTTGAGGATCGATGAGCCGGTCGGTCGTGCGTAGGAGCCGCTCGAGTCGACTCAAGAAATCGGCTCGGGAAGTGTATGCCGTCGTCTCCAAAGCAACGAATCCCGAAGCCAGCGAGGCACGCCAGGTGCCCGACCGATCATGGAACCGCCATATGATAGACGGCGCCTGTGTCTCGACCACACCGTTTGGTCCGAGAACAGCACCGACAGTCTGCTCGGAGCGAAGAACCGGGTAGTCCCCGCGTATCGCCTCTTGGAAGGGCCCAACGAACTCCCGCCGCTCGATCGACGCGATCAGGGGGAACCGAACCTGCGCGACCACACGGAGTAGTGGCGCCGAGGATAGAGGCACTTCAGCCGGAGCCGGACCGTCAAGGGGGTTCGATACCTCATTCATTTCCACCTCAACCCTCCTGTCGTGGAGGCTCCGGATCCTGGCAGCAGTGCACCTCCAGAATAGTCTAAGAAGACAGGAATGTGAAGTGGAGGGTGAAGTGTCATCTCAGGTCTGTGGTGGTTGTCGGGATTTCGCCCCGAACCATACCGCCTGAAAGGCGGCTCGGCTGTACGACTTTAGTCGTATGTTGGGTGGCGCGTTGTCGTCACTGCTCCTCGGGAGATGACGGGTACAATGCGCATACGGCAACCCTCAAGCCGGGAGGCATTCTGATGGCCCGCAATCCACGACCGGCTCTTCGCCGCATCATCGCCCGCGCCGCACGGGCGCGCGCCCGGATGCAGGACCTCTCCGGCGATGACCTCGATCGAGACGAGGTGTTGAAGCTGCTGGTCCTCCGCGACCTTTCGGAGATCGCGCGCGCCGTCGCAGGGTTCCCGGCAGAGGTTCGCGCCGTTCGGCCCGAAGCTCCCTGGCACGGACTTCGGATGCTGGAGTGGACGAGCGAGGCGGACCTCGGACCCGGCAGCGGGCGCGGTCTGCTCTGGCTCGTGAGCGAGCACCTGGACAAGTTGTCGACGGCGGCCGAGGCGATCATCGCGGAACTCGACGCACAGGGAGTGGAAGCACCGGTTCGGGTCGAGAAGCCTCTGGCGGCCTACCAGCTCCGATTGAGCCTGACGGGGATACGGCCGCCGATCTGGCGGCAGCTCCTTGTGCGCAACGATATCACCCTTCGCCGACTCCACAACATCATCCAGCACGCGGGCGACTGGTGGAACTACCACCTGCACGAATTCGTGATCGTGGGGATGCGCTACGGGCGGGTGGATCCCGAATGGGAACTCCCCCATCTGAGCGATGCGCACGTGCGACTGCGCAACCTCCCCTTGGCCGAGGGTGACATCCTCTGCTACGTCTACGACTTCGGCGACCATTGGGAGATAGACATCCTGTTGGAGAAGGTACTGCCCATCGCGGAGGCGACGGGACCGCCGCGCTGCCTGGCGGGTGCCCGAGCGTTTCCCCACGAGGATGCAGGCGGCGTAGGGGGCTACAGGCTCCTGTGCGAGGCTCTGTCCGACCCCGATTACGAGGAGCACGACGAGTACCGTACCTGGGCTGGTGATTGGGAACCCGAAGCCTTCGACCTGGAAGAGACGAACCGGCGCCTCGCCCGACTCGGGTAGCGGGCTGCGCTCAGCCTGGTGATCCTCGTACAACCGCCCGTTCATGTCGGACGTGAATATGACGGGAACAGCGAATATTGCCGGTTGAACCGTTGCGACACGCGTTGACCCACGGCTCGCCCGGGCGACTGGGCCTAACCGAGGCAATCCGGAGGGTCATCCGAGCTCGGACCGCGCTCTTCGAATCAAGGAGGGCTCCAAAATCCCGCTCGTAGGCGCCCCAGTCGCCGTCCTCTCGGTAGCGGCTCAGCAGGGCCTTTGGCGGAGCCAGGTCGGGTAGGTGCAGATACTCGGCGCCTACCAGCCCGTGCAGGAAGTACGGCAGATCCCGCCCCTGAGCAAACCCAGCCAGCTACGAATTCGGGTTCAGGCGAACATCCACGAGCGTGCGTACGCCGCCCTGCGCCAGGAGGGTGAAGAACTCCTCGGCGCTCTTCTTCGTGAAACCGATGGTGGCGACGATCATGGGGAACCCTCCGCGTCAGAAGAGAGTGGTTTGCTCAGGGAGCAGGTCGAGCTGTGAACGCAGCCCGTCTGCGGTAATGTGGGCCACGTCGACCGAGAAACGGTTGACCAACACGCGACCCAAGAGTTTTCCCCGGTGGCATTCGGCGGTGTCGCCCTCGCTGCAGAGAAGGACCACCCGGCGGGTCGCCGCGGCCGCTACCACTTTGCCGAGTGCCTCCAGGAGCCGTGGGTCCACGGCCATCTTGGCATAGTCGGGAGCACCCTCGGTCAGCAGGGCGAGGTCGCTGGGGCGGCCGTCGAGGTCCTCTCCCAGGTAGCGATACGCGACGTCGCGACGCTCGGCCTCGGCTGCCAAGGGCTCCCGATTGAACTGGGGCACGTACCGACTGTAGGGGCTGGCGCGGACGTCGATGAGCGGGGCGATCTGGTGCTGTTCCAGCAGCGCGAAGAACGCCTCGATGGAGAGGTTGCTGTGGCCGATGGTGAAGACTGTGGTCATGCTTCAGCCGCGCGGGCCAAGTCCCGCCCGCTCTCGTGCGGACGAATCACGCAGGCGAACCCAGCACGAACCGCGCCCGTTCGAGTCGCAGCATTTCATAGGGCGTCATGCACTTGATGCCGAGACCGATGCAGACATTCGGAATCTTGATCTTCTTCGTCGATGGGGATGCAACCTCGTGGGTTACAAGCGTGTGCCCATGGGCCAAAGCGTGGGCCACGAGATAGTAGTCGGCCACCTGGAGGAATGTGCTCACGGCGGCGGGTTCGTAGGATTGACTCGTCACCCAGGAGCTCACCGCGCCAAGCGCAGGCAACACCGGGGCGTCCGGCCTCAAGAAGAATCCGGGCCCGAGGGGCGATGCCCATGCAGCGAGTTCGTCGGCTCCGGCGTCGATCTCATCACCGACTTTCTCAATACTGAAGACCCGCTTTGCGGCATTGCCCGCGGTGAGCCAGCCCCAGAACGCCGGACAGAAGTCCAATCCGTAGTGCAGGTTCTTCGCCTGCATGAAGACGTTCGCATCCAGGAGGTAGGTCACGAGACCACCCCGAGGCTTTGCCCGAGGTCGCGAAAGGTCGCAAGCTTTGAGAAACCGAGTAGGCGGAAGGCGTCACGATGAAGCGTCTGACCTTCCAAAGTGCTGGCAACGAGTGCGCGGGCGAATCGCCTGCCGACCCGCGCCGCCTGCGTCAGGTAGAAATCGCCACCGGACCCCCTAGGAACGGCCTGCAGCCGGCCAAGTTCTTCTTCGTATGCGTGGCGAAGCTGGTTCCGCGTGATGCCACCAGCGTCATGGATGCGGCGCAGGATCACGAGGGTGCTGACCTTGAACATGCGTGCTAGGCGGTCCCCCTCGGGGCGGATCTCGGCACCTTCTCGATACGCCTCACGCAACGCGTCAAGCGGCAGCAGGAACTCGGCCGCAACCCGGTTGCACCACGCTTCCGTGCGCTGCGAAGGAGAGGAGAGCGGCCCTACGTCGGAGAGGGCGGACTCGCCGAGCCAGAGATGGGAGAGCTCGTGCGCGAGCGTGAACATCTGTGCAGCCTTGGTGTCGGCGCCGTTGATAAACACCAGCGGCGCGAGATCGTCGGCCAGGGCGAAACCTCGGAACTCGTCAGGGTCGAGCCTGCGTCGGGTGTTGCTGCCGACAATACCGCTGACCATTACGAGTACACCCAATCCATCCGCCTGCTCGATGAACCTACGCAGCGCCTCCGTCCAGGTCGGAAACCGACGGCGTTCATCAAGGTCGAACCCTAGTGTGCTGCGCATGCCGGCCGCAGTGGCTTCGACGTCACTTGACACGTCGGCTGACCCCACGAACAAAAGCGACTCCTCGCCAATGGATCGGGCGAAGTCGCGATACCATTCCTGACGTTGTTGACAGATATAGACAGTGTCGAGCAGGTCGGGGCTGGGGCGCTCGATGCGGCCGCCGCCGACCGTACGAAGGTCGGGGATCGGGATCCGCTCGATGGGTGGCTCCTGAAGGAATAAGAAGCCAACGGGCGTGCGGGTGGCCTTTGCAAAGCGCTCGAGCTGCTTCAGCGTGGGGTGCGTCTCCCCATGCTCCCAGGCCGAGACCTGCGGAATGCGGTGGGCCAGCTCAGCGAGGTCGAACCCAGCACGCTCACATGCCCAACGCAACATCTCCGGCTTCACTTCGACACGCAGCACTCCCGCCTCCGGACCTAGGTCTCCTCATCCGGCACATGACGACCTTCCGGGGTCACGTGCACCTCAATCATACCCGTGCCGGCTTCGCAGCAGAACTGTAAGTGGCTGGGTCCTTGGTTGGAGGTTGGCGGCGTGCCCCCGGGATCCGGAGCCCTAGTACCGCTCACGGTCAGTCGGCGGGCGCGCCCGCCGCCAACACCTCGCTCACGGCGTACTCCTTGAACGCCTCGACCGTCGTGAAGTACAGGTATCCAGCTTGGTTGACCGCGCGCAGCACGTATTCGGGCTCTTCCAGCGGCACGGCCACGGGCTGCGAGAGGCCCTCCTGCAGGCCATCCGGCCAGGCCACGTCGATCACGGCCAGGAGAGCCCCGGTGTCGGCGTCGGCAAGTTCGTAACCGAGCTGTGGGAGGGGTAGCCCCTGCTCCTCCGCCCATTCGAGCAGCTCCATGATGGCCTGCTCCTCTTCCTCCCCTCCGATGCCTCCCATCGGCACGCCGTGGGCGGTCGCTACATCGTAGAGAGCCTCAGACTCGGGGAGCCCGCCGGCGTGGAGGTCGTCCAAGAACTCATTGGCCGCCGCGGCCAGGAGCCTGCGCCGCTCGGCCAGGAAGGCGAGGTAGTTCTCGGGCTTCCACAGCTCCGGGTCGGTGGGTATCCACTGGGACTCGAGGGCACCGGGCTGATCGGCGGCGATCTTCGGCAGGTACTCCTCCGGCGGAGCGTCCGAGAGCGCTAAGTTGCACTCCTTCGTCAAGAACGCGAAGTTGGCGATGGCGTTGACGTCGGCGAGTTGGTAGCCCTGCTTGTACAAGTAGGCCTTCGGGAAGACGTGATGGAGTTCCAAACGACT
>CAMTXC010000025.1:0-50877 GCA_947085635.1 uncultured Actinomycetes bacterium | reverse complement strand
TCGCGCGGTTCTCAGAAGACTTCATGGCCGCGGGGCGCGGAGACAACCGGGAGTCCGAGCGCGACGACCTATGAGCGCCTCGTACATGCTGGACACCAACACGTGCATCTACCTGATGAAGAATCACCCGCCGGAAGTGGCTGCGCGGCTTGCTCAGTGTTTCGTGGGCGACGTGGTGATCTCAGCAATCACCTTGGCGGAACTGGATCGTCCCCGCCCCCTTCGACTCGGCTGCTGCCGCGGCGTACGGCCCCATACGCGCCGCGACCCGGGGCCGAAGCAGGGATGCGCTCGACAGGCTCATCGCGTCCCATGCGGTGGCCCTCGACGTGATACTCGTCACCAACAACGAGGCGGACTTCGCCGGGTACCCTGGTCTGCGCGTGGAGAACTGGGTGGGTCCCAGCGACGCGAGACCAGATTGACACGAGTGAACGCAATGCCTACAATGATTGCAATGCAATCACAAGGGAGGCGACGTGGCTAACCTGACGATTCGTGGCCTTGACGAGGCGATCAAAGCGAACCTGCGGGTGGAGGCTGCCAAGCAGGGGCATTCGATGGAAGAGGCTGCCCGCCAGATCCTCCGCCGGGCTCTGATGCCCTCCGGCACGGAGGCCGGCGGTCTGGGAAGCCGCGTGCACCAGTACTTCGTCGAAGGCGGCGCGGTCGATCTCAAGCTTCCTGAACGCTCCGTTCCGCGTGCCGCGCCCGACTTCACGAGGCCGGATGCATGATCCTCCTCGACACGAACGTGATCTCGGAGTTGATGCGGCGCAGGCCCGACCAGACTGTCATCCGATGGGTGGACGCACAGCCCGGGTACCGTCTGTACATCTCGGCGGTGACACGGGCCGAGATCGAGCTGGGTATCGAACTGCTGCCCAAAGGTCGGCGTAGGCAGGCTCTGCAGGCGGCGGCGTCACGCATGTTCGGGGAGTTCCACGGCCGCTGCCTTGCGTTCGACGAGCCCGCCGCCTCGCGATACGCCGAACTGGTAGCCGCGCGCACGCGTGCGGGGCGCCCGATCGGCGTAGAGGATGCGCAGATCGCGGCCATGGCCCTGACCGCCGGATTCGTCCTGGCCACACAGAACGTGGGCGATTTCGAGGAGATCGAAGGTCTATCGGTGGCTGATCCGTGGGAGAGCGCGCCGGGATCTGGATGAGCCTACAGTCCGACTACGAACTCGAGCAGACCCGCCGGGAGATCGGCGGTCGGTTGCAGCGGGAGATCCGCCCGTTCGCGGCGTAACACCGGCCCGCCTCGCGCCACCTGCACCGCCCGCGGCATAGAGTCACCTGCGGCACCCACCGCGACCCCACGCCGGCGAAGCAACGCCCGACTACTCGTATGGTGCTGGACATCCCCCCAGGACTCTCGCACAGCATCGAGAAGCAGACGTGAAGGTCGCCACCATAGTGGGTGGAATGACGCCTTCACCCTGGCCGGGACAGCCCGCCACCCTTGCCCTGAGGCCCGCCCAACGCGCGGTTGTTTCGTCGTCTCCGTGGCACCCCCCATACAACAAACCTGGGGAGCTGCCTACGTAACATTGATCCTTTTCCGACCACTCCACGATCTTCACATACCGTTTTGCGTCGTCGCCCGGCTGTCCGGATATGGTCACCGGCCTGTTCAAGCCTGCTAATGAGATCTCTCACTTTTGGTGGCACCGGCCGGTCGTTTGTCTCGCCACCGCGCAGTTCGAATCAGCGATCCGAGTCGTGGCCGCCGGGTTTCTTCCCGAGGTCGCTAACGCACCCTGGAGTACGCGCTCAGAAACTCGTCTCGAGACATCCGGGCCTGAGTGCAGATGGTCCGGAGAGTCGAGCTCCTGATGAAGGGGTGGTTTGGCATGGTGAGAGGCGTCCGAGTCCCGTCGGAATTGTCGCGGATCATGGCGAAACGGGGAGCTTTGGGCTCATCCAGCCACGGTCGCCTCTGCGCTTGTAGGCGGTCTTCCGCGGCTGCGGCACGCCGTCCTTGAGGCTGTCGTCGAAGAGATGGTCGAGAAAGTTATGCGTTCGGGTGCCGCGCCCCTTGATCTGCACGAAATCCGTGGGCGAGAAGATCGGGCGGAAAAGGCCCAGGTTGAGGATGTCGGTGCAGTCGTAGCCCGTCGTCATCATGTCGACCGTCACGCAGACGCGCGCCTTGCTGATCTTGTAACCGGGCAAAAGAGTCGCTCGAGCCGAGAAGGTTGTTGTTGGAGAAGTTGATGGTGAATTGCTGGGCATCAGGAATCTGAGAGGTCACCTGCACCGCGAAATCCGACTGGTACTTCCCGGGAAACACGCGGTCGGCCATCTGGTTGAGAACCTGGGCCGGCTTTGCGGCGTGGTTCTGACTGACCCCGAAGATGATCGACTTGCCGATCCCGTCGTGACGACGATCTCCGCGCGCCGCCAGTCGTCCGGGTTCTCCTTGTAGATCACGGTCTGAGAATCGGCGGACAGGAGGGCGACGAAGGCCTTCTTCGCTTGGTCCTCAAGCTCGAGACGGTCCACCAGGAACAGCACCCGCCGGGCATTGCCGGAACGGAGAAACAGCTTGATGACGGCGGCGGCCGTGAGGGTCTTGCCGGTCCCGGTGCCATCTCGAACAGGAAGCGGTCTTTCCCGTCTTTCACCGCCCGCTGCAATGCGTGGATGGCATTCAGTTGATACGGCCGGAGGAAGCGCAACTTGTTGCTGTGGATGTAGCCGGGGTGCTCCGCCTCATTCCGCCATGCCGCTTCGGACTGATAGTTCGGGCGCTGAGTCAGCACGATGTAGTCGTCGCCCACCTGCTCGTTGATGAGGCGATCGGGGTTGGGAGTGACCTTCTGGTAGCCGATGACCGAGTCCGGGGTCGGGAAGGAGGTGATGATGTGGGGGTTCCCCCGCTCCAGGTCCCAGAAATAGTGCAGGCTGCCGTTGAAGAGAATGACGAAGCGGCAGTTCTGCGATCGGGTGTGTTTTCGCGCCTGCTCCTTGCCGACCAGAGGGTTCTTGTCCTCCGATTTCGCCTCGAGGACGATCAGAGGAAATCCCGTGGCGTCCAGGAGGAGGAAGTCAACGAAACCCGTGGCGCTCGTCTCGAAGTTCTCGCCAAGCGCATCCAGGTCCGATGACTTGATCGTGGCGGCGAGCTCGAGACGGATGTTCGCCGGCTCACCGCCTTCCGGAAAGAAGCGCCGGCCGGCCGCTTCGAGCAGCTTGTTGATCTTTATCCTGGCGGTCGCTTCTTTGGCTACCATGGCACTCACCATACACCGGCCTGCGGACGACCGCTACGACACGGCCTGGCCCACCCCGCCCGCGGTGAGTGCGGGCCGCGGCGGCGCCTCCGCCTCACTCCGCGCGCCGCCTCACTCCTTACGCCTCTTCCGCGCCGCCGGGGCGTCCATGCGCCCGTCGAGCCAGTCGACCGCCATGCGGTCGTTCATCCAAGCTCGGCCCATCATCCCCGCCAGCTCGAAGGCTTCGCCCATCTCGCCGGGCTCGTCCAGTTCGGCCAGGTCCTTCGAGGGGTCGCGCCGGCCGGTGAGATACTCGGCGAAGATGAGGTTGGCCTTCAACGCCTTCGTCAAGCGGGCCCGCGCCGTGCGGTCGTCGCCCCGCTCTTTGTAGGTGAGGAGGGCGTCGCCCCATAGCCAGATGGAGTCACGGTCTTTCTTGTATCTCGTCAGCAGACTCCGGGCCACGACGATGTCACCCATATCGAGCAGCCACGCCAGCAGGTCGTAGCGCACACCCTGATTGTCGTTCCCGTTCAGGTCGAGGATGTGGAGAAGGTGATGCACGGCGGCCAGGCGGGCCCCGCGCTCCCACTGCATGAGGGCGTAGCCGAAGAGCGCCCGCAGATAGGGCCGAGCCTCCAGGTGGCCCCACGCTTCCGGGGCAAGATCCATCACCGCATCGGGGCCGCCGAGCGCCCTCTCCCCGGCATCGACGGCCTGCCCCAGGAGGTCAATCCGATCGTCGAAGTCGCCCGCGGCTTCATGCGCGAGCAGGATGAGGGCATCGGCGCAGTCGGGGCTGATCTCGAGCGCCCGGCGGGCGAGCTCCCCCCGAGCGGGGCCGGTGGCGGCGAAGGCATCGTAGGCCAGCTGCTGAGCGCGGGCCAAGGGCGCGGTGGGCTCCGACCGGGGAATCGGGTGTCCCGGCCGGGTGGCGGCCGCAAGGAACTCGTTGACTTCTTCGATGCTCTCGAACTCCCGGTCTCCCCTCATCTGATGCAGATCGAACAGCACCTGCTCTGCCGGGGTCGGCTCCAACGGGTCGGAGTAGATCACGCTGAAAGTTGGAGTAGATGCTCCGGCCGCCGGTGGAGCGCTTCCTGGGCCCGACTCAGGTCGTCTCGCCGCTCCCGGCCGATCGCCGCCCTTCCCACGCTTCCGGCCTTTCTTGGTATTGCTCACCCGTGCCTCCTTGTCGTTCTTGGCCTCGAGGGCGGCCATGGAGTCGCGTGGTGAGGTGGCGTCCTGGCCGAGGTGAAGTCTACCACCAGGCGTGGCGGCGGGGGTGCGGGGACGCGCCCGGCATCGAGTGGCACATCCGTTCCCCGGGAATGTAAGGGATTGCGCAAGCCACTGCGCCGTCCAAGCGTTCATCAGGCGAGGCAGTCGCCTCGCCGCAGGCATCTCAGAGGGGAGGGGAGGGGCACCATGTCACGTCGAATCACCCTACTAGTGGCAGCGCTGCTTGCGCTCGTGCTGATGGCGCCGGCGGTCGCCCAGGCAGCCGACACCACGACGTACTCTGGGGCGGGACGCTCAACAGCAAGACGGTCGGCTCCACCACGAAGCCGGAGAGGATCAAGGGCACGTTCGGCTTCTTCTACAAGGAGAAGTACCTCCCGGCAACCGCTACCCGGCGCGAGACGTACCGGCTGATGACGGTGCGGGAGGCACCCGCGACCTTCACCGCCGACAGCAAGCTCATGTCCGCCACCCTATCGTTCCAGACTCCAGCGCAGATCGCCGTCTGGTACGACGAGATGCCCTGGGAGTGCGAGCCGGTGCCCGGCTTCCCCGATGAGTGGATCTGCCCGGAGCCGGACAGAGTGATTGACACCATGGTCACGGTGAGCGCCAACTGGACCGGGTTCGGACCGCTGTCCCGCAGTTCGTTCATGTCCAAGAGCCGCACGGACGGTTTCTTCTACATCGACCGCTCGAACTACCAGAGCAGGCAGGCCACGGCGGTCGGCTCGATCATCGGCACCGACGGCACCGTCTACTTCAATGGGTCGTTCGACCATGCGGGCATCTACGAGAACAAGGGGAAAGGGCACATGAAGGGGATGTGGCCAGAAGGCTAGTCCTTCGGTTTCATGAAGTCGTACCCACACGGGGCTCCGCGAGGAGCCCCTTCTCGTACATGACCACCTGCGGCGGCGCCGGGCGCCTCCCCGGAACCGGTGCCCTCGAGGACGAGTCATGTGACCCATGGGCTTCCTGATCGATACTTCCGTGTGGATCGATGTCGAGAGGGGAGTCCTGGCTCCGGGCGATGTCGCCGCCTTCACCCGTGACGAACCGGTGTTCCTCTCGCCGGTGACCATCGCGGAACTCAAGTTCGGCGCGGAGACGGCTGCCGATCCCGGTGTCCGACAGCAAAGACTGGCCGGCCTCCGTCGACTTCAGAACCGCCCCCTTCTCCCGATCGACGGGGTCACGGGTGAGGTGTTCGGGACGCTGGCTGCCGAGATTCGGCGCGCGGGGCGTCATCACCGGTATCGCGTACAGGACATCTGGCTGGCGAGCCAGGCAATCCAGCACGGCTACCGCCTGCTCACCCGAGATCGTGGGGACTTCGAAGACATACCCGGACTCGACCTGGTAGTGACCGGCTGAACCCATGCCGGCTCCATGCCGGCTCCATGCCGGCTCCATGCCGGCTCCACCTCGGGCGGACGCCTTCCCCGCCGGGCACGTTTGACCTCGATGGTCACCCGGCTCAATTCGAGATCCACCACGATAGTCAACCTCACGGCCATGGCTATCTCTCCAGAAGAAGAGGGGTGCACGGCCTGTCCATGGTCCCCTCGCGGGCCCGACTACACCGAAGCGTGGTGCAACGCGATGATGCCGCCGGCCAAGATCTCGTATCTCGGATTCACCAACCCAGCGTGACGCATGGCCTCTCGCAGAGCGTCCGGGTCGGGGAAGCGCCGCACCGAGGCGGGTAGGTAGCTGTAGGCGAAGTCGTCGCCGGCGGTGACACGCCCGAGCAACGGGACCACGCGGTCGAACCAGAGGCCGAAGAACTCGCGGAACCCTATGATCTGCGGCCGGGTGATCTCGAGGCACACCACACGGCCGCCAGACCGGCACACGCGCCCCATCTCCGAGAAGGCCCGCTCGATGTCGGGCACATTGCGTATGCCGAACCCCACGGTGCAGGCGTCGAACTCGCCGTCGGCGTAGGGGAGGTCGAGGAGGTCGCCGCGCGCGAAGTCCACCCAGAGCTGGTTGCGCCCGCTCTTCTCACGAGCGATGGTCAGCATCTCGTCGGAGAAGTCGAGGCCCACCACTCGCCCGCCCGGCCCCACCGCGCGGCGCAAGGCGAACGAGAAGTCGCCGGTGCCGCACGCCACGTCGAGAGCGGAATCGCCGGGGGCCACTCCCGCCAGCAGCACCCCGAGCTCACGCCACCGGTGGTGGAGGCCCGCCGTCATGAGGGAGTTCAGCAAATCGTAGCGGCCGGCGATCGAGTCGAACATCGCCTCGATGCGGCGCGGCTCCGGGGTGGCGTCCACGGGCGTCATCGCGTCGCTCCGCCGCCGACGCGGCGCCATCGGCCTCCGGCACCCATATGACGCCGGCGACCCCCGCCGCCGAAAAGGCTTGCGCGGACACCGAGCCCGCGGCGCCCTAGTCCTCCACCGCCGCGCCGGGTCACGCCAGCACCACCGCCACCGTCGCGAAAGCGAAGAACGCCACCGATAGGGTGCTGTTCATACCCATGAAGGCCAGCCCCACCTTGGCGAGGTCGGCGTCGCGCATGACCCAGTTCTCGTAGAGCAGGAGCGCTCCGCACACGGCGACGCCCGCGTAGAACACGAGCCCCACGCCCGAGAGCGATCCGGCCGCCGCCAGAAGGGCGATCGCCACCACGTGGAGCACCCGGGTCGCCCACAGACCTGCCTGCTGTCCGAGGTCGGCGGGGATCGAATGCAGCCCGTGCTCCCGATCGAACTCCACGTCCATGAAGGCGTAGATGACGTCGAAGCCGGCGATCCAGGTCGCCACCGCGGCGCCGAGCACGAATGGCTGCCAGGCCACCTCTCCGGTCACGGCCACCCATGCCCCCACCGGCCCGATGCCGATCGTGGCCCCGAGGAACAGGTGGCTGAGCCACGACCACCGCTTCACCAACGGATACACCACGAACATGGCCACGGGGATCGGCCACAGGTAGCGGGTGACAATGGGCAGATTGAACGTGGCGAGCACCAGCACGGCCAGCGAGACCACGCTGAACACCCAGGCTTCGCCGTGCGAGATGCGGCCCGCGGGCAACTCGCGTACCGCGGTGCGCGGGTTCAGGGCGTCGATGCGCGCGTCGAGGAGCCGGTTCAGGGCCATCGCCAGACTCCGAGCCGAGACCATAGCCATCGTGATCCAGAGCATGGTCCAGAAACCGGGGATGCGGACCTCCGCCAGGAAGGCCGCCGAGTATGCGAAGGGAAGGGCGAAGATGGAGTGCTCGAATTTCACGAGCCGTCCGAAGACGAGCACGTATTCGAACGCGGCGCCGAGACGGCTCCCGCCGCGCGGCTCCGGCGGCGCCACCGTGTCGGTCACGCTAGCGACCGGACCGGTCCGGCAGGTCGCCGAGCCCGAGGTCGGCCCACATGGCGTCCACTTTCGCCACGACATCGGCACTCATGGCGATGTCGGGCGGCCACTCGCGGGTGTGGCCCTCGGCCGCCGTCTTCCGGGTGGCGTCGATGCCTACCTTGCCGCCCCAGTAGGCGGTGGGCGAACTGTGGTCGAGGGCGTCGAGCGGACCCTCGGCGATCACCATGTCGCGCTTGGGGTCCACGTTGTTGAACACACGCCAGGCCACCTGGCGGTAGTCGTGCACGTCGACGTCGGCGTCGACCACGATCACGAACTTCGTGAACTGCAGCTGCCCCGTGCCCCAGACGGCGTGCATGATCTTGCGCGCGTGCATGGGGTACGACTTGCGCAGCGAGAGGATGGCGCAGTTGTGGAACACGCCCTCCATCGGCAGGTCCATGTCGACCACTTCGGGCAGGGTGAGCCGCAGGAGCGGTAGGAAGAGCTGCTCGGTCGCCTTGGCGATGAAGCAGTCTTCCATGGGCGGCGCCCCCACGATGGTCGTGGAGTAGATGGGGTCGGTGCGGTGAGTGAGAGCGGTCACGTGGAACACGGGGTACTTGTCTGCCAACGAGTAGTACCCGGTGTGGTCGCCGAAGGGGCCCTCGACGCGTCGTTCGTCGGGATCGACGTAGCCCTCGAGAACGATCTCGGAATGAGCCGGCACCTCCAGATCCACACTGACGCACTTCACCATCTCCACCGGCTCGCCCCGCAGGAAACCGGCGAACATCATCTCGTCGACCATGCCCGGCAGCGGAGCGGTGGCCGCGTACGTGACCGCGGGGTCGGTACCGATGGCCACCGCCACCTCCATGCGTCCCCCGGCCTCGCGGAAATGCTCGGCGGCGTCCTTGTGAAGATGCCAGTGCATGCCGGTGGTGTTTCGGTCGTACACCTGCAGGCGGTACATGCCGGTGTTGCGTACGTCTCTGCGCGGGTCGCGCGTGTACACCAGTGGAAGGGTGATGAAGCGGCCGCCGTCGAGGGGCCAGCACTTCAGCACGGGCAGGATGCCGAGGTCGACGTCGTCACCGCGCATAACCACTTCCTGACAAGCGCCCTTCTTGACCATCTTCGGAGCAAAGTTCGCGAGATCCTTCAGCCGAGCGAGCGCCTTCACCTTCTCCAGCATCCCCTCGGGCATCGCGAGGTCGAAGAGATCGAGCATTCGCCTGCCCAGCGCTTCGTACGACGGAGTGCGCAGCGCGAGCTGGGTGCGTTCGTGGCTGCCGAACTGGTTGATGAGCACGGGCATGGTCGAACCCGTGACGTTGTGGAAGAGCAAGGCGGGGCCGCCCGCCTTCACCACACGGTCGGCGATCTCTGCGATCTCGAGCACCGGGTCTACCGGATGGTCAACGACGGCGAGGTCGCCGCGCTCGCGCAGCAACCTGATGAAGTCACGAAGGTCTTTCATCGGGGAGGGGGTCCGCCCTTCTAGTCGCGTTCCTGCGCTAGGTAGAACGATACCACCATGAGCTCGGTGGACAGATCAACCTGCCGCACGAATACTCCGTCTACCGGAGGCAACCGTACCGGCGCGAAGTTCAAGATGCCGTGCACGCCGGCCTCGATCACCTTCTCGGCGACGCCGAGAGCCGATTCCGCGGGCACCGTGATCACGGCGATGTGCACGTCGTTCTCGCGGATGAAGCGGGTCAAGTCCTTCTCAGGCTTCACCGTGAGCTCGTCGATGCGGGTGCCCACCACGTGACTCGAGCTGTCGAAGATGCCCACCAGCTCGTAGCCTTCCTCGCGGAAGCCACGGTAGCGTGCGAGCGCCTGGCCGAGCTTGCCGGCCCCACAGATCACGACGTTCCACTGGTGATCGAGCCCCAGGCACCTGGACAGCTCGGCGATGAGGAAGCTGACCTCGTAGCCCACCCCCCGAACGCCGAACTCGCCGAAATAGCTGAAATCCTTGCGGATCTGGGCGGCGTTCGCGTCGAGCTTCTCGGCGAGCTCCTGCGACGACACCTTGGCGACGCCGTCGCGCTCGAGCCGGTGAAGCACGCGCAGATAGCGGGCCAACCGCGGCACGGTGGCCTGTGGGACTCTCGCTTTGTCCAAAGGATCGCCCATCCCCTCTCCTCTACTCGAGTCCGCTCAAGACTTCCGCCGCCGCCTCGACCGTGCGATCAATGTCGGACTCGGTGAAAGCCGTGGAAAGGAACGCAACCTCGAACTGACTGGGAGCGAGGTAGACCCCACGCTCCAGCATGCCCCGGAAGAAGCGGCCGTAACGTTCGGTATCGCTGGTCTTAGCGGAGGGGAAGTCGGTCACCGGTTCCGCGGTGAAGAACGTGGTGAGCATCGCGCCCACCCGCTGCACGCGCGCGGGGACGGATGCCTTCGCCGCCGCCGCGACCAGGCCCGTCTCGAGCCGGGCGCCCAACGACTCCAGCTTCTCGTAGGCGCCGCCCGCCGCCAGCACGTCGAGCGTGGCGACACCGGCGGCCATGGCGAGGGGATTGCCCGAAAGCGTGCCCGCCTGATAGATCGAACCGGCGGGAGCCACCTTCTCCATGATGTCGGCCCGGCCGCCGAACGCCCCCACCGGGAGGCCGCCGCCGATGACCTTGCCGAGCGTCGACATGTCGGGAGTGACGCCGTAGCGCTCCTGTGCGCCGCCGTAGGCGACGCGGAACCCGGTCATGACCTCATCGAAGATCAAGACGGCGCCGTAGCGCTCGGTGACCGCGCGAAGGCCTTCGAGGAAGCCCGCGGCGGGAGGTACGCACCCCATGTTGCCGGCCACCGGCTCAACGATCACGGCGGCGACCTGCTCCCCGAGTCGCGAGAAGACCTCCTCCACCGCGGCCAGGTCATTGAACTCCACCGTGAGCGTGTCGCGGGCCGTGCCCTTGGTGACACCAGGGCTGTCCGGCAGGCCGAAGGTGGCCACCCCAGACCCCGCGCTCACGAGGAGCGAATCGCCGTGCCCGTGGTAGCAGCCGACGAACTTCAGAATGAGATCGCGCCCCGTGTAGCCGCGGGCCACCCGCAGAGCGCTCATGGTGGCTTCGGTGCCGGAGTTGGTCATGCGTACCATCTCGACCGAAGGGACGGCCTCGACGAGCCGGCGCGCCATCTCCACTTCGAGCGCCGACGGCGTGCCGAAGCTGGTGCCTTTGGCGAAGGCCGCCTCCAGCGCCGCCACCACGGCGGGATGCCGATGCCCGAGGATCATCGGGCCCCACGACCCCACGTAGTCGAGGAACTCGTTGCCGTCCACATCCCACATGCGGGCGCCCTGACCGCGATCCATGAACAGTGGTTCCCGACCCACGGCGCGCATCGCCCGGACGGGGCTGTTCACGCCCCCGGGGAGATACGTGCGGGCCTCGTCGAACAGTCTGCTGCTTGTGGCGTCGATCACGTGTATCGCTCCGTAGGTTCGATATATCCGAAGGCGGCAGGGGCGATCAGCGGATGCCCCCCAGCCACCGCCCCACGCAATTTACCACAGCGCTTGTGAAAACGTAAGCAATGTGGAGGGCGACGAGCCGCCCGGGCGGGTGGCGGGGAAAGGCACACTGTCCCTCGTACGCCGCCCGCCATGATTCGGATCCCCCAAACCGTGCCACCGCCCGGCGACAGCGCCACGCCGCGCCAAGCCTTCCCGACCTCCGGTGGGCAACCTACCCGTGCCGAGGGAGCAAACCTGCTCCCCACCCTCTCCGCAACGTGAGAACTGCAACGAGTCAAACCGCTTCATCATCCACGTGCATTAAGAAACCCGAAACATCTTTCGCAGAGACCAGTTCCGGGGAGCGCGACCACAGGAGGCACCGTGAAGACCGCAACGCATACGATCCGCCGATCTGCACTCCTCGCCCTCACCGCACTCCTCACCGTGCTCCTCGCCCTCACCATAGCCGTCCCGCACTCCGCCGCCGCCCCACCCGCGTCGAAGTCATCGCCGCCGGAACAGAGGCTCGATCGGTCCGGGCACACGAAGCGCGTCTTCCCTCAGGAGATCATGAAGGCCGGGAACAAGCGACTCTCACTGGCGCAGGCTCTGCTCGACACGGCCAAGGCCCAGGCGGCCAAGGACAAGACCCACGGCGCTGATACAGCGGCGCTGGACCTCATCGTAGACCTCGAGGGTGCGCCCGCCGACCTCGAAGCCGCCCTCCTCATAGAAGCGCAGACCCAAGGAGCGGTCGCCGACGTCACGCCTTCGGCGACTCCTTCCGCCCTCGTCGCGCCCAGCGGCGACGCCACCTTCCCGGTCACGATCGACGGCGTGCTGGCCACCGCCGGAGACCTCACCCTCGACCTCGGGCTCCTCACCGCCGACGACCGCGCCTGGTTCATCGACCTTCTCGGCCGCGCCTACCCGGCGATGGTCGACGTGTACGGGCCACCGGCGGCGCCGCTCACCGTTCGGGTGTGGAAGAACGTCTCTCTGCCCTACCAAGGGCTCTATGCTCCCGCGGGCAATCTGCTCCTCGTGCGAAGCCTCGCCGCCGACGTCGCCATCCACGAACTGTTGCACGCGTTCCGCGACGAGGCGATGTCGACAGTGCCCGCCTACGAGGAGGGGATCGTGCGGGCTGCGGAGGTGACCGTGCTTGACCGGCTGGGCATCCCGAGTTGGGATTCGGGCTTCTCCTATGTGTACGACCGCATGTACGACTCGCACAACGCCGACACGCTGCTCGGCTCCACCGGCACTTTCCTGGCGGGCTACGGCCCCATGTACCTTCTGCGCTACCAGACGGCCGGGATGGCTTGGGCCCAGGCCGAGATCGCCCGACCGGGGTTGCTGCGGGAGTTCAACACGGCGTACGTGAAGGCCGTGCTCGCCGACCCGGCGCGCCGCGACGACGCCGCTTACCAGGCCTCCACGCTCGCCTCGCTGGCCGGCGAGGTCGAAGGGCGCAGCCTCGCGGAATGGGCGCCGCTTCAGCGACCGCTCGCGCCGACCGGCGGCGCCGGGGTCCAACTGCACGCCGACGTGACTGCCGACACCCTCACGGTCAGGCTGTACACGCGCGATGAGTATGGGTTCGAGGCGGCTGCCTTTGGCACGGTGGCCGTCGAAGTAAGCGACCCCTCCGCCGATCAGAAGGTGCGCACGCTCTCACTGGCCACCAGCGCCATCGGCATGGCCGCGTCGGAACTCGGTACGCCGACCCCGCGACGTCTCGACGTGCGGCTCACGGCCAATACTCCCGGCGGCACCGCCGGACGCGAGCTCCAAGTCTACGGAGGAGCGGGGCAAGGCCTGTTCGGCATCATCCCGGGCTCCACCCATCCAGCCACGGGCACCGTCAGCGCGAGGATCGCGACGGCCGACGGGCGTTCTACCTCCTTCACCGCGCCCATCATCGATCACGCTTTCCAGGTGCCGGGGCTGGGCGACTTCCTCGGTGTGGTGACCCTCACCGTCACCTTCGAGGGCGACAGCACGACCTGGCAGCAGGTTGTAGTCAAAGGCCGCGGAGACACCTACGTGGCGCTCGGCGACCTTCGCCCCGCCGTCGACACGGCGCCGGCGGCAGAGGTCGCACCCACGCCGGGGACCGTCGACACCCAGCCGTCGACCGTAGTAGTCCTCCCCGTTGCGCCCGTCGTGGAGACCGTGGCGCCCGTCGTGGAGACCGGCCGAAATAACCCCAACGTACGCATGGTGCCGCAAAGACCCGCTCACGGTACTGTGGCGCCGCCTCCACGGAGCGACACCCCACGGGTAAAGCCGACCCAGGCGAACCAGACACCCACAGTAGCCCTCCAGAAGACCCGCTGAGCCCGACCACTTGACCGTCGGCCCCAACGGGCGCCACCACGGGCACTAACGCGCTCTCCCGCCGGCGGGGGACGCGTTGGTGTTTTCAGGAGGGCGCACCGTGAATCGGACCGCCCCCGGCCCGGGGTGCTAAAGTTCAACCCCGGAACCCCCGGTGCCGACACAAGAGATGGCATGAAGAAGATCCTCCTGATAACCCCGGCGTACCACAGCGGCGTGCTCGAGAGCGCGGGCCGCTGGCCCAACCTCGGCTTCGTCTACATCGCGGGGCACCTGCGCGCCGCCGGCTTCGAGCCGGTGATCTACGACGCCATGTCGGCGAACCACGACCTGGCCGAGATCGAGGCGCGCCTCCGCGAGGAATTGCCGGACGCGGTGCTCACCACCAGTTTCACGGCCAGCACCCCGGCCGCTATCGATCTCCTGCGCGCCGCGAAGAGAGTGGCGGCCGAGCAGGATCGAGAAGTGGTCACGGGTCTGGGCGGCGTGCACGCCACATTCATGTTTGCGGAGGTGCTCGAGGGCGACCCCGATGCCGTCGACTACTGTTTCCGTGGCGAAGGCGAGCTGACCACACCGGAGCTGTTCGCCGCCCTTCGCGACGGCAACGACCCGGCGACCGTGCCCGGCGTCGCCTTCCGGCGCGACGGCGAGCTCGTGGTCACCCCAGCCCGCCCCTTCATCCCCGACCTCGACGACCTCATCCCCGCTTGGGACCTGGTCGAGTGGGACCTCTATACCTTCTACGTGATCCCCGGTAGCCGCATGGCCACCATCAACACCTCGCGCGGCTGCGGTCAGGCCTGCTCCTTCTGCAGCCAGCAGAAGTTCTGGCAGCGCACCTGGCGGGGGCGCTCGCCCGAGGCCATCGCGAACGAGATCTTCCACCTGGAGCGCGAATACGGCATCGACGTCTTCCTGATCTCCGACGAGCTCCCCACCTACGAACGCGAGCGCTGGGAGCAACTCCTCGACCTGCTGATCGAGGCCGGCTCCACCTCGTACCTGCTCATGGAGACCCGCGTAGACGACATCGTGCGCGATGAGGACATCCTGGCCAAGTACCGGAAGGCCGGCATCATCCACATCTACGTGGGCGTGGAGGCCACCAGCCAGGAGACCCTCGACCGCTTCCAGAAGAACGCCGACGTGCAGACAGGCAGGCGGGCCATCGAGCTCCTGGCCCAGCACAACATCCTCACCGAGACCTCGTTCGTGCTGGGCGTGCCCGAAGAGACGCCGGAGACTGTTGCCCGTACCCTGGAGATGGCCAAGTTCTACAACCCCGACATGGCCCACTTCCTGCTGCTCGCCCCTTGGCCCTACGCCGACATGTACCCGGAGCTCGAACCCTACGTGGAGACGCGCGACTACGCCCTCTACAACTTGGTGGAGCCGGTCATGCGCACCCGGTCCATGACCCGCGATGAGCTCATGGCGGCGGTCATCCGCTGCTACATGGACTTCTACATGAGCCGCCTCCCCCTCTGGGCGGCCGAGAAGGACCGCTTCAAACGCGCCTACATGCTGCGCTCGGCCAAACTCATCATGCAGAACTCGTTCATCACCAAGCACATCCCGGGCGGCCTCAAGATGCCGGCGGCGGTGCGGAAGGCCATCGACCGGCTGGCTGGGTAGCGTTCCGGCGGCTGCGGACCCGGCGGCGCCAGACCATCCGCCACGTCCCCGGCACCGGACCACCCGCCGGCGCCAGACCACACGGCGGCGCAGCAATCGACGCCTGCTACCCGCCGGCGACCGTCGAGGCCGGCCGGCCTACATCCAGAACACCACGTATGCGGTCGCCGCCAATAATATCGCGATGATCCCATGCTTCACCACTACCGTCAGCCGCTTGGTGAGGATGTAGGCGGAGCCCGCGCTGGGGTAGAGCAGGCGCTCCTCCGCCGAGTAGAGAAGCAGACGTACCACGCCGGACGCGACCACCCACACAAGCGCTCCGGCGATCACCCATCGCAGGTCACCCCGAACGTCCTCCACGGCTGCGGCCGCCTCGCCCTCCAAACGCCCAATCCGTACCGCCAAGCCCGCGCTCACCACGACCGAACCCAACCAGATGCCGGTCGCAAGATCGTGTAGAAGGTTGTTGACGAGGATCAGGACTCGGCCGGCCGGCGCGCCCCCCGCACTCGAATTCACGATGACTCCCTCCCGCTCGATGAACGTCTGCCGGCGAACAAGGAGATCCCCCACCCAACCGCCCCCACCGCAACCACTCCCAGAGCGACGAGTATCCAGCGGACGTAGGAGCCCTTCCACACGACTACCTCCACCACCGGAGCGAATCCCTCCAGTAGTACAGGGAACTCCCCCATCACCACGGTATCCCCCGGAGCCAAGGCCATGGAACCAACCACTTCGTTGTCCTGCGACAGTGTGACGATGGCGGCGGGCGCCACCGCGGGACCACCCAGCGGCTGCGCGACGATGGACACGTCTTGCCGGAAACCCGGGATGACCCGGTCGATCGCCACCTGGAGTACCGGGTCGGCGAACAGTCCTCCCGCGACCCACCCTTGGCCGCTCTGGAGGAACGGGCTGGTCTCGGTCCTCCCCTGCCAGGTGACCTGCACGCGAGTGGCCCAGGCCGGGGGCGGCTCCCGCAGCCTGAGATGGGTGCCCTCCACCTCCACGGAGGCTCCCGCACCCAACTCCACGTCGACGGAATCAGCGGCCAGCCGGGCGTCGGCAGGCCGGTCCTGATCGCCGAAGGGGCCGACGAGATCGCCGCCGGCCAGCCGCGGAACCACCTCGAGGGTCGCGAGGGAGCCACCCTCCGGGGTCCACCCGGTCACCGACCCGCGGAACGTCATGTCGAGCACGGGAATCTGAACGGTCTCGCCCGGCGCCACGGGCACGGTGACCTCGCGGAACGAGAACAGGTGGAGCAGGCTGAAGACGAGAAGTCCGAGAACCCCCAGCCACACGGCGGCTTCGAAGAACCAACTCGCGCCCACGGCGCGCTCGGCAAGGAGCCGATCGGCAGCGATGAGGACGATGCTCACGCCGAGCCCCAGTGAAGCAACCAGGAAGACGGCGCTGTGCAGTATGTCGGCCGTCGGGAGGATGCCCGGCAGGAGCGCTCGGAGCTCGGCCGGCTGAGCACCCGCCCCCAGTCCTCCTTGAGGCACCAGGAGCGTCACGACCGCCGCTCCTACTGCAACGGCGGCGAAAAGCAGCGGGAACGGCCACCAGGTGAAGACGCGCCAGAGTTGATCCACGCCGCGCCTCAGAACCAGAAGTGGGTGAAGAACAAGTACGTGCTAATGACGCAGGCGAACCCGATCACTGAGAGCCAGGCGGCCCGCACGCTCTCCCACCCTCGGGTGTACTGGGCGTGCAGGTAGGCGCTGTAGATGAGCCACGTCACGAGCGCCCACGTCTCGATGGGATCCCAAGCCCAGTAGACACCGCCGATGTACTTGGCCCACAGCGCCCCCGTGAACAGCACCATGGTCATGAAGGGGAAACCGAGCACCGCCGCCCTGTAGCCCACCCGGTTCACCGCCGCAGGATCATACCGACGACCCACACCGAGGTACCGACGCACGAGGATCAGCAGCCCGGCGCCGAAGGTCACCGTGAACGCCGAATAGGCTACGATCGACGTGAGGATGTGGAGCAGCAGCCACACGCTCCGGAGTGACGCCAGACTCACCTCGCCGCTGCCCTCCGGGATCAAGAGGATGTAGCCGAGGATCAAGAAGCTCACCGGGAGCGCCAGGATCGCCACCCACCACGGGCCGCGACGGGCGAGGAAGTACGCGGTCACCATGCCGATGCCCCACGAGAACGCCAGCAGGAACTCAGCCTGGTTGTAGACGGCGATGGTGCCACGGGCGATGCTCAAGCCCACGAGCAGGGCGGACTGCCCACCCAGAGCGACCACCATCAGGCCCCAGTAGACCATGCGCAGGCGGGCGCGCCGCCGTGAGCCGCCCCCGCGCGTCTCGAACACCTCGCCGGCGATCGCCGCGATCCAGGCGAGCACCGTTCCCGCCAAGCCGGCGGCAAACGCTGCGACCTCCCATTGCTGGTCTATCATGATCTGCCTCTTCCGGAGCCATCCGGCGACCCGTCGGCCTCCGGTTCCGCGGAGCCATCGGCACTCCTCAGGCGGGCCAACTCTTCCGCGAGCGGCTGATTGCGCCTTCTTGCGAAACCCGTCACCTCGACGCCGGCGGCCACGGGGGTCAGACGAACCTGGCGGAACGAGAACCCGAGGGAAAGCACGACCCCCAGCAGGTTCGCCACAATACCGCCGAGCACCAGGCTGCTGCCGGCTCGGGACGACACCACCGCAGTGGGCATGTACACGGCCTCCAGGAACGTCACCGTGTAGCCTTCGGCCACGAGCTCGTCCCCGAGCCGTAGGTCACTCCGCGCGACCTCCTCCTGGCTTCCGTCCCCAGCTTCGCGCACCACGGCCACAGCCGCGAGCGGGTTGCGCATCTCCGGCGAGCGGCGCTGCCAGCCCTCATCCGTGCTCTCAGCGTCGCGCGCGAAATCGAGCACCCGCAACTGAAGACCATCTCCTCCGGGCAGGGAGACCACGGGCACGGCGAAAGAGAGGCGTTCAACGACCGCAGTCCCCTGGGGCGACGTGACTCGGAACACCACCTGTGAACCCTCGAGCGACGGCTGCAGCACCAGATCCCCTCGATCGAAGGCGAAACTGCCGCCCAGTTCGATGGATCCTTCCTCCAGGCGGCGACCACCCTCGTACACTGCCACTGTGGCCCGCATCCCGGCCAGTTCGTAGTCGGTGTCGTCGCCGCGATCGCGCACCTTCTGGAACCGTGGTTCCAAGTTCACCAGCTCCAGGAGACGGTTCGTGTTCGATTCGAGCACGCGCCGGCCTTCAGGCAGGTAGATCGCCTCACTGAAGCCCCGCGATAGGTTCCAGGTCATGCCCGCGAGAAGCGCCAGGAGACTCACGTGCAGCAGGATGAACCCGAGGGGCTGCAGCCGCCCACGGGCCAGGGTCACGTGACTCGTCGCCAACGTGCCGCGCGTCGCCCCCACCCGAGACGACGCCGGGCGATAGCCGAGACGGACAGCTCGGGCCGTCACCTCTTCGAGCGAAGCGCACACCTCCACCCGTTCCTGCGTCGCGTCGGGGACGAAATCCCCCGGCCGCGTCGCCTGCACCCACGCCGTCCGGAACCGCCCTACCGAGCAGAGCAGGATCTGGGCGAAAACAAGCACGAGAAGCACGCGGAACCACCAGGTGTGGAACGTATCGTCCAGCCCTGAGCCCCGGATCAGGGCCGAGAGGACGCCACCGTACTTGTCGTCGTAGAACGCGCTCTCTCTCCCCTGCGCGATGATCGCGCCCAGGAGCGTCGCGGCGAACCCGAGCAAGAGCACAAGAGTAGTCAACCGCAGGCTGATGAAGAGCGCCATCAGGCGGGCACCCCACCGCTGGGCGCTCCTCTCCCGACCGGCGCTCATCGAGTGGTTGCGTCGGGGTCGGCTCCGTCGGATCCTGGGGCATCCGGCGCCCAATCGCCCCCGCCCGTGAGGCTCTCCCGCACCTGCTTAACCATGCCTTCATACTGGCGGTTGCCCGCGTCGAGCCGCGCTGCCGCCTCGAAATAGGGGAGGGCGGTCTCCGCCGCTCCCAGCCGGAACTGCACCACACCCATCACGTAGTTCGCCAAAGGCGACTGCGGATTCCCGCGCACGGCGACATCGAGGTACCGCTCGGCGTCGTCAAGTCGATTGGCGAACAGGTACTCCTCGGCGAGACGGAGGGCCGCAAGCCAGTTGCCGTCGTCCACCGTCAGAGCGTCCTCAAGCATGGCTGCGCGCGCGTCGCCGGCAAGAGCGCTCGCCTCCCGGGTCATGCCGTAGGCGGCCGTCCGCCGCGCGTCGCCCCAGTACGTCCCGAAGAGGAAGACCCCGAGCACCACCGCCCCGGCGAGAGCCGTTGCGAACAGAGTCAGACGGAGTAGTGCAGAGGATCGCATGGGAAGATTATCCTACACGGCGCGCTGGGAGGGGAGGCGTCCGGACGTTCTCTGGCCGCTGGTATCCACTCCGGGCCGGACTACCAGGATTTCTTATCGCCCCGGTTGACCGTGTTGTCGTGGAGACCGCTCGTGCCGCCCTTATACCTCGACCACTCGTGCTCGTTGTCGCAGCGGTAGTTGGTCAAGGGGGTCGCCTGCAAGCCGCCCTTGTGGTCCGACCAGTTTCCTGAGGAGTGGCACGAGCCGCAGAACTGTCCGAAGAAATCGTTGTTGAGCTGACCTGTGGCGCTGATCGGCCAAGTGGGGATGTTGATCGGGGCGCCGCCGAGGTAGGTGTTGCTCGCATTCATGTTCACGCCGTCCACCACGATGTACTCCCGAAGGAAGTAGACGTTCTGCGAACCGTGAGGATCGTGACAGGCAGTGCACTGGATGGCGGCGTAGGCTCGTGCGGGCGGCGTATTGCTGTACGTGGAGCTCTGGTACGGATACCGCGGCCGCTGGTCGTTCTCGTTCATGTAATTCCCGCGCCCGTTCCCGTGGGCGATCCCGGTGTTACCAGTCGCTAGATACCGGGTCGCGATGTTCATGGGGAGCCCGCCGGGATTCGCGGCGCCCATGCTCACCTCAGGCGACGTGCCCGCCGGGACAGTGTTGTCGTGGCACGCCAGGCAGAACTTGATGGAGTCGGCCGTGGCCTCCGCCGAGCCGCTGGCCGGGTTGTAGGGTTGCGTCGCGGTCGCGTGCAGGCCGAGAGGATGGTCGGGGTTGGCGTCCGCGTTGGGGGCCGCGGTCCCCGAGTTGTAGCTGAACCCACCCAGAGTGTTGGTGGTGGCGTACACGCGCAGCGCCGTGGGATACCCGGCTTGGCCCGGCTGGATGTCTGCGTCGAGTACCTTCCAGTAATTGCTGGAGGGGACGCCGGATCCGTTCAAGTGCGGGTTGTGGCAGTTCAGACACTCGATAGCGCCGGTGGTAGCGGTAACGTTGGTGATAGTGCCGTCCTGGTTCTTCTTGATGTTCGTGAACGTCTGGGCCTGCTCAGCATCGAGCACCGGGTGCCGGCTCAGAGGAACCGCGGCCCCCGCCGCGCTCCGGTTGTAGGCCCGCGTGAAGTCCGGAGCCGTCGTGGAGCCGCCCACGCGCCCCTGGGTGAACTGGCGCTGCACGCTGTAGCTGCCGGGTCCGAGCAGACGCCCCGGTCCAGCCGCCGCGTGGCACTGGTAGCAGAGGTCTTCCTCGAAGGCCAAGGTGTAGTTAGCGTACTGGGTGCCGTGGGGGTTGTGGCACTGCTTGCACACCCCCACGCGCAGGTTCTGCACGACTGCCGGCACCGGTGGCGAGTAGGTCAAGCTGCGGTTCTGCGCGGTCACGTCGTGGCCGGAACTGGTGTAGGTAGCAGTCGAGACAGCCGTGCCCGGCCACCGCGTCCCTCCGAGCCCGGCGGAGGAATGGCACCCGAAACAGAGGGGGTTGTACGTGGTGTTATACCCCGCGACCGTCGAGCTGTTGAACGTGATCGCCGCTCCGTTCACCTGCCCCGCGATCAGCTTGCTATTCGAGCTGCCGTGCTCGCTATGGCAGCCCTTGCAGGCGATGTTCTGCCGCGAAGGCACAGTGGGGTTGTTGGCCATGATCACGGCGCCGGTGGTCTTGTTGTGGCCCGCGTCGGTGGTGGGGTAGTAGGTCTTGTGGTCGGAGCCGGTGCCGGCATTCCACGAGGCCGAGCTGATGTAGCCCGCGGAGGTGGCGGCCGTCGTATTGTGGCACGTCCAGCAGAAGTCCTTGCCGGTGTTCACGACGTAGGCCCCCGAGAAACTGGGATCAACTTTCTTGTTGACGAGGAAGCGCACGCCGGTGCCCGTCATGTTGTGGGCGTTGTGGCAGTTGGAGCAGCGCACGGTCACGCCGGTGTTGGTGGTGGTCGCGTTCACCCACGAGTACGTCATGGCGCGGGCCACCGGGTGAGACGACGTCATCACGGTCGAGCCGATGGGGTTCTCGCCAAAGTCCCAGGAGAAGGGCGAGACGTTGTCGGCGGTCTTCACGTTGTACGAGGAGCCGGTGCCGTCGTGGCAGGCATAGCACACCTGCTTCTCGGTGGCCGCGGGGAAGAGCTTGCCGCCGCCTGTGGCGGCCGGCGTGGCGGCCCCGTGCACGGAGTGACAGTTGCGGCACAGGTTCTTGGCGTTCGAGTAGGCACCGTGTGGCGTGATGCCCGTCGGGGCCGTGGTGAATGTCGTGGTGGACGCCGTCCCCAGCGGGTTGCCGGCCAGGTCGGTCACGGCGGCCGAGATCCACACGGTGTAGATCGTGCTGATGTCCATCATGGCGTCCGGATAGACGTAGACCCGAGTGCGATCTGAGCTCAGCACGACGGTCTCCGCCAAGATGGGCGTCGCCCCGATGCGGATCTGCACCTTGTCGTTGGTGAGGGTGCTGGGGTCCATCTCTTCGTTGAACACGATGGTGACGAAGCCGTTCACCGGAACGCCGGTGGCGCCGTTCGCCGGGGTGACGCTCGAGACGGTGGGCGCCGTGACGTCCAGGCTCGCGGCGGCGAACTCGGTGAAGTGGCTCACGATGCCGGTGACGGTGTCGGCAGCCTGATTCACCACAGAACCACCCTCCACCTGCACCCACGCCGAGCCGTTGAAGTAGAGGAGCTTGATGGTCGACTCGTCGACGGCTCCCGGCACATACTTCAGGGTGATCTGCACGGGGTTGGTGAACAGCTGGCCGGCCGGCGTGAACCGATATCCCGGGGTCACGAAGATCTTGGGCGGCGAACTCGGGGGCGAGGCCTGCTCGGTGATTCCGATGGCCGTGGCTCCGGGGAGCGCCCCGGCCGGGACGACGAGGCGCGCCTTGCCGTTCGTGGTGAGGAGAGTACCACCGCCCGCGCCGACGGTTCCGTTCGCCAGCACCATGGTGGTGGCGGCGACCGCCGACTTCACGGACTCGTTCGCGCTCGTGTCGACCGCGGTCACCTTGTAGTAGTAGAGCGTGTCCTCGGCACCATAGGTGGTGTCGTCGTAGGTGGTGGTGACGATCAGCGAGCCGTTGACCTTCGTCGCAAACGCGCCGCCCGCTGAGGTGTCACGGTAGACGTTGTAGCCGGCGAGGTCGGGGGCGATCGACGCATCCCACGAGAGCCGGTTGCGGGCGTGGCCGGAGAAGGCGGTGAGCCCGGTGAGTTGTACGGGAGGTGTGACATCGAAGGCGGGATCGTAGCCCGAGAAGGCGGCGGTACCCGGTGCCTGCGGCAGGTTCCCGGCCACGTCTGTCACCGAAGGCGTGGTGAGCTTCACGCTCACCGTGTAGGGACTGCCGAGAGTCTGCGCCGAAGTGGTGAGCCGCACCGTCCGGTTGTCGGGCAGGAGGGTGGCAGCGGACACGGTGAGCCCGGGGATGGTGAAGTATGCCGGGAGCACCGAGCCGGAGACCAAGGCTTCCCCGAAGAGCACGTCGACCTGCGTGCCGAAGATAGCGACTGCCGCGAGAACCGCCGGCCCCGTGTTGTCGATGGTCACGGGCGAGACCGTCGCCGTGGACGAGTTGGTCAACGCGTCGGTGGCCGTCAGGCGGAACTGGTACTGCCCGTCGCTGCGCGTTGTCGTGTTGAAGGTGTTGAGCACGGCGTCGGTCACGTTGCTCGAACCTGTAGCGAGCGTGGTCCACGCCACGGGGGACACGGCAGAGATGGAGAGGGTCCAATTGGAGATCGCAGCGTCACTGGCGGTGCCGCGGATCTGATACGCCGTGCCCCTGATGGTCGCGCCGGCCGCCGGGGCGGTGATGGCCACCGTCGGGCCGGTGTTGTCCACGCGCACGTACTGAGCCGGCGAGAAGGCGGTGTTGCCGGCCACGTCGCGCAACTGCGCCTGCAGCTTGTACCTTCCATCGGGCACGAGAAGCGTATTCCACGCCACCCGATACGTCGACGCGGCCACAGGCACCGTCTGGTTCGCGCCCACCTGCGTGCCCACGGCGTCGTAGGTCGAGCCGTTCCAGGCGTAGTAGTAGAAGGCCACGAAGTTCACGCCCGCCCCGGCGTCGGTGGCCGTAGCGTCGTAGTTGATGGTGCCGCGGATCCCCGTTGGCGGCGGAGCGCCGTCCACACCCGTGGGAGTGACGATCACGGGAGCCGCGATCGTCGCGTCCACCTTGAACAGCCGGCTCTTGTGCGTCTCCTCGTTCGGGATGGCGTCCTGCGAGTAGTACCAGAGGGTGTTCGTGCCTGTGAGAGCGGAGAACGTGCCGGCGTACAGGGTGCCACCGGTCCATGCGAAGTCACTGTTCCAGTTGTAGCGCGTGGTGGTGGGCGAACCTTCAGGGTCGGTGGCGCTCAGCGTGATAGTCGGCACGGTCTTGAACCAGCCGGAGTCGCCGTCGGGCGCCACCGGGCTCGTGGAGAGCATGGTGGTGGGGGCGGTGGTGTCGATGATCTGCGTCTCGTCCACGACGAGCCAGGCGGCTTCGTTGTTCGCAGCCTGCGCGTTGAAGTGGAGGCGGATGTCGTTGGCCCCGTCCTTGTCTCCCTCCACCCGGATCCTGAGCCGGTTACCGCTCGGCACGTCGTATTGAGGGTTGTTCAGAGCGACGCTGAGCGTGCGTGTGCCGCTCCAAGGCCCCGTTGTTGCCTGTGCGATCTGCACACTCGATCCGTTCGAAGGGTTGTAGTCGTACAAGGTGATACGCCAGCCGGCCCAATTACGATCGACACCAAAGTTGAATACGGCAGTGTTGGCCGCAAGGCGGACGGGCCATGGGCTGTAATTGGCCGCGAGGTACACGTTCATGAAGTCCGTGTACGCCGAGTCGCCGCCGGTGCGCTCCAGCCGGACCCTGTTGTTTTGGTTCGTGGACGAGAAGAGCGTGATGCGGGCGCTCGTGTACGTGGAGCCCCCCGTCACATTGGTGGTGCCGGCGCCCCCCGGCACCACAGTGGCGTTGTTCGCGACAACCCAGTACGTCACCGGCGCCCCAAGAGCCGGTCCCGCGGAGAAGCCTAGAGCGATCAGCAGGGAAAACAGAAAGAAGAGGGCGACAGCGATGAGCGACGCGGAACGTGGACTCCGGATCCCCAGGACATACCTTCTGCTTGTGCCCTCACTCACGAGCATGCGCCACGCGTTCTCCGATCCGGCTGCAACAGCTCTGCCCGACGTCACACGTCAACGTAGTATATCGGCGTTCGACCGGATTATCGTTACGGTTGAACGCACCCACAACGGCGCCGAAGTCCTCACACGCGACTCTAGCACGGGCGACGGGCGTCGAGCTTCGCGAACCCTCCGCGACCACCCGATCGGACTCTCATGAAGTCGTCGTGGTCGCGCCTACCGGATCGGAGCCCCCGGGGTCGCTCGCATCGGGTGCTCCCGCTCACCGCAACTCGTCGAGCAACGCCCTCGCTTCCGCGTTGTCGGGGTTCTCGGCGAGGGCCTTCTCGAGTTGCAGGGCGGCGTTGTCGGCCTGATCCACCGCCACCAGTTGCTCGGCCAACGCCACGCGGATCTGGTCGAACTGCACCCCCATGGGGCGCATCTCGATCACCTCGAAGTAGAGTCGGATGGCCCGATCGGCATCGCCGAGTCCCGCAACCGTCTCGGCGAGCGCCACGCGCGCCGCAGTGAAGTCGCTGTTGATCTGCAAGGATTCCTCGAAACTCGCAACGGCCTCCTCTGGTTGCTCGAGGCGCTTGTGCAGGTTCCCGATGCGGAAGTGGGCTTCGAAGTCGCGGGGGTCGAGTTCGAGGATGTCCAGGTACACCTGCATCGCCTGGTCCCAATCGAGCCCGCGTTCATGCACCAGAGCCAGCAAGTAGCGGGCCTGCTTATCCTCGGGGTTGGCTTCGAGGTGCGCCTCCAGCTTCGACTGCGCGGCCGCCAGATTACCCTGCTGGATGTCCGAGGTCCCTGGAATCGCTTCCCCCAACCCAGGACTGGTGGTCTCGACAACGGAGGTGGAGGTGCTATTGACGGGCTCGCTCCGCAGCGAAGCCACCACCGTGATCACGCCGCCGCCGAGCAGCAGGACCATCCCGAGTGCCAGAAGAAGCTGTCTCACCGACACGAGGTCGCCTCCGTACTCACGTTGGACTGATGCCTGCCCTAGGCCCGCGGATGGTCGTGCGTGCAGGGAGCCACGACCCGGACCCGTGTTCCGAGCCGAAATAGTATGACACATGAGCCCGCCCGCGCACGTCATCGGCTCGGGCGGAGCTTTACAAATCGCACCCCCCTTCTGCTATGATGCGGGCGATACCGACGTGCGACGCGATAGGCATCACAACACGTCCGACGGGACAAGGAGGAGTGGGACTACATGGCTCGCAGCGATAAGGATTTCTTGGGTCTGGAGGTAGTCAGCCTCGAAGACGCGTCGGTCGTGGGTGAGGTGGACGCGCTCATCGTGGACGACACGAAGAACGCCGTCGTCGGTCTGGTGATCGACTTGGGCGTCTACGAAGCGAAGGCGCTCTCCTTCGGCGACATCCTGAGCATCGGGGAAGACGCGGTCATGATCGGCGCTTCCTCAGCCGTCAAGTCCATCTCCCAGCACACCGCCCTGGAGGCGCTCGCCGAGCGCGATGTGCAGGTGGCCGACACCCTCGTCATGACCGACCACGGCGATCTCGTGGGCGTTGTGGGCGACTATTATGTGGACTCTGCCACGGGTGTCATCAAAGGCATCGAAGTCCTGCCGGAAGACATGGGCGACGACGATGTCGCTGCCACGTACCTCGTTCCCGCGTCGGACCTCATCAGGATGAGCGCCGAGCTCGTCGTGATCAAAGCCGGGTTCGAAGATCGCGCGGTCGATTCTGAGGAATCTCTCTGATCGACCAAAGGGAGGGACTCGACGGGCGCCATGACCCCTGAAAGGCACACTATATGAACATGCTGGTGCTCGTAGTGGCCGGTGTGTTCGTGATCGCGGGCCTGGTGCTCATCGTCCTCTCGTTCCTGGTGGGGCGCACGAAGCCGGTGGCGGAGTCTGCGGGCGCCGGAGCTGCCGCCGGCGCCTCCCCTGCGGAGAGCACAGCCGCCTTCATCGACGAGCCCCTTGCCAAAGACATGGAACACGATCTAAGGGATCGTAAGAAGGCCGTGCCTGTGACAGCCGTGGCAGCCGCCGCTTCGGCCGCCACCTCCGCTGCTGCCGGCGCAACTGCCACTTCCGGCGCAGGCGCGGCGACCGCCGCATCCGAAGTGGCCGAGACGAAAGCCGTTGACGCAGCTCCCGTAGAGAAGGCCAAGGAGAAGACCGTGGCCGCACCGGCGACCGAGGCCGTGGCCGAGGCCGCAGCCCCGTCCCCGACGCCGGCCGCCAACTTGGTGGGATTCAATTTCCGGGTGCAGCTCGGCTTCAAGTTCCTGCAGAACGGTCTCTATGAAGACGGCGTGGCCGAGTTCCAGAAGGCGCTCGCCCTCACCGACGACCGCGACGCCAAGCTCAAGCTCTACGTGGAGATAGGGAACGCCTTCCGCACCCAGCACATGAGCGGTCCGGCGGCGGCCTCCTACATGCAGGCTACCTCGTACACGGAGAACCCGATGCTATTGGAGCATCTGGAGAGGACAATCTCGGAGATGATGGAGTCGGACACGTCTACCCAGGGCACGTCCGGATCAACAAAGGAGGAATGAAGTTATGACGAGGATCGATACGGATCTCCTGGGTCTTCAGATCGTCGCGCTGGACACAGCCACTGTTGTGGGCGAAGTGGACGGCCTTCTGATCGACGACGCGACGGTCAAGGTGGCCGGCTTTCTTGTGGACCTGGGCCTGTATGAGGCATCGGTTCTGCCTTACGCTTCGGCTCACGCGGTGGGACTCGACGCGGTCATCGTGGAGAGCGGCTCCAAGATCTCCGCCATCTCCGCCAACCCCGCGCTCGCGGCGCTCGCGGAGAAGGACATCACCATCACCGACGCCAAGGCGATCACTCGCGAGGGTCGCTCGGTCGGCACCATCGGCGACTACTTCGTCGACACTGAGACCGGGGACGTCGTCGGCATGGAGTTCATCGCCGCCGACCAGACCGTGTACCCCCGTGAGACAGCGGTGATCCCGGCCTCCAGCGTCTACCGCCTGGGCCGCGACATCATCGTCCTCGAGGCCGACTACGACCAACACCTGCAGAAAGACGACAGCTCGCTTGAGCGGGTGGCCAAGACACGGGCGGCCGGACCGGCGAAGGCCGAAGCCCCGGCAGTGATCCCGGTCGCGGCCGTCGAGCCCGTTCAACCCATCGAGGCAGTCGAGCCTGAGCCGGAGTCCACGGTAGTGCTCGAACCCGGTCCTGTTGAAGAACCCGCCGCGCCCGAACCGGCCCAGGAGTTGGAGGAGGCCTTCGAGGCCATCACGACCCCCGACGAGGCACCGGCGGTCGAGTTGGTGGCCGACCTCAAAGAAGTCGAGCCCGAAGTAGCACTCCCAGCCACGATCGATGAGGTGGTCGAGCCGGAGGTCGAAGAAGCCGAGGAGATCTCCCCGCTCGTGGCGGAAACTCCCGCCTACGCCGACGACACGCTCACCTCGGAGCCCGCACTCGACCTGACGGAACCCGAGCCTGCGGTCGAGGAAACACCTTTCGTAGAGGCCCCGGTCGAAGAAGCCCCAACCGCGGAAGCGCCGGCCGAGGATGCATTCACGTCGCAGCAGAAACACTTCCTCATCGGGAAACGCGTACTCCGCCGCATCGAGACCCCCTCCGGCGAACTGATCGCCGACATGGGCGAGCTGGTCACCTTCGAGATCATCCAGAAGGCCAAGGGCTCCGACCAACTCCTCATCCTGTCGCTCAACGTGGAATAGCCACTCGAAGGGCCAACGGCCCGGCGAGTCGATCACCCGGAAAGCCCGGCCTTTCGCCGGGCTTTTCCTTTCTCGGTTTTCGGCGGAGCTCCGGTTGAATCGTGGTCCGGAATCGGTAGTTTTTCTCCAAGTAGAATCGCTTAGTTTCCGCGCCCTTGGTCTTTAGTTTTCAAGAAACCCTGCAAAAGTGGCATTCGCTCCCGTGTGAAGCTCCCTCCAACCCCCCGTTTTCGCTCTTGACAGGCAGTTTGGATGCCGATACGCTATCGCCTGAGAGTATAAGGAGTTGGAGGCGAAGATCCCCGTTTCCGTACCTGGGCACTTGGGGCAGGGGGAGCCAGTAGTGCAACCGGCCGTGGGGATGGCCGGTTTTTCCTTTTCCGGTTCATCTCAAGAACAGGAGACGACGTTACTTCAGACCGGAGCCAAGGCTCCGGTCGACGCGTCTCAAGGGCATTACTACCTGCCGTAGTAGTGCCGAAGTTCACAAACCTCCCCACCCTCACGAGACCACGAGGAAAGGAGGTGAATCGCAAATGAAGATGAAGAAACTCGTAACACTCACCATCTTGATCGCCGCCGTGCTTCTCGCGACGGCATCGCCGGCCTTGGCGCTCACAAACTTCGAATGCCTCGAATGCCACAAGGCTGCGGGCGGAACGGCAACGGGCAAGCTGGTGAGCTTCACCGCCCCGGCGGTGAGCACGGCGACCAATGCGCAAGGTGACCGGGTCAAGTGTGTCCCCTGCCACGTAAACGATTCGCACGCCCCTCGTCCGAGCACCACAACGGACGTCGCCAAGATCCACCGGTCACACACTGGGTACAGCACAAGCGGCGTAGACAACAAGGTGCTGCTCCTGGGGACCAGGTGCGCGGGCTGCCATGCTGGAGTCGTCGATTGTGAGTGGTGCCACGGGAGTATGGTCACGCACCAACTGCCCGATCACGGTGACGACGTGGATACGGTCACGGACCCCCTCACACCAGTAGCGGTGGGCGTACCCACCCAGGTCGTCAGCGGAGGACTCGGCACGTTGCCCGTGACCAAGTCGCTCACCTGCCTCGCAAGTCGGTGCCATGCGCTCCAAGCGCCGGTGTCGCCTTCGCTGCAACCGAGCATCCGTTTCGTGCCGTCCTGCGGCCAAGCCGGATGTCACGCAAGTGAGTCGCACGAGGTGGTGCACGAACCGGACGCGGCCCTCACGGCCACGTACGCCTCGTGCGGAGCCGCCGGCTGCCACGACCTCAACCTGGTCACGGAGCACCTGACGAACCAGTCACTTGGCTGCGGCACCTGTCACGACTCGGTCGATCCTGCCGTTGTCGGGGCGATCACAGCGTACAAGACGACGGGCGTCAAACAGGGCTGCTACGTCTGTCACGGCGCCGATGCCGGTATGCACAACCCGGCTCACGCACTGACGAACCCTGTGCAGCCGCCGGCGAGTTGCCGGTCGGCCTCGTGTCACGTGGCCAACCTTGTGACCGAGCACGTGGATCGTCGCGCGCTCACATGCAATACCTGCCACGCCGGCTCTACCGCCGTTCAGGGTGTGATCGCGACCTACCGCACAGGTGGCCTGAAAGCCGCCATGAACCCGACGTGTGAGGACTGCCACGGCCCGGTGTCCGGTCATGCCACCCAACATGAGTTGGCGACTCCGGTAGCACCTCCGGCCGAGTGCCGGTACTGTCACGCCACCAACCTGTTGCCCGTGCACATCAACCCGGCCTTCCCGGCCGACGTGAACGGCAGCACCTGGGGCGTGTACGACTGCGACACGTGTCACGCGCCGAGCAGCAGGGTGGCGTCGCAGGTGGCGACCTTCGCCGCCGACACCGCCGCCAACTCGGACTGCGCGACCTGCCACACGGTCACGAGCATCCACGTCGATCGCCACCTGACGACCTCGACCGCCTGCTTCGACACCGGCTGTCACGTGGGTACGAACCTGGTAACGCTCCACGCTGGATACGGCAGGACCTGTAGCACCTGCCACACGGCAACTCCGCGCGCCGGTGTCCGCGAACGTATCGTCGCGAACGACACCTCGTGCGAAGGCTGCCACATGGCCGGTCACTTCGATCAGCACGCTTTGCCGGCCGGCAAGACCATCGGCTCCGGCTACTACAAGTACTCGAACCGTACGTCGGGTACCACCGACTGCGCCATCTGTCACACGAACAACGTGATCCTGGAGCACACCGGTGACGCCACGTCGGGTCGCCAGGCGTGGCTTGCGGCGAACGGCTCACCGCTCAACTGCGACACGTGCCACAAGAGCACGCGTCCGGCTGTGGTAGCCGCCATCGCGGCGGCCAGGACGGCTCAGCTGACGAACTGCGACCAATGTCACACGGTCCACGGCACGCCCACGCTGGAGCACCAGTCGCCGACCTCGGCGCCTGACCAGAGCTGCGGTCAGAGTGGTTGTCACAACCAGAACCTGCTGGTGGAGCACGAGATCCGTTGGTCGCAGTTGGCCACCGAGATGCAGAACGACACCCTTCCGATGAACGGTGTGTGCGAACGGTGCCACCTCGGCAAGACGGGCGCCCTGTCGAAGACCATGGTGTTGACGGCCATCGACAACGGCGACCGCACGTGCCAGGCGTGCCACGGGCCGAACGCGGGCGCGGGTCACACCGCGACTCACGATCCCGACGCGGCGCTCTCGGCGACGTACGCCTCGTGCAACGCGGCAGGCTGCCACGTCCTGAACATCTCCACGGAGCACGTGGGACGCACGTTCAAGACTGGTGTGGCCGGTTCGTGCAACACTTGCCACGCCACCAACGCACCCACGTACGCGAAGAACGCCATCGCGGCCTGGAAGACCACGGGAGCCAAGCAGGGCTGCTTCGTGTGCCACGGCACTGACGCCGGACAGCACACGCAGCAACACGAGCTGGTGAACCCGGCGGTGCCGGACTGCACGCTGTGCCACAAAAGCAACCTGGTGAACGAGCACGTGGGGAGGACGCTGAAGAGCGGCATCCTCGCTACATGCAACACGTGCCACGGCTCCAGCGCGTCGGCTATGGTGAAGTCGGTGATCGCCACCTATGGTGGTGCGAATCCGCTGAGCCCGGTGTGCACCAACTGCCACGCCACGTATCACGCCGGCGCGGCCACCAAGCACACGGCCAACGAGGGCACCGACTGCCAGAGTTGCCACCTGATGATGCTCCCGACTGAACACTCGCGGAGCACCAGCATCAGCAACTCGCGCAGCTGCGGTGCGTGTCACCCGCTGCCGACGTCGTTCGTGTGGACGTACAAGTGCATGGACTGCCACAAGACCGGTGGTCTGGCTCCGGCCCGACACCTGATGGAGGTGCAGAAGCACCAGTCCACCCAGACGTCGTGCGCCAAGTCCGGCTGCCACGTAGCCGACCTCCGCACGGTCCACAAGTCGAACTGCGCCAGATGTCACAACACGACCACGTACCCGACCACGTCGGACTGCAAGGTCTGCCACACGACAACCGGCCACTTCGTGCGCGAGCCGTACAAGGACAGTTGCGACCAGTCCGGCTGCCACAGCATCAGCGGCCCTGGGGCGAGCCTGCACGACAAGCACGTGTACGACAAGAAGGTGGCGTGCACCCAGTGCCACGGCGCTCAGGCTCCGGGCTGTGTGAGCTCCCTGTGCCACGAGCACAGCGTGGACAAGATACACAGCGAGAGCAAGCACCAGGCCAAGCCGTGCACGTTCTGCCACAAATCGGGCGTCCAGGGTCACGGACCCACGCCGTTCAAGTACGGGTTCACGCCGGAGGAGTTCCGGAAACCGTGCCTGTCGTCCGGCTGCCACAGCTACAAGTCGCATATGGGTAGCGGCGACTGCGTGAAGTGCCACGGCCCCGCCTCGAACAAGAAGACGGACGTGCACCTCGCAAACAGCAAACACGTGGCCGATCGCAACGCCTGCGGCAGGTGTCACGACCTCAGCACAAACGCGATGACCGGCTGTGGAACGTGCCACAAGTTCTACTTGGGCTGGTACGCCGAGTGGACCTCCACGACCACGACGTCCACCTCGTCGACGACAACGACGTCGTCCACAACGACGACAACGTCGAGCACCACCACCACGTCGAGCACCACCACCAGCACCACGGTGCCGCCGGCCACGGTGGAGTACAAGGTCACCAAGGCCGAGTACATGGAGGATCTCAACAACAACGAGCCGGACGACAAGGCCGGCAAGCGGTCTGACGTCACCAGCAAGATGAGTGACGGCGGCTACGGCGACTCGTACGAGATCAAGCGCGACCGTAAGATGATGTCGCTCCAGCTGGACCAGAGCGGCAGCACCGTCAATACGGCCGTGTTGAGACTGTACGTGAACTCGCTCAAAGACGGGAAGACGCAGACCATCCGCGTCTACCGGTACAAGACCGACGGCAAGTCGTTGGAGTCGAGCTACTCCCAGTACACGGTGTCCAAGACCGGCTGGATCGACCTCGATGTCACCAGCCTGGTGAAGGCCACCAGCGGCACGTGGTTCAAGTTGCGCGTCACGTGCGCCGGCGACAGCTACAACATCTCCGAGGCACGCTACGTGTTGACGAGATAGGTCCGGCCACGATCGGCTCGTCCGATCTGGTCCCGGACTGTAATCCAAGCGAAGCGGGTCCCTCCGGGGGCCCGCTTCTCGTTGGACTCACGGACGCGGTCGAGGCGGCGCAACCGGAAGATGTCTAGTAGGAGTAGACCACCAGCCGGCGCGCGCCGCCGTCGGAGACCACGATGCGGTCGTTGGTGATGGCGATGCCCTCGGGAAGGGTGAGGCGCCGGGAGTCGCCGGAGCCGCGCCCGTAGGTGTAGAGGAGGGCGCCGTCCGAGCCGTACACGTGCACTGCCTGGCCGAACGTGTCCACCACGTGCAGGCGGCCGAACCTGTCAAAGGCCAGGCCGCGGGGCAGAACGAGTCCTTCTTCGGTGTCCGCCTTGTCGATCACGGTGACCACGCCGCTCTCGGCGCCGATCACCTGCACCCGCTTGTTGTTGCTGTCGGCTACGTACACGAGCGCGTCGCGGTCCACGGCCAGCGCGTTCGGGAAGGAGAACTCACCCGGATGGAACCCGTCGCCCCCGAAGTACCGCAGATACGAACCCGAGGTGGAGAACACCTTCACCCGCTGATCTCCCACGTCGGTGAGTAGCACTTCTGTGGAGGTGACCGCGAGGCCCACCGGGGAAAGGAGTTCCGAGCGGGTGCGTTCCTCTTCCGAGATGAAATCACCGAGGAACGAACCGTCCTGGGTGAGTCGCCATACGCGTCCGTTGGCGGCGTCGGCGACGAGGAGCGTGCCGTCGGCCAGCACTCCCACGGCCGTGGGCTGAGGATCTCGCGGCAGCTCTTGGTCGAGGCTGTCGGGCGTGATGGGAATGAAACCGATCTGGGCTTCCTGGCCGTCGGCGAGATCGAGCACCGCGACGCGCTGACCCTCGCTATCGGCGACGTACACGCGGCTTCCGGCAACGGCGGAGTTGCGCGGACGGAAGGGCCGGTCTGCCGGCACCTGCACCGGGTAGAGGAACGAAGGCTCTCCGGCGTTCTCCCCGGGGCCTAGGGTGGTCGTGGTGGACACGACTTCCGGAGGCGCGCTGTCGACCCGTAGATAGATCGCGAGTAGAACCACGAGCGCCACTGAGAGGACCACGATCAGAGCGATGTACAGGCGCCGAGGAGCCGCCGAGACCGATGCGCTCATTCGCCCCCGCTACGCGACCCGCCGGCGACGGGAGAAGACGTGTTCCACGGATTGCTCCTCCTGTCGCTCTGCGACCCCACTTGGTGGTTGAAGCACTCCTCACGCACGATATACTTGATCTTTTGACCGAGCCGACACGGCCCTTCCCAGCCACACGACGCCTTCGACAGGCCGAAGACGCCTTCGGCAGGCTACCACCAAGGGAGCAGGTGTTCAAACCCGCAGAAACCGCGAAACGGGCCATGGCGCTGCTCGGCCGCCTTCCAATCAAGGCTCTCTTCATCGTGGTGGTCTTCCTGTTCGCCGTCGCGGAAGTGGGCTTCGTGGTCCAGGCCACCACCCAGAGCGGGTGCTCATGGTGCCACGTACCGGAGCGCGTCCTCGCGGAGAACTCCGATAGCAGCCACGCTCGCGTGCGCTGCCTCGACTGCCATAGGACCCAAAGCTCGCTGAACCTGCTGGAGCTGAACGTCCGGGCCGTCCGCAACCTGGTCGTACAGTTGAGCCCTTTCTCCGAACTCGACGCCTCCCGGGCGTTCGTCCCCTCCTCCACCTGCCTTGCGTGCCACGAGAGCGAGATCGTGGGACGGTTGGCGGTCGCCAACAACATCCGAATGCGGCACTCCGACGTGCTCGACGCACGCATCCCGTGCGCCTCGTGTCACACGCGGGCACTCCACGGCGATAGTCCGGTCACGGGCGCACTCACTCACGCCGGCTGCTCCTTCTGCCACGACGGAAAGACGGCCGGCACAGCGTGCAGCGTGTGTCACCTGACAGAGCCCACAGGCGGAGCCGCCGAGCTCCCCGGCATCGAGGCGATAGTGCACGGGCCGGAGGTGCGCACCATCCACGGCATGGGCGACCTCAGCACCTGCACCATCTGCCACGCCCGCACGTTCTGCAAGAGCTGCCACGGGGTCGAGCTCCCCCACGACCTGAACGCCTTCCCGCACCTTCACGGCGCCCAGGCGATAGAGGCCCGCGGAGCCTGCACCGACTGCCACAAGCAGAGCTTCTGTGACTCGTGCCACCAAATCGAGATGCCCCATCCCGAGGGCTTCCTGCCCGAACACGAGACGCGGTTGCTCGAACTGGAGCGGGCTACGTGCGACCGCTGCCACGTGCCGGAAGACTGTGAGTATTGCCACGCCGCCCACATCCACCCAGGGCTTCCTCCCGAAGCCCTCGAAGAGCTGCGAGGCCCCGGATGAGCGAGGCGCCGGCATGATGTCGTTCCTCAGGACCCTTCTCACCGATCTGCGCCAGGTGTGGGCCGACCCGCAGGCCGACCCGCAGCGGACCGTCGTGTTCATCGCCGCGGCGGCCATCGGACTGCTTCTCGTCTTCGTGGTGCTGCTCCTGATCGTCTCCTGGGGGCCGCGTGATGAACGAGAACAGAAGCGCCGATGGCGCGAACGTTTCGTCACGCCCCTCTTGGTGCCCGGCATCCTGCTCGTGTTCCTGGGTCTCTCTCTGGCCGGCGACGAGTTCGCCACCGCCCCCACCACCTGCGGCCGCTGCCACGAGATCGCGCCCAGCGTGACCTCCTGGGATCAATCCGATCACGCGGGGAACGACTGCCTGCGCTGCCACGGCGACCGCGGAGTCATGGGGTTCGTCGCCACCCGCGTGCGAGGACTCAGCAACCTGACGACGCACTACCTGGGCGGCACGCCTCGGCTCGACGCCGGCGTGAGCGATTCGCGCTGCCTGCGCTGCCACGGCGACATCACCACGGGGACGGCTCAGTTCGGTTCGCTCCAGGTGCGCCACGAGGACTTCCTCGACGCCGGGATCAGCTGTCTCGGGTGCCACGGGCAACCGGGGCACCTGGTCACCGAAGGCTACGTCGAGCGGCCGAGCATGGACAAGTGCCTCCCCTGCCACAACAACCAGGATGCCCGCGCCGCCTGCGAGACCTGCCATCTCACCGACGTGGCCGAGATCCGCGAGATCCCCGACTCCTACCCCAAGGCCCACCTGGCCGAGAAGGGCACGTGCGAGGGCTGTCACAGCCTCGAACCGTGCAAGGAGTGTCACGGCCTCGATATGCCCCATCCGCCCTCGTTCGCCACCGTCGAACACGCCCCCCTGGCCGCCTTCGGCAAGAAGGACGAGCTCTGCTACCGCTGCCACGAGCCCGAGGAGTGCCGAGACTGCCACTTAGCCTTCGACGCGCACGGACCTGACTGGAAGACGCGGCACGGACTCCTCCAAGGAACACCGGCGGCCAACTGCTCGAGCTGCCACGACGATATCCCCACCACTCCCATCTGCGGATTCTGCCACCAGCCATGAGCGATCCCGCGGAGGTGTCCCTCACGGAGGAACCGCCGCCCCAGGCGCCGCCCACCCAGGCGCCACAAGCGAGGGCGGCCCCCTCCCTGGCGGTGTGGGCGGCGGCGGCCGCCCTGCTCTCGCTGCCGCTGATCTACCTGCCCGACGCACATCACGTGTACGCCCTACCCAAGGCGACGGTCTTCCGGGCGGCGGTGGTGCTCATGCTCCTCGCGGGCTTCATGCGGCTGCTTGGAAAGGACGCCGGGCGGCCCGTCCTCCGCGCGCCCGAGCTGCTGCTCCTCGGGTTCCTCGGCTGGGTGGCCTTGGCCGCGTCCGTTTCAGGATGGGCGCCCGTCGCACTCCTCGGCACCTCTCCACGGTACGAAGGAGCTCTCGGGTTCGTGGGGTATGCGGCCTTCTTCTGGACGGCCTCGCGGGCTTCGCTCGTGCAGGCCAAGCTCCTCCTGCGGTCGATCGCGTTGAGCGGGGCGCTTCTGGGCCTCGCCGCGCTCCTCGAGATGCTCGGACCGTTCCGTCCACCCGGGTTCGGAGCCTTCGGGCTGCGGGCCACCTCCCCGATGGGGAACCCGGTGTTCCTGGGAGCCTGGACGGCCTTGGCGATTCCCACCACACTCGCCGGCATGTGCCTCACCCGTCGCCGCGCGGAGCTCGCTCTCGCCGGCGTCGCGCTCGGCCTGCAAACCGCCGGCCTCTATCTCAGCGCGGGGCGGGGAGCCTGGCTCGGCGCGGTCGTGGGTCTGGCGGTCGCCGGGGCGCTCCTACTCCTCGTGCGACTGGGCGCGAGAGAGCGTGAGGGGCGCGGGGGGGCGCGGACGCACGGAGCCATCCTGCCCCGCCGGCTGCTCGTCGGAGCCTCGGCCGCCGCGGTCATCCTGCTGGCGGTGCTCGCGCTCACCACCGCCCTCTCGCCCGGTGTGGCCGAGAGCGGCACCCGCTTGACCGAGGCCTTCGACACCGTGGCGCAAGGGGAAGGCGGAGGCTCGGCCGAGACGCGACTCGTCATGTGGCGGGCGACCCTCGACCTAGTCGCCGAGCACCCGCTGCTCGGCGCGGGCCCGGAGACCTTCCTCGGGGAGTTCCCCAGAGTTCGCCCCCTCCGGCTCGTTCAGTTGGAGAGCGCAGCCGCCTACCCCGATCGCCCCCACAATCACTGGCTCTATCTGGCCTACGCGACAGGGCTCCCCGGGTTGGCGCTGTATGTGGGGTTCCTGCTCACAGTCGTTTTCCTGGCGATCCGGTCCCTCTTCCGGAGCCCGCACCCCTCCTGGCAGCGGACGGCTGCGACGTGCGCCCTTCTCGGAGGGGCGGCCGCCTACGAGGTGCAGGCGGTGTTCAGCTTCAGCTTGGTCTGGACCACCCCGGCCGCCATGACCCTCTTGGGCCTTCTGCTCGCCCTGATGCGACACGGGGAAGTCGTGACGACCTTCCGAGTCCCTACCTGGGCCGCACGGGTCGGGGGCATCGCCCTCCTCGCCCTAGCCCTCGCCCTGCTTTCGCCGGCGGTGCGCGACCCCTGGGCCGACCGGGAGTTCAGACGTGCCGTGCACGATCCCGCGGCGGTGGTGGAGGCGACTTCCCGCGCCGTGAGCCTTTCCCCCCGGGACGCCGAGTACGTGATCGGGTACGGCCGCGCCTTGGAGCAGGCGGCCGGCGAGCGAGGCGACTCCTCCCTCCTCTCACGAGCCATCCTGACCTACGAAGACGCTGAGCGACGAATCCCCCATCACCCCGACATGCTCTTCTCCATGGCCCGCGTGCAGGCCCAGCGCAGCCAGTTCCAGGCGGCGATCCGCACTTACGAGCGGGTACTCTCCCGCGACCGCTTTCACACGGGAGCCCTCTTCAACCTGGCGGCCATCAATCTCGAGATGGGCGATGCCGCCGGCGCGGAACCCCTGGCCGCCCGCATCCTGTCCTACGACGAGGCAGACGCCGGGGCCTGGTACCTGCTGGGCCGGGCCCACCAAGCGCAGGGGAGGCCCTCGGAGGCGCGTGGAGCGTACGAGCGGGCCCTCACCCTCGATCCGGCTTTTCGCGACGCAGAGAGCGCCCTGAAGAGCCTGGGAGACTGATCAGGGCAGCCGGTCGAGCTCCTGCCGGGCCGGTGTGAACCCAGGGTCCAAGAGGAGGGCCCGCTCGAAAGTGGCGCGGGCCCGCTCGACGTCGCCGGAATCCCTAAAGTAGAGGCCCACGGTGTGGAGCACCCGCGCGCTCCGCACATCCACGGCCAACGCCAGCTCCGCCTCGGCCGGCGCCCGCTCGGTCTCGCCCAACCGCAGGAGAGCGTACGCCAGCTGCGCGTGCGGCAGCGGCTCCACCGGCGAGTACGACGTGGCAAGCTGCGCGCTCTCTCTCGCCTCCTCCCACTCACCCCGCTGCAGATGCACCGCCGTGAGCGCCGCGAGCAGATCGATGTCGCGGGGCGAGAGCCCGAGTCCTCGCCGAAGATGCGCCACGCCTTCTCCTACCAGCAGCGGGCGCCCCTGGGCCAACCCCTCCCGCGTCTCCGCGAGGGCGAGGGAGCGCCAGTAGGCCTCCACGAAAGGAAAGCCCTCGGCCGCCTCGCTGAGTTCGCCCACGTCGCCCCTGATCTCACCCACCAGGTAGTGGCGGTCGGCTCGGTACCAGGCCCAGGAGCCCACGGTCAACGCGAGCACAATGGCGGCGGTGATCACCGGCGGCGCGACCCGAGCGGCACGCATCGAGCGGAGCGCGCCCTCGGCCTCATTCGCGCCCTCGGCCTCATTCGCTCCGCGACCACCGGCGGCACCCGCGAGGGCGAGTCCCACCACCCCGAGCGCCACCGGCGTCATGACAAGGTTCTGCGGCATGGTGAGCGACCCCGCCAAGAAGGCCGCGAGCACCCCGGCCGCCGCCGCACCCTCCTCTTCGAACCCCCTACGGAACAGGGCGAAACCAATCGTCGCGAACCAGCCCAACAGGACGACCGCCGCCGGGACTCCCCACGTCGCGGCAATCTCCAGTAAGAGGGAATGCGCGTCGGCGTCGCGGCTGAGTGGCTCCAACTCGAGCTTCTCGGCCGTCATGTGCTGCTGCGCCCCGAAGCGATAGTTGTTGGGGCCCCAGCCCAGCAGCGGACGATCGAGCGCGGCGTCAACGGCGATGCCCCACATGAGAAGGCGGGTCTCGACACTGGAGCCCGCCTCGCCCGCGGCTTCCTGACCCTGTACGCCGACGCCGCGGGCAGGGGCGAGCGCAGGCACCACGAGCAGGCCCACGATCAGACCCCAGCCGACCAAAGCGACGAAGAGGGATGCGACCCACGCCCGCGATCCGCGCTTTGAGTTGAGCAGTGCGCACCCCGCCCACACCGCGGCCCCCACGGCCAAGGCCAGCCAGGCCCCCCGCGACCATGACACGCCGAGACCGAGCACGATCAGGGCGGCGGCCCCTGCACCCAGCGCGATTCCAACGCCGGAACGGGCCCGACGCGCAAGATCGAGCGACACGATGGCGGCCAGCGCGAGGAACGCGCCCGAATACAGGGGATTGCCGAGGGTGGAACCCGCTCGTCCGTCCACCCGGAAGCCGAGGCGGAAGCGCAGGGGTTCCCAATGCGCTGCCTGCAGCACCCCGAGTGCCGCCACCACGACCCCCGACGCCACCAATCCGATCAGAAGCGCACGCCTCAGGCGCCCATCGAGTCGCGACCGCCGAAGAGCGAAGAACCCACCCACCGCGGCCGCCCAGGACAACCAGCCGGTGCCCTGGTTGTACGTGCCGAGAAGCGCCGTCGCGACACTGGAGGCCGTGGCGAGGCTCGCGAGGCCCAGGGCGAGGAACACGACGGCAAGGATCTCAGGAGCACGCGACCACACCCCGGCGCCACCCGGCTCGAGCCGACGAGCCTCGACCTTCGAGATAGGGAGCACGGCACCCAGCACGAGCAACCCACAACCTACGTACATCGGCAGGAGCTTGGCGGTGAAAAACGTGGCGGCGGCGGATGGAGAGAAGGCGAGAGGGGCCACTATTGCCAGGAGAAACCAACCGACCGCCGAGATGACATCCGCCGGGCTCAAAGCCGCACCCCGAGGCGCGATCAACTCTTCAGACATGTGCCCTCCCAGGCCAGGAGAGTGGGCGACCGTACCAAGACGAGGGGCCCCGAAAGGGGCCCCTCGAAGTGTAGCACTTGGACCTGACGATCCAGCGAAGGAGTGGCCTAGAAGGTCACGCCTACGTTGGGATGACACTCCAAGCACACTCTATCCAGCGGGCTGGTAGTGGTGTGGGTGTCGGCCAGGAACTGAGCACCAGACGTGATGTGCGGGAAGCTGTTGGCTTCCGCGTACACGGCGGCGCCTTTGTGGCAGTTACGACACTTGGTCGAGACCGCACTCGCCACGACGGCACCAACAGCGTTGGTGAGCGTCGTGGTCTGGATGTGCGAGAGACCGTCACGGGTCGGGTAGTTCGACACAAGCATCTGCGTCGCGTGACAGTTGACGCAGATACCGCCGCCCGTAGCCCGCGGGGTTCCGTCGTGACAGTCGCGGCAGAAGTCATCCAGAGTGGTGACTGCCGCGGCGATACCACCCGTACCCGTGCCGATGGGAGTACCACCCGGGTTGTTCTTGAGGATCTTCCCAGCGGTGATGCCGTCGCCGGCAGCCACAAACGTGTTGGCACCGTGGACCGAGTGGCAGCTCACACAGCCGTTGTACCCTGTCGCGACGCCCTGGTGCGTGGCCGCATGGTTGTTCTCATACTCGGTCGTGTACAGCACGGGATCCGGCCCGTACGGCTTCTTGATCGAGTACGTGGCGCTCACATGGCAGAACACGCAGGCGTTGGCCTTGGTGCTGCGAAGGAGAGCCTCACCACCACTTCCCGCGCCGTGGACAGCGTGACACGTCTTGCATTTGTTGGAAGTGTTGCTGTAGAGGCTGTGGGGGTTCACACCGGCGGTGGGGTCCAGATAACCTCCCTGGAACCCTGTCCCCGCGGACGGGATACCATCAACCGCGAAGGCCATGGCCGTCATCGCGAAAGTGAAGATGAGGGCGAGGCCGATTACGATGGCTTTCTTCATATCGATATCACCTCCTCCCTCAGTGGAGTATGCTCCTTCTACAGGCCCCAAGTTCCGACTATCACAAACGAACAGCCGCTCGGAGCCTAACAAAAGCCTACGTCGTCTAGGGTATCGCCTATATCGTCTAGGGTATCGGCAGGAAACGAGCTAGGCATTAGTCCCCATTTGCACTCTACGTCGAATGCGTCTGGGCACCGGCAAGCATTATATCGACGCCACGAGGCCGGAGTCAACACCGACTTCGATAAGCGGGGGCATGATCGAAGAAACCTGCGGCCCCACGAGCGGTCATGGACCGGTGGTGTCCGGAGTCCCCATCTCCGGCGACGCCGTCGAGGCGGCGCGTTCCACGGCATCCGGGTCGATCTCGACGATCTGCACGCGATCGTTGCCCCACTCAGTTATCGCGAACCGGGTGCCGCCCATGTAGGCGATCTGCGAGGGATAGCTGAAGAACCCCTCCTCTGAGCCGGGCTCCCCAACCTCGCCCACCTTCGTCCCGTCCAAGCGATACAGGTGTATGGACGAGTTCAGCGGATCGACGATGTAGAGGATATCGCCGGCCAGGGCCATGCCGCCGGGAAGACCGAAGAGCCGATCGGCGTCGCTCATATCCGCCGGAGGCGCCCCCACGATCCACACCTTCTCGCCGTCTTTGTCGAGGCGTTTCAGGCGCATGTTGTTGCCGTCGGCGACGAAGACCGACTCCCCCGCGTCGGTGACGATCAAGCCGTTCGGGAAGTCGTACTCCGCTTCGCCGCGCCCACGCCGGCCCCAAGAGGAGAGCTCCTCGTAGCCCGGGACTGAGATGATTTTGATCGAATCGTACGAAGCAACGTACAGGCGAGCATCGTCCATAAGTCTCGGGATGAGCGGCCGCTCGACATCGATCTCGTCGAGGAGACTTCCGTCAGGTCGGTAGACCACTATCTTCGAATGCTGCGAGTCCGCCACGTAGAGGTCGCCCGCGGAATCCACATCGATCCCAGCCGGACTGTTCAGCTCGCCCGCCCCACGACCCTTCGTGCCGATAGTGCGCACGAACTCACCCTTGTCGTCGAACACCACGATCACGCCCCTCGTGATCTGGCCCACGTAGAGCAGTCCGTCTCCGTACGCGACACCGTACGGCTGGGATAGCAGCGCGTCGGCGCCTTCGCCGAAGCTGTAGATGCTGCGGATGTGCTTGAGACCCGGGGCAACGTCTACGGGATCGCCGACCGAATCGCTCCCGCCCAGGGACATGTACACGTAGATGAGGCCGAACAGCAGAAGCAGAAGCAGAACCAGGATGGCGAAGAAGAACAGCCTTCTCTTGCGCAAGGGTAGCCTCCTACTCGGCGCCGAGGCGCGCCAGAGCGGCCAACGCCGGCTCGTAGTCGGGGATGAACTCAAGGGCGGCCCGGTACCGCTCTATCGCCTTCTCGCGCTCGCCCTGCGCCTCATAGAGACGACCCAGCTCCACCAGTACGTCCGAAGCTGTGGGTTGCGCTTTGACCGCGGCCTCTAGTGACTCTGTAGCGCCGGCGAGATCGCCCATCGCCTCCAACACCAAGCTTCTTTCGACAAGGGCGACGGCGTGTTCGGGGAAGATCTCCAGCAACTCATCGTAGACGGCGAGCGCCGTGTCGTAGTCGCCCATGAGCCGGTAGGCGGTGCCCTTCGCGAGATAGCCACCCAGGTCGAGCGGCTGGAGGGCGATGGCCCGATCGGCTTCCGCCACGGCGTCGTCGTATTCGCCGAGAGCTATGTAGGCCCGGGCCAGTGCGATACGATTGCTCGCGGAGTCGGGCTGCTTGGCCACCGCGTCCTGGTAGAAGACCACATCGCGTTCAGCCATGGTGATCGGCACCTCGTCCTGCGTGAAGACGCCATACACGAGCGCCGCCACCACCCCGAGGATCGCCACGATGAGGACGATCACAGCCGTGGTCATCCACGTGGGCACCGATTCGGCGGCCGCCGATTCGCCGGTCGTCGAATCGCTCACCACGGATTCCGATCCGGTCACCGCCGGGTCATCGAGATCGTGCATCAGACGCCTTTCGTTCGAACCACCTGAGCCGCGCCGGCTCAACGGCCCGCAGAGTATAGGGCATGGTCGGACCAAGGCCAACCGTCCACCGACCGGGCGGGGCGGCCCGCGAGAAGAGTCATGCGCGCGTCCTGTGGGCGAACCGGATCAAAGCGCACCCCGCCCTACGAGAACCACCTTGATGGTGCGCAGCAGGATCCTCAGATCGAGCGCCGGAGAACGATGGTAGATGTACATGAGGTCGAACCGCATCTTCACGTTGGCTTCCGTTGCGTACGTTCCGCTCACCTGGGCGAGGCCGGTGATGCCCGGCCGAACCCGGAACCGTTCCGCGTACAGCGGATCAGCCGCGATGAAGCCGCGCACGAACTCCGGCCTCTCTGGCCGCGGGCCCACCAAGCTCATCTCGCCGCGCATCACGTTCCACAGCTGCGGCCATTCATCCAAACGTGACACACGCAGCCAATACCCCACCTTCGTCACTCGGGGATCGTCTTTTCTGGCCAGCACAGGCCCTTCGGTCTCAGCATCGGGCGCCATGGTGCGGAACTTGAGCAGCGTGAACGGTTGCTGCCCCAGACCCGACCGCACCTGCCGGTACAACACCGGCCGGCCGCTCGAGACGAGCACGGCCAGAGCCACCGCGCCGAACACCGGCGACAGGACTACGAGCAGCAGAGCGGCGGCGGCCCTCTCCAAGGCAACCTTCGCGGCATCCTGCCAGAGTGGAGGGTCCCCGGCGCTGAGCCTCAACAGCGGAAAGTCGTCGAGCAGCGTCAAGTCGATCTCGCCCAGATGCATCTCGTACAGTTCGGGTGTCACCAAGATCTCGCCTCGGAAGAAGGTGCTCGTCGCCAACTGTTCCAGAATGTGCCGGTGGCGCGAAGGGGTGGCCACGATCAGCTGGTGCGGCCGCTCCCGCTCCAGGAGGGCGGGCAGATCTTCCACCGTGGCGAACACCGGGTACCCCCCGAAGCCGCTCATGGGCTCGGCACCTCCCGACACGAGCGCCACGACCCGGTATCCCCACCGTTCCACCGACTGGAGCCGCTCCAGCACCGGGCGCACGTCCACGGGGTCCCCCACCACGACCACGCGCCTCTCGGGCCAGCGCACCCGCAGCAGCCCGGCCGCGGCCCGGCGCCACCCCCAGACGAGGAGCGTCTGAGTAAAGAAGGTCACCGCGATGACCGTTCGCGGGAAGCTGAACGCCCGCAGGAGGAAGCTCATGGCGACCAGGGCCACGAGGCCGATCAACGCACCCTTGACGACCGTGCCGAGAAGCTGGGGGCCCGAGCGCTCGGCCGCCGGATCGTACAGATCGACGAGGAGGAAGATCAGGAGTTGCCCGATCGTGAGCGGAAGAAGCACGCGCTGGTAGGCCTCTATGTTGAAAGCCGGCAGCGGCCAACCGAAGCGCACGAGAAAGGCGGCGAGAATGGCCAGGTTCACGGCCACGGCGTCCATGGCCAGGCTGAGGACGATCCAAGATCTACGACTCACAAGAGGACGCTTCGGTACACCTGGAGGGTCTCGGCCGCCGCGTTCTCCCAGCTGAACAGGGCCGACTGCCGCAGGCCCTCGCGACGGAGGTTTCCGTTGAGCTCTTCATCGGTGAGTACACGCGTGACGCACTCGGCCAGTTGGCCGGCGGAGGTGGGGTTGAACAGCATCGCGGCCCTCCCGGTGACCTCGGGGAGGGCGGAGGAGTTCGAGACCACGCACGGAGTGCCGCAGGCCATGGCCTCCAAAGGCGGAAGCCCGAACCCCTCGTAGAGCGAAGGGAACACGAACAGATCGGCCGCCGAGTAGACCGCGGCAAGGTCGGCGTCGCGGATGAAGCCCGGGAAGACCACGTGATCGTCGAGCCCCCTGCGCGACACCTCGCGCCCGATCTTGCGGAACTCACCCTCCTGCGACCCGGCCATCACCAGAGTGAGCGGCTCCCCCAGGGAATCCTGCACCGCGGCCCACGAGGCCACGAGGAACTCCAGGTTCTTGTTGGGCCGGAAGTCGCCTACCCACAGCGCAAACCGCTCGGGAAGCCGATAGCGCCCACGCACCGCCTCCAGCGCCTCCGGATCGCTCACCTCCTGGAACTGCCGCGACACGCCGTTGTGGATCACGCGCACCTTCTCGGGAGCGACTCCGGCGAATCCGGTGAGGGTACTCTGCGAGATCTGCGACACGGTGATCACGCAGCGCGCGGCGCCAAGCGTGCGGGCAAGCTGTCGTCGATAGCGCGCCCGGGCGATTGGGTTCCGCACGGTGCGCGGGTAGATGAGAGGAATCACGTCGTGCACCGTGGCGACCAAGGGCACGGCCACAGGCACCGGAGCGTAGTGACTGGGCACGTGGAGCAGGTCTACGCCGCTCCGTTCCACCATCCCGGCGAACACGGCTCTGCCTGAATGTGATAAGGGGTCGATGTTCGTGGACACGAGCGAGAAGCGGGGGGCCGGGGGCACAGACTCTCGCTTGCCGTCCGGGCAGAACACGACGACATCCAGATCGGCACCCGCGAACTGTGTCAGCAGGTTGCGCGAGTACGTGCCGATGCCGCTCCAATCGATTGTTCTGGCGTCGAATCCGATTCGCAAACTGCGCCTCGCCCGATCTCCGGCAGGTCAGAACCCGAAAAGCCGATCGACGCCGATTCTACCAGACGCCGCCCGAGGTCCGCGGCTCACCGGAAGCGGGCGCGGCCGGTTCGCGCTCTCTCTCGACCGGTCTGTCGGGCACCGGGAACAGCACCACGCGGGCGCGCCGCTGAGCCGAGTCGCTGTCGGCCCATCCGACGACGCCCAAACCGGCAAGATCGCTGAGTATCCGAAGGGACTCCGTCGGCGAGAACGGAGACGCGGCCGCCACGTCCATCGGAGTCTTCTCACCGTCGATGTGGGCCAACACCTGGACCTTACGGTACGGAAGATCACGTAGCGTGCCGGATTCGTCCACCTCGGCGATCACCCGCAGCACACCGTCTCCGAAGCCGAGGACGGAGCGAAGCCGCTTGAGCTCGTCAACGGCAGAGGTGATCTCGATGAGGAAGTCGGTCACGGGGAACATCATGGTGGTCTGCGACACCGCGCCCAGGTGCATCTCGAAGCCGCCCTTCGCCTCGTTCTCCACCGCGAAGAGGAGTGACTGCATGATCAGCCTCCGCAAGATACCTTCCATCTCGGCCTTGGTATAGAACCCGTGCTCGACCACGAGCTGGCCGAGACGTTTACCGCGGGTCTTCGCTTCGGTGAGCAGGCGTTGCTTGTCGACTTCCTCCAGGCGCCCGAGACTGGTGAGCAGGTCGCCCAGCTGCCACACCCGACCCGAGTCGGTGAGACCGCTCAGGTGACCGTCCTGGAAGTAGGCGGTGATCACACGTTGGCCGGGGAACAGCAGGCGGAGCGAGCCCATCTTGCGGAAGATGCCGGCGATCTGGAGCAGCTCGACTATCCCCAGTGTCGATAGTGACCCGGTCGCTGACATGCTGTTGTCCCCACTCCCGTGTTCCAACCGTGCACAAATCGAAGACGCATCCGCGTCCCTGCTCCGACCATCGGCAGGCGCAGTTCAGGACTTGAGCCGGCCGCTGAGTTCTTCGTAGTAGCCTAGCACCCGACTGGTCATGACCTCCAGGGAGAACTCCCTTGCCTGGCGCTCGCGCGCCGGGGCGCCCCGGCGCGCACGGAGCTCGTCGTCCTCGAGCAACAACCCGAGGGCGGCCGCCAGGGATACCGCATCCCCGGGTGGGACCACGAGGCCCGTCTCGCCGTGGCTGTTGGCGAACGGCACGCCGGTGGGGAGATCGGTGCTCACGACCGGCACGCCGCAGGCGTGGGCCTCCAGCTGCACCAAACCGAAAGCCTCATTCGGGGTGACGGAAGGCAATACGAAGACGTCGGCCGCGTGGTAGTGCGCCACGAGATCGCGGGAGGCCAAAGACCCGGCGAACACGACCCGCCCCTCGATGCCCAGGGCCGCCGTGCGCTCTTCGAGCCGCCGGCGCAGGGGGCCTTCGCCCACAAGCACCAGTGTGCCGGGAACGTGCCGGAAGGCTTCGAGAAGCACGTCGACGCCCTTGTACGGCACGAGGCGGCCGACGAAGAGCGTCAGCGGCGTGCCATACCGCTCACGCAGCTGAAGCGACCGCTCCTTCACGCCTTCGTCGGCCCGAAACGGCTCCGGAGCGATGCCGAACGGGATCACGCGCACCTTATGAGCCACTCGGCGCAGGAAGGGGGAACTCCGGCCAAGACGTGGCGAGGATACGATGACCCCGTCGGCACGCTCCAGGAACCTCTTGGTCAAGACGGAGTAGGGCACAGAAAGTGCGCTTTTCGTCACCGACTGGGCGACAAAATCGCTATGATAGGTGCACACTATCCGGGGAAGCGACGGCCTCCGCAACGCGGCGAGGAGCACCGCCAGCTCGCCCGTGGGGAACGGGTAGTGCAGGTGCCACAGATCGTGAGACGAAGCCTTCAACATGTCAAGGAGAGCGGTGGATAGGGGGTTCGAGGCGACTATTCCAAGCTGCGACAGGCGGTGCACCGCAACACCCCTGTCGACCTCGCTCCCAGGACTGCCTTCCGCGACCACAGCGACCTCGACCTCGACACCCGGAACAGCCGCCTGGGCGCGGGCCAAGTCCTGAAGATGGCTCTCAATGCCGCCTACATGTGGCGGGTACCGCTTGTTGATGTGGAGTATCCGCATCGTTTGCATCCTCCCGCAGGACCAACTATAGTCATATCCGTGCAGAATTTGTCCCTAGAGTGAAGAGAGACGGCATGCACGAAAGCCCATACCCCAGGCCGGAAGATGCCGCGAATGCCCCTAGCCCGCTCTTCCGCAAGGCGGAGACCGTCCTTGAGGCCAACAAGATCCGCATCACCAAGGACTGGCTCGGCCGGATCATCTCACGCATGGACGACCTCGACTCCCTGGAGAGCTTCCCGACCCAGGAGAGCATACGCGCATCGGTGGAGTTGGTGGAAGGCCTCGCGGCCGCCCTCCGCGACGAACGAGTGCTCGAGCGCTTCCAGCCCGGCGGCCACTACTACGAGCGGGCGGCTCAGCTCGGCTTCTTCGGAGATGGTGACACGCCGGGGCTCGTGACGCTCTCCGGAAACATGCTGGCGTTGGAAGACTCCGTCTGGATGCTCCTGCTTGAGACGCTGCGCAAGGAGGACAAAGAGCTCCTCATCCTCGTGATGAGACTTCGCGCCGCCCTTCACGGCATCTTCACCGCTTCCACCGAGTCGTACTTCCGACGCTCCACCAGCGAGCTCGACCGCCTGGCGCACACCGATGCGCTCACCGGCCTCTACAATCGTCGCTTCATGGTGCAAGAGCTCGAGCGCCATTGCGAGATGTACAAGCGCTACCGACACCCGTTCTCTCTGCTTATGCTCGACCTGGACAACCTGAAGGCCGTTAACGACACCCACGGCCACCCGGCGGGCGACGCCGCCCTGAAGCACCTCGCCATGCTGCTGAAGGTGAACGTGCGCGACGTGGACATCGCCTGCCGCCTGGGCGGGGACGAGTTCATCGTACTGATGCCGGAGACCGAGCAGAACGTGGTGCAGGTGGTGGGCGACCGCATCAGCACCTCGCTCGCGAAGACCAAGCTGAAGGTGGAAGGCGGCCTCGTCAGCCTCGAAGTAAGCGTAGGCAACGCCAGCTGCCCTACCCACGGCACCGAGGGCGACCAGCTGCTCGAGGAGGCCGACGCGAGCCTCTACCGGTCCAAGCAGAGCCGCACGACGAATCGCGAAGCGGCGAACGGTCCCGCTTCGCGCTAGTTCCCCTGCCCGCGCGCCGCGGGCATACATGGGCAGATGAAAATGGGCTATTTTCCCATCAGAAGGTGATTCCCACCCCGGGGTGACACGTGAGACACAGGCCGTCTTTCTCTTTGCGCACCATGTAGGTGAAGCCGCTGCCGTGCGGATCGTGACAGCTCGAACACCTCATGGTCTGCCTGCGCCACGTGTCGTAGTAGGGCGCGTCGTGAGGGTGGTTGGTCCGTATGCGGGTCTGCCGCTCGTGGCACTCCGCGCACAACGGGACCTCTCTTTTGGGCAGCAGAGGACCGTACGAGGAGCCGTGCCACATGTGGCAGTTTAGGCAACTACCCTTTTCGCGACCACCGCGGGAGACCTTGTCGTGAGCGGTCTTAGCCACCGACACAACGTTCACCGCGTGGCACTCGCGACACACGTCGTTGCCGGCGGCATGCAGCAGCTTCCGGAAGTCGGAGCCGTGCACGAAGTGACAGCTCGTGCAGTTGAGCTCTCCCGGGACGGGATGCCTCGAATCGAGCTTGAACAGCGGTTGTACCGAGGTGTGGCAGCGGTAGCACAGGGCGAGAGGCTTGGCCTGCAGCAGAGGTGTATCGTCTGAGAAGTGGGGCAGGTGACACGTCGTGCACTCCTCCCCGGCCGGGCTGTGCGGGTAGCGCTTCGCGAGCTCGGCGTCGATCTCGGTGTGGCAGTCGAGACAGAGGCCCGGCTGCGCCGCCTTCGTTATGCCGGTGTAGTTCGACGCGTGCGGCGAGTGGCATGCTATGCAATCGAGATCGGCGAACGGCGCGTGTATCTGCTCGTGCTGTGCACTGTCGGCCACGAAGTGGCACGTCACGCACAGGTCTTTCGCGGAACGTACCACCAGCTTGGAAAAGTCGGATCCGTGCGGGTCGTGACACGCGGTGCACTCACCGTTCTGGAACGGCGGGTGCTGGTGCAGGTCGTCGTATGCCGCACCGACCGATCCGTGACAGATCACGCAGAGCTCGCGCTGCGTAGCGATGAGGAACGGGCCCTCACCGGAGATGGTCCCGTCCGCGTTGGGCGTCGGATGCTGCGTGTGACACCGCAGGCAGGGGACCTTATCGGGTGCGTGGGCCGAGCCTTCCTGGTGACGGTCGGGGTGGCACGACAGGCAATCCTCAACCGTATCGGTGCCGGACGCGGGGGGCACAAACGTCGCCAGGTTCAGGAACGAGCAGGAGCGGGTGGTAAGCAGGATAATCAGGATCACAACGAGCACAACGGCGAGGATGACCTTGCCCAGCAACGAACGCCGGCTGTCATCCTCTTCTTCGTTATCCGACGGGTCCGGGGAAACCGGATCGGCCGCGGCCCGATCAGTCACGCGCCCACCTCGTTCACGAAAAGACACCCAGCGAGGGGCACCGCCGAAGAACTGTATCGGCTCGAGAGCCGTTCCCCTTGATGCCCGCGCGCACATGTGAAGACCTGCGCAACGCGTCGCGCACCAGGATAGCGTACGAGGCGCGCTCCCGCTAGACGCGGACGAAAACGGAGGCGGGCG
>CAMTXC010000024.1:0-58162 GCA_947085635.1 uncultured Actinomycetes bacterium | reverse complement strand
TGGGGCCGGTTCATCCCCGAGCACACCACGGCCGCGAGTATGCTTGATCGACTGCTCCATCATGCCGTGGTGGTGGTGACCGACGGAGAGTCCTTCCGCCTGCGCGAAGCCCGGACGAGAGGAGGTCACGCTACGAAGAACTAGCTCTTCCCAGGGTGGGGACATTTCGTGGCCATAGGTGGGGACTTTGAGATGGCCATTGACACCCCGAGGCGGCCTTGATTGGAATAGAAGCCGACAGCAGCCGCTCGGTGGCATTCCACTTTCTCCTGACGTAGACTTGGAAGTAGGAACAAACATGGAAGTAGGAAAGATGACCCGCCAAGACGAGACAGAAGAACCGCGGACGGAGGAGCCCGTTGCCAAGTCTCACTCGGCCGCGGAATCATTGGAGATCCACCGCTCCCTGACGCCCGCCCGCCTGGGGGCGATCATAGTCATCGCGACACTCGCCTTCGAGCAGTTAATCGCCATGCTACTTCTTCCCGTCTTGCCGCCCCTCTCCCGGCATGCGGAGGCACTCCTCGACGGCGGCTTGCTGATCTTTCTGCTCTCCCCGGTTTTGTACGTTCTCATAGTCCGTCCAATGAGCCTGTCTCTGAGCAGGGAGAAGCGCCTCTACCGCACCCTGAGGATGCTCGGCGAGTGCCAACACCAGCTCATCAAGGCCACGGATGAGACCGCCCTGTTGGAAGCCATCTGCCGGGCTGCGGTGCAGGTCGGCGGCTACCGCATGGCCTGGGTCGGATATGCCGAACAGGATGAGGCCAAGACCGTACGCGCGGTGGCCCGGGTGGGGCACGAGGGAGAATACCTGGACCGGATAGATATCACCTGGGCCGATGAACCCCGGGGGCACGGACCGGCGGGGATCGCCATCCGGACGCGCCGACCGTCCGTGGTCCACGACGTCGCGAGCGAGCCGAGGTTTGGTCGGTGGCGTGCGGCTGCAGTTCAACAGGGGTACGTCTCGATCATCGCTTTGCCCCTCCTCACTCCTGCCGGGTGCTTGGGGTGCCTGTCCCTCTACGCGACAGAGGCGGGCGCCTTTGATGTGGCGGAGGAGGAGCTGCTCGTCAAGATCGCGGACAACCTCGCCTTCGGCATCGACACCCTGCGCACTCGGGCGGAGCGCGACCGGATGGAGGAAGCGCTGCGGCGGTCGCGCGATGACCTGGAAGCGCAGGTTCAAGTACGCACTGCAGAATGTAAGTCCGCGAACAAGGCGATGCAAAGCGCCCTGGAGGAAGCACGACAGCGCGAGACAGAAATCGCGGCGCTCCTGGAGGGTTCCCGCGCTGTCCTCGAACTCCACGAATTTGCGCAGGTAGCGCGGGCGCTATTTGATTCCTGCAAGACCCTCCTTGGCGCCGGCGGCGGATTCGTGGTCCTCTTGGGCGACGATGGAGCGAAAGACGAAGTCCTGTTCCTGGACCCCGGTGGGCGTCCCTCCAGCGTCGAACCATCGCTGCCGATGCTAATGCCCGTCCGAGGCCTGCGTGCGGAGGTGTATCGTACCGGCAGGACGGTGTACCACAACGACTTCTCCCGCACTGAGTGGATGGAGTTGCTACCGGAAGGGCACGTTTGCCTTGACAACGTCCTGCTTGTGCCGCTGCAAATGGGGGGGGAGGCGCAAGGCGTGCTGGGGCTGGCTAATAAGCCGGGTGGTTTCACCGACAACGATGCCCGTCTGGCCTCGGCCTTCGGCGAACTTGCGGCAGTGGCCCTCCGCAACAGCCGGTTGCGGGAATCCTTGGAGACAAGTGAAGAGCAACAGCGCGTGGTGTTTGAAACGGCAAGCGACGCCATCATTACCGCCGACGACCGTGGGCGCATCGCTTCCTGGAATAACGCGGCGCAAAGCCTCTTTGGCTACGCCGCGGAGGAGGCGTTGGGCCAACCGCTCACCCTCATAATACCCGAACAGTTCCGTGAAGCCCACCAGCACGCACTGGACCGGGCGCTGGCCACCGGAAAGCTGAGCGAGATGTGGGAAACACGCGAAGTGGCTGGGCTCCGCAAAGACGGGAGTGAATGTCCCCTGGAGCTTTCCCTGGCGAAGTGGAAGGTGAAGGAAGGACTCTTTTTCACCGGTATCCTCCGCGACGTCACCGTGCGCAAGCGGATGGAGGAAGCCCTGCGACAGGCCCGGGATCGACTAGAGGTGCGTGTGCAGGAACGGACCGCAGAACTGGTGAGAGCCAACGAAACATTGCGGGCCGAGATGACCAAGCGCCAGGAGGCGCAGGAGGCCCAGAGGCGACTGGTGGTAATCCTCGAGGCCACAAGTGACATCGTTGGCATCGAAAACACGGACGAGTCCCTCTCCTACCTGAACCGAGCAGGCCGGCGGGCGCTGCTGATAGGCGACGATGAGGACATATCGAGTATCCGTATCCACGACTGTCATCCCGACTGGGCCTACGCAATTGTCCGGGACGAGGGCATCCCAACCGCCCTCCGTGATGGCCTGTGGAGCGGCGAGACCGCCGTGCTAAGCCGCGACGGGCGGGAGATACCCGTGTCCCAGGTGATCGTGGCCCACAAATCACCAACGGGAGAGGTCGAGTTCCTCTCCACCGTCGCGCGGGACATCACCGACCGCCGCCGGCGGGATACAGCCGAAGCCGCCACCCGCGCCAAGTCCGACTTCCTGGCCGCCATGAGCCACGAGATCCGCACCCCGATGAACGGCGTGATCGGCATGCTGGACGTGCTGGAGCAAACCAGCCTCAAGGGCTACCAGGTGGAGATGGTCGAGCTCATCCGCGAATCGGCGTACGCGCTGCTCGGCATCCTCGAGGACATTCTCGATTTTTCTAAGATCGAGGCGGGCAAGCTTACGCTCGAGCAGGAACCCGTGGCGGTGGAGGAAGTGGCGGAAAAGGTCTGCATCCTGCTCGACCGCATGGCCGAGAAGAAGCGCGTAGAACTGACCCTGTTCGTCGATCCGGAGATTCCCCAGACGCTCGAAGGCGATACGCTGCGCCTGCGCCAGATCCTCACGAACCTGGTCGGCAATGCCGTCAAGTTCTCCAGCGGGCAGGAACAGCCGGGCCGGGTGGCGGTACGCGTCCGGCCGGCCGAGCGTGAGGAGGGGCGGGTATGGGTGGAGTTCACCGTGCGCGACAACGGCATCGGTATGGACGCGGCGACCCAGGCCCGGCTGTTTGAGCCTTTCGAACAGGCCGATGCCTCCACCACGCGGCGCTTCGGCGGCACCGGGCTGGGGCTGGCCATCGCCCGCCGGCTTACGCAGATGCTGGGCGGTGAGATCACCGTGCAGAGTGCGCCGGGTGCGGGCAGCACCTTCACCCTGCGCCTGCCGTTTGCCGTGTTGGAGCAGCCGACACCGGCGCCCTCGCCGGTGGCCGGGCTGCCGTGCCTGCTGATTGGCCCCGAAGCGGAAATGACCGACGACATCGTGCGGCATCTGGCCCACGCCGGGGCGCAGGTTCAGCGCGTGGCCGATATCGATGCGGCGCGCGCGCGCGCCGACGCCCTGCCTGAGGCCCTGTGGGTCTGGGTGTCCGACAGCGAAGGCGCACCGGCGGCGGATGAGGTGCGCGCCGCCGCCCGCCTGCGTCCGCGCGAGGATGTCCGCTTGCTCGTCATCGCTCGCGGCCGCCGCCGGGCGCGTCGTGTGGCGGCCGATCTGGTGCAGATGGACCTCAACCTGCTCACCCGGCGGCACATCCTGCACGCGGCGGCCATCGCCGCCGGGCGCGTCGAGGAAGAAGAGCGGCGCGAAACGGTGGGGCTTGCCCGCGCGGCCTTCGAACCTCCTTCGCGCGAGGAGGCCGTGCGCCAGGGCAGGCTGATCCTGCTGGCCGTAGACAACGAGACCAACCAGCTGGTGATCCTGCGGCAACTGGCCCTGCTCGGGCTGGCGGCGGACGTGGCGGACGATGGCCGCGAGGCTCTTGCACGCTGGAAGACGGGCGAGTACGCCCTGCTGCTCACCGACGTGCACATGCCGTACATGGACGGCTCTCAGCTCACCGCCGCCATCCGCGCCGAAGAAGCGCTGGCGGGCGCCGGCCACAGACCGATCATCGCGCTCACCGCCGACACGCTGCAAGGCGAAGCCGAGCGCTGCAAAGCGGCAGGCATGGACGATTACCTTTCCAAACCAGTGCAGCTGGCCGACCTCAAAGTGATGCTGGAAAAATGGCTGCCGGTGGAAGCACCCCCGGATGTGCCGCCGGCCTCGGAGGCACCGGAGCCGGCGGCAGAGCGGCCGATGGACGTGAGCGTGCTGCAAAGACTGGTCGGCAACGATGCCGCGATGATTAGCGAGTTCCTGCGGGATTTCCGCGTCAGTGCGGCAGACATCACCGCCGAGCTACAGGCTGCCTACGAATCCGGGCGGCCGGCCGAGACGGGCGCGGCGGCGCACAAGCTGAAATCCTCGGCGCGCTACGTCGGGGCTCTCAAGCTGGGCGAGTTGTGCGAGCAGATCGAACGGGCCGGAAACGCCGGTGACAGTGCGGTCCTGACTGAGCTGCTGCCTCGCTTCAAAGCGGAAATGACCGCCGTACAGAGCCATCTGGCCACACTGGCCGACTGAGGCGACGAGGCACGAGGGAAGAAGAATCGGGGGGAACACATGACCAACGAATCTCTTGTTCGCATCCTGGTGCTCGACGACGAGCCCTTCATGGGCAAGGTCCTTTGCCACATGTTGGCCGAGCTCGGCCATACCCGGGTGTCCTGCCATAAGAGCGGTCCGGCCGCGCTGGCCACGTTAGACGCGCCGGAGAGTGTGCCGGATTTGATCCTGCTCGACATCAACATGCCGGACATGGACGGGGTCGAATTTGCACGCCATCTGGCGGAACGGCATTATCCCGGCGGCCTGATCCTGATCAGCGGCGAGGATGAGCGTATGCTGCAGGCCACGGAAAGACTGGCACGGGCACACCACCTTTTCGTGCTGGGCTCCCTGCACAAGCCGCCCACGCCGGCGGGACTCTCCGCATTGCTGGAGAAGTGGGCGCCATCGGTGGCCCAGAAGCCGCGCGCGACGAACAAGGCGTATGACGCAGAAGCGGTGCGTGCCGCCATCGCCCACGGCGAACTGATCAATTACTACCAGCCCAAGGTCGCGGTAGCGACGGGTGAGGTCGTAGGCGCGGAGACCCTGGTGCGCTGGCAGCATCCAGAGGACGGCCTGGTACTCCCCGGTCGGTTCATTCCGGTGGCGGAGGCCCATGGCCTGATCGGTGACCTGACGCGCACGGTGCTCAAAGGGGCGCTGATGCAGGCCAAAGCCTGGCAGGAGGCAGGGCCGGCCTTGCGCGTTGCGGTCAATGTGTCGATGGACGATCTCGCTGTGCTGGAGTTCGCCGATTTCGTCGTCGCTGAGACGGCGGCTGTCGACGTGCCGCCCCAGTCTCTGGTGCTGGAAGTGACCGAAAGCCGTCTGATGCAGAATCTGACCACCGCGCTCGATGTGCTCACCCGCTTGCGGCTGAAGCGCTTTCGCCTCTCCATCGACGATTTCGGCACCGGCCATTCCTCGCTCACCCAGCTGCGCGACCTCCCCTTCGACGAACTCAAGATCGACCAGAGCTTCACCCACGGCGCCTGGCAGGATGAGCGGCTGCGGGCGATCTTCGAGAGCAGCTTCAATCTCGCCAACCAGCTCGGCATGGAAGCGGTGGCGGAAGGCGTGGAAGATGTCTGCGACTGGGAGTTCCTGCGTAGAACCGGCTGTCATCTGGCACAGGGCTATTTCATTGCCCGCCCCATGCCTGCCGCCGCTCTACCCGCCTGGGTGGAGGACTGGCGGCTGCGTGTGCAGCAGGCACAATCGGCAGAAGAAGGGCGAGGGGAAGAGTCTCTGAGGACGGATCCCTTGCCACCGGCCGAGTGTCTGCTCCCCGGCGCATAGGATGAGGGCATGCCTGCCGGGATGACGTCGGACTGTTCGAACAGCCTACCTCGGAGGGGCCTGCTTGAGCGCTTACATCGGCCCACCTCGCCACCGGCGGGCTCGCGTGGCGCGTGCGGCGAGCCTTCTGGCGGACGGATTGGTGGATTCGGGCTAAGAGGTCGGTGCTGTTCGTCATACGGCATCTTGTGTGGTTGCTCATTCAGGGAGGTTGATGATGGGACGTGTCAGGAAGATCGGGTCGAAAGAGCTGGGGCTCGGCCTGGTTCTCGTGTTCTTGTTGGCCTTTATGATGCCGGGCACCGCCCTCGCGGCGACGCCCCAGGAGATCTACGACGACTACGCCGCTGATGGCAAGCTCGACGGTGAGTACACCCGGGCGGAGATAGAAGCCGTGTTCTCGGATCCGGTGCTCGCGCAGTACGGCGATCCCGACATCCTCGACAGACTGAAGAATTACATCAACGCCTCAGACCGCAGCGTCTTTCCCTTCACAGGGTCGCAGATGCTGATGATCTTCGGCGGCGGTGTGGTACTCGTGGGTCTGGGAGTGCTCCTTCGGCGAGGGCGGCGCGAAGAGTCCTGATCTGAGCGGTCGGGTAGGTAGGAACTCCGGCGGCCGGCCGCTTCTTGTGGCCGGCCGCTTCTGCGTACAGCAGATGTCTCGTTCGCAATCGGGTCGTGCGTGCAGCCGAGGTCTTGAAGGTCTCGTCTAGCCGGGATCGATGGTTGGGTCGATTTCCAGGCGGTCCCTGATGCCGAAGGAATGGGGGTTCAGGGCGCGAGCGGTCTCGTAGAGCATCTTCGGATCGCCTCCGCCGGCTCCGACCGTATCCCCCCAGATCATGTAGGTGTGCCAGTCCGCCGGGTTCTTCTCGGTCGCCTCCAGGAACGCCGATTGCGCTCTTGTGTAGTCGCCCTCGGCGGCCCAGGCTTTCGCTTCCAGCACGTACGGCTTACCGCTGAGGGGGTTCGCCCGTGCCGCCCAGACGGCCGCCTGTCTCGCGAGTTGGGGCTCACGTTGAGTCAGGAGAGACGTCCCCCGGGCGGTGAACCGCTCAGACACCGCTTGGGGCGCCGCGAGCGCGACGAGCACCGCGCCCGCGACCGCCAGCAGGGTGAGTGGGCTGGGGTCGCGGCGTTTTGAGGGGTCGGCGACGCCGGGCTCCCGGCCGGGCGTAAGGGGGGCCGACCCGGCCGGCCGGCCGTCGCCGACCGAGACGCCCAGCAGGGCGCCCACGAGGAGGAAGAACCCGCTTCCCACCGCGGGCATATGCCACACCCATTCACCGGCGGCGTGCACCAAGAACTGGGTGCAGGCAGCGACAAGACCCGCCACGATGGCCCCTCGGTACTTCCGAGTGGGGCAGGCCAAGGTGCGAAGTGACGCGCTCACTGTGGCGGCCCCTGCCGCCACCAGCAGGAGTAGGGCGGGCAACCCCAGTTCCGCAAGGAGCCGCAGATAGAGGTTGTGCGGTTGGCGTACATCGTGCGGAGACGAGCGGTTCATGTTCCACGCGATCGAGTAGTTGTCTGCCCCGATCCCCAGCGCGGGCGAGTCTTCGAAGGTGCGCCATGCCACCTTCCAGAGCTCGTAACGCTGGTTGCCGCTCAGGTCGAGGATGCGCACGTTCGAAGTGAACGTCGGGGTGCCCTTGAACTGCTCCCATGCGCCGCGGGCCGCGTTCACGGGGTCGAGTAGTGCCGGGAAGCGAACGACCCCCAGCACGACCACTGCCACCAGGACAGCGACTGCGACCCCCTGTGACGCACGGACGTCCCGCGAGCGGAGTCGAATGCGCAGGTCGGCCACCGTGAAGACCGTGGCCGCTATGAGGGCGACGGCGACCGCTATCGCGACTGCGGCCGCGGCGATCCGGACACTCGCCGGAAGGGCCTGCAGATCGTAATCGCGGAGCACCAGGTGGGGCCCGTTGAGCTCGTCGAACGACATCGTCACCAAACCGAGGGCGGTCGCCCACCAGAGCAGCGCTCGGGGTCGACCGGGAACGAGGACGAAGTAGACGAGCAATGCCGCCAGGAAGGCCCAGAACGCGCCGCGGCTCTGAGTGAGTACTGCCACCATCAGGGACGCCACTCCGGCTGAGAACAGCAGGGGCCGGAGGACGGAAGCGGTACTCCTCCTCGACCCCAGGTGGATGGCCAGAAGCGCCGGCATGAGGAAGAAGGTGGCCTCGGCGTTGTAGTAGCCCACGGGTTCGTTGAGCTTGAAGAAGCGGAAGTAGTTATCGGGCGATGCGCTCAAGGCCATAGCCGCAACCGTGGCGAGGGCCACCGCACCGGCACCCAGCGAGTAGGCAATCATGAAGAGGCGTGCGTCGTCGTGGTCGCGCACCACGCAGAAGGCGAATGCCGCAAGGAGCACGTAGAGCAGAGTCCGTGTTCCCTCCGAAAGTGCGGCAGCCACGTCGGTAGCCCACAGTGCGGAGCCGAGCGTCCAAACAGCGAGGGCCGCAAGCAGGGCGAGTGGTATCTGTGCTCTGAGGGGCATTTGCCCCCGGAAGCCGGCCAGGTGCGCCCCTCCGCCCACTCGCAAGACGAGCAGGAGGGCCCCTGTCAGAATGGCCAGCGCGAGCCACGTGCCGGCGAAGTATCCGCCACGCACGAGCGAGAGCAGTATGGGAGTGAGCCCAAGAGCCACGATCAGGGCTCTCGTCCCACTCGGCCGGAGACGGGTCAGCAGGTGCGAGGACAAGGCGTGCGATAGCTCACGGCGTGCGATACCTCACGGTACTCCTCCTTTGGGCGACACGGGGCGTCGCATGCCCCGGTCCCGAGCCCGCGCAGCGGATGATCCCGTGCTCCAAGCGAGTGCCGAAGGCGGGGATCGAACCCGCACGAGGTGTGAGCCTCACTGGAGTTTGAGTCCAGCGCGTCTGCCAGTTCCGCCACTTCGGCCGTTCGACCCAGAGCTCTCGTGGTTCCGAGGGGCCGGGCCGGTCACCCATTATAGTGGAGTAGACCGCGGACGTCAGCCCGGCAGGCGGGTGTGCGCGCGGTCTTGAGGCGCTGACCAGCGGCCGGTCGGAGTACTTGCGTGGAGAGAGACGTCTCCGCTACACTGCAAGTTTGTGGGCCAGACCGAAACCCGAAGTCTGGGTGAGGCCACACCGTCGTGTCCGGGCGCGTGGCCGGAGGCGGGATGATGCATCTCGATGGAAGGAGACGAATGAAAGGCTTCAGGGTTCTAGCAGTGTTGCTCGTCGTTGCGCTCGCGGTGTTCGCGGTCGGCCTGGTCGGTTGCGGAGGCGAGACGACCACGACCACCGCCGGCACGACCGAGACCACCGCCGGCACGACCGAGACGACGGCCGGCGAGGCTGTGCCGTTCAAGTTCGGTCTCGCCGGTCCCATGACCGGTCAGTATGCCACGTACGGTGCCTCGCACACCGCTGGTGCCGACATCGCCGTCGAAGAGCTGAACGCCATGGGCGGCGTGAACGGCGGGGAAGTCTCCTACGAGAGCGGCGACGACCTCGGTGACCCGAAGGAAGCCGTGCTCGTGGCTCAGAAGTTCATCGACGACGCCGGCGTGCTCTTCGTGAACGGCCATATGTTCAGCGGCGCCACCTTGGCCGCCGGCCCGAAGTACGAAGAGATCGGTCTTCCCATGATCTCGCCCTCGGCCACGAACCCGGACATCAGCGCGCTCGGAGGCTTCATCTGGCGCATCTGCATGACCGACTCCGTGCAGGGTGAGGGTCTGGCGAAGTACACGATGGACGATCTTGGTTTTAAGAAGATCGCCATCATGTACGACGACGGCGACTACGGCCGCGGCTTGGCCGACACGTATGAGGCCGCCTTCAAGGCAGCCGGCGGCGAGGTCGTAGCCCGTGAGCAGTACACCGCGGGTGACGCCGAGTTCAAGGCGCAACTCACCAAGATCAAGCAGGCCGCCCCGGAACTGATCTTCCTCTCGGGTTACTATCCTGAGGGCTCCAAGATCGTTCAGCAGGCCGCCGAACTGGGCATCCAGGTCACCTGGCTCGGCTCCGACGGCTACGCCTCCGACGAGCTCGCCATCTTGGGTGGCGCCGCGGTCGAGGGCATGCTGGTCTCCACCTTCTTCGACTACAGCAAGACCGATCCCGCTGTTGTGAAGTTCGTGGAAGCGTATCGGGCCAAGTTCGCCGGCGCGAACCCCGATTGGTTCGCCGCCTCCGCCTACGATGTGGTCATGATGGTCGCCACGGCCGCCGACATGGCCGGCTCGAACGATCGTGCCGCGATCAACGACGCGCTGGCCACGATGGGCACCTATGAAGGCATCACCGGCGCCATCACGTTCGACGAGAACGGCGACGTCCTAAAGCCGCTCAACATCGTCATAGTGAAGGACGGGGCACTCGCGACCGCTCCGGTGCAGCCCGCCATGTAGTAACGCCCTGTCGGACCTCGCCCGGGAGTGTCATGTGGCGGCGGGGGCCCACAGGCCCCAGCCCCCCCAAGTGTTGTGGGGGCGGGCGCAGGCCGGGGACGCCTGACCGACGGCCGGGCGTCTCGCTTGCGACTAGGATAGTGTGCTGGTAAGATGCTCGACCTTCGCGCGGGCGCGCGCGCGGGTGTTTCTGAATCGACACCGTGGTGCCGCAGGAGGCCGATGGAACAACTGGCTCAGCAGCTAATGAACGGCCTCATGCTCGGCTGCCTGTATGCTCTGATCGCCGTCGGCTACACGATGGTGTACGGCATCATCGAGTTAATCAACTTCGCCTTCGGCGAACTCTTCATGTTCGGCACGTTCATCTCCATCGCCATGATGGTGGACAGCATCTCGCTCTTCGGCCGGCCGATCCCGATGCCGGGCCTCAGCTTCTTCCTCGCTGTGCCAATCGCGATGGTGGTGGTGGCAGCGATGGGGGTCACCATAGAACGTGTGGCCTATCGGCCTCTGCGGAACGCCCCCCGCCTCGCGGCGTTGATATCGGCGATCGGCATGTCGATCTTCCTGATGAACCTCTCTCAAGCCATCTTCGGATCGAAGCAGCTGTTCTTCCCGGACGTCCCGATCTTCACCGAAGCGGGATTGGCGAAGTCGCTCACCGTCGGGGGGGCGCACGTCACCTACCTCCAGCTGTTCGTGGTGTTCATCACGGTGGTGGCTATGGTGGCTCTCAACCTGTTCGTGCAGCGCACCCGCGTGGGGCGCGCCATGCGGGCTTCTGCTCAGGACAAGCGCACGTCGGCGCTCATGGGGGTGAACGTGAACCGCGTGATCGCCATTACCTTCATCATCGGGTCGGCGATGGGCGCCCTGGCGGGCGGCCTGTACGGTGCGGTGTATCACTTCGCCCGCCCCGACATGGGCTTCTTCCCCGGGTTGAAGGCGTTCATCGCCGCCGTGCTCGGCGGCATCGGCAACATACCCGGGGCGTTCCTCGGGGGGTTGGTGCTCGGCATGATCGAGTCGCTGGCCTCCGCCTATCTCCCGATGGGCTCCCAATACCGGGATGCCTTCGCTTTCGTGATCCTCATCCTGCTCCTGTCGTTCAAGCCGTCGGGCCTCCTTGGTTCGACCGTGTCGCAGAAGGCCTGAGATGCCCCACGAGCGTGAACTGAAGATGAACCCGCTCGCCGCCGCTCTCGCGGGCGGCGGCTCGACGGCCGTGCAGCGCGCGATCATCGGGGTGTTGCTCGCCTTCGCCCTCACTCTGCCCTTCATGCTGCAGTCGAACCGCTGGCTCACGCTCTTCACCATCGTGTTCATCTACGTCGTGCTGGCGTCGGGCCTCAACATCGTGGTGGGCTTCACGGGGTTGCTCGACCTCGGCTATGTCGCCTTTTACGCCATCGGCGGATACTTCACGGCCGTCGTCATGGTGCAGCTCGTGCGGAATAAGTGGGGCATCGAGCTCGACTCGGTCTGGTGGATGGTCTGGATGAACCTGCTCTTGGGCGGGATCATGGCCGCCGTCGCGGGAGCCATCCTCGGCTATCCCACCCTGCGCCTGCGCGGGGACTACCTGGCCATCATGACGCTCGGCTTCCACGAGATCATCCGTATCGTCGCCAACAACTGGGTGGGACTCACCCGCGGGCCGTCGGGCATCTCGGGCATACCGAAGCCCAGTATGTTCGGCTTCGACTTCAACACGGCGTTCCGCTTCTACTACCTTGCCCTCTTCATGGCGATAGTCTCGTTGTTCGTGATCTCGCGCATGGTGCGATCGCGCATCGGGCGCGCGTGGACGGCGATCCGCGAGGACGAAGTCGCGGCCGAAGCGATGGGCATCCACACGTCGCGGTACAAGCTGCTTGCATACGCGTCCGGCGGGTTCTTCGCGGGCACGATGGGGGCTTTCCTCGGTCACTACTTGAACTTCATCCATCCGAGCAACTTCAAGTTGATGGAGTCGATCACCGTGCTCAGCCTTGTCGTGCTGGGCGGCATGGGCAACATCGCCGGCCCGGCTCTTGGGGCCATCATCTGGATGACATTGCTGGAATGGCTGCGCGATTTCGAGTTCGTGCAGGACCACCCCGAAGTGCGGGGCATGCTGATGGGTCTCGTGTTGGTGGCGCTCATGGTCTTTCGGCCGAAAGGCCTGCTGGGCTCCCGCCGAGTGCCGCTCGAGATGAAACCCGGAAGCCCTGCGCCGCCTGGACGCAAGGAGGTCCCGGGTGGCTGAGACGATCACAGCGATGGGCTCCGCCGTACAGAGTCCGTCCGCGCCTGATGCGACAGACTCGACCGGGCCTCTCCTTGAGACGAGGCAGCTTACCAAATCCTTCGGTGGTCTCGTGGCGGTGAATGGCGTAGATTTCCGAGTGGAACGGGGAGAGATCGTCGGTTTGATCGGGCCGAATGGCGCGGGGAAGACGACGGTGTTCAACGTGGTGACCGGTGTGTACGAGGCCACCTCGGGCGAGGTGGAGTTCGACGGACACGTGATCCACCATGCGCGACCCTCGAAGATCACCGGGATGGGCATCGCCCGGACCTTCCAGAACATCCGCCTGTTCGGCGAGATGACCGCGCTCGAGAACGTCATGGTGGGACGGCACTGCCGAACGAAGACGGGCCCGTTCGGAGTCGTGCTCCACACGCGTGGGGCATTGGCCGAGGAGCGGGAAGCCCGGGCGCGCTCGATCGAGCTGCTCGAGTACATGGGTTTGGGTGCGTCGGTCGGCGAAGTCTCGCGCAACCTGCCGTACGGCTCTCAGCGCCGTCTGGAGATCGCCCGCGCCCTTGCGACCGATCCCAAGCTCCTATTCCTCGACGAGCCGGCGGCCGGCATGAACCCACAGGAGACGCAGGCCCTGGTGGGATTGGTGCGGCAGATCCGCGACGAAGGTCTCACCATCGTGCTCATCGAGCACGACATGCGCATGGTCATGGGCATCTGCGATCGGGTGGTAGTCCTCGATCACGGCGAGAAGATCGCTGAGGGAACGCCGGGCGAGGTGCGCAGCGACCCGAAGGTGATCGAAGCCTACCTGGGCAAGAGCGCGTGATGGCGGCCGGTGACCCGATGCTGCGCGTAGAAGGTCTCGAGGTGTACTACGGGAACATCCACGCGCTCAAGGGGATCTCGCTCGAGATCGAGCAGGGGGAGATCGTTACCTTGATCGGCGCGAACGGGGCCGGCAAGAGCACCACCTTGAACACGATCTCGGGGCTGCTTCGGCCCCGTTCGGGTTCCATCACCTACTTGGGCACCGACCTGCTCAAGGTGCCGCCGTACGAGACCGTGACGCTCGGACTCTCGCAGTCACCCGAGGGACGCAAGATCTTCCCGCGTATGTCGGTGAAGGAGAACCTCTCTATGGGCGCCTTTTCCCGGCCTAAGGACGACCTGACCGCCGACTACGAGCGGGTGTACGCCTTGTTCCCGCTCCTCTGGGAACGCCGGACCCAGGCGGGCGGCACGCTCTCGGGGGGCGAGCAGCAGATGCTGGCCATCGGCCGGGCACTCATGGCGCGGCCGAAGCTCCTCATGCTCGACGAGCCTTCCATGGGGCTGGCGCCGATGCTTGTGGAGAAGATCTTCGAGATCATCAAGGAGATCAACTCGCAGGGCACGACGATCCTCCTCGTGGAGCAGAACGCGAACGTGGCGCTCGAGATCTCCCATCGCGGCTACGTGCTCGAGACCGGCTCGATCGTCCTCTCCGACGACGCCCAGGCGTTGCTCACGAACCCGCAGGTGCGCGAGGCATACCTGGGCGGAGCCTGACCCGGCGCCGTGGCAACCCCGTCCCCGACCGTGCTACTGACCTCCTACGAACGCTCGGTGCTCGATGGAGACCTTGGACCGGTCCTGGGTCGGATCATGCGCACCGTGGTGGGGTACGCCGAGGCGCTCTCGGCGGAGAGACTCGTGGAGATCACCGGCAATGGCCACTTCGTGATCGCCTACGCCCTACCCGGTATCGCTCCCTCCGTGGCGATGCTCGACGAACTGGTGGCGACTGGTCTGACGACGTGCCGACCGTTCACGCTCGACCCCCTGCCTCCGCTCGACTACGAGAACTGGTTCTTGGATCCGGCGCAGATCGAGAAGCTCGAGACGATGTACGCGGATCAGGGGGTCTACATGGAGCGCATGGCGAGCCTCGGTCTCCTGGCGCCCGACGCATGCACGTGCACCCCGTATCTTCCCGAGGTGGGCAACCTCCCGCGCCGCGGTGACATCCTCGCGTGGTCGGAGTCGGCGTGTGTGGTGTTCGCGAACTCGGTCATCGGCGCCCGTAGCAACCGGAACGGGGCGATCGTGGACCTGCTGTGCAACATCGTGGGGCGGGCGCCGCTCTCCGGCCTGCTCACCGACGAAGGTCGCCGGGCGACACGCCGCGTCGAAGTGGTCACGGAGTCGCTGCCCGTCGCCCAACTACTGGGCGCGGCCATCGGCAGGTATGTCGTCGCCGAAGTGCCGTATGTCGTGGGCCTCGATCGCTGGCTGGGTCCCCCCGAGGAGCGCGCGACGCTCGACTATCTGCACGAGATGGGGGCGGCAGCCGCGACGGGAGGCGCGGTGGGGCTCTTCCACGTGGAGGGGGTGACGCCGGAAGCCGTGGACGAGGGGGAGGGGCTTCTGGTCCCGGGATACGACACGTATCGCGTCGACGAGGGCGTGCTGTCCCGGCTGGAGACGGGTCTACCGGTTCTGTGGGAGGACCCCGGGGCGGCGCCCGACAAGTGCTTCGTGGGGTGCCCGCATCTGAGCCTCGAGCAGCTACGCCGGTGGGCCCAGAGCATAGTCGCCGAACTCGGAGACCGTGGTCTTGAACGAGTGCGGGTGCCGACCACCCTGGCCGCGGCTCCGGGGGTCTTGCGGGCGTTCGGCGAGGACGCCGACCTGGCCGGACGGCTGCGCGAGGCCGGGGTCCGGTTGAGCCCCGGGTGCGCCATGCAGCTGTTCGACGACGACCTCTCGGCGGGCGAAGCGATCATCACCAACTCGAGCAAGCTCCGGGCCTACACACACGCTCGGTATTTCCGTGACGAGGAGATCGTGCGGATCGTGACCGAGGGGAGCATCTAGGTGGCGCTCACGTGGAAGGGCCGACCGGTGCTCGCGGGCGAGGTCACGGGGGAGGCCGCGGTGAGTCGTCGTGGCTTCAACACCTATGCGAGCTTCTTCACCAGCATCCATGTATCCTCGAGTTCCGCGGTGTGCGCCGACGCCGGCAACGCCGATCTCTACGGGATGGACCTGGCCGGGAAGATCCTCTGTGTCCCCAAGACCACAGGCTCCACCTCGAGCGGTGCGGTGTGGATGCGGCTCGTGGCCCTGGGCAACGCTCCGGCGGCCGTCCTCTTCTCGGGCCAGATCGATCCCCTCGCCGCCGGGGGACTGGTGGTTGCCGACGTCTGGTCGGGTGGCCGTATCGTGACCGTGGATCGGCTTGGACCAGAGATCCTCGAGGCAGTCCGCTCGGGGGACCGAGTGCATGTCGGACCCGACGGCACGGTGACCGTCGAAGACTGAGATCGGTGTCCCGACGGCGACCTACGCCGCAGGAGCCCTCCATCCCACGGGGCGCGACGAGGTCTCGGTTCACGGCCGCGGAACGGGGTTTGACACAGTCCGTTCCGCTGCCTATGATGTTTCCACTTGGGAAACAACGTCGATCCATCGTTCGTCGGGGGCCCAGTGAGTTCGCGGATTCCCTGGTCCCCCGATCCCTGCCCAGCCCCGTCGACTGTAAAGGGCGGTCCCGTGCTTGACGAGTCCGAGATAGGCGGCAACATCCGGAGACTGCGGGGGGAACGAGGGTTGTCGCTGACCAGGCTGGCCGCCATGTGCGGCATGACCAAGGGATATCTGTCGAAGGTCGAGAACTCGGCCAAGGCTCCCCCGGTCTCGACGCTGGTGAATATCGCCAGGGCGCTGAACGTGAGCATGAGCGCGCTGTTCGGAGAGAGCGACGATCCCACCGTGTGCTCCCTGGTCAGAATGGGCGAACGTACCGTGATGGCCAAGAACGGGACCCCGTTCGGCTACTCGTACGAAACGCTGGTGGAGCGCTTCCCGGGCAGACACATGGACGCATACGTACTGAAGATACCCGCGGACACCATAAAGACGCCTGATTTCCATCACCCGGGTGAGGAACTCCTCGTCGTGCAGCGGGGCTCGCTGTGTTTCTACCACGGAGACCAGGAGTACGTCATGAACGAGGGCGACAGCGTCTACTTCGACTCGGGGATCGCGCATCGCTCGCTGCCTCTCGGCGACGAAGGCGCCGACTGCCTCATCGTCCTGTTCTCGTCATGAGCAGGCCATGTCGGCGCGTCGTGCGGCATAGGGGGAGGGGCTCCTTGTGAGGGATGTGGTGGTGGTATCGGCGTGCAGGACGGCGATCGGCGCGTTCGGGGGGGCGCTGAAGGGCTCCGACGCGGTGACTCTGGCCGGCACGGTCATGCAGGCTGCGGTCGCCCGAGCGGGCCTCGACCCGCGTGAGATTGACGACATCCGCTTCGGCTGCGTGTTCGAACCGATCGACGCGTGCAACGTCGGCCGGGTAGCGGCGCTCGTGGCCGGCCTGCCCGAGACGACTCCAGCGGTCACGATCAACCGCGTGTGCCTCTCGGGCATGGAGGCGGTGGTGTCGGGCATGGCCATGATCCAGGCGGGCATGGCCGACGTCATCCTCGCCGGCGGCGTTGAAGCGATGTCGAACGTGCCCTACACCGTCCCCAGCGCGCGCTGGGGCGGCCGGATGCAGGATCAGCCACTGGTGGACGACTTGATCCACGGGCTCCACTGCGGGTCGTACTACTTCCCTCATCCGGAGGACGGTCCGGTGGACGCCGCGGCATCCCCGCTCAGGGACTATGTGGGTCGACCGTACATCATGGGACTCACCGCCGAGTTCGTGGCGCAGCACCACGGCATCACGCGTGAGGAGATGGACGAGCTCGCCCTGCGCAGTCATCGGTCGGTGGAACGGGCCACGGACGACGGGTCTTTCGCCGAGGAGATCGTGCCCGTGATGGTCGGCCGGCGAGGGAAGGAACCCATCATCTTCGCCAAGGACGAGCACTACCGTCCGGGCATCACCCTCGAGAAGCTCGCCTCGCTCCCTCCGGCCTTCGTGCCGAAGACCGGCACGGTCACCGCCGGCAACTCGAGCGGCATCAACGACGGGGCAGCCGCTCTCCTGATCATGGCGCACGACACGGCCGCCGGCCTCGGTCTGGCCCCGCTTGCGAAAGTGCGGGCCGTCGGTCGAGGGGCGTGCCACCCCTCGGTGATGGGTCTGTCGCCGGTGCCCGCCGTGCAGGATCTCTTCAAGCGGAGTGGGCTGGGTCTCGGTGACTTCGGGTTGATCGAGGTGAACGAGGCGTTCGCGGCGCAGTACATCGCCGTCGAGCGAGAGCTCGGGCTCGATCGCGAGATCACGAATGTGAACGGCTCGGGCATCGGCTTGGGGCACCCGGTCGGGGCGACAGGGGCACGGGTCATGGTCACTTTGCTCCACGAGATGCGCCGGCGGGAGGTCCCACTGGGGCTTGCCACCCTCTGCGGCGGCGGCGGCGTGTCTCTCGCGGTGGCACTGGAGGCTCTGTGATGGCCGGGCTCGCGGGATCGGATGAGGCCATGACGCCGAGTGAGGCCCGGGTCGCGGTAGTCACCGGGGCGGGCCGCGGCATCGGCCGGGCCGTGGCGGTGAGGTTGGCCGCGGACGGGGTCGACGTGGTGGCGGTCGATCGGGGGCTCGAGGGCGCAGAGGAGACGGCGACCGAGGTGAGGCGCCTGAGTCGGCGGGCCCTCGCGCTGCGGGCCGACGTGGCCCGCGACACCGACGTGCAGGCGCTCTTCGCGGCGGTACAGGAGAAGTTCGGGCGTCTCGACATCCTGGTGAACAACGCGGGTATCACGCGCGACGGCCTACTGACCAAGCTGACGGAGAGCGAGTGGGACGAGGTGCTCGACGTGAACCTGAAGAGCGTGTTCCTGTGCTGCAAGCGCGCCGTGGCGTTGCTGAGGGACTCGGGAGACGGGCGCATCGTGAACCTCTCCTCTGCCACGGGACAGATGGGCAATATAGGCCAGGTGAACTACGCGGCGGCCAAGGCGGGCGTCATCGGCGTGACCAAGACGTTGGCCAAGGAGCTGGCTCGCTGGAACATCACGGTGAACGCGGTGGCGCCGGGGTTTATAGAGACGGCCTTGACGGCGGCGGTGCCCGAGAAGGTGAGAGGTATGTTGCTGGAGACGGTGCCGCTCCGCCGCGCGGGGAGTCCCGAGGAGGTGGCACACGCGGTCGGCTTCCTGGCGTCCGAGGGCGCCGGGTACGTGACGGGTCAGGTCTTGGCGGTGAACGGCGGCATGTACGTATGAGGGGGGTTTCGGGACATGGGCTACCCAGCTAGGCCGGAGCGTGCCGCGCGCTCCGGGGCCGCCGCCGGCGGCGCCGAAGGCGCCCCCGGGGCCGATATCGCGCCGGGGCGCGGGCCTGGGAAGGTGATGTCGGCGTGGGAAGCCGTGCGACTCATCGACGATGGGGTTACGGTCACCACGAGCGGCTTCTTCGGGAGCGTCTTCGCGGAGGAGGTGGCCATCGCCTTGGAGGAGCGGTTCCTCTCAGAAGGACACCCGCGCGACCTCACGCTGTTCTATCCCGCAGGCCAGGGGGACTTCGGCACGAGGGGGCTCAACCGCTTCGGGCACGAGGGTCTGCTCAAGAAGGTGATCGCCGGACATTTCGGCACCGCCCCGACCATCTGTTCCCTCGTGGCCGACAACAAGGTGGAGGCCTACAACCTGCCGCAGGGGGTCATCTGCGACATGTTCCGCGACATCGCGTCGCACCGGCCGCGCACGATCTCCTTCGTGGGGTTGGGCACCTTCGCCGATCCCCGGAACGGTGGGGGCAAGCTGAACGAGGTCACCACCGAGGACTTGGTGGAGGTCATCGAGTTCGACGGTGAGGAGTTCCTCGCATACAAGACCTTCCCCATCCACGTGGCGATCGTGAGAGGCACCACGGCGGATGTCGATGGGAACGTGACCATGGAGCGCGAGGCTCTGTTCCTCGAGGTGCGGGCTCAAGCGATGGCGGCCAAGAACTCCGGCGGCCTCGTGATCGTGCAGGTGGAGCGGATCGCGGAGCGAGGCACTCTGAACCCCAAGCACATCGTGGTGCCCGGGATCCTCGTCGATGCCGTAGTCGTGGCCGCGCCCGAGAACCACGTGCAGACGTTCGGCCACGACTACGACCCGTCTCTGAGCGCCGAGATCAGGACTCCGGTGACGGTGGGTCCCACCGCCCAACTGGACGAACGCCTGGTGATGGCCCGGCGCGCCGCGCTCGAACTCCGGGCCGGGAACGTGGTGAACCTCGGAATGGGCGTGCCGGAGAGCATCGCGCTCGTGGCGGCCGAGGAGGGCATTTTCGACCTGGTCACCCTCACCACCGAGTCGGGCATCGTGGGCGGACTGCCCGCGGGCGCCTGGGACTTCGGCACGGGCAGGAATCCGGCGGCGATAATCGACCAGCCTTCACAGTTCGATTTCTATCACGGGGGTGGGCTCGACATCGGCTTCATGGGACTCGCCGAGACCGACCGCGACGGCAACGTGAACGTGAGTCGCTACGGCCCGAAGATCACCGGATCGGGCGGCTTCATCGACATTACCCAATGTGCGAAGAGTGTCGTGTTCCTGGGGAGTTTCACCACAGGCGGGTTGGAACTCTCCTTCGAAGACGGCGAGGTGCGCATCGGCCGGGAAGGTCGCGTGCGGAAGTTCGTCGAAGCGGTGGAGCAGATCACGTTCAGCGGCCGGTACGCGGCTGGGAAGAGGCAGCGGGTGCTCTACGTGACCGAGCGGTGCGTGTTCCAGTTGACCGAGGCCGGTGTCGTGTTGCTCGAGGTCGCGCCGGGCGTCGACATCGAGCGGGACATCCTGCCGCACATGGCGTTCCGGCCCATCATCGAGGCGGCCCCGGCGCTGATGGATGCGCGCATCTTCACCGAGGGTCCGATGGGCCTGCGGGACGGCTTCGAATGAGCCCGGGCACGAGTGCGGCCCTGAGCGCGGCCATCGTGCGGGCGGCCCTCGACCGCGGCGCCGACCTGGCGGGAGTGGCACGCATCGACGACCTGCGCGAGTCTCCCTCGCATCGTGTCTTCGGTCTCCTCGGGGAGTATTCGGGTGCGGGTTCGAAGATGGTCCTCGGGCGCGTGCACGGGCAGATTGACTGGCCAGAGAAGGCACGGTCGGTCATCATGATCGCGGTGCGACATCCCGAGGAGGAGCCGCATCTCGACTGGTGGCGCGACGGTCTCTCCGGGGGAACGGCGGGCAACCGTCTTCTCATCGACGCGGCCGACGAGTTGGCCCGCTGGTTGGCCGCGGAGCACGGTATCGCCGCAGGCGTCCTGCCCTACCACATCGAGAAGGGCGGCCTCTTCCTCAAGGACGCCGCCGTACTCGCCGGGCTCGGGTGCATCGGTCGTAACAACCTGCTCGTCACCCCGGGCTACGGGCCCCGCGTGAGGCTTCGCTGCCTCGCCGTCGACCGCGAACTGGAGTCGACCGGGCCGGCGGACTTCGACCCGTGCGTCGACTGCGCCATGCCCTGCCGGACCGCGTGCCCGAGGAAGGCGATGGCTCGGATCGTCAGGACCAAGGAAGAGTACAGTCTCGAGGAGCTGCCCGGGCGGGAGGGCGCCTACGACCGGGACCGCTGCGAGGTGCAGATGCAGGCGGATGTCGGGAAACACGAGAGCATCACGCGCGCCGACACCGGTGAGCCGGGGAAGCTGGTGCGCTACTGCCGCCGGTGCGAGATGGCCTGTTGGGTAGGGGGGAGTTCTTAGGGTCACGAACGCTCGACGTTGTGGAGTCGGGGCCGAGACTGGAGGCGGGGAGAGCATGATGGGTAGCCCCCGGCCCGACGACACGAGTGGGCATGACGACTTGCGTGAGGGCGAGTGCGCGCGTGAGACAAGCCGCACAGGTGGCCCTATGGTGCGCCTACGGTCTTTGGTAGAACTCACGGCGATCTCGCTCGGCTGCGATTCCTGCATCCTCGGCTTGCTTCTGGCGGAAGAGATGCCACTCCCCGCGCCGGTCGGTCGGTGGTTCGTCGCCGGATCCTCGGGTGTCGACCAAGCAGCCGACCGACTCGTTCGGGCACGCTTGGACTCCATCGGTCGCGACCCGGCATACGCGATGCCGGCGGACGAGTCTCCCAGGCGTGCGGGACTCGAGACCCTCGGCGCCTCGCTGGCAGCGATGACCGGCGCCGCTTCCCACGTCATGATCCCGGTCGAGTGCGGCTCGAGCGGCCGCGGTTTCGTCTTTGCGGGTGATCGCGGTATCGACCGCTTCTCTCCAGACGACCTGCGTCTCCTCGAGACGCTCGGAGCGGCCGCGGAGGCCGTCATCGACGCGGTCGCGGTCGCGGCCGTCTACGTGGACGCCCGCGAGAAGGAGATCAGCGCGCTCCACGAGATCATGAAGGAGATCTCTGCGCTTGGCAGCCTGGATCGTGTGCTGGCCCTTATCTGCCGCAAGTCGGCGGAACTGCTGGGAGTGGAGATCTCCTACGTGGCCCTCGCGGATCGTGCGCAACGGGAGCTGCGCATACGCATGACCCACGGGATCAGTCCATATTGGCGCGATCGCATGTGGATGGAGTTCGGCGTGGGTGTGGGCGGTATGGTGGCGCAGGAACGGCGCCCCGTGATCATTGAGGACTACGCCGGGTTCGAGCACGTCACCCGCCCGGATATTCGCGACATGGTGATCAGCGAGGGCGTGAAGGCCGTGGTGGCGGTGCCCATGCTCATCGCCGACAAGGTGACAGGCGTGCTGTATGCGGCCGATCGACGCCCTGCGCATTTCACGGAGCGGGACGCCCGCCTGCTCCAGGGCATGGCCGACCAGGCGGCGATCGCCATCGCCAACTCCCAGCTCTACGAGCAGGAGCGCAGGGAGGTCGAGGTGCACGATCGCCTGAGCGCTATCGTCCTTCGAGACGGCGACTACGCCGCCGTAGCCGAGGCCTTGCACGGGCTCGTCGGGAACCCCACCGCCCTCTACGACAGCCATGCGAACCTCCTGGCCTGCCACCCACCGGGGCTGGAGGGTTCGTGGCCCGAGGCGGCCAAAGACGTGAGGGAACCCACCATCATGTCCGGCTCACCGGAAGGCGGCCACGAAGCGCCTCTTGCGATCGCGCCCGTCTGGTCGGGAGAGGAACTCCTCGGGCACGTTCACGTGCTGCAACGAGGGCGCACGCTCGATGACTACGATCTGCGCGTGATCGAGCGCGCGGCGGTCGTCGTCGCCCTTCGGATGATGCGCATGCGCGTGGAGGCGGAGGTGGAGCAGCGTCTTCGGGGGGACCTACTCGATGACCTGCTCTCCGACGATGCCGAGACAGTACAGTCGGCCATACGCCGGTCGCAGCATCTAGGGCACGACTTGAGCCGCGCCCACTCGGTGCTCCTCGTGGAGCTTGGGGAGGTGGAGCCGGCGTCCGCCGGGGAGGGTAATCAGGGCGACGTTCGCGGCCGCGCGCGCCAGGACCTCTTCCACCACGTGCGCCGGGCTCTTATGGGAGCCCAGGTGGATGTCCTGACGAACACGAAGGGAGAGCGGGTCGTCGCGCTGGTCCGCCGGCCGACCGATCCCGGCGAGACATCCGGCTTCCGGCACGACCTCGAGCAGGCGCTTCGGAGCCGGCTGCGCGCCCACTTCCCCGGCGTGCAGATGCGCGCCGGACTGGGGGCCGCGGCCGATCGCCCCGGAGACCTGCGACGAAGTTACGATGAGGCCCTCGCGTGTCTGCGCGCGGCACAGGGCCGCGCCCAGGGATTGTGCTTCATCGCGTACGATGAGCTGGGAGTGCTTGGGATCCTCTACGACCCGGCCGACCCAAGCCGCCTTTCCCGCTTCGTGCAGGCGAGACTCGGCGGTCTCGTCGAGTACGACGCCGTACACAGGTCGGACCTCGTGCACACCCTCGGAGCGTACCTGGATTCGGCCTGCAACAAGATCGAGACCTCGCGCACCCTGAACATCCACCCGAGCACGTTGAAGTACCACCTCGACCGACTCGCCGACATCCTCGACCTCGATCTCGGCGACTCTGATGTGCGCTTCGAGACGCATCTCGCCACGCGGGCGTTGGCCGCCGAGCGTAGGTTGACAAGAGGCGGCGGCGAGACCGCGAGGGAATAGCATCAATCAGACGACGGGGGCGGGGCGGTTTCATCCTTATAGGACATGGCGCCTTACCCATGATGACTGTAGGCTGCTTGTTGAGGGATCACGCGCGCGTGTTCCTCACCGGCAGGCGGACTATCCCAGAGGGGGGACCACATGAGCAGCGCCGTCGACACCATCGACAGCACGTCGATCATGGACGAGTTGACAGCGATCGTGGGCGAAGGGAGCGCGAGCTCCGCCAAACATGTGCGCTACGCGTACTCGTACGACATGTCATTCGTCGAGCCGAAGCCGCCCGACTACGTAGTCATGCCGACCACCGTGGAGCAGATCCAAGAGATCATGCGTCTCGCCAACCGCGAGAAGATCCCGGTGGTGCCCTACACCGCCGGCACGAACATCGGCGGGCTGTGCATCCCCGAGCGCGGCGGCATCCTGATGGATCTCAAGCGCATGAATCGCATCATCGAGATCGACGACGAGGCTCACTACGCGGTCATCGAGCCCGGGGTCACCCACGCAATGCTGGCAGAGGCCCTGCACGCGTACGACCTGCGTTTTGGCTGGCCGGTGGGCCCGCCGTCGGCCTCGGTGGCGTCGTGCGCCATCTCGCACGGCATCGGGGGGCTGAACGCCCGCTACGGGCTGAACAGCCAGGAGATCACCAGCATGGAGGTGGTCCTTCCCACCGGCGAGCTCGTGCGCGTAGGTTCGTGTGCCATCAACGGCGAGGCCTGGCACAGTCTCCTCCCGCTCCCGCAACTCGACGGCCTCTTCAAGGGGTGGCTCGGCTCCACCGGTATCGTGACCAAGCTGGGCATCGGTGTGCACCCGCTCCCGCCGCTGCTGAAGGTGTTCACCGTGTCGTGCGTCGACGTGCACGACATGTATTCCTACATGCTCAACCTGAGCAAGTATGAGATCTGCGACGACCTTACGGCCGTATCCTGGTGGCTCTCGCAGGTGCCCATCCCTTCCCCGTATCGACCGAAGCCCGAGGGCACACCGGAGTTCTTCAGCTTCGCAAACACCACCTCGTGGACGCAGAAGGAGCGAGAAGCGAAGGAAGAGATCTGGCAGATGGTGGTGGGCGAAGAGCAGGCCAAGGGCACGTCGCTCAAAGTGACCGAGTACCCGGAGGAGGCCCTGCGGGCCAGGACGCAGCTGCCCAGCCAGATCGTGGGCTCCACCAAGAACTACTGCAAAGAGGGGGGCGCCGGCATCTCCTGGCCGGGCACGTTCACGCCCGCGAAGAAGTGGGCGCCTGTGTACACGGATTGGAAGCGCATCCTCATCGATCACGACCTCTCGCCCGCGGTGCGCATGAGCATGTACCGAGGTGTCCACTACGGCATGCTCCGGGCGATGATCCCGTTCAGCAAGGAGACGCCCGAGTCCATCGAGAACGCCCGGCACGCGATCGTGGAGTGCCTCAAGGTGGACCTCGAGCACGGCGGCATCCCCTATAAACCCCCCGTGGATTTCGCCATCGAGATCAACAAACGAGTGCACCCCGGCTACCTGGATCTTCTGAAGCGGGTGAAGCACCTGCTCGACCCCAACGACATCATGAACCCCGGCAAGCTCGGGATCTGACGGAGGCAGCCGATCGTGACCGTCGGGGCGACCCCGGCGTCCGGAGGGAAGATGGACTGGAATATACCGACACTGGAAGATCTGGAGCACTCGGTGTGGCGGTGCACCGCGTGCGGCACCTGCAAGACGGCCTACGACTACGGCCCGCCGCCCACGAACGCCGACATCTGCCCAGCCGGCACCGAGTTCGGCTTCGAGGGCTACATGGCGTCGAAGGGCAAGATCGCCTTCGCCCGCGGGATCCTGCGGGGCGAGCTCGACCTCGATCAAGACCTGGTGGACGCCCTCTACAAGTGCACTCTGTGCGGCGGCTGCCAGAACCAGTGTCAGCTCGACCACAAGCCGGTGATCATCGAGATGATCGAGGCGATGCGCAGACGGGCGGTCGAGGAGGGGGTGGGGCCCCTCCCTGGCCACAAGATCATCGCGCAGTCCATCGCCACCTACGCCAACCCGTATCAGGGCCCGCGCAGGGTGCGTACCGACTGGACCCGGGCGTTCCGCAAGGGCACCAGGCCGGTCAAGGATATCCAGAAGGAAGCCGCGCCCATCCTCTATTTCGTGGGTTGCACCGGTGCCTACAACCAGGCCGGTCGGGTCATGCCCACGGCAACGACCTCGGTCTTCAACAAGCTCGGCTTGGATTTCGGCATCCTCGGCGAGGAGGAGCTCTGCTGCGGATCGACCGCCATGAGACTGGGTGAGGTCGATACCTTCACGCGCCTGGCGGAGGCGAACCTCGAGGCCTTCTCGCGGCTCCACCGCGAGCGGGGGGTGGAGACGATCGTGACCTCGTGCGCGGGCTGCTTCCGCGCGATCCGCAAGGACTACGCGCTGGCCGCCGAGTACGAAGAGGCCATGGAGGGCATCGAGGTCGTGCACGTCGTGGACTACCTGCACCGGCTGCTCGAAGAGGGGCGTCTCGACCTCCAAGCCATCGAGCCCCGGGTGGTCACGTACCACGACCCCTGTCACACCGGGCGCCACCTGGCCGCGTTCTCGGTCGACGAGGACGGTTCCACCCAGTACGCGGGCGCATACCTGGGGCAGGACGACTCTGCGTGTGTCTACGACGCCCCCCGCGCTCTTCTCGAGGCGATCCGCGGCGTCGAACTCCACGAGATGGGGCGCATCCGCTCCAACTCCTACTGCTGCGGCGGGGGCGGTGGGGTTATGACCGGCTTCGGGGAGTGGGCCACCAAGAACGCGGCCAAGCGCATCCAGGAGGGGGAGGCGACCGGCGCCGGCGAGATGGTCACCATCTGCCCCTTCTGCCGCAACAACCTGGGGGAGGGCGCGAAGCGCGTGGGGAACGGCACGCCGGTGCGCGACCTCACGGAGCTGATCGACGAGGCATTGGCCGGTGACTCGGGGTTGGGCAAAGCGTCGAAGGGGGGCTGAACCATGAAGCCGAAGCAACGTGTCCTCGAGCGACTGGCCGGCCGGGCGGTAGACAAGACCCCGGTGGGCTGCACGACCACCTACGGCATGGTCGACCTGATGGAGGCCTGTGGCGCCGCGCGACCTCTCGCCGACACCGACGCCAAGGCGATGGCCGAGTTGGCACTCGCCGGTGTGGAGCACGCCGGGTTCGAGTGGGTCAAGGCCATGGGCTGGGACATCGTGCCCATGAGCGAGACCTTCGGCTGCGCCCTCGGGGAACCGAGGATCGACATGCAGTACTCCATCAAGAGCCACCCGCTCGCGGACAGTCTTGACTCGCTCGACTATCCCGCCGACTTCCTGCGTCGCGGCCGCTTTCCGGTCTTTGAGGAGCAGTTCCGCATCCTCAAGGATCGTGTGGGCGAGGAATACGCTGTGTACGGGGAGACAGAGGGACCGTTCACCTGCGCCGCCAATCTGGTGGGCACCGAGCAGTTCATGAGATGGACGGCCAAGGAGCCGGACAAGGTGCGTCAGGTGCTCGAGGTCACGAAGACCGCGATGATCGACGTGATCCGCTGGGCCTTTGCCCAGGGCGCCGACTACTTCGTCATGGCGGAGCCTTCGTCGGGGCCCGCGCTCATGAGCCCGCGTTCCTGGGAGCGGTTCGTGAAGCCGGTGATCGCTGAGGTCGCGGCCGCGGTCGACGGTCCCCTCGTGCTGCACATCTGCGCCAACACCGACAAGATCGTCCCCCTGATGTGCGACACCGGCGTGGCAGGCATCAGCATTGAAGAGAAGGCAGACATGAGGCACGCGGTGGAGGTGGCCGAGCGCGCGGGTGTGGCCGTCTTCGGCAATGTGGCCACCACCACCACCATCTTCATGGGGACGCCCGAGGAGGTCTACGACGAGTCGATCGCGGCCCTCGAGGCGGGCACCCACTTCCTGACTCCCGGTTGCGGCATCGCGCCGCGGTCCCCGCTCGAGAACGTGCGGCAACTCCGAAAGGCGAGGGATGACTTCTTCGCTCGCTGAGAGCCGACCGTCCTCCGGCCCGGCCGGGCGATGCGAGGCGCCGGCTGCGGTGCTGTTCGAGGCCCTGGCCGATCCCGACGAGCGCACGGCGTCGGTCCGGTCGAAGCACGCCTGGATTCACGCCGAGCGGGACCCCGTCTCCCTGGTGGACGCCGTCGCGGCTGCGGCCGCCGACGGACTCGCGGATGCCGTGATCCATCACGCTGCATCGTCCAGAGAGCGGGCCTGGGTCTCGCCGACGCCGGGGCCGGAACGCCTGGAGATGATCACCGAGGCGGCGTTTGCCCGCTTCGTCGATGAAGACGGTTGCCGGCGTCTGGCCGAAGAGATCGAGGCGTTCGTTGAGGCCGGCGTGTTCCCGCGGATCCCTCTTATGGTGGGGGTCGATCACTCGCTCACCGGAGGCGTGCTGCGCGCGCTCTCGCGGCGGCACGGCGCGCGCGATCTGGCGGTGGTCGTACTCGACGCCCACACCGACGCCATCCCGACGGCGGTGACCTCCGGCGCCGTGCATTACGACGCTGAGACGAATCCGCGCTCGGTGTACGACGTAGGCGACCCGTTGCTCAGTGACCGGCCGGATTCCTACAACGCGAGTACCTTCCTGTACCATCTGATCGAGGAGGGGACGATCGATCCCGGCAACCTCTATCTGATCGGCGTTGCCGACACCCCACCCAGTCGGGCCCGGAAGATCGACGACCCGCGGATACAGGGGTACGTGGGGGCCTACTCAGCGCTACGCAGACGGGGCGTGACGGCGCTCACCCGCGACGAAGTCGCCGCCAACCCGGCGCGGGTGGCGTGGGCGCTGGATCGGATGACGGCCACCTACGCATACGTCTCTATCGACCTCGACGTGGGGGCGAATGCCGCAACGAAGTCGGTGCGCTTCCGTGACCGCACCGGGCTGGAGGCGGCGGACATCGAGCGCGTGATCGAGGGGATCGCGGGCGGACTGCTGTCGAAGGCTCGGCTCGTCGGCGCCGATGTCATGGAGTTCGACGTGCGGGTCCTTGGTCGATCGGGCGGAGTCGCGGACGATCCTGCGGTCGCCCTCGCCGCCCGCCTCCTGCAACGGCTTCTCCGCACTGCGACCGGATGCCCGACCGGATGCCCGACCGGGTCCCCGAACCAATGACTCTTCTTGCGACGACACAGACTCCCCAGGAGGTACCCCGATGACAGCTCACCTCGAGATCGACCCGCTCCTCTGCAACGGCTGCGGCCGTTGTGAGATCGCCTGCGGCCACTATCGCGACGAGGGCTACACGGTGACGTCGTCGAGCATCCTGCTCTACCGCGCCGATGAGAAGAAGAACTACTTCGGCCTGCTGTACAAGACCGAGGACGAACTCGTAGCCGCGCGTCCGGATGGGGTGCAGGTCCGAAGGCAGGGCGAGCCGGTCGAGGACAGCTCTCCGGGCGGCAAACCCATCCTTCTGAGGCCACCCTGCGACGCCTGCGACCCGGCCCCCTGTGCGCGGGCCTGCATGGCTGGGGCGATCGTCGTGGCGGAGAGGGTGTGACATGTATCTCTATGCTGAGCACATACTCGTGGTGGACCTCAAGGCGTCCACCGCGATCTCAGGGTCGTTCGAGGACGAGCTGGCGGAAGAGGTCATCGGCGGCGCCGCTCTCGCCGAACGGTTGCTCGCAGAGCACGCCGATCGAGACCCCGTCGTACTGGCGACGGGACCGCTCACCGGCACACTCGCCCCCGGCGGCTCTCTGTGTGTGATGAGCAGGCTCGGCGAGGGCGGGGCGCCCCTGCACGTGCCGCTCACTCTGTTCCTTGGGAGCGAGCTGAAGTACTCGGGGTTCGACGCCGTGGTGATACTGGGCGCGTCGGCCGCGCCCGTGTACCTCTGGCTTCACGACGGCATCGCCGTGCTGGAGGATGCCTCGCAGTTGTGGGGCCTCGACACCTGGGAGACCAGCGACACCATCAAGACGGCCAAGGGCGATGAGGTCATCCAGGTGCTTGCGGTGGGTCCCGCCGGCGAGCGGGGAGTGCCCGCCGCCCAGGTAGTGGCGAACTACTGGAGCACTGCCGACGCGAACGGGTTCGGAGCGGTGCTCGGAGCCAAGAACCTCAAGGCCGTCGCCATGAGAGGCCTGGGGATTCTCGACGCCGAGGAGGCGGAGGAGTTGTTCGAGCATTCGCTGGCCATGGGCGAGGCCGTGGCCACCGCCGCGCTGCCCGGGAACGTGATCCAGGGTCTGGTCGGCGGAGCTCCCGACTCCGCCGCGTGTGACGAGTGGCTCGCGCCCGCCGTCCACCGCGGGAAAGGGTGCTTCTCTTGCCCATGCCGCTGCTTCACCTACGTGAAGTACAACGAGCCCGCCGACGAGTTGCGCTCCACCGATGTGGCCGAGCCGGGATGTCTTCTCACCGATGGCGAGGCCGTGCTCACCCTGTTCCGAGGCGGGTTCTCGCCGGAGGAGGCCGGGCGCCTGCTCGAGGGAGCCGCCCGCAGGGGGGTGCAGCCCCAGGCGTGCGTCGCTGTGGCCGTGAGCGCGGGGGCACACACGGCGGCGGATGGTCTCGCCGCCATCGACGGGGATCCGTCGTCGGTGACCCCGGTGGCTCCGATGGCCGGTACCTCGGACGAACGCGTTCGAGCAGGCTACGTTCTCGGGGTGTGCCCCGTGTTCTTGGCTACGAGTGAGTCGCCCGCCACGGAGGAGCTTCTGGAGGCGGTCCGCCTTGGGACGGGGATGTCCCTCGATGCCGCGGGCCTTCAGGCCGCGCACGCGGATGTCGCGGGGGATCTCTCCCCGCGAGTGGTCTAGGGGAGGGGACGTGGGCTACGGGCATTCCATAGTCTTCTACGTGCTCGCCACCCTGGCCGGGGTCGTCATGGCGGTTGGCGTGGCGGCGCGCGTGATGATCTGGCGTCGCGGCAAGGCTCCCAGCTGGCACTCCGACCTGGACCGCGGAGCTCTCGCCCGTGCCGTCATATCGCGCGTTCTCCTCCAGAGCGCCCTGCGGCGCCAGAGTCTCCTGCGCTGGGCGATGCACATGGCGATCTTCTGGGGCTTTGTCCTGCTGTTTGTCGAGAGTCTGTGGCTCATGGTGCTCGAGTGGTTCGTCCCTGAGGAGAGCGGACTTGCCGTCTTCTTCGAAGGGGCCGGTGGGCACGCGCTCCTCAACGTGTGGGGCGACGTATGGGGCCTCGTGCTGCTGGCCGGGCTCGTGGTCGCTCTAGTCAGGCGGTACGTGGCGCGCACTCCGCAACTCGAGACCCTGGCCGACGACGCCGTCGCTCTCTGGTTCCTGCTGGGAGTCTCGCTCACAGGGTTCGCCGCGGAGGGAGTCCGGCTCGCTGGAGGAGGGCAACCTGCCGCGGAGTGGGCCTTCGCCGGCGCCGCGTTCACTTGGGTGGCGGCGCTTCCCGGAGTGGAAGACATGATGACCCTGTTCTGGGTGCACGGCCTGGTGTCGCTGGCGTTCCTAGCGTACATCCCGTACAGCAAGCTCGTCCACATGATCACCGCACCCATCGAGATCTCGCTTGCGGCGGCGACCGCCCACGAAAGGAGCGAGGCGATATGACCCGGGGCATGGATTGGTCGCTGCTCAGTTGGAAGCAGGGCCTCGAACTGGACTCCTGCGTCCGCTGCGGCGAGTGCACGAACTGGTGCCCCGTCTACGAACAGGAGCAGAGAGAAGAGGTAGCCCCACGGGGGAGGGCGCGGTCGCTTCGGCGTCTTCGGGGCGAAGTCGGCGGCGTTCTCGCCCGGCTCGTCTCGGGCCGCCCGCTCTCAGATGAAGAGTTCGCCGCTCTCAAGGAAGACCTGTACCAGTGCACCACCTGCGGCCAGTGCCACTTTGTGTGCCCCACCGGCATCGACACCATGGACCTGTGGGAGAGCGTGCGCGCCGTGTTCGCCGCCGCCGGTGAGGGACCTCTGCCCCCCCACGAAGCCCTCTACCGCAACATCGCCGAGTACGACAATCCGTGGCAGCAGCCCCGGAGCTCGCGTGACAGGTGGGCGGTTCGCGCCGCCAAGGGCAAGAACGCCGAGATCGCCCGGGTGGCCACCGCCGCTCCCGGCACCTCCGAGGTGCTCCTCTTCGTGGGCTGCACTGCTTCGTTCGACATGAACCTCAAACAGGTGGCCATCAACACGACGAAGGTGCTCCAGAAGGCCGGGGTCGACTTTTCTATCCTGGGCCAAGCCGAGCCCTGCTGCGGCAGCACCATGCGACGTGTGGGGATGCTTGACCGCTTCGAGGAGCGGGCGCGAGAGAACATCGAGCAGTTCAACGGGCTGGGGATCAAGACGCTCGTGACCTCTTGCTCCGGGTGCTTCAAGACAATCGGGCGGGACTACCCGAAGGTCGGGGAGCTCGACTTCGAGGTGCTCCACGTGTCGCAGTACCTGCTGCGTCTCCTGGAGCAAGGGGTCCTCACGCTCGACACCGAGGTACCCCTCACGGTGACGTACCACGACCCGTGTCACTTCGGGCGCCACGCCGGCGTCTTCGAGGCTCCGCGCAAGGTGCTCGGCCGGATCCCGGGTCTCGAGTTCAGGGAGATGGAGCGTATCCGGGAGAACTCGCGGTGCTGCGGCGCGGGTGGCGGGGTGAAGGCCGCGTACCCGGGGCTCCAGGGCAGCATCTCCCACGCCCGCATCAAAGAGGCGGAGGCCACGGGCGCCGAGGCAATCGTCTCGACGTGCCCCTTCTGCTACCAGGGGCTCCAGGTGGGCATGCAAGGCGCCGGCTCCTCTCTGCGAATGATGGATCTCACGGAGCTGGTGTCGGCGGCGATCGGAGGGACAAGCCTGGAGAGTCCGGCCGGCGGCGAGTCCCCGGCCGGCGGCGAGCCTGCGGTCGGTGCTGAGCCCGAGGCCGGCGCTGAGCCCCGGACCGGCGCGGATATCACGGCCGAAGCTAACGTGGCGGCGGAAGCCCGGGCACCCGCGGACGCGACCACGGAGGCGTGATAGGTGGTCCGTCGCGCCCATCGGTCGACCGCGGACGAACGACTCGCCGACCTCAGCGTCGGCGTGTACGGCGGGACCGGTGCGTCGCACTCCTGGACATGGTTGGTCGACTGTTTGGAGTGCCTGGGGTTCTCGACTGTGGCGGTGTTCGACGAGGGGGCCGTGATATCGGGAGCTCTCGACCGTGTGGGCACTCTCGCGGTGGGCGGCGGCGATCCGGTCGCCATGGCGGTCGGGTTGGGAGCCGAGGGCGCCGAGCACATCGGGCGCTTCGTCGAGAGGGGTGGGTTGTACCTCGGGTTCTGTGCGGGAGCCTACCTGATCATGCGGATGGACCACGAGCCCCTTGAGCCGTTCACGTTCACGGATGCCACCGCGGGCAACGTGGTCTACGAGTTGCCGCCGATCCGTGCGCTGCCGGAGAAGGCCGCGACGGCCTACGGGGGCCGGTACACGCTGCATCCGGTGAGGGAGCGGGTGCGCTTCGCAGTGTGCGACCGTCACCTCAGCGGCTCGGAGACGTGCATAGAGGCTCCTCTCTACGGAGGCCCTCCGATGCTCCTCTCGTCGGGAGAAGTCGAGTTGGCCCGCTTCGACTCCTTCTGCCCGGACACGTTGTTCCTGGTAGACGAAGCTCTGGCTTCCCGCATGCTCGTCGGTGGCGCCGCCGGCTTCAGCAGGCGGCGCGGCTCGGGCACGTTGTGCGCCTTTGCCCCACACCTTGAGCATCCGGGCTTCCCCGAGGCGAACGCGATGCTCGGCCGGCTCGTAGAGCGGGAGTCACCCCGAAGGTCCGTCAGGTATGCGCCGGCGGCAGAGTATCCGCCTCACCCCCTCGATGGCGCCTTTCGCGCTCTGGTGGGTGAGGCCAGGATCGTCGCCTTCTCGCTCGAATCGGCGCCCACCAGCTGGCTGCTGGGTCACAAGTACTACGACCCAGGCAAGATCCCGGTGTTCCTCGACGCCGTGTGGAGGCGTCTCCGTCATGGTGGGCGTGGAAGCGAGGTCGTAGGGCTCTACGGGCGGGACGAGGTGGAACGGCTCGAGGAATCGGCCGCCCACGTGGGTCGACTGCTTCGCCGGCTCAAACGCCGTCTCGAGGATTCCTCTGAGGGACGGGACGTGGCGTCGCTGTTGTTCCCAGAGTTGAGTCGCATGGCGGCGTTGTTCTTGAACGGCTATTTCAGAGGTGTGGGGGCCGATGTCTCCCGCAGTCGCCCGCTTCGGGAGGTGGTGTGATGCTCGCGGCCGAGTGGCGTGCTCTGAAGGTAGAGCTGCAGAGCAGGGGTGTCGTCGTGGAACGCGAGCTCCGAGAGGACGGCTCCTCCGCTCCCGCGGTGCGCAAGGGGGGAGCGGGACCGTCCCAGGGACTCACCCTCTCGCTCGATGGCAGGGTCGTCTCCGTGCCGGTCGTGGGGGAAGGTCCGGCAGCGTATCGCCTCGTCGTCGGCGCCGGTCGACCGCTCCTGGAGGGGCACGGTCGTGTGCCGCTGGCCGTGGACATACTGCCGAGCGATCCCTTCTACGATCGAGTCACCCGTGACGGAGTCAAGTACGGGCAGGTCGCGCTGATCCACGGCGGCGACTGTCTGGCGTCTACGGTGATCCAGACGTGCGCGTTCTGGAGCACCGGCCGGGCCTGTCGCTTCTGCGCGATCGGCGCCAGCCTGGACGACGGTCGCACCATCGCGCGCAAGAGCGCCGAGCAACTCGTCGAGGTGGCGTTGGCGGCGGCGGCCATGGGTCTCGCGTCCCACGTGGTGCTGACAACGGGCTGCACCGAGGACGGCGGCGCAGAACTCGGCCATCTGGCCGCGTGCGCGCGGGCTCTCACAGGGGCGGTGGATCTCCCGGTGGGCGTGCAAATCAGGCCGCCGAAGGATCACGCCTCGTTCGAGGTGCTGCGCGCGGCCGGGGTGGACACCGTGGGGTTGCACATTGAGACTTTGGACCCCCGTGTCTTGGCCTGGGTAGCGCCGGCCAAAGCCGCTATCGGGTGGAGGGGGTACGTGGAGTCGTGGCGTCAGGCGGTCGCCGTGTTCGGGCGCGGTCAGGTGAGCACGTACGTGATTGTCGGGCTTGGTGAGCACCTCGGTCTCACGATGCGCCGCCTGCGCAGAGTGGCGGAGTTGGGCGTGCTCCCGCACGTGGTGCCCTTCCGTCCGGTCCCCGGCTCGATGCTGGAACAGCATCCCATCCCTCCGGCGGACCTCATGAGACAGGTGTACGCTTCGGCAGCTGTGTCGCTGAAGGCCGCGGGGCTGTCGTATTCCGAGGTCAGAGCCGGGTGTGGCCGGTGCACCGCCTGTTCGGCCCTGTCTGAGTGGGAGTCTGACGCATCGGCGGTTCCGCCCGCGTCCGCCGCGTCCGCCGGACCGCCAGTAGCCACACTCTACGGTAGGCGAATATGAGCAAGGTGTCTCTCCAGATCCGCTCGGCACGGTCCGAGGAGTTGGGAGCGGCTTTCGCGATCAGGCGCGAGGTGTTCTGCGACGAGCAGCGGCTCTTTGCCGATTCCGACCGAGACGAGCACGATTCATCAGCCGTTCACCTCGTGGCCGTGCGGGACGGAGTCGTGGTGGGTACGGTGCGTCTCTACGAGCGCGATCCCGGTGTGTGGGTGGGGGGACGACTCGCCGTGCGTTCGGAGGATCGCGGAGCCGCTGGGTTCGAGCTGGTGAGGCGCGCCGTCCACGAGGCGACGGTCCGGGGAGCTCGGGTGTTCCTGGCCGTAGTGCAGGTGCGGAACGAACGCTTCTTCCAGCGGCTCGGCTGGGTCACCGTGGGGCCTGCGGAGGGTGTCGGCGGGGTGCCGCACGTACTGATGAAGGCACCCCTCTCGCGCTCCGTCGAGCGTGGGGCGAAGGCGTCGTGAGGTCGACGGGCGATCCGCCCTCCCCGGAGGCGGTGCGCAGGCTTCTGAGCGAATCGTCCGCACTGGCCCGGAAGCAGCCGATCGGCGCCGTCGTCGAGGCCATGTCTTCCGGGTTCGTGCCCGAAGAGTGGCCCCCCGCGTTCTGCGAGGATGCGGCACCGATCCCGTTCGGAGACGCCCACCTGCTGCTCGCCGCGGATGGAGTGGCTGCCCGACTTCTCGAAGACCCCTTCTGGGCTGGGTACTGTGGAGTCCTCGTGAACGCCAACGACATTGCTGCGATGGGCGGTCGTCCCTTGGCTATGGTGAAAGTCCTCACCGGGGAGGACCTCTCGTGGCGCGCCGAGGTCGCCAGAGGACTCGCCTTCGGGTCCAAGCACTTCGGTATCCCTATGGTGGGGGGCCATCTTCATCCGGACGGCCCGGGGATCGGGCTGTCGGTGGCGATACTCGGGGTGGCGTCACACCTCATCCCGAGCTGCAGTGCACGGCCGGGCCACTCGATCGTGTTCGTCGGCGACGTAGAGGGCGCGTGGCACGATCCCTTCCCGAATTGGGACTCCACGTCGTGGCGCCAACCGGAACAGGTGCGCGCACACCTCGCCCTTCCGCCGACTCTCGCGGAGGCAGGCCTGGTCGCCGCCGGGAAGGACGTGAGCAATCCAGGGTTGCTCGGAACGGCTCTGATGATGCTTGAGAGCTCCGGGGCCGGGGCGTGTGTCGACGTGATGGCCTTCCCGCGTCCCGAGGGAGTGGGTGTGCTCGATTGGCTCGGAGCCTACCCGGGCTGTGGTTTCCTCTTGGTGGTGTGCCCCGCGGATGTGAGCGAAGTGGTGTCCCGGGCGACCGCTGTGGGCCTGGCGGGCGCGGTGGTGGGGGAGGTGGTCGCGGGATCGGTGCTCTCTATGAGCACCGGCGGCTCGACCGTCGCTCTGTGGGATCACAGCCTGGAGCCGGTCACCGGCGTGCGCCCATGGTGGCATGGTCGTGGGGAGGAGTGCGCGACGCGATTCGGAGCGAGGCGCCCTGGGAGTGAGGTTGAGATTCCTTGAATGCGCTGTTCCAGACCACAGTCTCGTTGCCCATTCGGCATAGTGTTTCTGTACCTGGCCACATCCCTTCGTCACTTCGAGCCTGGTACGGTAACGATAGGTGTTCCGAGGGGGCTTGGAGACGCTGATATTTCGCTCTGAGGGGGTCTGATGTCCGTTCGCGCTGGATCGAACTCGGTGTCGTGCACCTCGGCGGCCGAAGCTCTCTTGGTCAGCATGGAGGCCCGTGGCGCGGATGTGATCTTCGGGAACCCAGGGTCGTCGGAGATCGCTCTCATCGAGGCCTTGGCCGATCGCGGATCGCCCGAGTTCATCCTGGGTCTCACCGAGCCCGCGGCCGTCGGCATGGCGGACGGCTACGCGGCAGTGACTCGGCGCCCCGCGGTAGTGACGGTGCATGCCGGCCCCGGTCTCTCCAACGCTTTGTGCGCCTTGGGGAACGCCCAGCGCGGCGGGACACCCTTGGTCGTGGTCGCCGGCCAGCAGGACTCGCGTCACCTGTCGCAAGACCCGATCTTGTCGGCCGACCTCGTGGCGCTGGCCGATCAATACTGTAAGTCGGCGGTACAGGTGGCGCGCCCCGAGGACGTGCCCGCCGAGTTCGCTCGATCCTGGGATCTCGCCCGCACCTTTCCCACAGGGCCTACCTTCCTGGCTGTGCCCATGGACGTGTTTGGCGCAGGGCCTGTGACCGTCTCTCCACCGGCCGAGGTCGTATTGGATGTGCCGGCGCAGGCGGAGACAATCGCGCTGGTGCTCGGCCTGCTTGGGCAGGCGGCGGCTCCGGTCATCGTCGCCGGCGACCAGGCGGGCATGGATGGGGCGGAGGGCTTATTGTCGGCACTGTGTGCAGCCACGGGCGCTCCGCTCTACGCGGAGCCTGCGGCGGCTCGGATGGTTCTGCCTTTCACGGACCCCGCCTGGCGCGGATACCTTCCTCTCTCTCCCTCCGGAGTGAGGGCGGTACTCGCCGACCACGACGTCGTCCTGGTGATTGGAGCTCGGCCGTTCACGCGTTGGCTCCATGAAGATGTCGCGTCGCTTTCGCCCGACCAGACGCTCATCGTGGCCGACCCCCGTCCGTTTCGCCCCTTCCCTTGCCGTACGGTGCAGGCGCCGGCCTCGCCGGCCGCCTTTATCGGCGGACTGCTGGACGCTCTTGGGGTCGATCCGTTGGTGGCAGCACCCTCGGAGAGTGGCAAGGACGTGGCCCCGGCCGCCGTGGCACAGGCTGCGGCCCCGGCCGCCGCCCCCTCGGGGGCGTCAAGCGTCGTCGAATCGGAGGGGCGACGACCCACCATCCCCGATGCCCTCGCCGCCCTGCTCGCCGGGCTGCCTCCCGACGCCGCCGTCGTGGACGACTCGGTCACGGGAGAGGGCTACGTGCGCGAAATCCTCGAGCGCACCGGTGTGGCCGAGTACTACTCGTGCAAGGGGGGAGGGCTCGGTTGGGGAGTAGCTTTCGCCATCGGAGTCGCACGTGCCCGGCCGTCTCGACCCGTACTTGCCATCCTCGGCGACGGCACTCTGCAGTACGCGGCTCCGGCGCTCTGGACCGCCGCACACCTTGATGTGCCGGTGGTGTTCGCGGTGCTTCGCAACGACGGCTACGGCATCCTGAAGTGGGTCGAACGTTCACGCCGCGGAGATGACGCCCACGCGGTCGGACTCGACATCGAAGACCCGGAAGTGGACCTCGTGGCCTTGGGCCAGGCGTACGGTGTAAGGGCCGCCCGAGCCAACGGCCCTCGTCAAATAGACGAGCTCGCCCGCGCCGCGTGGCCAGGGCCGTACCTCATCGACATCCCAGTCGACCGCGCCGTTCTCGACTATGAATAGTCGTCGGAAGTGGCTCGGCATCGTCAGGCGAGCGCAAGGAAGGGGCCGGGGTTGAGTATCGTCATGTTCGAGGCGACACAGGCTGAGATCGAGGCCCTGCCCGCCGACGTGCGGGCCCGGATCCGATTGGAGAGCGGGACTCTCGCAGAGGCGGCGCACCTTCACACCGATTGCACGCTCGCGATCGTGGAACTCGGATCTTCGGTGGGACCCACCGAACTCGATCATCTCCCCGGTCTTCGCGGGGTGCTGACGCGCACCACCGGCCTCGACCACGTGGATCTGGCTGAGTGCGCAGCCCGGGGGATAACCGTTGAGACCGTCGCCGGCTACTGCACAGTGGCCGTCGCAGAGTTCGCGCTGATGTTCATCTTCCACCTGGCCCGCGGGCGTCAGATCGCAGATGGTCTTGCCGGCGGACTTGGGCACGAGATCGCCGGCCGCACCGTGGGCGTGTTGGGCTGTGGAAGGATAGGTTTGGGCGTGGCCGCGGGGCTCCGGAGTCTGGGGTGCCGGGTGCTCGTGTACGACCAGCGACCGGTGGAAGGCTACGAGCAAGTGGGCCTGTCTGATCTCCTCTCGGAGTCCTCTGTGCTCAGCCTGCATCTTCCGGGCGAGGCGGGGCGAGTGCTTGGCCGTGACGAGCTTCGCCTGTTGCCGCATGGGTCTTTCCTCGTGAACACCGCGCGGGCCTCGCTCGTCGATCATGACGCTCTACTTGAGGCGGTCGCGGACGGGCAGGTCGCCCGCGCGGCACTCGATGTGGGTCCGTGGGAGACCGACCCCACGTGGCTTGACCGTCCGGAGGTGGTGCGCCTCCGTGCGTCTGGTCGTCTGGTCGTGACCGATCATCTCGCCTGGGCGACCGAGGAGGCCTTTTCCCGCTATATCGAGATCGTCGTCAACGCGGTCCGCACGTGGTCGGAGTGAACCGCACAGCGTCAGCTACCGGGAACCAGGAGGTCTCATTTGGCCTGAGTCACATCCATTCGCGACTGCACAACCGTCGTAGTATCCAGAGTGTTCCGGGGGGCTTCGGACCGCTCGACTTTCTCACCAGGGGGTTCTGAGATGTCCGTTCGTACGAAAGTGAGCATCCTGCTCACCGTCGCAATCGTTCTCACAGTGCTCTTGGCAGTCGTGGGCTGTGGGGAGACAACCACCACCACAGCACCGCCGGCCACCGAGACAACGGCTGCACCGGTCACGACCGACACCACCGAAGCAGATCCGTACGCCGACATCCGCGACAAGTTCAAAGGCGAGAAACTGATCGCCACCGCCTGGAGTGGCCCCTACACCGACATGTTCATCGAGGTGTTCGCCAAGCCCTTCATGGAGATCACCGGGGCCGAGGTCGAGGTACAGGGGGTCTGGACCGAGATCCCGAGCAAGATCAAAGCCGCCCCGGCCGACGATCCGCCGTTCGACGTGACCATCGGGGACGGCTCCGTCTACTATGCTGTGATCGAGGACAAGCTCTTCCTGCCCATCCGCACCGAGAATATCCCCAACATGGCGGACATCTTCCCGGCCCTCATGGCGCAGAAGCCGGCCGTCGATGGCTTCGGCGTTCCTTTCGACGGTGCGTACGCAGGCATCGTCACGACTGAAGGTACCACCCTCACTAAGTGGGCGGACTTCTGGGACAAGCCCGAGCTCAAGGGCAAGATTTCCTTCGACAAGGGCTTCTATTACAGCATCTACCCGGCCATCTTCGCACTCGGCCTGGATCCCCGCGAAGCCCTCACCGACCCCGTTCTCACCGACCAGGTGTTCGCCAAGACGAAGGAGCTCGCTCCGAACATGCTGAAGTGGTATGAATCAGGTGGCGAGTTCTTCGGTCTGCTCGAACGGGGCGACCTCAAGGCGGGCTACTACTACGCCACCCAGTCGGCGATGGGTGACGTGGGCGAGCGCCTCAACCTCACAACCACAATCCCCGAGGATGGGCGAGTGGGCTACATCGACTATTACTTCGTGGTGCGAGGCACCAAGCATCAGGAACTGGCAGAGGCCTTTATCAACTACATCATCTCGGCCGAACGTCAGCAGGAGTGGTGCGCGCGGCAGTGGATGGGTGTCGCCAACAGCAAGGTGACCCTACCCGACGGCGTGCCCTACGACCGTCCTCCCGTTACCAACGAGGACTGGGAGAAGTTCCACGACTACGACTGGGACATCTTCTATCAAGACTGGGACGCGTGGGACAGTCGTTGGAAAAAGGAGATCCTCGGACAGTGACGGACGTATCGGCCCAACCGATGGAAGACAGCGTGGCGCCCCCCGGTGGGGGCGCCACCACCCCCGACCTCGAGGTGCAGGGCTTGAGCAAGCACTTCGGCCCGGTCGTGGCCGTGGACTCCATCGACTTCACAGTGGATTCGGGTGAGTTCGTGTCGATCCTCGGGCCCAGCGGCTGTGGCAAGACCACGACGCTACGGATGGTGGCTGGGCTCGAGGAGGTAACGGCCGGCCGCATCTTCATTCGCGGCAGCGACGTCACCCACCTACCGCCCGAGAAGCGGAACACCGCCATGGTCTTTCAGAGCTACGCGCTCTTTCCGCACATGAACGTGCACGACAACGTGGCTTTCGGCCTGAAGATGCGGGGCGTAGCCAAGGCCGAGATCGACGACCGCGTAGCGATGGCGATGCGACGAGTGAGGCTTGAAGGATACGAGAAACGGAAGCCTTCACAGCTCTCCGGAGGGCAGCGGCAGCGGGTCGCGGTGGCACGCGCCATCGTCGTGGAGCCCGCAATACTGCTCCTCGATGAGGCACTCACCAACCTCGACAGACGCCTACGTCAGCAGCTGCAGCTGGAACTGAAAGAGCTACAGGTGGACCTGGGGATCACCTCTCTGTTCGTGACCCACGATCAGGAGGAGGCCCTCACCATGTCGGACCGTATCATCGTCATGGATGAAGGGCTCATCGCGCAGAATGCCGAACCCAGCGAGGTATACGACAGGCCCGCGTCGGCGTTCGTGGCCGGCTTCATCGGGGAGTCCAACCGACTGGATGGGTCCGTCGCCGCCGGCGGTGGCGAGATGTGCACGATCCGCACGGATGCCGGGCTCGACCTCGTGGGGGTCCACGCCGGACACGTGGGCCACGTGGGCCGGCAGTGCGCCGTCATGGTTCGACCACGGGCCATCACGCTCCACGCCGACCGACCCACCAAAGACAACGTGATCGAGGGCGTGGTCAAGCTGTGGGCATACAAGGGTGAATCGTACGAGTACGTCATAAGCCTGCCCGGTGGTGGAGATCTGCTGGCGAACCTGCCCAGGCGGGAGGCGGTGTTCGAACGAGGCGACCGGGTATTCGCCGCGTTCGACGCCCGCGACGTGATCGTGGTGGAGAGAGTTTGATGGGTGACGCCGCGACGTCCGAGACCAGCGGCGGAGGCTCGCGCGGCTCTTGGCAACGGCTTGACAGGGCGTGGCTCGCTCTGCCCGCCGTCGTGTTGACCGCCGTCTTCTTTGTCATCCCGATCCTGTTCATGGGACGGATCAGCCTCTCGGTGCACGAATCCGGTAGCGCATACCGCGAAGGCACCTGGACGCTCGACAGCTACGTGACTTTGCTCACCGACAGCTTCTATCTGAGGATCTTCAGCTACACGCTTGGGGTGAGCCTTCTGGTGACGGTGCTGGGCCTGGCTTTCGCCTATCCGATCGCCTACTGGATCAACCGGAGTGGGCCTCGTCTGAAGGTGATCCTCTTGTTCGCGGTCATCGTGCCGCTCTGGACGAACATCCTGGTACTGATCTACGGGTGGTTGATAATCCTCAGCCCTGGGGGTGCTCTCAACGACGGACTCATGAGGTTGGGATTGATCGACTCGCCTCTTAGGGTTGTGTACAACACCTTCGGTATTGTGGTCGGCATCGTCCAGATCACCCTTCCCTACGCGATCCTCATCATCGCGGCTGTTCTTGCGGGAATCGACCGTAGCCTGGTCGAGAGTGCTCGAGACATGGGGGCCTCTCGGTTGAAGGCCTTTCTCCACGTGACCCTACCGCTGTCGGCGCCCGGCATCGCCTCTGCCGCGACGGTGATCTTCGTCTGGTCGATGGGAGAGTACGCATCGCCTCAGCTACTCGGCGGTTCAGCGGGCAAGTTCGTCTCCCAGGAAGTGTCGAGCCAGTTCCTCACCGCCTTCAACTGGCCGAGAGGCGCCGGGCTGGCCGTCACGCTCTTCAGCCTCATCGTCTTGATCTTGGTGGTGGCGCAGACAGCGGCGCGGGTCACGGCCAGGAGGAACGCGGCATGAGCCCTCGTTGGTCGCTGCCCTCCCTTTCTTATCGCGTGCTGGGTTTGGCCACCGTGGTCTTCCTGTTGTCACCCCTCGTCATTGTGGTCTGGTTGTCGTTCGGGTCGTCACCCTACATGGCGAAACCGAGCCTCGACTTCTCACTTCGCTGGTACGAGGAGATCTTCACCGCGTCGCGCTGGACGGGACCCTTCCAACACAGCCTGATCATCGCTGCGGGGTCCAGCGTGCTGTCGCTGCTCCTGGCCACGCCGGCGGCCCTCGGTCTGGCAAAGGCCCAGGGAAGGCGAGCGGTGGGATTGAACTTCGGCGTCATGGTGCCCTTCTTCATGCCCGGCCTCATCCTCGCCGTCGGGCTCCTGATGTTCGCGAGCAGGATCGGGCTGAGCGGGACGTTCCCGGGCATCATGATAGCCCACTCACTGTGGGGCACTCCCATCGCCTATCTCGCGATACGAGCTGTGTATGCGGGCACGGATACCGCGGCAGAGGAAGCGGCTCGGGTCCTTGGGGCGGGGCCGTTGCGCACGTTCTTCCTGGTGACGCTTCCGAGCATCCTCCCGGGAGTGGCCGCCGGTGCGCTCTTCGCGTTCGTGATCTCGTTCAACGAGTTCATGATGTCGCTCTTCCTCACCGCTCCGCGCACGGTGACCCTGCCCGTGGTCATCTGGACGTCGCTCCGCTATGAGGTGAGCCCTGCGGTGGCAGCCATAGCCTCGGTGTTCATCGGCATCTCGGTGATCGCCGTGATCATCGGGCTCCGCTTGGTGGGAACTCGGGGTCTCCTCCAGCTCACCGCCGCGGACGCTACCAAGAAGTAACGGGAGGAGGGGGACGGGGATGGAGGGGGCCCGGACCCCGACCGGCTCGTGTCCTCAGGCGCCGGCCGGCGGGGTGTTGCTCAGGTCGAGCAGGCGGAGGGCGATGGTGAATATGGTACGGTTGTTGCTCGACTGCAGCGAGCGGCCTGTGAGTTCCTCGATGGTCTTGAGCCTGTACCTGACCGTGTTCGCGTGAACGAACAGGCGATCTGCGGTCTTCTGCGTGTCGGCGTCCGCGGCGAGGTACGCCTGGAGGGTCGAGAGCAGCTGTGACCGCCCGCGAACGCCCTCCGATTCGAGTAGAGGGGCAAGGACGCCGCGGGCGTATTCGAGCGCCCTCTCCGAGGTAGCCAGATCGAGGAGCACGTTGTCGATGCCGAGGTCTTCGGCGCAGAGTGCTCCGCCTTGTGACCGTGTGCGGCGGAGGATGGTCATCGCACGCGTCGCCTCGGCGTGGGTCGCTCGTAGTCCGGACAGCGGCGCAGCGGGCCGCCCGACGGCCACCCAGACCCTCGCCGTGCGGAGTTGGCGCACGAGTCGGGAGTGGAAGTCCGTGAGTTCCTTGCGCTCACGCTCCAGGTCGTCATGCGCCACCTGTTTCAGAGCTATCGAGGTCGGGCCGACGAAACGTATCACAGGTTCGTAGTCCGAACTCCTGAAGTAGAGTTCCCACAAGGGTCGCAGGTAATCGATCGAGCGTTCCTTTCGCGGCGTTCCCGCGTCGAACTCGATCTCCACCAGCACGATCCGGCAGGGCATACTCACGTCGTACCCCCAGGACGCCAAGCGATGGAATGCCAGCGGGTCGGAGAGCTGGTCGTGGGTGATGAGCGTGTCCAGCAGGTTTCCCACCAAGCGCTGTTCGGTGACCTCTTCCACTCGCAACACCCGGTACTCGGTAGCGGCAACCAGGCCGGCGGCCTCGATCGCCCAGAGTGCGAGGTCGGTCATCTTCTGGTCACGCACCACGCCGACGAAACCGCGCATGCGGTGCTCGAATTGTATGGGAGCGATGAACGCCGCCTTCTGGCCGGTGCCCAGCCCAGAATCGAGGGAGACTATCTTGTTCAGTCGGAAGAGCCTGTCGAGGCCGGCAGCCGCGCCGATCCTCTGTGAGTAGTGTTTCAAGTGCATGATGACCGAAGGATCGGCGGGATCGGCCGGTAGAGAGGGCGCCGAGCTCTGGGGCGAGAGGTGCAGGTAGGTGGAGAGCATCTCGCCCCTGCGGTTGGTGATGAAGGCGGAGCAGGAGAGGGATTCGCCGAGGACTTGGGCTATCGCTGAGAACCCGCCTCCACTCAATTGGGCCTCCATCAGCCGGCGCAGGATCTCCTGCCCCTGCTTCAGGATCTCCGCGTCCTTCTCAAGGAGCAGGCCGGCGACCGCTTTCGTCACATCCACGAACGGGATGCTCTGGGGGAGCTTGAGGAAGGGGATGGAGAACCGTTCTGCGTCGGCCAGCATGCGGTCGGGTATCTCCTTGAGTTCGTAACCGGTCTTCATGAGAAAGGCGGCGATGCCCACCTCGCCGACGTGTGCCATCACGCTGGCCTGCAGTTGCGGGTTGTCCTTGAACCCATAGCCGGTACTGCAGAGGAGTATCCCAGGGGAAGGGAAGTAGGGGTCTTCGAAGATCTCGACGATGTGCGTCCAAGATATCTTGTTGTCGAGGCCCCTCGCACCGGCAAGCAGTTGCGCCTGGGTCAAGGGCCACGTCTGAAGTGCTTGACGGACTGTCACGGTCACGCGTGTTCTACTCCCTCCGGGACGGCGCGGTTCTTTCCATTGGCTGTTTTGTATGGTGGCACAAGACCGGGCCCTCGTCTACCCGCCCTTCTGGGGTGGAGCACATGGATGGCTCGTCGAGACGGTGCTAGGCTGACACGAGTGTGCGGGAGTCTCGGGAGTCAGAGGGGGTTTCTTGGATGGATAGCGAAGCGTTACTGGCTGAGATCCGGGCTGCGGTCCTGGACGGCGAGCCATCGTTGGTGAAGTCGCTGACTGAGAAAGCCCTTGAAGCAGGGCTTCCGGCTCTCACCATCGTCAGCGAGGGCCTGACTGAAGGCATCCGCCGCGTGGGGGAGGAGTTCCAGAAGGGCGCGTACTTCCTCCCCGATCTCGTGCGGGGTGCGCAGTCGATGGAGATCGGGCTCGAGGTGCTCCAGCCGCTGTTGGCGGGCGCCGGCGAAGAGAGGCACACACACGCGAGGGTAGTGCTCGGCACAGTGCACGGCGACCTCCACTCCATAGGGAAGAACATCGTGGCGGCGATGCTGAAGGCATCGGGTTTCGCGGTCGATGATCTCGGCGTGAACGTGCCCGTGGAGGTGTTCGTGGACAAGGTGCGGGAGACCGAAGCCGGGTTCCTCGGGTTGTCCGCCCTTCTTACCACCACCGTTCACCAACAAGAAGCCGTGATCAAGGCGCTCGAAGCGGCCGGATTGCGCTCGAAGGTCAAGGTGCTGCTCGGAGGCGCGCCCATCGACCAGGATTGGGCCGACCGGGTGGGAGCCGACGGGTTCGCGCCCGACGCCGCCCGCGCGGTCGAGGTCGCTCGGGAACTGGCCGGAGTCCGTTGAGACAGCCAAGAAGGGAGCGCACATCATGAAGTTCTTCGAGGTGCTCAACCCCGAGGATCTGGACGGGATACACGCGGCGACAATGGAGGTCTTGGGGCGCACAGGGATGCTCATCCAAGACGCAGGCGCCCGCGAACGACTCGAAGCGGCCGGCTGCGGTCTGCGGGGGGAGCGGATCACCTTCCCGGCGGATCTGGTCGCAAGGGCGATAGAGTCGAGTCCGGCGGAGTTCTCTCTCTGCGGGCGCAAGCCTGAACACGACTGCCCCCTCGTGCCGGGCCGCTTCTACACTGTCTCCACAACGGGGAGCCCGTTCGTCATCGACCACGAGACGGGAGAGCGACGCCACGCTCTGGTCAAGGACGTCGCCGATCTGACGCGGCTCGTCGACGCTCTTCCCAACACGCACATGGCTTCCCCGGCCACCCCGAAAGACGTGGAGCCCGAGATCGTGACCCCGGTGCGGGTCGCCACCATGCTCAGGAACACCACGAAGCCGGTTAGGGTAGCCGTGGAGTCGGGAGATGAGGTCCGCTACTCGCTGAAGGTGGCGGCCGCGGTCCACGGTGACATGGAGGCGTTGAGGGCCCGTCCGCAGGTGCAGATCTCGGTATCCCCACTCAGTCCGCTCACCCTGTCGGGCGATTCGACCCGGGCCCTGGTGGAGGCGGCTTCGGCGGGCGTGCCTCTCGGGGTGATCCCCGCGCCGATCGTAGGAGCTACGGGGCCCATGTCACTCGCGGGTTCCCTGGTGCAGCAGAACGCCGAGATCCTGGCGGGACTCGTGCTCGCCCAGGTGGTCAACCCGGGTGCGCCGGTCATCTACGAGCCCAGGCTGACGGTCATGGACATGCGCACGGGCCAGAGTATCTGGGGCAACCCTGAGATCGCCCTCACGGCCGTAGCGTCGGCGCAGATGGCGCGCTACTACAAGATTCCCGGCAGCGTCACGGCCTTCGGTTCGAGCGCGCGTGCGATGGACGATCAGAACGGCTTCGAGCGCGCGCTCACGCTCTTGCCCGCCGCCCAGTCGGGCGCCAACGTCCTTGCGTCGTTGGGCGCGGGGGATAATGTGATCCACACGTCGGCCGAACTCATCGTGCTGGACGATGAGATCATGGCGTGGGTCACGAGGTTCATGCGCGGCATCGGCGTGGGCGAAGAGGCGTTCGGCGTCGCGGCGATCCACGAAGCGGTCATGGGCGAAGGGAGCTTCCTCGCTCTCGACCACACGCGCAAGTACATGAGAGCCGGCGAAGTGTGGTCGCCGCGGCTGTCCGACCGCCGGAACTACAGCGATTGGGATAGGGACGGTCGGCCGACCATGCAGCAGCACGCTCGGGCCCGGGTGACCGAGGTGCTCGCCACTCACGTGGTGGAGCCGCTCACCGACGACATCGAACGCGAGATCGATGAAGTGATCGCGGAGGCGCGGGCGGACCTGAGCGCCGTCTGACCGGGAACGGGATCCGGGTGGCGACTTCAGTGTGCGCGCGCGCGTCTGGAGCACGGTCGAGACAGGGGAGCCGGACCAGTGAGCTCAGTGCTCTTCGAGGCGACGGCGGCCGAGTCGGCGGGTCTCTCGGCCGACGTGCGGCGCAGAGTCGGGCTAGAGCCGGGCACGCTGCATGAGCGCGCCGGAGATCACCTTTGAGTGCGAAATGGCGATCGTCGAGGGAGGCGGCCTTTGAGCGGCAGCTGGGCTGCGTCATCGCTGCGGTGCGGGAGTGGGAGGGGTGAACCATGCTTCTTGTGCGTCGCCACAACTGCCGAGGGGTCACTCAACAGCGTTCTGTTGACCCGTACATGGCTCGCGGCAATCCATCGTGTTAGGCTGAACCACAAGGGAAGTCTTCTTTTGGGAATCTGCGTCGGAGGAATCCTGCCATGACCAAGATCTACACACGCATGGGCGACGGTCACGCAGTCGAGATGACCGCCGATGAGATCCGCACCGACATCCTCGCCGGCACCGAGGACGCCGCCGACCGGGGGAAGATCCCCGCCCTCTCTCAGGGCGAGCAGGACTATCTGGTCGATCTCTTCACCTTCGAGGGGAAGATCGTGGGTGTAGAGCCGGGCGATGAGGTCGTCTTGACCGACGACGGGTCGGTGAACGCGCTCTACGGAGCTCAGAGCTCCAGTGGGGTGGGTGTGCCCATCAGCCGCGAGTCGGCTATCAGGGTGTACGAGAGGGCGTTCGCGATGGATACGATGGAAGTCGGCCATCCGGACTACTCCTTCAAGCCGGTCAAGCCGATCATCGCGCTCGAACTCCAGGCGATGGAGAGCGTGTTGCACACCACGATCATTCCCATGTACTACGGGGCGATGCCCAACCTCGCCCTCTACGCGAGACCCGACGGCCCGTTCGGCAATCCGGCGGATCTTCTTCCCATGGGGAAGATCGACGAAGCGCGATCCGCCCAAGAAGAGGCCGCCGAAGCCTGCACGCGCGACATGATCTACATCGGGAAGCGCATGGCTGAGGTGGGGGCCGACGGCTTCAACTTCGATACCACGGCGTCGGCCGGCGACGCCGAGTTCCTCGCCACGCTCCGCGCGGTGGAAGAGCTGGCGCGTATCACCGACCTCTCGATCGAGGTGGGCATGGCGGCGGAGTTCGTTCTCGGCATGCACGGTAAGGTCACGTACGACGGGGTCCGCCTCGCCGGCCTCTATCCCCACGACCAGGTCAAACTGGTGGAGAAGGCCGGGGCTCACGTCTTCGGCCCGGTGGTCAATACCAACACGCGCAGATCTACAGCGTGGAACGTCTCCCGGGCGGTCACCTTCGTCAAGGCCTGTTCAGAGGCGGCCACCATCCCCATCCACGCCAACGTGGGCATCGGGGTCGGTGGCGTTCCCATGTGCGAGACCCCGCCCACCAGCATGGTGACGCGGGCGTCGGTGGCGATGGTGAAGATCGGACGCGTCGACGGGTTATAGGTGGGCTCGGGCGATCCCTACGGAATGCCCATGTCGCATGCGCTTGCCTCCGGGATGGGAGGCATCCGTACGGCCGGAGATCTGGTCGCGAGGATGCAACTCCACCGCAAGATGCGACTCCCCGAGGCGAAGGCGTATGTGGCGCAGAAGTTGGGTGTAGGTACCCGCGAGCTGTCGGACGAAGTGGCCATGAGGGAACTCCGAGAGGAGCTCGACATCGGGGTGCTGACGTCTGTGCCGGGCGCGGCACGCGGTCTGGAGGCGAAAGCGCGCATCGCCTCACTACTGGAGGTCACGATCCCGTCGGTGGAGCGGCTGCGCGAGAAGATAGGACCGGGCTGAGCCGGGAGCGCCCGAAGCGTGGCCTGCTCGCCCGCTTCCTCCAAGGAGACAAGGGAGTGGGCGCCCCCCGGCGGGGTTTCCTATTATCGAACAGCGTCTATGCGGTTCGGGGGCGACGTGGTAGGCTGTCCCGCAGCAGCATGAGGGATGGGCGTGGGGTCGGGCATCCTCGTGTGCGACGGCTGTTCGTTGGGGGGAGATGAAGGAAGCACGAGCACGGATCTCTGTTCGAGGGCACGTCGGCCCGCGCGGGTCGTCCAACCCGGCGTTTCCTGAGGGTGAGTCATCGGCACGAGTCCGTCTCCGCTACTCCCAAGTGTGTGCCCCGCTGGGCGGGTGTCTCGAAAGGAGGGTGTCGAGGCCTTGACGCACGCGGGGGGTGCCCCGCATCGACGGGTCTGATGTGATGGCGCGGAATCGATCGACTGGTGTGTTCTTCGGCAGTTCTCTTAGAAGAGTCTGGCACAGACTGGAGGGGGTCTCATGAGTGACGAGATGAAGAAGATAGGCGAGATCGTCGTACGCGAGCGCATGTCGCGGCGCACCTTCTTGAGGGGCGTCGGGGCAACGGGGGCGAGTCTCGCTCTCGGCCCGCTGCTCGCCGCCTGCGGCGGCACTACGACTACAACAGCGGCCGCCGGTGAGACCACGACCACCACGGCCGCGGCAAAGACGGGCGGATCACTCAAGGTCGGGATCGTGGGCGGGTCGGCGAAGGACACCCTGGATCCCGGCCTTTCGTCCTTCGAGCCCGACAATGCGTTCGTCACGCAGCTCTACGACGGGCTCATGGGCCTCTCCACGGACTACCAGCTTGAGAACCGGTTGGCCGAGGAAGTGACAGCGAACGCCGACGCCTCGATGTGGACGGCCAGGCTGAAGTCGGGTCTCGAGTGGCACGACGGCAAGCCCGTGACGGCCGATGACGTGGTGTTCACGTTCCAGCGCGTGCTCTCCGAGGAGCTCCTGGGCGCTCCCGGCCTGCCGGGTCTGAAGCCGGAAGGTATCGTGAAGGTCGACGACATGACGGTCGAGTTCCGTCTCGACCAGCCGAACGCCATCTTCGCCGAAGGTCTGGCGATGCGCTACAACATGATCGTCCCTGTGGGATTCGACGCGGCGAAGCCGGTCGGCTGCGGGCCGTTCAAGCTCGTGGAGTTCCGGCCCGGTGAGCAGTGCACCTTCTCCGCGTACGACGGTTTCTGGCGTGGTGCGCCGAAGGTCACCGACCTCTCGATCATCGAGTTCGCCGACGAGTCGGCCCGCGTGAACGCGTTTCTGAGCGACACGGTCCACGCGATCTCCCAGGTGCCGAGGGCTCAGGTGGCGGTCATCGAGGCGTCGCCCGGTCACGAGGTCCTCCGCGCGACCACGGGTGCCTGGCAGCCGTTCACCATGCGCATCGACGAGAAGCCGTTCTCGGATGTGAGAGTGCGTCAGGCGTTCAGGCTTATTGTCGACCGACAGCAGATGGTCGACCAGGCCTACGCCGGCTTCGGGTGGGTCGGTAACGACATGTACGCCCCGTTCGATCCCGGCTATCCGAGTGACCTGCCGCAGCGCGTGCAGGACATCGAGCAGGCCAAGTCGTTGCTCAAGGCTGCCGGCTACGAGTCGCTCGCCGTCGAACTGGTCACTTCCGAAGCCATTGGCGGCGGGGCAGTGGCTGCCGCGCAGGTCTTCGCCGAGCAGGCGAAGGCAGCCGGTGTCACCTGCACGGTAAACAAGGTCGATTCCGGCGTGTTCTACGGCGACCAGTACCTGAGCTGGGTCTTCGCCCAGGACTTCTGGTACACGCGGAACTACCTCTCGCAGGCCGCGGTGGGGACTCTGCCCACGGCCCAGTGGAACGAGACGCACTGGAAGGACGATGAGTGGCAGAAGCTCGTCGAAGAGGCGTTCCGCACCGGCGACGATACCAAGCGTAACGAACTCATCCGCGCTGCCGCTACGATCGAGTACGAGCGCGGCGGCCTCCTCATCTGGTCGTTCAACGACCAGATCGACGCCCACAGCGGCAAGATCTCCGGCTTGGTGCCCGACAAGTCTGGCATCCCGGTGGGCGGCTTCCGGTTCCACGACGCGTTCTTCGTGTAGTCTCCGGACAAGACCGAAGTTGGGGTCGGGGCCCTGCCGTTTCTCTGCGGGGCCCCGGCCGGCCCTTGACCCAGGAGTCAATGATCTGTGCCACCTCTCCTCAAACTGATCCTCATACGCCTCGGCCTGGGAGCCCTTACGCTCCTCCTGGTCTCGGTGGTGGTGTTCTGGGCCACCCAGGCGCTCCCCACCGATACGGCACAGGCCATCCTCGGCCGGGAAGCCACGCCGGAGAGACTCGAGAAGTTGCGTGAGAAGCTCGGACTCAACCGGCCCGTCTACGAGCAGTACGCTTCCTGGCTCGCCGACGTCGTCCGCGGGGACTTCGGGGATTCACTGGTGCAGCAGGATACGCCGGTCACCAAGTTGCTGCGCACCAGGGTGGTCAACTCGGCCGCTCTTGTGTTCGTCGCCGCCCTGGTCAGTATCCCGTTCTCTATTCTGATCGGCTCGCTCAGTGCTCTGTGGCGCGATACCAAGTTCGATGTCACAGTGTCGACGGGGAACCTGGCGCTCGCCGCGCTGCCGGAGTTCGTCGTGGGCATCGGGCTCGTCTTGCTGTTCGCCACGAACGTCTTCAGGGTGATGCCCGCGGTGTCCCGGATCGACCCGGGCCTTTCGCTTCTGAACCAGCTCGACCTGCTGATCCTTCCGGCTGCCACACTCACGTTAGCGGTGGCTCCTTACGTGAGCCGGATCCTCCGTGCCTCGATGATCGAGGTACTCGAGAGCGAGTACGTCATGATGGCTCGGCTCAAGGGACTGAAGGGGCCGCTGGTGCTGTGGCGCCACGCGTTGCCGAACGCTATCGCACCGACGCTGCAGGTAATCGCTCTCAACCTCGCGTGGCTGGCCGGCGGTATCGTGGTCGTGGAGTACCTGTTCGCGTACCCGGGCATCGGTCAGTCACTGGTGGACGCGGTGGCGAACCGAGATCTGCCGATGATCCAGGCGCTGTGTCTTCTGATCGCCGCCGTGTACGTGGTGCTCAACCTGCTCGCCGACATCGCGACGATCCTGGTGAGCCCCCGCTTGAGGACGGGCCTGCGATGAGCGAGATCCCCAAGGTCACCGATTCGAATCTCGTCGAACCGGCTTCGACGCCTGGGAGTGGGCGCAGCTCCGAGTGGAGCGAGACACTCCGCAACGCCTGGAGTTTCGGCCGCACCAAGATAGGCGTCGCCATATTCATCGCGATCGTCCTCCTGGCGCTTCTTGGGCCCGTCCTCGCCCCCCATACTCCCACCGAGTTCGTCGGGGCGCCCTACAGCAGGCCTTCGCCGAACGCGCTCTTCGGAGCCGACAACCTCGGTCGTGACGTGTTGACCCGCGTTCTCTGGGGAGGGCGCACCGTGCTCGGGCTCTCGATCGCCGCCACCATCATCGGTTTGGGCGGCGGCATCGTGTTCGGTCTGATCGCCGGGTATGCCCGTCGTTTCGTCGACGAGACGGTCATGCGTCTCCTTGACGTTCTCCTAGCATTCCCGCAACTGGTGCTCGTGCTGCTGCTTATCTCCGTCGTGGGGCCGAAACTGTGGCTCATCGTGCTCATGGTTGGGCTGTCGCACGCCCCGCGCGTGGCGCGGGTCACCCGGGCGGCAGCGCTCGAGATCTCGCAGCGCGACTTCGTCAAGGCGGCTGAGGCGCTCGGAGAATCGCGCGTTCGCATCCTCGCCACGGAGATCTTGCCCAACATCACGAGCCCGCTCCTGGTGGAATTCGGTCTGCGGCTCACCTATTCCATTGGTCTGATCGCCGCCCTCTCGTTCCTCGGTTTCGGTCTTCAGCCGCCGGCCGCCGACTGGGGGCTCATGATCAACGAGAACCGCGTGGGAGTCGCGGTGCAGCCGTGGGCGGTTGCGCTCCCGGTGCTGCTCATCGGGATCCTCACGATCGGCACGAACTTGATTGCCGACGGCATGGGAAGGGCCCTCATCGGGATCGAACGGAGGGCGGACGTGTGAGCGGACAGGTTGTTCTCGCCGTGGACGGCCTCAAGATCGTGCTCGACCCGTCGGGCATCTTCATCGACGACGAAGTGTCGTTTGTGATCTACGCGGGTGAGGTGCTCGGGCTCGTGGGCGAATCGGCGTCCGGCAAGACGACAGTGGCCACCGCGCTGCTTCGCCACCAGAGGCGGGGAGCCAAGATAGCGGATGGCCGAGTCTTGATCGACGGGGAGGACGTGCTCACCCTTGCTCCCGAGGCATTGCGGCAGCTGCGGGGTGGCTTGATCTCGTACGTGCCGCAGGATGCTTCGGCCTCACTCAACCCCGCTCTCCGCATCGGCACCCAACTCGTGGAGATCCTTGAGGCCCACGGCTTCGGTGGTTCGGACGCCGCGCGGCGCGAACGCCTCACGGAGATGATGACCGAGGTGCTGCTGCCCTCAGACAAGCAGTTCCTCCGCCGCTACCCCCACCAGCTCTCAGGAGGCCAGCAGCAGCGGGTCGCCGTGGCGATGGCATTCGCATGCCGTCCGAAGATGATCGTTCTGGACGAACCGACCACGGCTCTCGACGTGACCACGCAGGCCCACGTGCTCGAGACGGTGAAGAAGCTTACCCGGGCGTACGGGGTCGCCGCCCTGTACGTAACTCACGACCTGGCGGTCGTGGCCAACCTCGCCGACCGCATTGCGGTGATGTACGCGGGCAGGTTGGTCGAGGTGGGCTCCCGGAACGATCTCTTCACGCGCTCGCTGCACCCGTATTCGCGGAGACTTCTGGAGGCGATCCCCGATCTGAGCGGATGCCGGGCGCTTCGCGGGATCCCCGGATCGGCGCCCCGCCCGGGACGACGACCGGAGGGCTGCTCGTTCGAGCCTCGATGTGACTGGGCTATCGACACGTGTCGGGTCGAGTTCCCGCCCGTGGACGGTCCTGGTCCAGACCATCAGGTGAGGTGCTGGCGTTTCGCCGAGGTCGGGGCGGAGCCCATGGGGGCTGGTCAACGTGGCGAAGAACGCGTTAGGTTCGACCCTTCTCTCGAGAACGTGATCGCCGTGAGCGGAGTCTCGGCCTACTACGGGCAGAAGAAGACGCTGCATGACGTCACGATCCACCTCCACACACGCCGCTGCCTCGCCTTGGTGGGCGAGTCCGGCAGCGGGAAGACCACGTTGGCCCGGTGCATCGCCGGACTGCATCCGTTCAAGATCGAGGGCAGTATCACGCACCGAGGCACGGAACTGGCCCGCGACGCCCGCGGTCGCGACCAGGGGACCAGGCAGGCGATCCAGTACATCTTCCAGAGCCCGTACAGCTCCCTCAATCCGCGTAAGTCAGTGCGTCAGACCCTCACCCAGCCGCTTCGCGTTTTCTTCGACATCAGCAAGAGCGAGACCGAGGATCGGGTGGCCTCCGCCCTCGAGCAGGTGGCGTTGGACACCTCGGTGCTTCGCCGGTACCCCGACGAGCTGAGTGGCGGCGAGCGCCAGCGCGTGGCCATCGCCCGTGCCCTCGCCGCCGAGCCCACGGTTCTCATCTGCGACGAGGTGACCTCGTCGCTCGACGTCTCGGTGCAGGCGGCGATCGTCGAACTACTTGCGCAACTTCAGCACGAGACCGGTCTGAGCATGCTCTTCGTGACTCACAACCTGGCTCTGGTGCGGAGCATCGCCCAGGAGGTCGCGGTCATGAGCGGGGGGCGCATCGTCGAGGCCGGCGTGGTCGACAAGGTGTTGGAGGACCCCCAGGCCGACTACACCCGCAAGCTGCTTACGGATACACCAACCATATAGGCCCCCGAGGGCCGTTTGTCGACCTGCCCGAGCGAGGGCCCTGGCAGGGTACTGATGAGGAGGATCCCATGAGCTTCCGAGACAAACCGCGGAGCGATGACGAGGTAGGGGTTCCCAAGCTCCGCTTCGAGCTCCTGAGCCAAGAGGGCCGTGAAGCCGTGCACCAGGCCACCCTCGAAGTGCTCGCCGAGGTCGGCGTGAAGGTGGCCGGCGACGAGGCCCACGAGGTGCTCGCCCAAGCCGGCTGCGCCGTGGATACAGCCACCAGCATGGTGCGCTTTCCCTCACGGGTGGTGGAAGACGCCGTGGCCTCGGCTCCCGGCAAGATCCTCCTCGCCTCGCGCGACGGAGAGCACGACTACCTCATGGGCGGCCGGGTGGTCGGCTACACCAACTTCGGCGAGGGCACCAAGGTCGTCGACCCTGAGAGCGGGGAGCTGCGCGACTCCACTCTGGAAGACCTCGCTCAGAGCGCCCGCCTCTGCGACGCCATGGAGATGACCAACACCTACGAGCGCGCCCTCACCCCCGGCGGCGCCCCCGAGCACGCCCACGACATCTACGTGCTCGATACCTGTATGCGGAACACAACCAAGCACATCCACATGGGCGCCAACAGCGGCGCCCATGTGGAGCTCCTGGTGGAGATGGCCGCCGCCGTGGCGGGGGGGCGGAACCAGCTGCGCGAGCGCCCTCTCTTCTCCCTGAACACCTGTCCCACCAGCCCCCTGCAGTTGCACACCGCCTCCACCGAGTCCATCATGTACGGGGCTCGGAACCAGGTGCCGGTGAACGTGCTCTCCATGGCCATGGCCGGGGCGTCGGGACCCATCAGCCTCTCTGGGTCCTTGGTCACCCACAACGCCGAGGTGCTCGCCGGCATCGTGCTCTCCCAGGCCACGAGGCCCGGCGCCCCGGTGATGTACGGCAGTAGCACCACCACCTTCGACATGACCTACGCCACCGCCCCGGTGGGCGCTCCCGAACTCGCCATGATCTCCGCCGCCGTGGCCGAGATGAGCGACTTCTACTACCTGCCCTGCTGGGTGGCGGGTGGTTAGGGCGACGCCAAACTACCCGATGCGCAGGCAGGCCACGAGAAGACCATCACCAGCTTGCTACCAGCGTTGGCAGGGGCCAACCTGATATATGGGATGGGGATGCTTGAGCTAGGATTGACCTTCGACTTCGGTCAGGTGGTCATGGACAACGAGTTCGCGCTCATGAATCGCCGCGTCTTGGAGGGCATCCTCTTCGACCGGGAGACCATGGGCCTCGACGTGATCAAGGAAGTGGGCTCCGAGGGCCACTTCATGCGGGCCAAGCATACCCGGGCGTTCGTGGCCCGGGAGCAGTCGAAAGTGAAGGTCATCGACCGGCGCATGCGCTCTTCGTGGGAGAAGCGGGGGGGAGACGACCTTCACACCCGCTCCCTGGCCCGGGCCCGCGAGATCCTTGCCGCCCACCAGGTGGCCCCCCTCTCGGCGGAAGCCGAAGCCGTCTTCGCCGACGTGAAGCGGCGAGTGGGCTAAAGCACTACGACCCAGGCCCCCCTACGGAAGGGCCGAACTTTGGAAAGACGGGTGAAGAAGGCGGAACGGTAGGGCGGCGAGAGGGCATGGGCGGCGAGAGGGCATGGGCGGCGAGAGGGCATGGGTGGCGAGAGGGCATGGGTGGCGCAGGGGTAGTAGCGGCGACGGGCCGGCTGTGACGGCTCCCACCGTGAGGCACATCGACGGCTGACGACGAGGACGGGATCATGGCAGACACATCAGCACACGTATCGAGGCGTCCGGGCCGAGGCAGGTGGAGCCTGCTGGGACTCGAGCCTGACGCGATCGAGGCTCTACACCAGGCTACCCTCCACGTGCTGTGGAACGTTGGGGTGCGAGTGGAGGATCCCGAGGCGGCCGACGTCTTCCGAAAGGGAGGCGCTACCGTCGAAGCGCAGGGCGATCAGTTTCTGGTCCGTATGCCGGCCGCACTCGTGGAAGAGTCGATCGCGGCCGCTCCGGAGAGTTTCACGCTGTGCGGGCGCCGGCCGGAGGACGACTTCCTCCTCGAGCCGGGTGTCACGGGCTACACCGCGGGCTACGGGGAGCACGTGCGGATCGTCGATCCGTACACCTACGAGGTGCGTTCCACGACCAAGCAGGACCTCGCCGACATCTCCCGGCTCCAGGACGCGCTCGACATCATCAGCTTCGTCGAGCGGGCCGCCTGCTCGGGCGACAAGCCCACCGCGGTGCAGTCGGTGCACAACTACGACGCCATGGTCCGAGGCACGAGCAAGCACGTGTTCCTCGGTTTCAACGGCGGCGACAATGCACGCGCGATCATCGACATGGCCGAAGCGGTGGCTGGGGGTGCCGATGAGCTCCGCGCACGACCGATCGTGACGTGCCTTCTGTGTCCTACGAGCCCGCTGGGGCTGGTGTCCGAGTGCACCTCGGCCCTGATCGAGGCGGCGAGTCGCGGGGTCGGTATGGCCATGCATCCCATGTCGCTGTCTGGGGCATCGTCGCCGGCCACGCCGGTGGGTGTCGTGGTGCAGCACAACGCCGAGGTGTTGAGTGCGATCGTGCTCGCTCAGATAGTCCGTCCAGGGACCCCGTGCATCATGGCCAACAACAGCACGATCATGGACCTGCTGCGGAGCGCGTCCCCCGTGGGCGTACCCGAGATGGCCCTGCATTCGGTGGCCGGTGTGCAATTGGCGCAGCACTACGGCATCCCTTCCTGGGCCGGCGCCGGCGCGACCGACAGCAAGTTGCCCGACGCCCAACAGGGGTACGACTTCACCCTCACCGCCATGCCCGCGGCGTTGGCCGGTGCCAATATCGTGTACGGCATCGGCGCGATCGAGTCGTTGATCACCTTCGACTACGCCTCCATGATCATGGGCGCCGAGCAGGCGGGACGCATCCGCAGAGTCACCCAGGGCATCGACATGAGCGAACTCGACGCGGCCCTGAAGGTCATCGAGGAGGTCGGTCCGGGCGGCGAGTACGTGAGTCACGACCACACGTTCGAGCACATGCGCGAGATGAGCTCG
>CAMTXC010000023.1:0-53295 GCA_947085635.1 uncultured Actinomycetes bacterium | reverse complement strand
GCCAAGTTGCTCTCTTCGAAGACTTCGATGGAATGAATTTCTCCGAGCGCATTGAGTTCTACCGCCATTCCCAAAACTGGACCAACCGCATGATCCTGGGCGACTCCCTGCTGGTCATGACTTCTCTTGCAGAAAAGGAAGGTTTCAAAGGCAAGGTCCAGACGATCTATCTGGATCCGCCCTACGGCATCAAGTTCGGGTCGAACTGGCAGGTATCCACCCGCAAGCGCGACGTCAAGGACGGCAAAGCCGAGGACGCCACCCGCCAGCCCGAGCAGATCAAGGCCTTCCGGGACACGTGGGAGCTCGGCATCCACTCCTACCTCACCTACCTGCGCGACCGCCTGGTGACCGCCCGCGAGCTGCTCACCGAGAGCGGGAGCATCTTCGTGCAGATCGGCGACGAGAATGTGCACCTGGTGCGGTGCCTTATGGATGAGGTGTTCGGGGCGGAGAACTTCGTGAGTCAGATCAGTCTTGCCAAAACCAGCGGGGCCACAGTCGTGCTACTGCCGGGGACCGTTGACTATATTCTGTGGTATTCGAAGCGAAAAGAAAGCATCAAGTACAGGACGCCCTATGTCATCAAGGAGTTCGGCGGCGAGGGCGCGGACAAGTACGACCAAGTGGAGCTGCCGGGAGGCGGTCGAAGGGCGCTGTCACCCGCTGAGAAGCGAGACTCAGGCGAACTCGGCAGCGGCTCCCGGATATTCCGGTTGGACAACTTGATGAGTCAAAGCATGGGGCGCGAGAAGGGCGAAGGTGCTGCGTCCTGGTTCCCGGTTGAGATGGACGGGAGGACGTTCCTTCCGAACATCAGAAACCGGTGGAAGACCAACGAACAGGGGATGCAGAATCTCCTCCACGCCCAGAGAATCCAGGTGACTGGCCAAACACTGGCTTACGTGCGATTTATTGATGACTTCCCTGCGTATCCGCTTAACAATCTATGGTCGGACATCGGTGGTATCCAAAGCCGCACGGATCCCAAGGTCTATGTGGTGCAAACGGCAAACGCTGTCATCCAGCGCTGCCTCCTCATGACCACCGACCCCGGCGACCTGGTGCTCGACCCCACCTGCGGCTCAGGCACCACCGCCTACGTAGCCGAGCAGTGGGGCCGGCGTTGGATCACCGTCGACACCAGCCGCGTCGCCCTGGCCCTCGCCCGTACCCGGCTGATGAGCGCCAAGTTCCCCTACTACGTACTGGCCGACTCGCCCGAAGGGGTGCGCCAGGAGGCCGAAGCCTCCGGGCGGCCGATCATCGCCGGCGCCACCGACGGCGACGTCCGCAAGGGCTTCGTCTACAAGCGAGTGCCCCACGTGACGCTGAAGTCCATCGCCAACAACCCGGACATCCGCGAGGGCATGACCCGCGCCGAGATCGACGCCGCCATCGCCCGCCACGCCGACACCGAGCTGCTCTACGACCAGCCCTACCAAGACGCCAAGCGCATCCGCGTCACCGGGCCCTTCACCGTCGAGAGCCTCTCCCCCCACCGCATGCTCGCCCCCGGCAATGGCGCGCCCGCGGCCGAACGCGACGCCCAAGCCGCCGATCCCACCGGCCAGTTCGAGCTCATGATCATCGACAACCTGCGCAAGGCGGGGGTTCAGAACACGATTAAGAATGAACGATTGAAGTTCGATCGTCTGGAATCCTACGCCGGGGCCTACCTACAGGCGGCCGGCACCTACACCGAAGCCGGGGGCGCGGAGCGCCGGGTGGCGGTCTCGATCGGGCCCGAGTACGGCACGGTGGGACGGTATCACCTGAAGGAGGCGGCCAAGGAGGCGGTCGTGCAGGCCCGTCCCGGCTTCGACACACTCGTGATCTGCGGGTTCGCCTTCGACCCCCTGGTCACCGAAGAGACCAAGCAATGGGGCGCGTTGACCATCCTCCCCGCCCGCATGAATCCCGATCTCGCGATGGGCGACGAGCTGCTCAAGAAGACCGGCGCCGGTAACCTGTTCATGGTCTTCGGCGAGCCCGACATCGACATGCACAGCGACCCCGACGGCCGTCTGGTGGTGGAGATCCACGGCCTCGACGTCTACGACCCCACCACGGGCGAGATCCGCAGCTCGTCCACCGACGACATCGCCTGCTGGTTCATCGACACCGACTACAACGAGGAGAGCTTCTTCGTGCGCCACGCCTACTTCACCGGCGCCGACGAGCCCTACCAGAAGCTGCAACGCGCCCTCCGCGCCGAGATCGACGAGGCCGCCTGGAACTCCCTCTACTCCACCCGCAGCCGCCCCTTCGACCCGCCCTCGACCGGCAAGATCGCCGTCAAGGTGATCAACCACTATGGAGACGAGGTGCTCAAGGTATACGAGGTGTGACGGCGCTGCCGAGCTCGTCTCCGAACAGCCGGCACTCCATCCCCAGTGCAGCGGCGGCCTGCGCCATTACTCGATCCGCGGTGGCCAGCACCTCGATACCGGCCGAGCGCATGACGCCGAGGTGTAGAGCGTCCAGGGACCGGAGCGGGATGTTTGGATGAGCCCCGAGCAACGATTCCGCCGTGAGGAATGACTCCACGGTATGCGGGAGCAGCACCAGATGACCCAGTGCGATATCGCCCTCGAAGGTGGCGAGAACCTTACCTTGGGTCTCCGAGTCCACATGACGCTCCCGCGTCCGCCTGGCCATCAGCGATCTCATCTCTATCTTGGTGAGCAGGCTGATGCAGACCGGGCACACCTGCCTCAGGTAATCGTCGACATCCTCGGACCGAGCCTCGTTCAGATACCACTTCGCGAGCGCGCTGGTGTCCACGTAGATGCCCGCGGCCATCTACCCCCGTTCTCGATCGGCCCTGACAAGGTCCTCGCTAGGAACGGCCATGTAGGGCATGCCGGCGCGCAGATCGGCGTGACTGGGAGCGGAGCGGCACGGATTCAGAGGGACCAGTCTCACCAAGGGCCGCCCATGGCGGGTCAGCACAACGTCACCGTCCCTCTCGACGATCTCGCCAATCGAGGAGAGCGACCCTCGCAGTTCTCTGATCGACATAGTGCGCATCGCATTGGCCTTTCGCCCGGTGTCTACTTTCGGAATTGTGTCACAACCTACGGCATTGTGCCACGCATCGGTCACTTCGCCACATTCAGGTACCTAAGGAAGGGGAGCGGAGAGCGACCGACCACTTCGATTCATCCATCATGGTCTTTTGGTGTATCATTTTATGACCTGTAGCGAACTTTGTTGTTGGACGTAATGGAGGAATCGTCGTGACCACAGTCAGCGTGAGCGATTTCAAGGCGCATCTCAGCGCATACCTGGAGCAGGCCCGCACGGGCGAGAGAGTCATCGTCACGGACCGCGGCCGGGAGATCGTCGAAGTGGGGCCCCTGAGCCCGGAACGGCGGTGTGCCCAGGAGCTTGTGGCGGATGGGCGGGCCACGTGGAACAGCGGAAAGCCGGCCGGACTGCGTGGGGTTCGGGTCGAAGGCCCCCCGGTATCGGACACTGTGCTCGAGGACCGGCGCGACCTTTGAGCCCGACCACATGATCCTCTACATCGACACGAGCGCTCTGATCAAGGCCTACGTGACCGAGGACGCTTCAGAGGACGTGCTGGCCCTGATGGGAGAGGCCGACGTGGTGGCAACGTCCAGGCTGGCCTACCCGGAAGCCACAGCCGCGCTCGCGAGGCGCGGGCGTGAAGGCCATCTGGCAGCCCCGGCCCTCGCGCGCGCCATGGAAGCTCTTCGGGCACAGCGCCGGGAGTTCCTCACCATCGAACTGGATGAGGACTCGGCTGTGGCGCTGGTTCTGCGCCACCCCTTGCGCGCGGCCGACGCGCTGCACCTCGCCGCCGCCCTCGAAGTCGCAGCCACAGCCGGCGAAGCCCACCTCGTGTTCGCCTGTTACGATCGTCGGCTGAACGAGGCAGCCCGGGCGGAGGGCCTTGCGGTGTTCGGGTCAACGCTCTCACCCCAGGGCAGCGGCGGCCTGCGCCATCACTCGATCCGCGGTGGCCAGCACCTCAATACCGGCCGATCGCATCACGCCGAGGTGTAGAGCATCCAGGGAGCGGAGCACGCGTCGCTCGGCTTCTCCTTGTTGACCGACCGTCCGCTCGACGCGCCCGGCTATCTCACCGTCGGGAGTTCGAAACCCTGTTCACGGAAATGCCTGTCGAAGGCCAACGCGGACACAACTCCCAGGTCACTCATCAGTTCGAATCCCGAGCAGTCGACAAGGCTCAGACCACGACGCCGCGCCACGGTCCACGCGGCAACGGCACGGACATGGAGTTCCCGTTCTACGAACACGATCTCGAGAGCAGGCAGAAGCCCTCGGTGCACTCTGAGTGCCACGTCTAGACCCAGCCGACTCTGCACAAGCGCCGTGAGCTCGGTTACCACGTAGTTGGTTGTGACAAGAACCGATCCCTCTTGAACAAGCGCCCGCATGATCGTTGCGGCCTCCGGATGATGCAAATCCCCGGAATCGAGAGCCGCGAAGAGACCGCTGGTGTCTGCGTAGACTACGCGCGATTCCTCATCGGCAGAGACCGCAGTCATTCTCCTCCTCTATCGCATCTGCCAGGTACCTGTCGTGGTTCTCGGATATGTCGGAGAGACCCGAGGAAAACGCGCCGATCAACTCCAGCGCACGCGCGCGGATGGCAGACTCCCTCGCTCGAATCGGGCGGCGAAGATACGCCTCCAATGACCTGCGCACTATCTCGGCCTGAGAGGCGCCTTCGGCTTCCGCCATCTGCCGCAACCGGCCCGCCTGTTCCTCAGTCAACTGCACCTGAAGTCGCTGCATGTGCTGTGATGATGTCATAGTGATGGAGGATACCACAACTCCGGCCGCAGGCGCACGGGCAGTGGCGGACCTGTGCGTCCTCTGTGTGCTACCGCTATGCTACTGTCGGGCCGCGGACCGCGCCTACCGAAGCCCCAGACCCGATGCTAGTATGAACCGTTCGGCCGCCGGCCGGCGGCGTGGAACCTCGGACGACGGGGCTGTACTCATGCGACCCACTCTGACCGCCATCGAGCGCGACCTGCGCGGACTCCTTCGGGGAGACGTGGAGTTCGACGCCGTGACCCGCCACCTCTACGCCACCGACGGCGGCATCTACCAGATCGAGCCCCTGGGCGTGGTGTCCCCGCTCGACGCCGAAGACGTGGCCAAGCTGGTGGCCTACTGCACCGAGCGGGGCGTTCCGCTGGTGCCGCGGGGCGCGGGCTCCGGGCTCGCGGGCGCGGCGGTGGGCGCCGGCCTCATGGTCGACTTCACCCGCTACATGAACAAGATCCTCGAAGTGGCGCCCGACGGCTCGTGGGCCCGGGTGCAACCCGGCCTGGTGATGGGCGTGCTGAACGCGCACGTGAAGCGCTACGGCACCTTCTTCGCTCCCAACCCCTCCAGCGAGAACTACTGCTCGCTCGGAGGGATGATCGCCAACAACTCGAGCGGGGGACGGAGCGTCGCCTACGGCGGTACGAAGGACCACGTGCGGGCCCTGGACGTGGTGCTCTCGGGTGGTGAGCTCTTCCACGCCGGCCCGGTGACGCGCGGCTCCGATGTCCTGGCGGCCGTGCTCGGTTCGGGCGGGCGCGCGGGCGCGGCCTTCGCCGACCTCCTGCCTCTCCTCGACCAGAAACGCGGCGCCGTCGCCACCTCCATGCCCCGGGTGATGAAGAACTGCTCGGGCTACCGGGTGGAGACCGTGCTCGAATGGGGCGCCGACGCCCCCGGCTACGGCGCCTACGACGGGGCGGCGGCCCTGGCCGCCGCCGACGCGGAGTGGACGCGGGCCAACCTGCAGAAGCTGTTCGTGGGCTCCGAGGGCACCCTGGGCCTCGTGACCGAAGCCACCCTCAACCTGGTGCCCCTTCCCGGGCGGCGCGCCATCGGCATGGCCTACTTCCCCACGGTGTTCAGCGCGGGCGAGGCGGTGCACCCCATCCTGGCGCTCAAGCCCACCTCGCTCGAAATCATGGACGCGAACTTCCTGCGGTTCGTGCGCGAGAGCAACTCCAAGATCGACGCCATGCTGCCCAAAGTGGTGGACACCGCGCTCCTCGTGGAGTTCGAGGCGGCGGACGACGCCGAACTCGAGGAGAAGTTGGCGTCGCTGGAGGGGCTGCTGGCCGGGGGCGACGCCCTCGAGGTGAAGCGCGCGCTCGACCCGGGCGACCAGAAGCAGCTCTGGGCCGTGCGCCAGGCGGCGGTGCCGCTCCTGCAGAAACTGCCGGGGCCGAAGAAGATCGTGGAGTTCATCGAGGACGCCACCGTACACCCCGAGGTGCTGGCCGACTACATGAGTCGCCTCAACACCATCCTCCAGAGCCACGACGTGCAGGCCATCATGTACGGCCACGCCGGCGACGGCAACATCCACACACGGCCGATCCTCGATATGCGCGACCCCGGCGACCTCCGCCTCATGAACGAGATCATGGAAGAGGTCATGGAGGTGATCCTCGACCTCAAAGCCACTCCCTCCGGGGAGCACGGCGACGGGATCGTGCGCTCGCCTTACGTGCGCCGTGTGTACGGCGACGAGGTCTACGGCATCTTCGAGCAGATCAAGGAGGCCTTCGATCCCACCGGCATCATGAACCCGGGGAAGAAGGTGGTGAACCCGGCGGAGACCGGAGGCATCGCCACCAACCTCCGCTACGGCCGCGGCTACTGGACCCACGAGCAGTCCACGCAGCTGCACTTCCCCGGCGGCGAATACGAGCGCGAGATCGAGAAGTGTCACGGCTGCGCCCAGTGCAAGAGCATGGTGGCCACCACCATGTGCCCCACCTACAAGGCCACCCGGCGCGAGCACGCCTCGCCGCGGGCCAAGGCCAACGCGCTGCGGAACATCATCAGTGGCCGCCTCGACCCCGGCCTGCACACCGGCGCCGCCTTGAAAGAGGTCACCGACTACTGCATCGAGTGCGGCATGTGCGCTCTGGAGTGCCCGTCGAACGTGAACATCCCCAAGCTCATGCTGGAAGCCAAGGCCAAGTACCGCACCGCCCATGCGGGCGGCCCCACCGACCAGGTGCTGGGCCGCGCGGAGCTGGTGTCCAAGTTGAGCCGCGCGGCTTCCCCCGTGGTCAATCCGCTGGCCGCCAACCGGGTGGTGCGCCGACTGGGCGAACGTCTGGCGGGCATAGACCACCGTCGCACCCTGCCCGCGTACGCCCGCAAGAGCTGGGAGCAGATGCTGGCCGAGCGCCGCAAGGACGCCGTGACCCTGCACCCCGTGCCGCAGCCGGGCGCGGCGGTGGGGCCGGATGGCGCGGCGACAACGGCGGGCGGCGCGGCGGGCAACCCAGGCACAGCCTCCGGCGGCTCGCCGGCCGTTGCCGCCGGCACAGCCTCGGCCGTTGCCGCCGCCGCGAAGCCCGTGGCCTTCTTCTACGACGTCTACGCCAACTACAACGACCCCGGCCTGGCCCAGACCTTCGACTCACTCCTGCGCGCTCACGGCGTGCCGGTGGTGTACCCGGAGCAGAAAGGAAGCGCCGTCCCGGAGATGCTCTACGGCTACATGGATCGGGCCCGGGCCACCGCCGAGTTCAACGTGCGGCACGCACTACCTCACGTGCGCGACGGAGCGTACGTCGTGAGCGGCGAGCCCACGGCCGGCTTCGCCTTCAAGGTGCACTACCCCGACATCGTTTCCAGCGAGGACTGCTCCCTGGTGGCCAACGCAACCCGCGACCTGGGCGAGTTCCTGGTCTCGCGCCGTACGGAGCGCCCGGAGGCGGCGCCCCAACCGATCGCCGAGATCAAGCTCAAGGTCGCCTACCATCAGCCCTGTCACCTCAAGACCCAGCAGGTGGGCTCGCCCTTTTTCGACCTGCTCGAGGAGGTGCCGGGTCTGGAGCTGGTGAACCTGGATGCGGGCTGCTGCGGCATGGCCGGCACCTTCGGCATGAAGGCGGGCACCTTCGACCTCAGCATGGAGACCGGCCGGCCGCTGTTCGAGCGGGTGGCGGACGTGGCCCCCGACCTGGTGGCTTCGGAGTGCAGCACCTGCCGCATGCAGTTGGCCCAGGCGACAGGCAAAGACACGGTACATCCGGCGGAGCTGCTGGCCCGCGCCTACGGGATCTAGGAAGGAGGAGCGATGTACATCGACGTACCCTGGGATACAGGCTCGGTGCCCCTGAAGCTGGACAGGGACAGGTTGGGCGAGGTCATCGAGTCTCGCACGCTCAAAGTGCGCGACGAGGCAGCCCACCTGAATGCGATCCTCGCCGGCGGCGACGAACGCCCTTCGTTCGACGAGTTCCTCGATGCCGCAGAGGGTCGCATCCTCTTCCTGGTGAACGACGCCACCAGGCCGACCCCCAGCGGACGCGTCATCGAGATCATCGCCGACCGGCTCCAGGGTCGCGACGTAGAGTTCATGGTGGCCACAGGCGCTCACAAGTTGCCCGGCGAGACCGAGCTCGAACAGATCTTCGGCAGGAACATGCGCGAGCGCTTCATCGACCGCATCTCGAGTCACGACGCGCGCGACAAGGCTTCCCTCGTACACCTGGGAGAGACGTCGCGAGGCACCCCGGTGTGGGTGAACCGCCACCTGGCCGAAGCCACCGACGTGGTGCTCATCAACTCCGTCGAGCCCCACTACTTCGCAGGCTACACGGGTGGCCGCAAGTCGATCTTCCCGGGCGTGGCGGGCTTCGCCACCATCGAGGGCAACCACAAGCTGGCCCTCGACCCCGCGGCCGACAACCTGGCCCTCGAAGGCAACCCCGTCCACGAGGATATGATGGAGATGATGGGCATGCTCTCGGAGAAACGCATGTACTCCATCCAGATGGTGCTCGACCACCAGCACCGTATCCACTACGCCTACACGGGCGACCTGGAGAAGAGCTGGCGGACGGCGGTGGAGCACGCCGACGGGCACTATGTGGTCGAGCTGAATACGCGCTACGACATCGTGGTGGCGGCGGCTCCTTACCCCATGGACTACGACCTCTACCAGTCGCAGAAGGCCCTCGAGAACGGGTCACTGGCCTTGAAGGACGGGGGCGTCCTCATCCTGGTCTCGAAGTGCCGCCACGGCATCGGCGACGAGACCTTCTTCACCCTGATGGCCAAGGCCGCCACCCCCGACCAGGTGCTCTCCTCAATCCTGGGCGACTACGTCCTCGGCTTCCACAAGGCCGGCCGCCTGGCCTTGATCGCCAAGCGCGGGGAGATGTGGGCGGTCACGAGCCTCCCCGACGAAGACCTCGAGGCCGCCTTCATCCGACCGTTCCCCAGCGTGCAGAGAGCCGTGGACGCCGCACTCGCCCGGAAGGGCCCGGAGGCCAAGGTGCTCTTCCTGATGGACGCCTCGATCACCGTACCGCGGGTGAACGGAGGGTAGGGGACCTGGGCCCCGTCGGTCCGTTACGTGGGGCGGGAGCCGTCGCACGACCCCTCGAGTCACCGAGGAGGTGGCTTTGAGTGCCCGCCCTCCTGCCTGTAGGATGAGGATATGTTGACCAGTCTCAACATTGACGACGCTTTCATCGCCGGCTTCTGCAACCGCTGGGAGATCGTTGTCACAACCGGGAGTAGGACGGACGATCCCCCGCGGTCGACTTCCAGACACAGCAAACACGGCTCTTGCCGACCGGGGTGGTCGACAAGAGCCGCGGGGGGAGAGGGCTGCAGTCGCTGAGGGCGCCGCAGCCCGTGTCCGATCTCGTTCTAGCTTAGGTGGTGGGCGTGACGACGGTGCACGTGCCCAGGCTACCCGCTCCGCCCCGGCCCATGCCACCACCGGTGCCTGGCTCATGCATGCCCCGGCCCTGACCGCGGCCGCCGAACGTTCCAGCTGCCCGATCCGCGCCTTGGCTACCGTGCGGGCCAACGGCGGGGTCTATCACCCTCTCGGCGACGCGCTCGGTCATGTGCGCCAGCATCGCGTCGGCGCGTTCCTGCGTCAGCGTACCCGCGGCAACGGCTTCGTCGATCGGTCCCTGGCGTGTTTGCACGATGGTACTGATGAGCGTCTCCGTGTCTACACCCTTCTCCGTGGCGATCTCGGCGAGGCTTTGCCCGGCGTGACGGGCAGTCTCCAGATCATCTTCGGACATGCCGAGCAGTCCTGCCACCGCGGTGCGGATGACTCCGACGCCGGGGTGCGGAGCACCGGCCCAGGCGGCCTGCGGGGTGGTGCTGTCGATGGATTCGGCGGCAAGTGCCGGCGAAGCGACAGTGACCAGCAGGGTCAGCGCAACTACGAGGGTTGGTATGGTCCGTTTCAGTTTCATCGTTAGCTCCTTGTCGTGTCCGCACCGAGGGGTGCCGGGGCGGACCGTGTTTGGGATAGTGAGCCCTACGATAGCGGCCGGGTGTGAGCGAATCATGAAAAGCTGGTGAGGATTCGAAGCTCGATGCCGGGTGGGTCGTCGCGTTCGGCGGATCCCCGAAGTCGGCCTACGTCCACGCAGTGCCAAACGCTCGGTCTCGCCGGGCGACACGAGACGGCAGAGTCACCTTGCAGAGTCACCTTGACGCCTCTTCTCAGCGAGAAGCAAGAATCGTGTTCGCGATTCCTGATCCGGCCCTCTTGTCTTGGGTGTTCCGTCCCTGGTGTGTAGGATGACGGCATGCCTGCCGAGATGCTGACGGACGATTCGAACAGCCTCCCCGGGCGAGGCCCGGTCACTGTCGTGATTGCTCTGTGGCTTCTCTGGGCCTTCCTCCTCTTCGGCGGCTTTGTCTTCGGCTCATCCTCCGACGATCCCACCCACCGCATGCCCACCTGGACCCGCATGGGCTCCTCGGTAGCGCTCGTGCTGGCCGCGTGGGCGTGGTTCGCTCTTGCGCAGAGGGGGGACGCCCGCGCGGCAACCCGCTTCTCCCTCTTCGTCGCCCTGGGAATGACGGCCGGCCTCGCCGGCGACCTAGTGCTGGCGGGGCTGCTGCCCGGAGAGCGGAACGTGCTCGCGGGGATCGCCGCTTTCGGCGTCGGGCACGTGCTCTACATCGCCGCGATCCTGCACTGGGCCGGAAGATGCGGCTTCGACCGGACCGCCCCACGCTGGGCGGCCTTCGCCGCGTGGTGGGCGGTGGGCGCGTTCGCCTGGTATCTGGTCGTGCTCAGGGGGCAGGACGCCACCGTGCTCCACTGGGCGGCGCTTCCCTACGCGCTGCTTCTGGCCGGAACGTGCGGCGCCGCGACCGGAGTGGCGGCGCAGACCCGCGCCTTCGCGCCGATGGCTGTGGGCGCCGCCCTCTTCCTCGCCAGCGACCTCATCCTCGCCGCGCAGCTCTTCAACGACCTCGACTTCGCCCTGATCGGCGATGTCATCTGGCTCACGTACGGACCGGGTCAGATGCTGATCGTGTACACCAACGCGGCCACTCGGAGGCTCAGTGCGGCCAACGGGGGATGAAGATCTCGGGGGCCACGGCGGGCTCTTCGAAACCGCCGGTCGAGCCCCGAGCGCGAGACAGCCTCGGTCGGCCTACGCCAGCGGCCAGGACTCCCGGCGGAACAGGATCTCCCCATCGCGAAGCGCTACCGCGGGGATTCCGCGGTCCTCGGCGACCATCTGCTCGACCTCGCCGACCGTGTCGACGAACACATCGGCCGGCAGGCCCAACTCGGCAGTGACATAAGCCGCCAAGCGCTCGTGAAACGGACGGTCTGAGGTGTCGAGTACCACTAGCAAGTCGGCGTCACTGCCCGCGGTGTAGTTCCCACCGGCCAACGAGCCGAACAGGACTATCGCCAGTACGTTCTGGTCGGCCGACAGGCGCCGAACGTACGCCGCCAGACGGCCTCTGACCGCTTCTACGTCAAGCCTGTGCGAGACGGTCTTCGACATGCTCGATCATCCTGGTGGTGGCCTGGGCGGCGCGCTCGGCTGTCGACCGTGTGTAGTAGTCGAGGGGCGCTCCGGCGGGGTGGGCGTCCGGATACCTGCTCGTGATGTAGTGGGTATCGAGCTCGCGCATGGAGTCGAGTAGCTCCTCGGACGGCTTATCTTCCGGCGCGAGCTCGGCGACCAAGAAGGTGACCGCGTGTCCCCAGACCGTGGCTCCACGAGCGTGAAGGAGGGCCATCACCGCCTTCTCGGCCGACTGCTGGGCGGCGAAACAGGCCCACTCGTAGTCACCGCCTTCGAGAGCGCGCCCGGCGTGATCCAGGTCCTTGCGGGCCTGCCTCAGCCAATCCTCATGTCGACGCATGGAGATCCTCCCCGCGGACGCTGCCCCACCACCTATCCGCCGCCCAGCACTATGATTCTAGCACCAGACGCCCGCCCACCCCGTGGGCAGACTTGATCCGCCCGCCCCGTCGGATATCTCGGCGCGGCGCGGATCGGGGCCGAAGGTGGGGCTCATCGTCTCCTCATCCTTTCTCCCCGGTCAGGTCTCCAGATCGGCGCCTCGAGATCTTCGCCGGCTTCGTCCGCGAGGTGCGGCCAACATCGCCACCTCGGACAGGTGTATGCTGCCGCCCGACACCACGCACACAATCTTCCCGGCGCCGGCGCTACCGGCGAGCGCGCAGGCTACCGGGCAGGCGCCGGCGCCCTCCGCGATCACGTGGTTGTGCTCAGCCATCAGGAGGAGCGCGCCGGCCACGGCGGCCACCTCGGCCACCAAGCTCCCGGCCACCAACGACCGAACCCGCTCGAACATCTGCGGGAAGACGGTGGGGCTGCCGATGCCGTCGACAAAGGAGGGTGTGTATTCGATCTCGACCGGCTTCCCTGCCGCAAGCGCCGCGGCGAGGGGGGCGGCTCCCGCCACCTCGGCCGCGTAGACCCGGGTCTGTGGCCGCAGGGCGCGGGCGGCGGCGGCCACGCCGCAGGTGAGGCCGCCGCCGCCCCAGGGGGTGATGATGGCGTCGACGTCGGGCAGGTCTTCCAGGATCTCGAGGGCGATGGTGCCGTTGCCCGCCATGACCCGAGGATCGTCGAAGGCGTGCACGAAGACACCCTCCACGCCGGGGTAGGCGTGCGCCTCGAAGGCGCGCCACCACTCCTCGAACGGCACCCGGATCACGCGTCCGCCCATGCGTTCCACGGCGTCAGTCTTCACCTTCGGCGCCGACTCGGGGGCGACGACCGTACAGGGGATGCCCCGCTCACGGGCCAGCCAGGCGACTCCCTGGGCCATGTTGCCCGCTGAGGCGGTCACTACTCCGCGGGCCAGTTCCTCGGGCGGGGTGGCGGCCATCACGGCGGCAGCTCCGCGGATCTTGAACGAGCCGATGGGCTGCAGGTTCTCGAGCTTGAGGTAGATCTCCGGGCCTTCGCCGCTCGGTTTCGTGGCGTCCAGACGCACCAGCGGCGTACGGATGGCTCCGGCGCCACCGGGCGGGCCGATGATGGCCGCGCGGGCTGCCTCGATGTCGGCGAGGGTGGGCAGGCCGGTCGCCGCCTTCGCGCCCGACGTGGCGGCCTTGACTTGGGCGTCGGTCGCGGGGTCCGTAGCGTCGGCCACGGGTGAGGCGGCCGCACGGATGGCACCGGTCGCGGGGTCCGTGGCGGGGGCGCCGCTCATCGCTTCACCAACGTGCCCACGCCGCGCTCGCGCGCCAGGACATAGATGTGTGCGGCCGCGGCCACATCCTCCACCGCGATGCCCAAGGATTTGAACAGCGTCACTTCCTGGGACGAGGTCCTGCCGGGGCGCAGACCCGCGAGCACCTCACCGATCGTCCCCCGCACGTGCTCCCAGCCTATCGCCCCGGAGGCCACGGCCCCGCGGTACTCGGCCGATTCGTTCTCGGCGGCGGTGCGATCGTCGAGGAACAGGGCGGAGCGGGCCAGGGCGTCGTCATCCACTTCGCATGCACCGGGCCCGCCGATCACGTTCACGTGGGCGCCGGGGGCGAACCATGCGCCTCTGACCACGGGGGAGGTAGCCGTGGTCGCCACCACCACGAGGTCGGCGTCCCGCACCGCCTCCTCCACGCTGTCGACCGCCTCGATCGGGAAGGAGAAGCGCGGGCCGTGCTCCCGCGCAAAACAGCGGGCGGTCTCGCCGGTGCGCGACGTCACGCGCACGCGGCGCAGGTCGCGGACCGCGGCCATCGCATCCAAGTGGTAGATCGCCTGCACGCCCGCGCCCACCAGGGCCAGGTCACCCGCGTCGCCACGGGCCAGCAGGCGGGTGGCAAGCGCCGACACGGCCGCGGTGCGAATGCCCGTGAGGGCCGACGCGTTCACCAGTGCCAGATTCTCGCCCGTGTCGGGACTCATGAGCAGCACCGCTCCCTGGTGCGAGTCGATACCGAGATCGCGGTTCCCCGGGAACACGCTGATGACCTTGATGCCGTAGGCCGGAGCCCGGCCGCCCAGAAAGGCGGGCATGAGCCCCATGAGGCCGGCGGCCCGCTCCGGAGCCAGGACCGAACGCAGGGGCATGTGGCACTCGCCGCGGGCCAGGGCGACGAGCGCTTCCTCCATCACGGGGATGCACTCCTCGATCGAGAGTAACTCCTCAACATCCCCGTCGCCGAGCACGAGCACTTCCACCGAGCCCCCTTCAGCGCACCCCGGCGGAGGTGAAGTACCCGCCGATTCGGTGCCATTCGTCGTCGGTCAGATCAAGTTCGAGCGCGCGCAGCGCCGGCTCGAGCTGGTCGGGGCGGCGCGGCCCCACGATCGGCGCGGTGACCCGCGGGTGCCGGGTGAGCCAGGCCAGCGCCAGCGTCGCCATGTCGACGCCCCGCTCCGCGGCGTGGGCGCGGAGCGCGTCGAGGGCGTCGTGCACCCGCTCGGTCGGATAGCCTCCGTAGGGTTCGGGGCGCAGGGTCATGCGCGACCCCGCGGGGAACGGCTCGCCGCGACCGTACTTGCCGGTGAGCCACCCTCCGGCCAGGGGACTGAACGGGGTATAGCCCAATCCCTGGTCGGCAAGGAGCGGGAAGAGCTCGGCCTCGTCGTGCCGCTCGAGCAGGCTGAACGAGTTCTGTACCCACTCGAAGCGGGCCCAGCCGTGCTTATCGCTGAGCCAGAGGGCCTTCGCCGTGAGCCAGGCGGGCATGTTGGAGGCGCCGATGTAGCGCACCTTGCCCTGCCTCACCAGGTCGTCGAGCGCCCAGAGGGTCTCCTCCAGCGGCGTGGTGGGATCGGGTTCGTGGATGAGGTAGAGGTCGAGGTGGTCGGCGCCGAGGCGGCGCAGGCTGGCCTCCACCTGCCGCAGGATGTGTCGCCGCGAGAGCCCCCAGTCGTTGGAGCCGTCGCCCACCGGGTTGAACACCTTGGAGCTCAGGAGAAGCCGATCGCGCGCGGCCGCGCCCTTACGCGCAAGCCAGCGACCGATCATCTCCTCGCTGCGTCCGCCACCGTAGGCGTCGGCCGTGTCGAACACGTTCACACCCGCCGCGAATGCGGCGTCCATGAGGGCGCCCGCCTGCTCCTCGGTCTCGCCCTGCCCGAAGAAGGCCGGGGCGCTGCCGATGCCTCCGAAGTTGCCACAGCCTAGTATCACCGCGGAGACCTTGACCCCCGTGCGCCCCAAGCTCACATACCGCATATCCACGCTACTTCCGCGCCGCTTTATCGGCGGTCTTCGCCGGCAATGGCTTGAACGCTACGAGTCCCGCGCCCAACAGCTCCTCCTTGGAGCGCCGGACGTGATCGAGCGCCGTACGATTCGCAGCCGCCGCATCGCGCGCCTCGATCGAGTCAAAGATGGCCTGATGATCCACCACCACACGCGCCACTCTCGAGGGCAAAGCCATGATGGCCCGGCGGGCGTCGAGCACGTGGTCTTCCAGGTCGTTTAAGATCTGGGCGATGATCTGATTGCCGCTCACCTCGCGGATGATCCTGTGGAACTCGGAGTCCGCCGCCACCAACGCCTCGTGGTCCTGCTGCTCCACCGCCTTCTTCATGGCCGTGAGCGCACGCTCGAGCTGGGACACGTCGGTATCGGTGGCCCGCGAGGCGGCAAGTTCGGCCACCTTCACCTCCAGCGCCTCGTGCACCTCAAGCACCTGCACCACCTCTTGGCGGTGGCCGAGGAGCCAGTGGAACCAGTCATCGGAGAGCGTGGTGACCGGACGCTCGGCGACGTAGGTGCCGCGTCCCGGAGCCACACGCAGAACTCCCATGGTCTCAAGGGTGCGGATGGCTTCGCGCAGAGATGTGCGACTGACCGACAACAACTCCATCAGCTCACGTTCCGGCGGCAGCTTGGCTCCCGCAGCCAGACTACCGTCGGAGACGAGCTTCTGGATCTGCTCCACGGCACCGTCTGAGAGGCGGCGAGGCTTGACCGGCTTGAAGATCTTGTTCACGGGCACGGCTCCCGATCGGCGGCTTCTAGAACAGCGCTCCGTCATCCCCCCAAGTAGGCTTCCCTGATCGCTTCGTCACCCGCCAGATTGCACGCGTCGTCCGCAGCGACGATCCGGCCCGTCTGGAGCACGTATCCTCTGTGAGCGATGTTCAGAGCCATGCTGGCGTTCTGCTCCACCATGAATATGGTGGCGCCCAAGTCCTTGTTGATATTCTGGATGATCTGGAACACCTGCTGCACAAGGATAGGCGAGAGTCCCATGGAAGGCTCATCCAGGCAGAGCAGACGGGGCTCGGTCATGAGCGCCCGCCCGATAGCCAGCATCTGCTGCTCGCCTCCTGAAAGCGTGGCCGCCTTCTGATCCCGACGCTCGTACAGGATGGGGAACTGCTCGAATGCCCTCGCGATGCCCCGCTTGATCATGGCCTGATCCTTGGTGGTGTAGCCGCCCATCTTCAGGTTGTCCAGCACCGAGAGGAGCGGGAACACCCGCCTGCCTTCGGGCACCAAGGCGACCCCGCTCGAGACGATGCGCCCCGTGGGCCATTCTTCGATGCGCTGACCGTCGAACTCGATGGTTCCTGCACCGGCGCGGACGTTGCCCATGATGGTCTTGATCGTCGTGCTCTTCCCAGCAGCGTTGGCTCCCAACAGCGTGACGATCTCGCCCGGGTAGACGTCGATGTCCAGACCTCTCAGGACCTTGATAGGGCCGTAGCCGGCCTCCACGCCCTTGAGACTGAGCAGGGGGGAGCCCGTGACGAGCGACGGCCTGGGCGCCACTTCGCAGTCTTCCTGCTCGCCCAGGTAGGCGGAGATGACCTCGGGGTGTGCCTGCATCTCCTTGGGCGTACCCTCCGCGAGCACCTGTCCCTTGTTCACCACGATGATTCGGTCGGACACGTTCATGACCACCGGCATCTGGTGCTCCACCAGTATCACGGTATAGCCGCTATCGCGCAGTTCCCCGATCTGCCGAGTGATCTCGCCCACCTCCGAAGGGTTCATCCCGGCGGCGGGCTCGTCGAGCAGCAGCAGGTCGGGGCGCAGGGTCATGGCTCGCGCGATCTCGACCCGCCGGCGGTCGGCGTAGTTGAGGGCCGTCACATAGTCGTCCTTGCGATCGGCGACCGCGCGGTTGAAGAACGCCAGGTTGCGGATGCCTTCCGCCTCGGCGACACGCTCCTCCTGGTTGACCGCGCGGGTCCGAGCAACAGAGCGAAAAATGCCGGACTTAAGCCACGGGTGTGCCCCGGCCATGACATTGTCCAGGACCGAGAGCTGCGGAAACACGCGGATGTTCTGGAAGGTCCGCGCCAAACCGCGCGCGGCGACCCGGTCGGGTGACCTGCCCGTCAGATCGTCGCCACGGTAGGTGACCGTGCCGCTGTCGGGCTTGTAGATGCCGGTGATCAGGTTGAAGAGCGTAGTCTTGCCGGCGCCGTTCGGCCCAATGACCCCGAGGATCTCGCCCTCGCGGACCTCGAGTGTCACGTCGTCGACTGCGACGACGCCCCCGAAACTCTTGCTGAGGCCCTTCACCGAAAGCAGCACCTCGCCGATCCGCGGCTCGGGAGCCAGGTTCGCACTCCTAGCCACCGGGGTGATGGGCGCTGGTGCGCCGCCCCCCGATGCCGGTGCGAGACGCGACGGCGCCGCATCCATGGCCTCGTCGACCGACGTGCGACTCTTGCGCGCCCTGGCGCGCAGCAGGCCCTGGGGCAACAGGACGATGACAACCAGGAGGATCAGACTCAGTATGGCCATGCGCCACTGAACCAGACTGGGGAAGTAGCGCAAGAACTCACCGAGGAACGTGTAGACCACCGCGCCCACGGCGACACCCGCGGGGTTGCCCGAGCCGCCCAGGATGACGATCAGGTAGACAGCCACAAGTTCGTCGAGGCTGAAGTTCTTGTCGAAGACTCCCGCCTGGAACGCCGCGAGCAGCCCGCCGGCGAGGCCGATGATCGCCGCGGTGGTCAAGAACGAGAACACCCGGTAGCGGGGCAGGTTCACGCCCATACTCGAAGCGGTGATCTCGTCGTCGCGGATGCCCGCCCAAGCTCGGCCGGTGCGGGAGTACAGCAGGCGCACCGAGATGAAGAAGACCACCGCCGCGAAGATCCAGTAGAAGTAGTAGTACTGGATCGGGGTCCTGATCGTGAGGCCGAACAACGTCGGCCGAGCCACGCCCGAGATGCCGTCCGGCCCGTTCGTGAGACCGTCCAGATTGAGTATCAGTCGCTGCACGATGTAGAAGAACCCCAGAGTCACGATGGCGAGGTAGTCTCCGCGCACCCGCAGACTAGGGATCCCGATGACGGCGCCGAAGATGACGGCGGTCAGCACGCATATGCCCAGCGAGGGCCAGAAGCCCAGATGGATCCCCAGCTGAGCTGAGTTCAGGATCGCATAGGTGTACGCCCCGATGGCGTAAAACGCGATGAAGCCCATGTCAAGCAGGCCGGTGATGCCCGCGATGATGTTGAGGCCGTTGCCCAGGATGACGTAGATGGCAATAGTCGCCCCGACCCGGGTCCAATAACTATTCTGGATCAGCAACGGGAATACGACGACCGCGACGGCGAAAACCGCAAAGCGGATCTGCAGTGGGACGCGGGAGGTCAGCCGAGTAATGGGCGCGGTGCTGCGGGCCAAGAAGTCGCCGGTCCGCGCGCTGAATGATTCGGCCATGACTGTGGCCTAGACTTTGACCGGGATCTGCTTACCCAGCAGTCCGGCGGGCCTGAACAGCAGCAGGACGATGAGCAGCCCGAAGGCGATGACGTCCCGGTAGGCGTACGAGATGTACGTGGCTCCCAAGGTCTCGGCGCTGGCCAGGATCAGCGCGCCGAGTACAGCGCCCCGCAGGTTGCCGATGCCGCCCAAGACGGCGGCCGTGAAAGCCTTCATGCCCAGGCCGAAGCCCATGGCGAAGTCCACCTGAGTGTAGTACAGGCCGGTCAGCACGCCCCCGATGCCCGCCAACATGGCGCCCACCAGAAACGTGGTCGAGATGATGCGATTGACCGAGATACCCATGAACGAAGCGGCTTCGCGGTCCTGTGCAGTCGCCCGCATCGCCTTGCCCAGCTTGCTGCGCCCCATGAAGATCTCCAGGCCGATGAGGGTGACGATCGTCACGACCACGACCACTACACGACTCGCCGAGACCGTAACGTCGCCAATGTGCAAGGCCCAGGAATCGGGGAGCAGCAGATCGGTGCGAACGGGCTGAGCGCGGAACTTGGTGAACACCCCCACGACGTTCCTCAGAAGGATGGACATGGCAAGTGCACTGATGAGGGGAGCCAGACGCGCCGCGTTGCGCAAGGGTCGGTAGGCAAAGAACTCGATGCTGACGGCAAGCGCGCCGCACACGACCATCGCGATTACGAGCATCATGGCGATGATGAGTATGGGGTTCGCCGTGAGCTGATCACCGTGCAGGAACTGCTGCTGAACGAGGAAGCCCACGAAACCCCCGATCATGAAGACCTCGCCGTGGGCGAAGTTCAGCATGGTCAGGATGCCGTACACCATGGAGTACCCCAGGGCGAACAGTGCATACACCGACCCGAGTGTGAGCGCATTGACGACTTGTTGAGTCATGGTCGAGCTGTCCTCCCCAGATCGAGATGGTCGGTTCCGCCATCTCGGCGGCCGCGTCCCACGTGGAACGCACGTCGCGCTCCCCCGCCGGTCCCAGTCGGGGCGGCGTCGCCGCCCCGACTGGGATTTTGATGCTACAAGCTGACCCGCCTTACGGCAGAGTCACCATCTTTACCGGAACGAACTCGCTCCCCTTCACCTGAAGGACGGTGATCCCACCACCCACCAGGTCGCCCTCAGGGGTGAACGCGATGGGGAATCCGAGGATGCCGGTGTAGTTCGATGCGCTCAGCGCAGCGTTGACAGCCTCGCGGTCGATCTTGCCGTCCACGACGCCGACGGACTTGATGGCCTCGAGCAGGACGTTGGTCGCCTCATACGACTGGGCGGTGAACGCGCTCGTCACTTGGTACTTGGCAATGTACTTGTCGAGGAACGGCTTGGCCGAATCCAAGGTCTCGGGCATAGGACCGAGAACGGTGGAGTACATCCCCTCGGTAGCGCCACCGGCTGCCGTAATGAGTTCCCCGTCCTTGGTGCCGTCGGCTCCAAACATCTGGACCTGGAAGCCCATGCTCTTCATCTGCTTCGCGATAGCCGCGGCCTGAGGCGGGTTGGGAAGGGGGACGAAGAGGATACTGGGATTCATTTCCTTGACCTGCGTCAGGACGGTCGCGAAGTCCTTGTCGGCGCCGGCAATCTGGGCGCGCTCGACTGTCACGTTGCCGGCCTTCAACGCCGTCTCGACTTGGTCGGCCAGGCCTTTGGAATAGGCTTCACCGTCGTCGATGATGAACACGCTCGCGGCCTTGAGGTCATCGATCATGAACTTGGCGATCGAGGGACCTTGCACGCCGTCACTCGGGCAGATGCGGTGGAACACCGAGAAGCCGAGCGTGGAGAGGTTGACATTGGTGGCCGACTGGGTGATCAGGGCCAGCCTTGCATCGTCGAGGATCGGCAGCGCCGCTTGGACCGCGCCGCTGGTCATCGGGCCGACGACGCCCACGACCGACTCGTCAGAAGCGAACTTCTCGGCGATCGTCGCGGCTTTGGCCGGGTCGGCACCGTCGTCGCCGACTTCGACCGTGAAGGTCACGCCCGGCATGGCACCGGAAGCGTTGAAGTCATCGACGGCCATCTGCACGGCCTGGAGTGCGTCGTTGCCGATCTTGGCGAGGTCGCCGGTGAACGGACCGGCCCCGCCGATCTTGAAAGTGTATTCCTCTACCGGAGCCGCGGTCGTTTCCGTGGGAGCGGCCGTGGTGTCGGTTGCCGCTGCCGTGGTGGTAGTGGTGTCGCCGCCACAGGCCGCGAGCAGCAGCCCGACGACCATGAGGAGTGCCAGTACTGCCACCAGGTTCTTTGATACCTTCACTGCGTGTACCCCCTCGTCCGTGAACACATCACGTCGTAGGAATTATCGATACTCAACCAACCCTCATATCCCTCGATCCTCGGCCCTCCCTTCCTCGCGAAACCCGAGTCTTCGCCCTACCCTCGCGATGTGCGGTCGCGAAGCCGTGCACTACCCGACAGCCCCACAGATCGCGGAGATTTCCACCAGGGCGTCTTTGGGCAGACGGGCCACCTGCACGGTCTCCCGCGCCGGGGGTTCCTCGGGGAAGAAGCGCCCGTACACTTCGTTGAAGACCGGAAAATCGTTCATGTCGGCCAGGAAGCAGGAGGTCTTGACCACATGGGCCAAAGTCCCTCCGGCCGCCTCGACCACCGCCGCGAGGTTTCGGAGCACGCGGTCAGTCTGCTCCACGATGCCACCTGCCACAAGCAAACCCGTCGCCGGATCGAGCGGGATCTGCCCGCTCACGAAGAGGAGACCGCCCGAGCGAACAGCCTGCACGTAGGGTCCGATCGCAGCCGGCGCACGATCCGTATCGATGATCTCTTTACTCATGCGGACAAATCCTCCTCGAAGACGGCCCTCAGAGCATCCAGAGCCAAGTCTACTTCGTCAAAAGTACTGTAGAAATGCGGTGCCAGTCGGATCACCGGGCCTCTGGCCGCCGCAAGGATCCCGCGCTTCAGCAGGAGTGCCTCCACGCGATGCGATACTTCCTCGGGGCACACGAACGCCGTGCTCGGGGTCTTGCGCCTAGGATCATCGATGCCGTGGAGTTGGAAGCCCCGGGCCCGGCCACCTTCGACAAGGCGCCGAGTGAGTTGCCCCGTCCAAGCGGCGATCGCGTCCACGCCGATCTCGTTGATCGCGGCCATGCCGGCACGAGAGATGTAGGCGTTGATCACGGGAGGTGTTCCCGTGTCGAAGCGGGCGGCCGTGGGCGCCCAGTCCAGCCCCCGCACATCGAACGAAAACGGGTTGGCGCGTCCGAACCAGCCGGTCACGGCGGGTTCCAAGCGTTCCACGAGACCGGGGCGCACGTAGAGGAAGGCGATCCCCGGCACACCCAGCAGAAACTTCAGATTGCCCGATGCCAGGAAATCGATGTCCATGGCCTGCACATCGACCTTGGAGACGCCCAGGCTCTGATAGGCGTCGACGTACAGTAGGGCTCCATTGTCGTGAGCCTTCCGGGCGATAGCCGCGACATCCTGCAGGTAACCATTCTGGTAGTAGGCATGACAGGCGGACACCAGGAGTGTCCGCTCGTCTATGACTCCGTCGTAGTCCTCGATGTAGACGATGTCGTCGCGAACGGGCACCCAGCCGACCTCGAGCCCGTACTTGGCGTGCGCCTGCCACACGTGAGCCACGGAGGGGAACTCCGCCTCGGTCGTGACCACCTTGCGGCGCTCACCGGTGAAGTCGAGAGAACTCGCAAGGCTGGCGGTGGCCTCGCTCACCGAGCTGGAGACGGCGATGTCGTCGGGCGAGGCGTTGATGAGCCGAGCGAACTCGACTTTGGCCTCGTAGGTCTCGGCCGTCCACGCGTCCCAATCCATGCCGGCGTTGTTCCACGAGTCCAGATACGCTTCGGCTGCCTCTCGCGTGGCGTCCATCTGCGGCGCCTGCGAGCAGTTGTTCATCGGGATCAGCGACTTGAGGATGGGGATGCGGCGACGCCACGCCTGAATGTCATACGCGGGTTCCACGGTGGAACGAGCGCCCACGGTCACGACATCCTGGGTGACACTACTCACGTACGAACCCCCTCAACCCCGAATGGCGTGCGCCCGGCATCAGAACGGGCCGCACCCGTTGCGCCTACTGCTCCGCCGGTGGTCGACAGATTGGACCGCAGAATACGGTAGACAGAACCTCATGTCAATCGAGTTCCCCAGTCCGCAGAGTACCGGCCGCCGCCGCGACTGCGATCTCGATACCCGTGACGTCCACATCCTTGTGAGTAACGAAGCGCACGCGGGCCGCACCCACCGCACCCACCGCACCCGCGCGCACTCCCCGCGACGCCAAACCGGCCACGAACGAGGCCGCGTCCAGGCCACGCGCGGTGACCTCCACGAACACCATGTTGGTCTGCACGCTCTCGAGATCCACGTCCAGTCCGGGGATGTCGGCCAGCCCCTCGGCCAAGCGCCGCGCGTTCGCGTGGTCCTCGGCGAGACGTTCCACCATGGTCTCGAGGGCCACGATGCCGGCAGCCGCCAACACGCCCACCTGCCGCAGGCCGCCGCCCAGCATCTTGCGGGCACGGCGCGCCTCGGCGATCCAGTCCGCCGGCCCGGCCAGCATGGACCCGACCGGGGCGCAGAGGCCCTTGGAGAGGCAGAACATCACGGAATCCGCGTGGGCCGCGATCTCGGCCGCGGGCACCCCAAGGGCCACGGACGCGTTGAAGAGCCGGGCGCCGTCGAGGTGCACCAGCAGACCGCCGCGGTGCGCGGTGGCGCACAGCTCGGCCATCAGGGCGAGGGGAGCGACCGTGCCGCCGCCGAAGTTGTGAGGGTTCTCGAGACAGAGTAGCCGAGTACGCGGGAAGTGCACGTCGTCGGGACGGATCGCGGCCTCCACCTGCTCCGCACGCAGGAGTCCCTTGACGCTCTCGAGTGGCCGGGCCTGCACGCCGGAGAGGACGGCCAGGCCGCCCACTTCCGCGTCGTACACGTGGGAGGTGAGGTCGCAGATCACCTCGTCACCGCGACGCGTGTGCGTGAGGACGGCGATACCGTTGCCCATGGTACCGCTGGGCACGAAGAGGGCCGCTTCCTTGCCCACGCGATCGGCCGCCAGCTCCTCCAAGAGGCGAACGGTGGGATCCTCCCCGTAGACGTCGTCGCCGAGCTCGGCCGTGGCCATGGCGCGTAGCATCTCGGGCGTGGGGAGGGTGACCGTGTCACTGCGCAGATCGACGACGACGCTCATCTCTCCGCTCATCCCCCCGCTCATCTCTCCGCGCCTCCCTCCCCCTGGAGCCCCAGCTCGGCCAGCTTAGCCGGCGTGGGCAGGCCGGTGACCACGTCCCAGCCCCGGGCCTCGTAGTACTCGTCGAGCATCTGGTCGAGGTCGACCGTCGCGCCGGCCGACGGGCTGTCGGGCGGGCCCAGTGGCTCCTCCAGGAAACGATGGGGTAGGGTGTCATTCTTGCGGGTGATGCCCTCCCGGGCGATGAAGAGGCGCTCCAGGTTGACGATGCGTTCGCCCGCCTGCCGCACCTCCTCGCCGATCATGTCCCAGCCGGTGGCCGCGTTGAGGAGGTCGGCGGTCTCCTGCCAGTCGAGCACCTCCATGTTGTTGTAGGTATTCTTACAGACCCCCAGGGAGTCGCAGACGGCGGCCATCTCCTCGAAGTGCTTGACCACACGACCTTTGCCTTTGTGCTCCAGGCGGAAGGCCGACTCGGCCACGCCGTAGCGGCGGATACCCTCCTCGGCGTCGCCCGAGAACTCGAACCAGGGCTCGGAGCGCAGGTGGTCGGCGCCTCGACTCGAGACGGCGTTGCCGAGTGCGTAGGCCTTGACGGTGCGCGGGTCGGCCTGGAACACCTCGAGGCCTTTGGAATGCATGGCGATCTCCTCGGAGCCGCCACCCACTCGGATGGCCGCGGCGCGTACCCCGTCGGCCAGCACGTCGCCGAACCCCTCCCGGCGCATGATCTTGTCGATCAGAGCCAGCACCGCCTCCATGTTCCCCCAGGAGAGGTCGAGACCGTCGGTATCCGCAGGCGTGAGGATGCCCCGTTCCTGGCACTCCATCGTCCACGAGATCACCTCGCTGAGAGCGATAGCGTCCATACCGTAGCGGTTGGCCAGGTCGATGCAACGCAGGGCGAAGGCAAGGTCACCGTTGCCTATGCGCGAGGTGAACCCGGCGAGGGGCTCGTACTCCGGTCCCTCGAGCTTGAGTCCGGGGAAGCGAGGATCGTCCACCACCAAGAAGCGGCTGCAGGGGATGGTGCACGAGAAGCACGCCTTGCTCTTCACCTTGAAGCGCGCTTCGATCGTCTCGCCGCTCACCTGGTCGGCGTATTCGAAACGACCCTCCTTGAAGTGCCGGGTGACTATGCCACCGATGCCGTTCATCGCCTTCACCAGTTTGGTCGTGCCAAGGCGCACCCTGATCTCGTACTCCTCGTGGGAGTAGATGCGCTGGTCGACCATGTCGATGAGCCGCTGGAACCCCTGCATGTCGGCCACCGGCACCGTCCCGGTGCCCCGCACGGCCACGGCCTTCAGGTTCTTGGAGGCCATGAGCGACCCCATGCCCGTACGGGCCGCGGCCCGTACCAGGTTGGAGAAGACCCCGGCGAAACGCACACCGTTCTCCGCTGCGGGGCCGATCACCGCCGTCTGCACGTCGCGATCGCCGAGCTCGGCCCGGATGGCCTCGGTGGCTTCGGTGACGTCGAGTCCCCAGAGGCCGGAGGCGTCGCGCAGCTCCACCCAGTCGTCCCACACCACCAGATAGACCGGGCTCTCGGCGCGGCCTTCCACGATCAGCTGGTCCACGCCCGCGAACTTGAGTTCGGGGCCGAAGAACCCGCCGGCGTTGGAGTCGCCCAGGATGCCTGTTTGCGGCGACATGCCGCTCACGTTGAAGCGGGCGCCGCCGGGGAAGAGGGACCCCGCCAAAGGTCCCACCCCGAAGATCAGCTTGTTCTCGGGGGCCGGCCCATCGGTGTGGGCGGGCACCTCGTCCCAGAGGCGTTTGATGTTGAGACCGCGCCCGCCCAGGAAGGCGCGGGCCTCGGCCGGGTCGGTGGGCTGCCTGGTCACGTTCCCACTCGTGAGGTCCACGCGCAGGATGGAGCCGCCGTAGCCGTTCACCCGCTCCCCCTTTCTTTCCGCGATGATCTCTCTCCGCGTGGCGCTCCGGCCGGCGGGCGGTTCGCGCGGAAGTGGGAAGGCGCGAGGCCGGAGGCCCCCGTGGGTTCCTGGGCGGCGTCGGAGCCGGCAGCGGCGCCCTGAGTGGCGCCGGGGCCGTCACTGGAGACGCCACCACTGGAGGCGCCGTCTCGGACCTCACCGGGGCCACAGGGGCCGGCGGCGGCGGTGCCGCTACCGGAGGGGCCGCCGGCGCGGCCGCTGGAGGTGCCGCCGGGGCCGCCGCCGAGCTGCCGCAGAGCCAGAGTCTCCCGCCGTTCCCGCGCCTGTTCGTCGACACCGCCCCAGCGTATAGCTCCCGGAGCGCAGCGCTTCACGCAGGAGGGATCGCCGTCGCAGAGGTCGCAGATGAGGGGCAGACCGGTCGTGGGATGCATGATCACCATGCCGAAGGGACACCCGTCGGCGCAGGCGCCGCAGGCGATGCACTCCGCCTCGTTCAGCCGCACCACGCCCAGGACGGCGTCTCGGCTCAGCGCCCCCGCCGGGCAGGCCGTCACGCAGCCCGGTCGCCGGCAGAGCCTACAGACCGAGGGCACGTCGAGACCCTCGGTCTCGATCTTGGTGACCCTGATCCGCGCCGCGGCCGTGCCGAAGCCTCCCTCGTGCGCGCCCACGCAGGCCAGCATGCAGGCCTTGCAGCCGCTACAGATATCGCTCCGCACGAGGATCCGTCCTCCGCGTCCCATGCGCTCCAAACGTCCCCCTTCAGTCCACCGACGCGCCTGAGCCCGCCATAGCGGCGAGTCCGAGCGAGAAGGCCTTTTCGTTGGTCGCGCCGGCGCGTGCCGGCGGCAGCTCCGCCATCCGTTCTCTCCTCGTGCTCTCGGTCCGGCGCCACCGGCGCGTGCCGGGCCGGCCGGTGCGGTCCAAACATCAGACCACAGAATATGGAACCTCCGGGATGCTGTCAATGGGCCTGGTTGACCCATGGTCGGCCGAAGTTCGGAGGTTTGCCTCGTCGATCCCGGCCATATAGATTACAGCTACCGCATAGCGCCAGCACGGCGCCTGTGGCACGGGAAAAGAGGACCGATCATGGGAGTGGAATGGCGGCGTGATACCAAGATCCAGATTCTCCGCGGGATCGACCGCTACCACACAAGCGCCCTCGGGGTGGGTCCGTACCTCGCGAATCTCCATCGTTCAAGGGGTGTTGGAGTAGACGACCAAGCGCAATTGGGCCAGGCGCACGTGCGCCCTCGCTGCCCGTGGGTGGACCTGTCGAAACCCGACTACGTCGCCTACCACGACCGTGAGTGGGGCGTGCCCGTGCACGACGACCGACTGCAGTTCGAGTTCCTCATCCTGGAGGGCGCGCAGGCAGGTCTCAGCTGGTACACGGTGCTGCGCAGGCGCGAGAGCTACCGGGCGGCCTTCGACGGTTTCGACCCCGAGAAGGTCGCCCTATACGATGAGACCAAGGTCGCCGAGCTACTCGCGGACCCCGGCATCATCCGCAACCGTGCCAAGGTGGCGGCGGCGGTGAACAACGCCCGGCGGTTTCTCGAGGTCACCGAGGAGCGAGGCAGTTTCGCCGCCTACCTCTGGGACTTCGTGGACGGCCGTCCTATCGTCAACGAACTCCACACCCTCGACGACTATGCGGCGACGTCACCGGAGTCCGAGGCGCTGAGCCGCGACCTCAAGCGCCGCGGCTTCGCGTTCGTCGGGCCCACCATCGTCTACGCCCACATGCAGGCCACCGGCATGGTCAACGACCACACCGTCGACTGCTTTTGCCGCGAGAAGATCCTCGCGGGCTCCCGTCGGCTGACGACCTCGAACTGGTCTCACCCGCCGACCGTACCGAATGGCGCGCCTGGCTCGAAGCCAACCACGCTACGTCTCCCGGCATCTGGCACGCCGTCGGCAAGAAGGGCAACACCATGACCGCCCTCTCCTACGACGGCGCCGTCGAGGAGGCCCTCTGTTTCGGCTGGATCGACAGCACAATGCGCGCAATGGACGACGGCAGGTTCCGCCAGCTCTTCACGCCGCGCAGGCCCGGCGGCACGTGGGCGCGCACGAACAAGGCACGGGTGGAGCGCCTGCTGGCCGCCGCCCTCACTACCGGCACGAGGGCGGCGGCGCGGGATGAGGCCGACGGCAGCCGGATGAGCGCGGCGGCCCGCGGCGGCCCGCAGGCGCACGGGCTCCGGTGAGACCGCGCGCCCGTCCTCAGGTGCGGGCGGCGACCATCTCCTCGTAGAGACGGTCGAGCGCCAGGTGGGCCCTGCGCCACTTCCGGTCGGGGCAGTCAGGGCAGCCCGGCAGGCGGCAGGTGAAGTAGTCGGGGCAGTGGCGGCACGAGTGGCCACAGCCCGGCGCTCCCCCTGCCTGATGTGTGCCCGTCTCGCTCACGGCGGGCACGTTACCACAGAGCGCCCCGGCGGTCACGCGCCCGGTTCGTCGACCGCCTCTGGCCCAGTCCGCGGGCAGCATTCCCGCCACTCCACCTCGACCTCGGAATACCCCACCGATTGCGACCCCGCGAAAGGGCCCAACTCCTCGCGCCAGCGGTTGAACACACCGATGATCTCGGCTCCCAGGCCGGGGTCGGCGGTGTCGACCGCCTCGACGATGGCCCCAAGACCTACGGACAGACGCCTCACAAGGGCCTGGTGCAGGAGCCGAGGCAGATCGTAGCCGCGCCGAGCGCGGAGAGCCTCCACGAAGCGCCGCGCGCCACCCTCCGACCCCGTGATCATGTCATAGAGAAGCCCGGCGGCCCAATCGAGGCGCGCGGTATCGACCTCCACGATCGCGGCCAGGAACTCGAACAGCTGTCGCCCCCGAAGAGCCGCTCCTCCAGCCGCTCGGTGACCCCCGGGAGCTCTCGCTTGTAGAGGGTGCAGAGCAGCCGGCCGGCGGCAGGCCAATCGGTGTGGTCGCAGGTCAATACGCTCCCGGGGAGGCAGCCGAGGTCGACCGCCAGGAACCTCCGAGCGAGGCGGTCGAGGAAGTCTGCCCGCTCATCGACGGAGAGCGGACGACGAACGGCGGCGAAGCGCGCGGCGGCCGGTCGGGCCTCGCTGAACGGCATGCGGGCGGCGCGCTCGACGAGGTTGCCCCGGACGCGTTTCACACCCTCCATGTACGGCCCGAGCCACCAGTCGGGCTCGACGCAGTCGAAGACGCGGCCGAGCAACTCGGCGGCGTGCGCGAATCCGTACTCGAAATCGTTCCACACGGTGGCGACGAGATCGACCGTGAGGGCACACAGGTCGTCGGGCCAGCGCCGCAGGGCCAGCGCGAGGAACTCCGGGGCCCACTCCAGGCGCGGCGGACGCAGGCGGACGGCGCGGAAGTCGGAGCACATCACGATGTCGTCGTCGAGATCGAACACCTCGTGCAGGTCCACGTGCTCCATGCCCACCCAAAGATCCTCATCGTCGTCGAACAACCCGTGCCGGGCCAGGACCTCCCAGACCAGGCCCCAGGGCAGACCGAGCAGCTCCGCGACCTGGCTGAGCCACACCGGCGTGCGGGGATGCATGTTGAACTCGGCGGCGCACGCCAGCAGCACCTGGCGGTCGATGGGCGCGACGTCGAGGCGGCGGCAGGCGCCTATCCCCAGGCGCATGCGCTCGCTGGATGAGCACACGCGTATGGAGATATCGCGGGCGGGTCGAGGGTCGCGCGTGCTCATGGCGGGCCTTCTTCCAATGGTGACGGCCGGGTGACGGCCGGGTGGCAGCGGAGACCCAAGCATAGAGAACGGGTCGGACAGAAAGAGGGGGTCGGAGGCGCCCACGACACCGAGGGCGGCCCCTCAGCCGAAGGCGCGGGCAAACACCTCGGAGAGAGTCAAAGGACGCAGCGCGGGACCCCCAGCTCGGACAGGTAGCCGGTGTTCAGCTCGATGCCCAACCCGGGAGCGTGCGGCAGGTCGTAGTGCCCATCGTTGAGCACGGGCTCCGGCCCCACCAGGTGCGTGCGCAGTGGGGCGTCGGTGAGATCGGGGTGCATATGCTCGAAGAAGCTGGTGACCTTGCTCGCGGCCTGGAAGTGCCGAGCGGCGGCGGCGGAGATGCCGGTCTTCCAGCAGTGGGGCATCACTTCCACGCCGGGGAGCTCCGCCATGTCGGCGATGCGCCGCAGCTCGGTCAGTCCCCCGCACCGGTTCACGTCGGGCTGCACAATCGCAACCCCGCCCTCGGTGATCCACTGCCGCACCTCGAAACGGGTGGTGGCCATCTCGGCGCCGCAGATGCGAGTGTGGGTCTTCTCGACCAGCAATCTGTGGGCGGCGATCTGGTCGTTCTGGAGCACCGCCTCGGCGAAGTAGAGGTCGGTGTCGCGCCGCTCAAGCTCGCGAAGCACCTCCAGCGCCGCATACGGCTCGCGCCACCGGTAGAGGAAGTCCACCGCCAACCTGATGTCGTCGTGAAGCACGCGTCGCGCTTCGGTGATGAGCTCGACGAGCGCCTCGTCGGACTCGTGGGTGAGGATCGACATCTTCACCATCTTGACACCCCACGACTTGCAGGTATCCATGAGCCGCTCGTACTCGGCCAGGTGCACACTCAGCGGGTCACCGGGACCGGCCGCGGGATAGAGCGTCATGTAGGGGGTGAGGCGGTCGCGCCGCGCGCCGCCGAGCAGCTTGAACGCGGGAACTCCGAGCTGCTTGCCTACGAGGTCGTGCAGAGCCAGGTCGACTCCCGAGATGGCGAAGAGTCCGAGCCCTCGGGAGCCCTGCCAGTTCGTGCCCTCGTACATGTCGTCCCACAGCGCCGCGATCTCGACCGGGTCGCAACCCACGAGGATCTCGCCAAGGTTGCGGCTCCAGCGGTGCGCGGTCTCCTGCCGGAAGTAGGCCGCCATCACCTCCGGCGGGCCGTCGGCCTCACCGATGCCCGAAAGCCCACCCTCGTCAGAGATGCGGATCACGACGGTGGACTGATCCCAGTTGGTGCACTTCAGCGCGATCGGGATGACCTCGACCGCTCGGATGGCACTCAGCATCGCACGCTCCTATCGTCCCCCGACGGCACGGCGCGCCCGGCAGGCCCCGACTCGGCCCGACTCGGCCCGGCCTGGTGGCGATCCAGACTACCATGAGGGCCGAATGTGGTGGTGCGCGCGGACGCCGCACTTTCCCTCCGGCCCACCTCCTCCTATACTCTATGCAGTTCCTACATATCTTGAGTCTAGGGGGCAGCAATGCGATACGTGCGCGCAGCGGCATTCATCGTCCTACTCAAGGTGGTGATCGGCGTACTCCTGCTGAGCCCACTCCTCGCCAACGCCAAGGAACCCTCCCCCGCCGGCACCTACGAGGGTGTGGGCCAGGGAGGATCGGGCGGTGAGTCGTCTGCCGTCACCGTCTGGGTGGAGGAGGAGGGCGACACCCTCCACTTCACGTTCTACGTCGCCCGGTTCGACGCTTCCTTCAGCACCACCGGCACCAAGCAGGCCGATGACGGCTCGGACACCGTACCGCTCACCGTGAACTCCGCCGGCGTCACGGGGACGGGCCAGATCACACTCACGCCCGATGGCGAGACGTGGTCGATGACCGGGGCCGGCAGCGGCAGCGGCTTCGGCTACGAGGGAGACGCTTCGCTCACAGCCTCTCGGGTCTCCGCGGGGATCGTGCTGCCGAGCGTAGGTGACCAGTTCGCCAACATGATCTCTTCCCTCGCCGGAGGACCATCCGGGGACGGCGACACCACGACGCCCACGGATACGACGGAGTACGTCGACGGCGTCTTCCTCGAAAGCCTGGCCCCCCACTTCTCTCCCGCCCAGGCGGGGCCTCCCATAGTTGAGACCCAGAAACTGGCTGCGACCGCGCTCGGCGTGCTGATCTTGATCGCGGCCATGATCCTGGCATGACGATGCGCCCGGGAGACACGCACCAGCGACATGCGCGCCGGCGGCCGGCGCTCTCGCAGATCGCGCGCACGCGCCGCTCGCGCCATGGGTGCGCCGCGCCTCCGCGAATCACGATGCATACGGGCTCTCGGACCGTCACGAAAGGAGCATGACATGGAGGCCATCGCCGGCATCTACTACTTCATCAGACTTGGACTATTCGTGGTGCTCGTCATCCTGTCGATCGTGTTGGCCATCCGCCTAATGCGCGCCCGCCCCTTCTCTATGGGCCGAGGCATGGCGGTGACGGCGGCGGGCCTCATCGCGCTCGCCGGGCTGTGGGTGATCACCGGGGCCACCCCCGGCATCGCCTGGGTGGCGGCGCTGCTCGCCGTGGGTGTCATTCTCGGCATCTTCGCCGGGAAAGCCGCGCGTCCGGCCTCGGGCAGCCCTGATAAGCTCCGCCCCTCGCCGTTGGCGGCCATCATCACCGCGCTCGCCTTCATTTTCGCGAGTCTGACTCTGCTCTTCGGCACCTCCCACCTGTTCAGCCTGTCGTTGCTCGGGATCGCACTGTCGGTGGGTTGCCTACTCGGCCAGACGCTGGGAGAGTCGGCGGCCGCGGGGGCGGCCCGAAGGGCGGGGCCCGCGGGACAGACCGTCGCGAGGTAGGGGGATCGAGTCGACATGCCGATAGGCGGACTATCGGAACGCTCTTGCGGCAATGGAGCATCCCATCGACTAACAAGAAGTGCAGACAGGGGGAGTTCATGCAACGGAACCGGTGTGGGAGAGCGCTCGCACCGTCGCTTCTGATTGCGGCGGCGCTCATGGTCTTACTGGTGGGCTGTGGGGGCGACTCGAGCGCCCCATCGGCGGGAGCGCCCACTACTGTGATCACCGCCTCCGGCGCCGACTCCCCAGACACCGCCGCCCTGTACTCAGACCGCTGCGCGTCCTGTCACGGCGCCGACGGGGAAGGCGGCGGCGGTCCGGCTCTGCTCGGCAAGAACGACGCCACTCTCATCGAGAAGCAGATCGCCGAGGGCGTGGGATTGATGCCTGGGTACGGCGACAAGCTCTCGGCACCGGAGATCACGGCCCTCGCGGAATACGTGGCCGCGCTGGAGTAGCAGGGAGATCGACCACGGCTGCCGCGCACGGCGCGGCAGCTGGGGCTAGGGCACCCACGCGTTTGGTGAGCCGCGCGCGGGGCCGCGCGACCATGGTCATGAGTCATCCGGGTCATCCGGTCCACCTGTTCGCACGCAGCGAGAGGTTTCACCCGAGGCTCACACTAACCTCATACCTCCTTCACTTCTCCGCGCGACACTGTATGTGACACACGTCGGAATATACCGATCGCCGCGGGCAATCCGCGGTATCGAGAGGAGCTGAAGACGATGAGAGGCTGGGAGCACGGCTCGAGGGGTTTCGAGAATATGAGGGGCTTCGGAGGCTTCGCGGGCCTTGACGGCTTCCACTGGCTGGGACCGATCTTCCTGCTACTGCTGCTTGCGGCCGTCGTGGTGGGCGTCGTCTTACTGGTTCAAGCGCTCAGTTCACGGAACTCGCCGTCCGCGGCCTTGGCCGGCGGTGCAGGCGCGGTAGCCGCCGGAAAGCCGGCCCAAGCACCCGCGCGGGCCGCCAGTGGTCCGACCGGGGCGCTCACCATTTTGGAGGAGCGTTTCGCCCGGGGCGACATCGACCGCGAGGAATTCCTCCAGCGTAGGAACGACCTGCTGTCGCAGCCCGGCGCGGCTGCCGAGTAGCGCGCCTGGCAAGCCGCGCGCTCGACGCAACCCCCCACGGCGCCTCAGTCCGCTCGCGCGGACTGAGGCGCTTCTCTTTGCGCCCCGCCTACGGCGCGGGGAAGGCTTCGCTCCGCCGGCCCGCCGGTAGCGCAGAAATGACGTGCCCGCCAGGAAGGCGGCCTCCCAGGGCAGCGGGAGCCGGGCGAACGCTCCCGCCGGTAACGCCTGCTCCACGTCTTCGATGCGCTCGAACCCAGCCAATACCTCCGCGTAGATGACCGGGTTGATGGCCAGAATGGAGGTCTCGGCGCACTAGGCCAGGGGGGCGGCGGACCACGGGTACCAGTCGGGGTCCTCCGTGAGCACGTCCAGAAGCACGCTTGAGTCGACCAAGACCCGGGCGCTCACTCCTCGCCCCGCGTCAACGCTAGGATCTCGTCGGTGGTCAGTATGACCGTGGCGCGCCCGGTCATGTGACGTACAAGTTCACCGCCGCGGACGGATCGCCCGGGCTCCTTCTCGAGATACACGCGTTCGCCATCCACCTAGAACCGAACCTCCGAGTGGGAAAGCAGCCCGAACCGCTCGCGGATCTCTTGGGGGATGGTCACCTGACCCTTGGTGGTGACGCGCATGTTAGCCTCATCGCGGTAGGAGTAATACCACTATGTATCTTACACCGCCTTCCGCCGTGCACCAGGGCTCACTCGTACACCGGTGCGTCACTCCGTACACCGACGCATCGCCTATCCACGCCCGCCGGGCTTCCACTCCCGTGGGACGGATCGTGGGGCTTGACGCCGCGTCGGTACCCCGATGAGTCGAGGTTAGCCGGGGTCGGGGCGCCAGGTCATACGCAAGAAGTCGCAGGATGGCGCCGGGGGGTTCGGCGCCGTGATGCGCGTGGGTGGATGCGTGGTGACGATTCCGCACCGGCGCGCCGTACTCGGCCGCCAAGAGGACAGCGCCCCCAGGATCTGGGGGAGAGCGCGTCCTCCTGACTCAAGCCGCGAGCGCCGTCAGTCGACGGCGCGCTGGAACACCACCCGGCCACCCATGATGGTCACCTCCACCTGGAACTCGGCGATGGATTCGGGCTCCGCGAACGGGTCCCGGTCGAGCACGACGAGATCGGCGAGTTTCCCCGGTTCGATGGTGCCCTTCTCGTTCTCCTCGAAGGCGACCCACGCCCCGTTGGTGGTGAACATGCGAAGGGCGTCCCCCACCGCCACGCAGCGCGACGCACGGGGGTTGTTGACGGCGCCGTGGATGCCCACGAGCGGGTTCACCTCGGTGACCGGGCTGTCCGAACCTCCCGACACCACCAGACCGCGGTCGCAGAGCTCAGCGAACGGCTCGGCTCGGGCCGCACGCACCGGCCCCCACAGGCGTTCGTAGGCCGACTCCTCCCCGTCCCAGAGCAGGGAGAACACAGGCTGCATGGGCAGCGCCAGGCTGTGGCGTTCCGCCAGTTCGACCGCCCGGGGCGACGGCAGGTAGAAGTGCTCCACTCGATGGCGGGCGTCGTCCCGCGGAGACTCCTCCAAGGCTTGGTCGTACGCCGAGACGAGCACGTCGACGGCCTTGTCGCCGATGGCGTGCATCCCGATCTGCAGGCCCGCCCCGTGCGCTTCCCGCACGAAGGAGAGAATCTCGTCGTCGCTGATGTACTGGTCGCCGCAGGTGGACGAGTCGTCGGTATACGGCTCGTACATGAGGGCGGTACGTTCGAAACCGGCCCCGTCGATGGTTAGGCAGCCCCCGATCCTGGGCAGCCCCAGGTCGAGTGCTTTCTGAACGTCCATGGTCTGATACATGACGACGGTGTGTGCATCGAGTTGGCCGGCCGCGTCGAGGAGCACGCGGACGTCGCGGTCGCCCTCGATGAACTGCCCGTCCAGACAGTGCAGGGTGGTCACACCCCGACTCGCGGCGAACGATGCGGTCTTGCGATACAGAGCGGCGATCTCGTCGTCCGACAGGCTTCCGAAAGCCACCCCCGCGGCGGCGAAGTGGCTGTCGTCCGAGAGGAACGCACCCGTCGGCCGGCCCTCCGCGTCGACTTCCACGCCGTGCTGTTCCGGCTGGAGGCCGATCAGGTCGAAGCCCCGCTTGTTGGTGGAACCAGAGTGGAACGTCACCGCTGCGATGTAAGCGGGATGATCGGGCACCGCGCGCTCGAGCTCCTCCATCGTGGGGTAGCGCCCCTCCGCGAGGGCCCAGGGCACGCAGCCGATGCCGTATACCCAGGCACCGGCCGGCGTGCGACTCGCCTGCGCCGCCATGCGCTCGCACACCTCCGCCACCGTCGCGGCCGTCTCCAGCCGCGCCGAGACCAGGCTGATGCCGGTGATGAAACAGTGCATGTGCGAATCGATGAAACCGGGGAGGACGGTCTTGCCTTCGAGATCCACGACCCGCGCGTCGGCCGAAGCGGCTGCGCGCACGCTGCTCTCATCGCCAACCGCGAGTATGCGGCCGTCGCGGATCGCGACCGCCCCGCCGAGGTGGTCGGCGGCTGTCGCGCCGGCGGCGGCCATAGTGATCACGTTGCCGTTCACGAGGATCATGTCCACGGTGATGCCTCCGTCTCTCGGGGTCGCCTCGATGCGCCTGCGCGCCTAGACGACGAGGTACTCCTTGATGACGCGCTCCTTGTCCATACCGGCCACGGCGCCTCCCTCCACGATCACGCCCTTCTCCATCACGAAGAAGTCCTGCGCAACGCTCAGCGCGAGTTCCATATTCTGCTCGACCAGCAGGATGGTGAGACCTTCCGCCTGATTGATATGCACCAGCAGCTCGAGGATCTCGTCCACGATGCTCGGCTGGATGCCCTCGGTGGGCTCGTCGAGCAGCATGATCTTGACTTCCCCGGCGAGGGCGCGCGCGATGGCCAGTTGCTGCTGCTCGCCGCCGCTCATCGTGCCGGCCTTCTGCTTCCTGCGCTCGGCAAGGATCGGGAAATACCCGAACAGCTTCTCGAAGATCTCGGGGTCATGCTTTCGCTTGTTGCGGAGTCCCAGGCGGAGGTTCTCCTGCACCGTCAGGTACGGGAAGACATGACGGCCCTGTGGGACGTAGCCCACGCCCAGGTCGAAGATGTCGAACGGCTGAAGGTGGTCGATGCGCCTTCCCGCGAGTTCGATCTCACCGGAGGCCGCCGGGGTGAGGCCCATGATCGAACGGAGCAGCGTGGTCTTGCCCATCCCGTTGCGGCCGAGGAGGGCGGCGACGGAGCCGGTCTCCACGTTCAGCGAAGCGCCGTGCAGCACGTGGCTCGGGCCGTAGAAGGCGTGAACGTCTCTAACTGCCAGGTGAGCCATGAGCACGCCCTCTCCCTAGGTACGCGTCGATCACACGCTCGTCGCTCTTGATGGTGTCGTAGTCGCCATGGGTGAGAAGACCCCCGCGGAACAGCACGGTGATGGAGTCGGCGACGGAACGGACGAACTCCATGTCGTGCTCGATGATCAGGATCGTCCTGCCCACGCGTATCTTCCGCACCAGTTCGACGGTGCGGGCGGTCTCGTCGGCCCCCATGCCCGAAGCGGGCTCGTCGAGCAGCAAGAGGGTGGGCTCGGTGGCGAGGGCCACGCCGATCTCGAGCCAGCCCTTCTCCCCGTGCGCCAAGGTGCCCGCGACGTCCTCCCTCTTTTCCCAGAGTCCGATGGATGAGAGAAGTTCTTCCGCGCGCTCCATGTCGGCGGACGCACGAGCGGACCGACGCAGTTCGCCGAGAACGGGGCGCGGCCCCATGAGGCCGAGGAGGATGTTGTCCAAGACCGACAGGCCGGCGAATACGCTGGTGATCTGGAACTTCAACGTGATGCCGAGCCGAGCCCTCTCGCCGGGGTCGCACTTCCGGATATCACGCCCCTTGAAGAGCACCTGCCCCGAACTCGGGGCGTGACGCCCCGTGATCGCGTTGAAGAGAGTCGTCTTCCCCGAGCCGTTCGGCCCGATGAAGCCGCGCACCTCGCCCGCTTCCACCTGTAGGTCAAAGTCGTGAAGGGCCCAGACCCCTCCGAAACGCACTCCTAGATCAACTGTCTCGAGCAACAAGGCGAACGCCCCTCTCCCAGACCGACCGAGCCAGGCCGACCAGACCACCCGAGCCGAACAGCACCATGGCGATGAACAGGGAGCCGAGCAGGATGAGCCAGAAGTCAACGGCGACATCGCTCAGCCAGAATCCCACGGCCCGCACGACGAGGGCGCCGACGAAGGCGCCGATCAGGCTCCTCCTGCCGCCCACGGCGACCCAAACAACGGCCTCGGTCGACAGAAGGGTGCCCATGAGATCGGCCGACACGAAGCTGGCGTGCGACGCATACAGCGCGCCGGCGAGGCCGGCGACTCCCGAAGCCACCGAGAACACTACGAGCTTCGTGTGGATGGTCTTGAACCCGAGGAGCACCAGCCGATCCTCGTTGTCGCGCACCCCGTCGACGGCCAGTCCGAACGACGTGCTCAGCATGGTTCGCATGACCACGGCGGCCCCCGCCGCCATCACGGTGACGAACACGTAGCCCGCCAGGACCCCTTTGGTCGACCCCGGGATCCCCATGAAAGCCAGCGAGACGCTGGGGATGCCCGAGATGCCCATCGAGCCGCCGAACACGCGCGACCACCCCATGCCGAGGGACTGGAGCAGGAACGACACCGCCATGGTGACGATGGCGAAGAACGCTCCGACCACCTTGCCGTAGAAGAGAAAGTACCCGAGCAGCAGCGCCACCAGAGCGGGCAGAGCGATGCCCGCGAGAAGCCCGACGACCGTACCCAACTCGTGCAAGTTCATGCCGAGCTTGTCGGTGGTCAACCACGTGTAGGCGTACGCGCCGAGGCCGAAGAACGCGGCCTGCCCGAAACTCAAGAGGCCGCCGTACCCCCACATGAGATCGAGACTCATGGCGAAGAGGCCCAGCACGAGCCAGACGGCCGCCTGATCGAGGCGTCCGATGCCTCCCGAAGCCACCGAGAGCAGCGCCAGCACGATCGAAGCCGCGAGCACCTGAGCTCCCGCTCCGGCGCGCCCGCCGAACACCCTGTGGATCACGGTCATCGCGTCACTTTCTCGTGAAGATGCCGCGTGGCCGCACGCGCACCACGATGATCGCCAGGGTCAGCGTAATCACCTGGGCGAGCACGCTCGAGCTGAAATAGGAGATGAGACCCTGGATGCCCCCGATCACGCCAGCACCGCCCACCACACCCGCGAGCGAGCCGGCGCCACCCACGATCACCACGAGGAACGACTGCACGAGGAAGTTCGCGCCCATGTCGGGTGCCACGGTCAACATCGGAGCCACGAGCGCGCCGGCGAGCCCGGCGAGCGCCGCGCCGATGACGAACGCCGCCGAGTAGATGCGAGGAGCCCGGATGCCCAGGCACTTCGCCATCTCGGCGTCTTGGAAGACGGCCCTGGTCTTGAGACCGAAGGTGCGGTACCGGAACACAGCGAGTGTGATGGAGATGATCACGATGCTCACTGCGAGCACGAACAGGCGATACCTGCCGTACGGCATGCCGAACAGCTCGACAGCACCCTCGAGAGGCGTGGGCACCGGCTGCGGCGCCGGGCCGAACACGATGCGGGCCGCCTGCACCAGGATCAGCGAGATGCCCCAAGTGGCGAGCAACGAATCAAGCGGCCGCCGGTACAGGTGGCGCACGAGGCTCCGCTCGATCACGAACCCCACAAGTCCTACGACCAAAGGTGCGACGATCAACCCGGTCCATCCGTCGAGGCCCGCCAGGCGGGCGATCACCCAGCCGTACGCGCCGAGCATGAGGAACTCCCCGTGGGCCAGGTTGATCACGTCCATCAGGCCGTAGATGATGCCGAGGCCGATAGCCACCAGCATCAGGATGCCCATGGTGACGCCCGTGTTCAATACCTGAAGCAGGATGAGCTGTGTTGTGGTCATATCCCCCCGTGCGGACGCCGGACCGAGTGTTCGTCACGGTCGAACGATCGCACATCCGTAGCCGCGGCGGGGCAGGAGTCCGAACTTTCAGGCCCGGACTCCGCTCCCGCGTCGATCGAATCTGCGTACTCCCGATCCGGTTGCTCCCGGTCTACCTACTCCCGGTTCACCTCGCGCTGATCCACGCCGGGCTCGATCACGCCCAGGTCTTCGACGACCTCGAGGATGCCGTTGCGTGCGATGGCGATGTACATGTGTCGGGTGGTGTGATGGTCGGTGGCGCGCATGGTGACCTCGCCCACCGGGGTGTCTTTGAGTGTGAGGCCTTCCAACTTCACCTTGACCGACTGCGGATCGGTCGTGCCCGCGAGGCGTACCGCCTCAGCCCAGAACTGCAACGCCACGTACGCGCTCACGCTGATATCGACGGGGGGAATGTTGGGCTCGACCTTCTTGAAGGCCTCGACGTAGGCCTTGTTCGTGGGGGTGTCGAGCGTCTCGAAGTAGCCCTGCGCGACCGCCACTCCCTCCACCTGCTCGACGCCGATAGCCGACACGAAGCTCTGGTCGATCGGCTCGTACATCGTGATCGTCTTGTTGAGTCCGGCGTCGTAGAACTGCTTCATGAACGCGATGGCGTCGGTGCCCACCACGTTGCCGAACACCACGTCGGGCTGCGCCTTGCTGATGCGGGCGAGCGCGGCCGTGAAGTCGGTGGTACCGAAGGCAACGTACTCCTCGCCCACAATCTCACCGCCGAGACCAAGGATGATCTCTTCGGCCAATGCGTTGATTGCGTGCGGGTAGTTGTAGTCCGAACCGATGAAGTAGAACTTCTTGCCGTAGTTCTCGACCAGCCACGGGATAAACTTGTCGACGTGCTGCTCGGGGACCGCTCCGGTGACAAACAGGAGTTCGTCGTACCAACCGCCGTGGTAGTAGACCGGCTGGAGCAGGATCTTGCCCGCCTCCGCGGCGATCGGCCGCACGGCGCCCCACTCGGTGCCGTACACGGGGCCGGTCAACACATCAACGCCCTCTCCGATCACGAACTTGGCCTTCTCAGCCGCCGTCTTCGGGTCGGTTGTGGTGTCCTGGATCAGCAGCTCAACGGGACGCCCCAGCAGACCGCCGGACGCGTTGACCTGCTCCGCCCATAGCTTGGCGTTGGCCACGATGCCCTGGCCCAGGATGGCCCCGGGACCACTGATGGGTGAGACCACTCCGACCTTGATCGGGTCGCCACTCGGCTCGGTACTCGCTTCAGTGGTGCTCGTGGTGTCGGCCGCGGTGGTATCGGTGGATGGCGCGGCGGTCGTCGTGGTGGTGCCGCCGCATCCCGCCAGCAGCAGCAGGCCCGCGATCAGCGCCAGGACGACCCCACTCACAAGTGCTATTCGCGTTCGACCGGTCTTGTGTCTCATTGTTCGCGTTCTCATCGATGTGCCCCCTCCATATCCCTCTGATGCCGGCGGGAAACGGCCCAGACTCCCCGTCTGACCGCCACTACAGCCGCCACTTCCGGCGACCCTATTTGATCCGACCGTTCGGTCAAAAATCGACCGTTCGGTCGAACTGCCTCGCATGTTATCATCGGCCCCACCAGAGTCAAGAAGAGAACTCGGATCGGAGAGCGCGGGTGGCCACGAGGGGGAGAAACGAGAGAACGACGTCGGTGACAGCTGCACGCAAGGGCGGACGCCGCGTCACGACGAAGCCGGGTGCCGCGAAGCCGGGTGCCGCGGGTGCGACCGCCCCGAGACCGGGTGCCGGGGAAGCGGGAGATGCCGGCGAGAACCTGCGACCGGTCGACCCGTTGAGCGAACTTGCACCGCCCGCGAAGCGCATCCTCAAGGCGGCGCGCAAGGTGATCGTGAAGGAAGGCTACGGCGCCCTGTCGCTGCAGACGGTGGCCGACGAGGCCGGGGAACTCAAGTCGACCATCGCCTATTACTTCGGCGACAAGGCCGGGCTGGTGACCTCGCTCGTGGAGTCGCTCATCCACGACACCAACGTGAACGCCGTGAAGGTCTTGGCGAGCGTGCCCGAGGGGCCTGAGCGGGTGCGGGAGCTACTGAAGGTGCAGCGTCAGATAGCGGGAGCGCAGGACTACTGGCGCCTACTCTTCGGCCTTCTCCCAGAGATCAGAAAAGACAAGAAGCTGCGCGGCCGATTCGCCGAGCTCCTGCACTGGTACTACGAGATCGTTCTGAAGAGCCTGGGTATCTGGGATGAGAACGACGAATCCGGGGAATCCAAACTCGTGGCCTCGTTGGTGCTCGCTGTGCTGGAGGGCTTCGCCCTGCAGGCCGAACTCGCTCCCGATGGCTACGACCTCGATGCCCGGTTCGCCCTGTGGGAGAGCATCCTCACCCCGTACATCGAGAGGCGCGTGGACGCGAAGCAGGGGGGGTGCGACGGTGGCTCTGGTGGCGGCAGTCCGGGGCAGGCGACCTAGGCAACGCCCGCCCTCGCCGAGATCGCGTCGTACACGTCACGCGCCGAGGCCGACCAGATCGTGAGTCTTCCGGATCGGTCGGTCGTGCAAGGCAAGGAACGCCTTGAGCGCCTTCTCGGTTGCCTGCCGGCAATGAAAGGCGGCACCCTCCACCAGCGGGGGTAACGCATCCAAATCCACCTCCGCCGCCCGGAGGTCCTGCGCTGCCTTGTCGAGCCAAGCGCGCGCCTCAGCCGCGCTCGCCGGATCAGGCCGCATGAAGAAGTCTTCCCTCGCGAAGGACCGGTCCGGGCAGGGAACCGCGCAGATGGCTGGTCCCGTTGAACCGGCTCTCGGTCCAGACCAGGACGTCGCCGGTGGACCGCAGTCCCCACAGGACCCTGTCCGCGAGGCGGCCGCGCCTCAGCGGAGGGGGCGCGGAATCGGGCACGACGACCATGATGTCGTAGTCACTGTCCGGCCCGGCGTCCCCGCGGGCGCGCGAACGGAAGAGATAGATGCGCAGAGGCTGATAGGCCTTGATGAACCTGCGCACGATCTCGGCGAGTAGCTCGTCCTGCTCCATCGATTGTGCCGGGTTGTCTGATGCGCTCATATGCCCAGGCCTCCACATCGACCCTATCCCGCTGGCGCCGCCGGGGAAGACCCGCCTCGCGGTTGATCCATCATACTGCGGCAACCCTGCTTCCCTCGGAACACCCTTGACGACGACCCCCGCCGGCGCCCCACCTTGGCGGTCATGCTGTTGAACCTCACGCGGGCTCACGACGTCAGAGTCAGCGCGACGTACATTGACAAGACGAACTACACGGGACCGTACCTCGCGGCGGGCGCGGGGACGAAGTTCCGCAACTTCCAACTCAGAAGACTCCTCGAATGGCACTTCAAAGGGATCGAGCCGATCAGCAGTCACTGTGAGCTGGTGCTTGATCGACACAGTCGCAGTCACCTTTCACTTGACAAAGTCACCTTTCACTTGACAAGGCGCGGGATGAAGCCCCCACCGGAACCTTCGCGCGTTGGAGAGCAAGAACTCCCGTTCCTCGGCGCGACAGGCGGCATAGGTAAGGGCCTGCAGCACGTCTTCGCGAGCGAGATATGAGTAGGCTGCGAGAACCTCATTGATCATCCGCCCGGCGGCGACCAAGCCGACGACGGTGCCCACAGTGGCTCGAGTCCCTTTGATGCGGGGCTTCCCGCCCATGATCTTGGGGTCCAGCGCGATGCGATCAAGTTCAACCATGCGGGCTCAGCCCACCTTTCGTTCACTGTAGCCACTATGGCGGGGGGTCATGGCAGGCGATTCTCGTATTGCGGGGGGCTGGGAAGGAGGCGGGGGCTGCGGGAGAGGCAGGGGGTCGCTCACCTCAGGGCGGCGGGGGGTTGCGGGGGGGCCTTAAGACGTGCCGAAGCCTGCCAGATCGGGATGAGAGGCCGCCAGCCAGACGACCACCTCCGTGCGTAACCGCTCGGTCTCGGCGATCAACTCCGCGATGTCGCGCTCGGTGGCGATCCCTGCGCGGTCGTAGTCGACGGCATTCCGCATGGAGCGACACGCGTCCAGGAAGTCGGCAGTCGACCGAAGCCCGTCTCCCAGAATCAGCAGCAGGACGGCGATTGTAGTCTGATGATGGGCTGGGCCCGCGGAGCGGAGGCCCTCGGCGCGGAGAGGCACGGTCGCCAACTGGAGTGCCGCGTTGTAGGCGGTGGCGAAGCGACGATCCGACGAGACAACATCGATGCCGGCGTCGGCAAGATCCCGATCGGCCACAGCGAAGAGGCCGCGGATCTCGGAAGCGGAGGTGGGCTGCCGACGCAGGCGCCCCTCAGCCAAGAGCTGCAGCAAGCTTCTCTTCATCGCCAACAATCCAGATCTTCGGCCCATCGATCATCGAGGCGACGAAGCCGTCACCGGCACGACTACGTGATCGGAAGGTCTCGAGATCCATCACGACGAGGTTCGGCTCGCGACCGAGCTCCCGCGTGAGCGGCACTACGCGCTCCGCCACCTCCCGTAGGCCGAGGTCGCCGACTACCATCACGTCGAGATCGCTCGAAGCAGACGCTTCGCCGCCGGCAACGGAGCCGAACACGAAGACGAGATGGGCGTCTTCGGGTCCGGCGAACAACGCTCGCAACCGATCGCCGAGGGCCACCGTCCGCAGAAGCGCATCTTTGAGCCCGGGAAAAGCCGGGTGCTCCCGCCGAACGGCATACTCCACCTGCCTCCCACGGGGAATCCGCACGACAAGCCCCGCGCGCTCGAGTCGCTTGAGCTCGCGCTGCACGAGGTAGAGCGAACTCCCGCTGAGGTCGACGAGTTCCTTCTGATAGAAGACGCGGGCTGGGTGCAGGGAAAAGACCGCCAGGAGTGCGGCGGTCGTGCGGGTGGCGAACAGGTCGGCCAACCCTTCGGCACCAACATGCTTTGTCTTGAGACCAACCATATTGGTTTAGATGATAGCACGGCTGCTCCCGAGCGTCATTGCGTCGCACACCCAACCTGAACGAGAGTAGCCTCCGGCGGCGCGCCGAGGCATACGCAGAAAGGCCCAAGATACTTCGAGGGACCCCCCTGCGGCGGACGAAGCCCATCGTAAGGAGAACCTGCGCGCCGCCCGCGCCCCTACATCACCACGGAAACGACCACGATCGCCAGAACAAGGAGCAGGTTGAGGCGGCTGATGAGGTCCAGCTGCTTGAACTGGCTATGGCTCCTCAGCCCAGAGAAATCCTCCGCCGCGGCGGTCTTGACCTTCGGCAAACCAAGCAGCATCACCAACGACACGCCGATGACCACGCCCACGAGCACCAACTTCACGACGAAGAGTCCCGCGATCGGATAGTCGAGAGTGAGGATCAACCCCGTGCCGCCGATCGCCGACAAGGCGACGCCCACCCACATGAAGACGGCGATCCGATAGAGGAATCCAACGAAGAACGTGAGCGCGTTGTCGTCTTTCCGCGCGCGCATGGCGATCATGGCGATCAAGAGCTCACCACCTACGAGGATGCTGACGCCGATGAAGTGAAGGAACGCCATCAAGGGGGTCATGCCGCCTCCGGTCCGAGTGAGGGGGGCCGTCTCCTACGCGTGCTGTGCGTATTCGTACCCGATAGTCACTGATTGCACAAGAGCAAGGCGCTCCCGCTCTGAACGGGGTCGCGGGCGAGACCCGGTCCTGCCCCTCGAAGTCGTCGACTCCGAAGGCGTGGTCGGGTCACAGAGGGCGAGCCTCTTCGAGAATAGCGGCGCGGGTCCGGTCGTGCAGACCCCGCTCCGGACCGACATCGACGAGCACACCTGCCTGTCGGGAGAGCAACGAACGACGAAAGACCTGGATGCCGAACACCAAGAACGCGTGGCAGTAGCTCGACCGCTGACCCGCGCCCACGAAACTCCGTTGCGACCTCGGTGGACAGCATCTTCGCCGACGAACCCGAGATGTACAGCCCGGCGTCCTCGGTGTCCTCGCTGAGGGGTAGAGCCGGTAGAAGGTCTCGAGCATGCGGTCGAGGATGTTGGCCGGCATGGGCTAAAGTCGGAGCGGTTACCGACGCCCTATGCCGCCTGCGCGATCACGCGGCCGACATCGCCTCGGGACGCACCCAAAGCCAGCAGCGACCGTACCAGGAGATCGAGGGAAACCGACGAGTCGGCGTCCGCATTCGCCATGCAGCCACACGACCGGCTTGTCCACGCCGGTCTCCTGTCTCAGTATATGTCATATCTGACATACAAGGCAAGCTTCTTGCCCCGATTCGAGAACGGAACGAGCGTCGTCCGTCAACGCGCGAAGTAGTCGAAGGAACCGCGGGCGCTCAAGCGGTTCGCCCGCTTCCTCGAAGGCATCGTAGCCAAGGTGTCGCATACAGCACCCGGCCTTCGCGCAGCGCCTTCCCCACGACGTGGTTAGCTGATCGCCCATCTGGTCCACACCTGAACGAGAAATGATGCAGCGCTTCCTCCGTCTTACGGCCGGCATCTGCCTCAATCACCAACTCGGGCGTCCGAGCGGGGCGCCCGTGGACTACTGCGCCTGACGGCGTGGAATCAATCATCTAGAAGGCCCCGTAGATGAACCGCTCGGCTTCCCCCGTGGTAGAAAGAACGGTGAGCGCCGCCATCAAGGCGAGCATCAGCCCGAGAGCCACGTCTTTTGCGATCCTCACATCCGCCTCCTCACACCCACCACCTCACACCGCTCTCCTCACGACACACCACGACAGAGCACTTCATAGGACACCTCCGGCGAAGCCTCGGACTATCTCACGTGCGTACCGGGCGATAGCTCCGTAGACCTCGAGGGAGTCGCGGACCGGCAACACGAACAACACCCAGCCGAGCACAACGTAGTTGAACGTCACGGCCCACCCGAACGCGTACGATGCGAACCGCCCGACCCGTGTGGCAGCGATCCTGTCCAACAGCCGCACGCGCCGCCGCAGCAGCGCCGTCGTCTGCATCCATAACCGAAGGACTGCGAGTCCGACCCCGTGCCACACGCCCCACAGCACGAAGTGCCACGCCGGTCCGTGCCACAACCCCGAAAGGGTCATCGCTACGAGCATGTTGAACACCGTACGGACTCTCCTATGTCGGCTGCCGCCGAGCGGGTGGTAGATGTACTCGGTGATGAACCGTGTGAGCGACGCGTGCCAGGTGCGCCAGAACTCGCGGATGTTACGGCGCAGATACGGGCCGTTGAAGTTCTCCATGACCGTGAAACCGAACAAACGGGCGGTCCCGATGGCGATGTCGGAATAGCCGGCGAAGTCGAAATAGATCTTGAACGCATACGCGTAAACCGCGATCACGATTAGTGGAGTGTTGGTCTGCACGCTGTACAGCGGCTCGGCCAGCACCCCGATCGTGTCGGCCACCACGAACTTCCGGAAACACCCCAAGAGGATCCGGTAAAGCCCGTATGCCACATCCGACGACACCGGCCGCAGCATCGCCCCCCCCCGGGAATCGGCCATGAACTGCGGGTAGCGCTTGATCGGTCCACTCGTCACAGTTGGGAAGAAGGAGAGATAGGCCGCGAACTCGGCGAACGTAGGCGCCTCCGCCTCGCCATTGCGCATCTCGGCCAAGAAATGGATGAGCGCGAAGGTCACGAACGAGATACCGAGCGGCGCCGCCCATGCGGGCACCGGCAGAGCCACCGACAGGCCCAGCACCGCCCACATCGCGTTGCCGGTCTCAGCGACAAACGCCGAGTACTTGAAGACAGCCAGGACCATGAGCGCTGCCGCGGTGCCGCAGGCGAGGACAGCCCGTCCCGAGTACTCGCGGCGCTCGCGCAACCGCCGCCCCAGAAGGAAGGCGCCGACGGTCAGTCCGGCCAGGAGAAGGGCGTAGGCTGGAAACGCGTAGGCGTAGAAGACATATGACGCTGCGACGAGCAACCAAGGGCGAGCGCGAGCGGGCATGGTCCAATACAGGGCGAACGTGATCGCCGTGAGAGCGAAGGCAGTCCAACTACCGAGCGTCATGTCGCCCCGCTTCTTCCCGCCGGGCCGCCTGCAATGCATCGACCTGAGGCGCCAGCTCCACAGCCAGCCGGTCGGCCATCCAGCTGTAGCCTTTGGCGAAGGGGTGCACCGAGTCGGCGAGCAGTTCGGGCGGGAAGTCGACGGCGAGGTCCACGAACGTCCCGCCGTTCTCCTCCACGATTCGCCGAACCAACGAACGGTTGGCGGCGTAGTCATCCGGGTCGACGAGATCGTATTCGCGCGCGACCTGCTCGTTGATCGGTCCCCACACCAAGACGAAGGGAACCCCCTCGTACCTCGCCTTCTCGACCGCCAGACGAAGGTACGAGAGCTGCACGTTGTCGGGTGTGAGTAGCGTGGTCCGCCACATCTCACGCAGGCTGGCCTCGTCGAACTGGTCGGGCGACAACTTGATCCACTTGGGGACCCAGTGGAAGGCGCCATACTGGTAGTTGACGTGGCGTCTGAGCCACGACGAGGGAGTACCGTCGAGAAGCAGCGCGTTGATCGTGTCGCGCTCCTGGTACAGCCGCCAGACCCATCCGACGGCCGAGCCTATGCGGTCGTCGAGGGTGAGTCCTGCTTGTTCCGCGCGGGTCGGGTCGACGAGAGGGTTGTTGGCGGCCGGCTCGAAGGAGCCCACCCTGTTCCGGTCCCACAGTTCTGGATAGCGGCCCGAGTACGGCTTTTTCGAGTCGTTGTAGAAGGGGTAATTGAAGTAGTAGACGATCAGGTCGGCGGCGCCACGGTTGGCGATCGCGGCCACGACTGGGTAGAGATCCTCGGCGTGCGCCGCGCTGATGCCGAAGTTGAACACGTCGATGTCGCGTCCTTCGGCCGCATAGAACGCGTCCCACTTGGCCGGAAGCGTGTCGCGTCTCTCGACGGCGATGCCTTGGACGACGCTGTCGCCCACCACAGCTATCCTCACGCCGATGTCGGATCCCATGAACTCCAGGTAGCGCTCGTAGCCCATCGTCGAGGTGCGCGGCAAACGAAAGTCCTGCGGAAACCAAGGGTAGAGCGACGAACGCAGCATCAGATCGAGCACGATGAGTGCAAGCACGGCTATGAACAGTGGTCTGGTGCGCTTCAAGCAGTGCTCTCCGAGACAACTACGCATCGCGCAGGAACCGGCGCCCGGACGAGGCGCCGGCCGCATGATATCGAACTGCCACGATTGCACATCGAGCCCGGCTGCGCCAGGGCATGTGGTCGCCCCGCTGGGCGCCCGCCGCGTGGGCGGGGCCCTTGGTCGCCCTCAGCCCGATTGCCGGGCGGCCCGCGCTGGTGGAAGACCCATGCGCCCTACGGAGCCGTCGCCTCCTTCAACCTGCGCAGACCGCGGAAGTCCCGGGGCGTCACAGTCGAGGATGCCTTGACCTCGACCCCCACGAGTTCGCGAGCACCACGCTCGATGACCACGTCGACTTCGGCTCCATCCCTGTCGCGGAAGTGGAAGAAGGCCAGGGGTTCGTCGCGAGCGCCGGCCGGCCGCCGAAGTTCTTGAAAGACGAATGTCTCGAGCAGTCGGGCGAGCAGTGGGCGATCCGACGAGAGCCCAGCGACGTCCACTCCAAGCACCGCGCAGGCAAGACCGGCGTCCCCCAGGCGCGGAACGGCGTCCAACGCGCTGATCCGAGCAAGATCGCGCACGTCCCGCTGAACCAATAGTCCAGGCGCCCACCGACCACCCGAGCGAGCGTCGTCTTGCCCGACTGCCGCGGACCATGGATGAGGACGACCGGCGAATCGCCCAACGCCTGGGTGAGGCGCGGCTCGATGTGGCGCGGGTACAGTTTGGGCTCCGTCGTCATCGACTAACTGTAACCTTTGCCTCGGCTGATTGTAACTTTCTGGTTCGGCTGATTGCAGGGTTAGTAGGCGGCTAGTTGTCAGGTTTAGGTTCGGCCAATCGAGGCTCGCCCGAGGTCGCCTCTGGACACCTACGTCCTCAGGGGCAGGACACGCACTCTCGCCTGATCGATATCGAGCGAGACCAGCACTCCCTGCTCAAGCTCTTGCTCGAGTTGCGAGACGAGCCGGGTGCCACGAGCACACGGAACCGGGCCGCAGCCAGCCGCGCGCGATCGCCGACGTATTATGCCGCCCGCACGATCACCCGGCCGACATCGGCACGGGACGCGCCCAGGGCCAACAGAGACCGCACCAACAGGTCGAGAGAGACCGAGGGATCGGCCGCCTCCATCTTCGCCACCCGGGACTGGCTCGATCGAAGCCGGCGCGCCACCTGCGACTGGGTCCAGCCACGCTCCCCGCGGAGTTCCCGCAGGTAGAACGCCAACGCCAGTTTGAGCTCCGCGAACGCCGCTTCTTCGGGCGTCAAGTCGAGGAAGTCCCCAGCGCCGCCCACCCGCCAACCGGCAAGCTTGAGACGGTCCTCCTTGGCCTCTTTCACCGTGGTCACCCCTTCCGTCGGCGGATATCGTCGTATGCGCAGATTCTGCGGCTAGACGTTCAATCCCCGTCGTGACGCGGAGTCTCGCCTCTCATCCTCTGGCACAGCATATGTCACAACTGACATACAGAGCAAGCTCTCGTTGGATTGTCACTTGCGTGCCAAGCTGGGAGAGTCTACGAGTCCTCAGCAACCCCGGTCCCAGCGAAATCGAACCAGCGCCGCCCTCACGAATTATCTGAACGCAGCGTCATGCTCGGTGCCAGGAAGTGACTCGATGCCGGCCAGAGACTTCGTATTCGTGGATGAGCATGAAGATCCAGGCCTACCCGGCCAAGGCAGCGCACACTACGCGTGTCTGGCCGTGCACGCGACCGATGAGTCCATCGAGCACCTGGTTGAGTATTTCACCCACCTACGCTTCTATCGACAAGTGTACCGAGAGGTGAAGAACCTTGACGACGACCGCCGCCGGCGCCCCACCTTGGCGGTCATGCTGTTGAACCTCACGCGGGCTCACGACGTCAGAGTCAGCGCGACGTACATTGACAAGACGAACTACACGGGACCGTACCTCGCTGCGGGTGCGGGGACGAAGTTCCGCAACTTCCAACTCAGAAGACTCCTCGAATGGCACTTCAAAGGGATCGAGCCGATCAGCGACCACTGCGAGTTGGTTCTTGATCGGCATAGTCACAGTCACCGTCAACTTGAGAATCTGCGGGCGTACTTGGCCGGCAACTATGGCCTGCCGGCGTTCTCCGCCATCACAGCAGTCGACAGCCGGTACGTCGAAATGATCCGGGTCGCCGATCTCGCGCTACGTCTCTTTCGGCGCCAGACCATCAGCGGACAGCCTTCGAGGTTGACGTCGGATCCTCCCGTTCCCTTGTGATTCCCCGGGGTCGCGAGATTGGCTGCAGAAGGTCGGTGGGTGCTCACCTCGCTCCGCCCCCGGTCCCGCCCGCCGTCTTCTGGTCCGAGGAAGGCCGGGTCGCCGCAGCCGTGCCGCCAATCACCGCCGCAGCCGTGCGCTCGTGAATACGCCTACGCCCATCTGAGGAGCCGGCGGCTCCCATAGCGCCCGCACGGGCAAGACCGGCACCCCCAAGGGGAGCTTCGGCATCGTGACACGCCGCCTCAGTCGGTTGCTGTGCCATGGTAGGACGATGTCGGGAAGAACACCTGCCCGAGGAGCGTGACGTAGTCGCGGATGGATCAAGACGACCGGCGAATCGCCCAACACCTCGCTGAGCCGCAGTTCGACGAGCACCCAACCGATGCCCCACACGCCGCAGCCCAGGGTCTGTCCGCGGAGCCCTCACCCCCGGAACACCTCGCGCCCATGCCCGCCCAGAAGATCGCGGTCGGGTCGCCAGAGCACCAGCTCGGGCACCGCGATGGGGGCGCCGTCCAGGTGGTAGTAGCTGCGGCCGTTGCGGAAGTCCTCGCGCAGACTGTCGCCGACGTGGAAAACGTAGTCGGGTGTGACGGTCACGTACCCGCGGTCGTACAACCGGTGAAGGTCGCTGCACAAAAGGAGTCCGTTCTCCACCCGGTGCCCGCCGCCCCGACCGTAGGGGACGATGTGGGCCGCCTCGAGCACCGGCGCCGAATGCTCCCCGGTGACCGCGCAGGCGCCGCCGTACGCGTCCCGCACCGCGAGGCTGAAGGTCCCCTGACCCAAGCGCGGCCGCACCTCGTGAGGCGCGCCGTATCTCGACCCTCCCGGGACGTCGGCCCGCGGCCCGGCGTCGTCCACGTTCCAGTAGCGGCCACCGGCGATCGCCTTCAGGGGGGAGCGGAGTTTGAAGAAGAAGGGCTCACCCTGCCTGAGAGCACGGAAGGCCCGGTTGCGAGCGATTTACCCCTTGTCGGTCGCTCCGCCCGCCGCGCGGAGGTCCTGGGCCGCCTTCTGGAGTCACGCGCCCGCCTCAGCCATGCTCGCAGGCTCAGGCCGCATGCAGAAGGATCCCCTCGCGAAGGACGGTCTCCGGCAGCGAGCTGCGCAAGCGCCTCGTCTGTTCGAAGCGATCGTTGGTCCAGATCAGGATGTCCCCTGCCTCCTTCAGACCCCAGAGGACGTCGTAGGCGAGGTCGCTGTCCTTGAGCGCCGGCGGGGCGTCATCCGGAACGATGACCATGATGTCGTAATCGCTGTCCGGGCCGGCGTCGCCGCGCGCACGCGAACCGAAGAGATAGATGCGAGACCGCTCGTAGGCATTGACCAGCCTCCGCACGATCTCGGCGAGCAATTCGTCGCGCTTGAGTAGTTCCGCGTGGTTATCTGATGCGCTCACGTATCCGGGCCCCCATGTAGACCCACGTCCCAGCCGCGCGACCCATCCGCCCGCGCGGCTGCTTCATCATACTACGGCGATCCCTCGCCCCGGCACAAGTTCGAGCCGGCCCGCTCGATGCCGCATAAAAGAAGGGCCGGGACCCAACCCCAACCTTCGTCCGATTCTACAAGACGACGGCGCGTGTGATGGTCAACGCAGCTTTGGACCCTGGCCGCAAGAGACACACGATGATCGAAATCACCCCTGTGCTGGACGCGTCCATGCGAAGGTTCACTCTGGACATCTGTCAATATTTATGTTTACATGAGCCTGGGCATCGCGACAGGCGGTTCGGGCCGGCGACGTGAAAGCCACAAGGGTCGGAACTCGCACCTGGATGCTCGTTTCACCCCCGGGCGTGCAGGGCGTACGCCTTTCAGACGAAGCGCGGCCTGATCATCGTCCGCACTGGAGACAAGACGACGAACGAGCAGCGGTTCAACGAGACCATCAACGCGGTGAAGGCCATGATCGACCGCTTCTTGGAGGAGGGTGGAACATATGAGTGATCTTGTCGACCAGCTCGGTGAACTCGCTTCGGACGATGCCGGTCGACTCGAGTACGCGCACGAGCTCGCCGTGAGTGCCTTCACGAACTCGGTCGCCCGCCGGATGGCGGATCTGGGCGTCTCCCAAGCCGACCTCGCCCGCCGCCTCGGCGTTTCCCGAGCTCGTGTCTCGCATCTCCTGCAGCACAAGGCGAGTCCGACCTTGCGCACCATGGTCGAAGTGGCGAACGCTTTGGGGTGCGACATCATTCCGGCTGTCACACCGCGCAACTCCCAGCCGGGAGTGGAGGATGTCGGCGGCCGAATTCAGGATCTGCTCGCGCACCTGCTGGGCCGCGTAGAGGGCGGAGTTGCCCGCCACGAAGGTGGAGCGGGAGGCGTGGGCGCCGGCGTCCCAGGGGCAGACGTCGGTGTCGCCGATGACCACG
>CAMTXC010000022.1:0-82444 GCA_947085635.1 uncultured Actinomycetes bacterium | reverse complement strand
CCTACGACCACCGCGAAGGGGAAGCCGCCGCGCGGGTCATCGGTTCTCGGTGGCTCTCGATGGGTCCCGAGGTCGCCGCGTTCGAGGCGGAGTTCGCCGAGTTCTTGGGCGTGCGACACGCGTTCGCCGTGTCGAGCGGCACGGCGGCTCTGCACCTGGCCCTCTCGAGCACCGGAGTCGGCCCGGGCGACGAGGTGATCCAGCCGGCCGTCAACTTCGCCGCCGCCGCCAACATGACCACGCTGGTGGGTGCGCGGCCCGTCTTCGCCGACATCGTCGCGCTCGCCGAGCCGACGATCGATCCGGCGCAGGTCGAGCGCCTGCTCACGCCGCGCGCGCGCGCCCTCGTCGTCATGCACTACGGCGGCCACCTGTGCCGCATGGCGGAGCTCGTCGCCCTTTGCGATGAGAGGAATCTCGTTCTCATCGAGGACGCGCCGCATGCCCTGGGTGCGAGATACCTCGACCCGACTCGCAGGCCCCCTCATGGCCGCCATGCCGGCACCCTCGGCGACGTTGGGTGTTTCAGCTTCTTCAGCAACAAGAACCTGGCCACCGGCGAGGGCGGCATGATCGTTACCGACCGGGACGACCTCGCCGAGCGCATCAGGCTGCTCCGCTCTCACGGCATGACCACCCTCACCTGGGATAGGCACCAGGGTCGGGCCCACTCGTACGACGTGGTCGCCAACGGCTTCAACTACCGCTTCGACGAGATGCGGGCCGCCATCGGGAGGGTTCAGTTGGAGAAGCTGCCGGCGGGTAACGCACGGCGGGAAGCCCTGGTTCGCGAGTACTGGCGGTCGCTGGCAGGAGTGCCCGGACTCATCCTCCCCTTCCTTGATCACCCGGGGGAGTCGGCACACCACATCATGGTAGCCGTAGCACGGTCGGCCGCCGAGCGGCGCGCCATCGTGGAGCACCTCGACACCCGCCGCATCCAGACCAGTCTGCACTATCCGTGCATCGCCGACTTCACCGGCTTCGCCGATCAGGGGGAGCACCACCTGCCGCTGAGTCGGGAGTTCGCCTCACGAACGATCACGCTGCCGCTGTTCCCCGATCTTCCCGAGCCGGCGCTTCGCAGGGTCTGCGAGGAAGTAGCCGGCGCTCTGGGGCGTCCGAGCTGAGGTCTCCGGGTCAAGAAGGCGCGCTGAGCCGGGGAACCGGGCTCATCTTCCGGAACGTGGTGGCCAACTACGCGGGCACCATCAGCATCCTGATGATGGCCTTCTTCCTGACCCCGTTCCTGGTCAACAGGCTCGGGAACGTGCAGTTCGGCCTCTGGGCGATCATCGGTGGCGTGATGGCGTACGGCGGCCTGTTCGACCTCGGCGTTTCAAGCGCCGTGGTCAAGTACGTGGGAGAACACACCGACCTTGACGATGTTCCCGGTGTGGAGAAAGTGATCCACAGTTCGTTCGCCGTATACATGGCGATCGGAGCCGCGGTGCTCGTCTTCACGGGTGTAGCGGCGGTCGTCGTCCCGTTGATATTCCCCATCCCCCCGGAACTCGTGGGAACCTCGATGACGCTCGTGGCCATCACCGGCGGTTCGCTGGCGTTGAACTTCCCGCTCGGCATGTACAACGGTGTGCTGCTCGGGCTCCAACGTCACCACGTGGTCAACGCGGCGGATATCCTCTGGGGCGTCGGGACTACGGCCGGCGCCGTGGTCGTGGTTGCCGCCGGCGGCGGACTCGTCGGACTCGCGCTCGTCTACCTCGCCGGCAACACGCTCGGGCAGGCGATCAGGATCGGCTACCTCGTCATCAAGCACCCCGAGGTGCGCTGGTTGAGGATCCGTTTCGACAGGGCGGCGAGCGGTAAGATCTTCAACTTCAGCATCTGGGCGTTCCTGCTGCGCCTCGCCGTGACTCTGCGGTCGCGCACCGACGAGATCGTGGTGGGAGCCTCCCTTTCGGTAGCCGCCGTGACTCCCTACTTCGTGGGCATGCGACTGAGCGACGCGCTCGACCGACTCACGGGTCAACTCACCACCGCTCTGTTCCCGTATGGATCGCGACTGGACGCCCTCGAGGACCGCGAGGGCCTGCGGCACATGTACATGACCGCCGGCCGCTCGAACCTGGCCATCGCCATGCCCATGGCGCTCTTCATGTGGATACAGGCGCCGCGTTTCATCGAGGCGTGGATGGGGCCCGGCTTCGAGCAAAGCACCCTGACGGCCCGACTTCTCATCCTGGCCGTGATGTGCCAGGTCTTCGTGGCCGTGGGCCATACCTCTTTGAAGAGCATCAACCGCCACCAGGCGATCGCCTCCTGGAGCATGGTCGAGGTGCTCGCCAACCTCGCGCTCAGCCTGATCCTGGTCAGATTCTACGGGCTTGCCGGAGTCGCCGCGGGCACGCTTATCCCGGCGGTGGCCTACAACCTAGGCTTCGTGTTGCCCCATGCCAGCCGCCGGCTCGGGGTACGCGTGCGCACCGTCGTGCGACGCAGCGTGGTTCCGCAGATTCCCGCGCTCATCGTCTCGATCATTGTGATGATGACGGCGGCCTACCTTCCGGGGGACCCTGGGCTTCTCCGATTGATCGGCGAGGCGGCCGCGGCCGGCCTTGCCTACTGGGCCGTCTACTATCTCGTCGGAGCAGGACCCGAGGAGCGGGCCCTCGCCCGCCGCGTAGTGAGAGGCCTGTTACCAGGCCGAAAGGCTCCCCCGTCGGAAGACGCTCAAGCGCCATGATCGGCCTCGCAAACCACGCGTGGCCCGACATGCGCCCGATCGATTGGCGCTACTTCCTACGCCGGCAGACCTGGGAACACGTGTTGCTCGGAGACGACGTGCCGCGAGACGTCGCCGAGGCCCTCAGAGCCGCCTCGACGACCGTGCATTCCTCCAGCCCGATGCCTGCCGGATCTGGTCGCACCGACGTCGGGCACGGCGAAGAAGGTCCGGCCGCCTTCCCTGCTCCAGCCGGTGTGACCATGGATCTTGCGGTCTTCGGGCCCGAGGACGTGCAGACGATGGCGGCAGCCCCACCCGGAGCGATCGGACCGACGTGCAGGGTGGTGGCGATCTTGGGGGAGAGCGCGGATCCCGCCCGTCGCCCTCGAGATATCTGGGCCCGCCTCCGAGCACCCACGTACTCAGGCGCCGACGATCCTCGCACCTGGAGCCACGATCCACTCGCGGGAGCTCCGGGGGCACAGCCGTTCACGGTGGCCTCGGCGCTCATGCCGGATGACTATCGCAGGATCCACTACCCGCTGGCTCCTAGATCGCTCCGAAGATACGTGTGGACGGTCATGTCGCCGCCCATGGGTTGGAAGGGGCGCCTCGCGCGAGTGGGATTCGCCTCACTGGGCACGAGCCTCCTTCCCATACTGGGGGAGCAGGCCATGACCTTGTGGGCTGAGCCTTCAGATTTCTCTCCTTCCGCGGCGGACACCCTGGTAATGACGGGGGAGGGCGGGCCCGCCCAGCCCGCCATACTCTTCATCACCACGTGCGAGGTCTCGCCGGCCCCGCGAGGAGGAAGCCGGTCGCCGGTCGCCGTGCCGACCCTGCAGCAGTTCATGAAGATCCCGCGCACGCCCGCCCGAACGGATGCGGCAGGCCTCGAACGAGAGCACCGCCAACTGCTGAGGGTCGCCGACCGGCTGGGGTATGCCCCTCCCGCCACGCTCCGCGTCGAAGACCACGGCGATACGAAAGCCTGGATGCAGCCCGCGATCCGCGGCGTGCCCATGGACCGTCTGCCCCACGCTCAGCAGATCGACGCGCTGTACCGTCTCACCGAGTGGTGGCAGACGGTCGAGTACGCCGAACGACGGGCGATGAGCGAGGGACGGGTTACCGCACCGCGGATATCGGAGTGGACTCGGGGCCTCGCAGCATCGGCCAAGCGCAACCTGGACCTGACACACGAGGAACGGAGCCACCTTGACGACCTACCGACCCTATTGGCAGGTCATCATCTGACCATGGTCTTCTCCCACCGCGACGCCCACTTCCGCAACGTCGTGGTGCACGACCGGCAACCCCGGCAGGTGGACTGGCAAAATGCCGGCTGGGGCATCCCCACGAAGGACCTGATCTTCCTCGTCGTCCACCTCGCCTTCCACCACTCTGGACGACCGTACACCCTCGATAGTCTCGACGTCATCAGGCAGCGTGTGATCGACCCTGCCACCCGCTTCCCGTGGGCGACCGAGGTGCTGGGCCGGTCCAAGCGGCACCTGCGGATAGACGCCGACACTTTCGGCCACCTGCTCGCGACCAAGTGGCTTCGAAGATGCCTGCGTTTGGCGCTACGTCCGGATTCGACCCCCGAGGAGCGCGCGACTCTCACCGAGCTGCATCTCGAGACGTGGCGCTGCTTCCGCCGAGCGGGAGGGGAGCCGTGGCGCAACATGCTCGGTCGCCCTGAGGGAGGCCGTCACATGACTGCGCGCTGAGGACCCGATCGCTCGAGTGAAGGCTAGGACGCTAGGAAGTGCGGCCGTAGCTCGCGTACTGGAAGTATGCCGAGGGACCGGTAGCCTTGTTGACCACGATGCCCAGCAGCTTCCCCTGGACCTTCCGAAGCGCGTCGACGGTCCGCCTGAGCTCCCTGCGCTTGGTCTGCTTCAAGTTGGCGACCACGATGATGCCGTCGACCATGGTAGCCAGGATCGACGCATCGGCCACGGCGAGGACGGGGGGCGAATCGATGATGGTGAGGGCGAACGTCTCGCCCAGCGCCGAGATCACGTCGTTCATACGCGACGAGGCGAGAAGATCGGCGCTGGACGGAGGCGTGGGCCCGCAGGGCAACACCATGAGGCCACTCGTGGCCGTCTCGAGGAGCGGCTTCGCGGGCGCCCGCTCCGGCGACACCAGCAGCGTGCTGAGCCCCGCGTACCTGCCCAACTTGAAGTGGCGCGTCACGGCCTGCTTGCGCATGTCGCCGTCGATGAGCGCCACCCTCTTCCCCCCCACAGCGGAGAAATGGGCGAGGTTCACGGCGACGGTGCTCTTGCCGCAGCCCTCCGTGGGCCCGGTGATCAGGATGGTGCGCACCGGCTCGCCCTTGCCCGCGAACGCGATGTTGGTGCGCAGCGCCATGTAGGACTCGGCGGCGGACGAGTTCGGCGGCGCGAGTATCAGTCGCGAAGAGGACTTCATCGCGTTCCCTCCGATCCAACGTGCATGACGGGGATCACCCCGAGGATGGGGAGACCGGTCATGGCCTCCAGTTCGTCGTTGTCGACGATGTGGTCCTGGAAGAAGTCGATCACCAGAACGAACCCCACACCAAGGAGCAACCCGCCGGTGAGGGCGGACAGCAGCACGACGATCGGCCCCGGTCCGGCGGGCGTCGTCGGCGGCACCGCCGGATCGACGATGAGGAGGCGCTCCACCTGGAGACCGCGACTCACCTCGTCCACATACTCCTGCAGGATCGCCGCCGTGGCGTTCGAGAGCCGTGCCGCCTCAGTGGGGTCGCCACTCGTGGCCTGGATCCTGAGCAGATCAAGGCTCTCCACCTGCTGGGCGGAGAGGACGGCGAGCACCGACTCCGGCGAGTAGGGCCCTCCCATCCGCTCGGCGACGCGGGCGGCCAATGCCCGGGTGGTCACGATGCGCGCGTAGGTCTGTGCCAACCGCTGCGAGACCGAGAGCGCCGCCAGGGCCTCCCCGATATCAGTTGAACTCCTGTCTACCCGCACGAGCGCCTCGGCCTCGTACGTGGGAGGAGTGGTGAAGACGAAGTACGCAGCGGCGGCGACCGCCAAGGTAGTCAAGAACAACACAAGGAACTTGTGGCGCCAGACGATCCGGATCAGGTCTCGGACACTCAGCATCCAGCCTCCGTTCGGGAGCCCGTATTCCCGGGCGCTCGCAGGATCACTCCGCCTTCACGCCCCGCAGGTCGCGATACACCTGCTGGAACGTCAGCAAGACGATCCTCAAATCGAGCCAGGGAGACCAGTTCTCGATGTAGTAGTTGTCGTATTCGACCCGCTCGGCCAACGACCCTTGGTTGCCCTTGAGGTCATGCACCTGCGCCCAGCCTGTCATGCCGGCCTTCACGCGCATGCGGTCGCCATAGCGATAGATATCATGCACGAAACGGTTCACAAAGAACGGCCGTTCCGGACGAGGGCCGACGAGACTCATCTCCCCCTTGAGTACGTTGAGCAACTGCGGCAGTTCGTCGAGGCTGCTCTTCCGCAGGATCTTGCCGACTCTGGTGATGTAGCTGCCCCCCGTGGTCCCTTCCACGGCGTCCGACCACATGGCGCCACCCTCCTGAGCTTCAGCGTCCACGGCAAGAGAGCGGAACTTGATCATCTGGAAATACTTGCCGTCTCGCCCGGATCGCACCTGGCGGTAGAACACCGGACCGGCTGAATCGAGCTTCACCATCACTGCCGCGGCCAACAGCACCGGCGACGCGAGTACCAACGCCAGCGCCGAGCCCGCCACATCGACGACGCGCTTGGTCCACCACAGACCACCCGAAAGCCGGATGGGCCGTATCCCGATCACGGGTATGCCGCGCAAACGCTCGAACCAACCCGGCTTCGCAATGGTCTCGAACAGGCGCGGGACCACCGCGAGTGCCACCCCCTTCTCTTGACAAATGGTGACGATGCGGAGTAGAACCTCGTGCGGGGCGGTGGAGAACGCCACCACGACCATCTTCACATCGAACTCATGAATCAACCGGGCAAGATCGCGGCTGTTGCCGAGCACGGGCAGGCCCTGCCGCTCTCCCACGTCGGTGAGCGGGTCCTTATCGATGAAGCCGATGGGCAGGAGTCCCAGCTCGGGATGCAGCTTGAGACGCCGCGCGATCAAAGACCCGATGTGACCGGCGCCCACGACCAGGGTGGTGCTCAGGCCGTGACCGCGACGGCGCAAGGTGCGCTGAGCCGTCCTCAATATGGATCGTTCCAACATGAGCCCGGCCGGCATGGCCCCGGCGAGCGCCGCGAAGACCCATACGTCCACGGCAAGACCAAACAAGGAGGTGAGAAAGAAGCCCACGACGGGGGGCGCCAGAGAGGCCGCGAAGAGCTTGGGCATCTCATCGAGGGTCGAAAGCTGCATCCCCACGGTCCACAGGCGTAGCTGCCAGAGCATGCCGAACACCGCGAGCGCGATCGCCGCGATCGCGATCACCCCCGACCACGCCGCCACCGACGACCATTGCCACACTCCTACCGCCGACGCAACAAGGCCGACGGTCAAACCGTCGGCCAGGGCGACCATACTCTTCGAGAGCACCCACTCGGCAAAGGAAGCGTCGCTGGTGCGGGTGACGGAGATCTCACGAACCGTATCTCGCTCGGTCTGACTTCGAGCAGAGTCTATGACTTCCACGTACCGCGGCATCACTTCATCTCCTCGGCGGCTCTCCCGTGCCCCAACCCCACTGCCATCCACTATCGGCGCATGCTGTGCTTTTCTTTACCCAGACACCCCGAGTGAAAACGCCCCTATCGCGCGCCGGTACGTCCCTGATTCCTCACGGACGCAGGTCTACGCAACCGAAACACATGCATCATATCTAACATCGATTGGACTCAACCAGCCGTCTGATGCTGGCTCTTGTCGCGTAACCCTGGTATTTTGGACGCATGCGTGAAAACGACGAACTCCAGGAAACGAAGGAAGTCCGAGAGCGCCGCTACGCCGAGTTGGTGGGCGAGAAGCTTCGGAGGCTGCGTCAGGATCGAGGCATGAGTCTCCAGGATGTCTGCGACCGATCGGGTGGATCGTTCGTCGTTTCCACGCTCAGTGCATACGAGCGGGGAAAACGTAGTGTGAGCCTCGAGCGTCTGCTCGAGCTTTCCGACATCTACGGCCTCTCCCCCACTTCGCTCCTCGAGCTCGACGACGAAGGCGAGTTCCAGGGTCACCTCGGCCGGAACCGTCCTCTGCGCATCCGCGTGGAGCATCTCGACCGCCTGTCTGAGACCGAGCGCCGCCCCTTGGAGAACTACCTGCAGTTCCTCCGGAATCTCAGGAACGATCCGGCGCTGGAGATCTTGACCATCCGCAAGGACGATCTGACCTACCTCTCGTCGCTGTACGGCGTGAGGCCTCACGCCCTCACTGAACGACTGAAGGCGGAAGGCATCCTCGACTGACCCGCTCCTCTCACGCTACGGCGCGAGCAACACGGGCATGGGCATCTCCCTCATGAGTTGTTCCGTCGTGCTACCCAGTATCAGGCGGCGAAGCAGCGAGTGGCCCTGCATGCCCATCACGACAAGATCCGCGGGCTCTTCCTCCAGATGACCGAGCGCAGCCATCACCGGCTCCCCTTGAGCCAGCACGAAACGGGGGTCCAACTCAAACGCGGAGAGATACGAGCGGGCGCCCCTCTGGATCTCCGCCGCCTGCCGCTCATCCTCCCCGACCGTGAGAACCTGAAGAGACGACTTCACGTGTGAAGCGAGATCTGCCGCAAGCTTGAGCGCGTGTGTCCCCGCGGGACTTCCGTCGAATAGAAGCAGCATGCGCTCGAACGAACCCGCCTCCTGCTCCGCGAGCAGCACCGGCGTCACCGACCGGCGTATCACTGCCTCGGTCGTGGAGCCGAGCAGATCCTTGCCCCACTTTGCGTGTTCCCCCCGCTTGCCCAAGATGACGAGGTCGTGGGTGGCGCCCAGGTCGGCGATGGTCTCCGCCGGTACGCCCTCTTCGAGACGGCATTCGACCTTGACTCCCCGGCCTTCGACGCTGCGCCGGAACTCCTCGAGCACCCGCTCGCCTTTCTCCCGAAAACCCTCCAAGATCTCCGTCGGCATGGGGATGAGCGGGATGCCCTCATACGAATACTCGAGGTACGGGGGCATCTCCAAGAGACGTACGTCGAGCACGTACAGGCCCACGACTCGAGCCCCGTAGAGCCCGGCCAGCTGCACGGCGTGCTCCCGCCCCGCGGCAGCCGGCGCTGATGCATCCACCGCGACCAGGATCGACTTGATCATCGCCCAGCACCTCCTCCAGGATGGGAACCTGTCCGGGCCCCGGCGGGCTCCACACGCCCCGCCGGCCACTCCATTCTTCTCGTTCCCGCCCGAAGGTCGAAACAATCGGCGGGGCAACGCCCGCCTGGATCGCCGGACCTATTCTTCGCCCGCACGGAGAGGGGAACGGGTGCTCAAAAAGTTGCCCAGTATCTGTTTGCCGGGCTCGGTCAGGATGCTCTCCGGGTGGAACTGCACGCCCTCGACCGCGAACTCGCGGTGTCGAACGCCCATGATCACTCCGTCGTCCGTCCACGCGCTGAGCTCCAACACGGCGGGCAGGTCGCGCACAACGAGTGAGTGATATCGCGTGGCAATGAAGGGGTCGGGCACGCCGCGGAACACGGTGCGCCCGTCGTGATGGATCTCCGAGGTCTTCCCGTGCACAGGGTACTCACCTCGGGTCACCAGCCCGCCGAAGGCCTGGCCTATGGCTTGGTGCCCCAGGCACACTCCGAGGATCGGGTACACGCCCGAGAGATCGCGGATCGCCTCGAGGCTCACACCGGCCTCGTTGGGCGTACAGGGCCCTGGAGAGATCACAAGGTGGCTCGGGTGCCACGCACGGATGCCGGGCACGTCGATCTTGTCGTTGCGGAACACCGCGATCTCGCCCACGGATAGCTCGCCGAGATACTGCACGAGGTTGTAGGTGAAAGAGTCGTAGTTGTCGACCACGAGGATGCGTGCCGAGAGTCGTCCGGCGGTCACCGGAACAGCTGCGATCGTGGGGTCGGGCATGGGCTACCCCTTGCGGCGCTCGAGTTCGGTCCAGACTTCTTCGAGGGGCACTTCGAGTTCAGCGAGCAGCACGAGGAGATGGTACAGGACGTCGCCGGCCTCGTACACGGCGTGCGGCACGTCGCCGGCGGCGGCGGCCTCGACCACCTCGGCGGCCTCCTCCTCGACCTTCGCTCCGATCGCCGGCACCCCGCCCGCGAAGAGGCGGGCGGTGTATGAACCTTCCGGTGCGGACCGCCTCCGCTCGACGATCGTGCGGTAGAGATCAGTCAGGGTGAGAAAGAGGGGCCCGGCGTCCCCCGGCCCGCGGAGCGACCGTTCGTCGAAACACGTGCGCGTTCCCGTGTGGCAGGCCGGTCCGGTCTGATCCACGAGCGCCAGCAGCGTATCGCCGTCACAGTCGTATCGCAGCCCGCGCACCTGCTGAACGTGCCCAGACGTCTCCCCCTTGTTCCACAGGCATCCTCGAGAACGACTCCAGAACCACGTGTAGCCCGTCTCGATGGTCTTCTCGAGCGCCTCACGGTTCATGTACGCGAGCATGAGCACCTCGCCCGTGCTCCAGTCCTGAACCACGCACGGGGCCAGGCCATGGGCGTCGAACGCCACTTCGCCGATGTCGCCGGCCACCCCGGTTAGAACCACTCGAGGATCACACCGAACCCATCGGTGACGGAGAGACCCTCGTACTTCTCTGGACCCTGCAGGATGCTGATGCGAACTCGTTGGACTCGGCGGAACTCATCGAGCAGCGTCAGGGAGGTGTCCTCGAACTCGCCGGCGTAGCGTTGCTGCTCGTCGAAATAGGGCTGGTCGGTGAGGTCGTAGGTGAGCACCACATCCTTGCCGTCGACCCGGACCTCCCTAAGGGCTTCGAGATGGGTGGAGCCCGCAAGGCCCTTCTCCAACATCTCCGCGGAAGGCATCGGCGAGAAGACTTCCTGCCAGACGACCCACGCGAAGACGAGGGACACAACGAGCAGGACGACGTTGACTAAGGCATGCGCAGGGCTGAAGCGCCGCTTCTTCTCGCCCTCTGTTTCTCGCCGGTCGTCGGCGTCGGCGTCGCCCTCCCCCACGATGCCGTCCGCCCTCACCGGCACCAAGCCCATATCGAAAGCGCTCATGCCCGAATCAGAACTCCTCCCAGCGATCCCTCAACACTAGGAACATGACAGCCACATCATGGTATTGATCATCGGCCGTCTTGAAATAGTCCTTGAACACCGCTTCCTGCTTGAAACCCACCTTCTCGAAGGCACGCTGGGCGACGGCCGAACCCACGGGCACCTCGGCGCGCAGCTGCTCGACGCCCAGCTTGTCGGCGATGGCGACGAGTTCCTCGAGCATGACCAGACCGAGGCCCCGGCCCCTGGCCCTCGCCCCGATGGCCACTCTCACCTCGGCCACGTGACGCAGGCTGGTGCCCGGGTTCTCATGAAGTGTGGCGTCGGCAACGATCTCATCGTCGATCTGCGCCACCAACGGGAAGACCACCTCGAACCGTATGTCGTCCGTCCAAGAGGCGATCAGTGCGGCGTCGGTGACGTCGTGCTTGAGGAGCCGCCGATCGATCTCTGGGATGCTCGCGAACATGTCGACCAGGCGCTGCCCATCGCCTTCGCCGAGAGGCCGGAGTACCACGAGCGTGCCGTCCTTCAGCTTCACGACTTTCCGGAACCGCTTGAGCTGCTCGAGGGGCATCTTCGACCTCCCGCCGTCGACTGCCGTAACCAAAAAGGTATGATACAGCCGGTCATGCGGGATGGGAAGGTAGCGTGCGGGGCACAGCCGAACTCATATTCACAGGCGACGAGCTCCTCCGGGGCGACACCGTCAACACGAACCAGGCGTTCCTCGGCGGCCGACTGCTCGAACTCGGCCTGTTCACGACCCACGCGGTCTCCGTCGCCGACGACCGTCAGGCGATAGCCCACGCACTCGTCGGTGCCCTCCTCAGGAGCCCTGATGTGATCATCCTCTCGGGCGGTCTCGGGCCCACCGAGGACGACCTCACGAGGGAAGGCGTCGCCGAAGCCCTCGAGCGCCCGCTCGACATGCGCGACGACCTGCTCGCTCAGATCGCAGATCGGTTCCGCAAGCTCGACATCGCCATGGGCATGAGCAACAAGAAGCAGGCCTTGATCCCGCGCGGCGCCAACGTGATCCCCTTGGTGGGGACGGCGCCCGGCTTCTGGCTGGACGAAGGGGGCATACTCGTCGCAGCCCTGCCCGGGGTGCCGAGGGAACTCAAGCAGATGTGGACGGATACACTCCGTCCGACCCTCGTGGACCGTTTCGGCATCGAGGAGGCCATGCCTTCGGTGCGACGACTCCGCCTTCACGGCATCGGGGAATCCATGCTTGCCGACGTACTGCGAGAGATCCCTTGGCGAGGCGCCGGTGTCGAGATCGGCACCCAGGCCTCCCTCGACGGCATCACGCTGACGTTCCGAGCTCAGCCCGACGACCGCTCCCGGGCTCGCTTGGCGGAACTCGAGGAACTCGTTCGAGACATCCTCGGCACCAAGATCTACGGTTCGGAAGACGACACGCTCTCGAGCATCGTGGGCATGCTGCTGCGCGACCGCGACATGACCATCGCGACGGCCGAGTCGTGCACGGGCGGACTCCTGGCCAAACGACTGACCGATCACGCCGGGAGCAGCGACTACTTCGTAGGCGGTGTCGTCGCGTACTCCGACCGGCTGAAGGGCACCCTGCTCGGTGTATCGCCGGAGATCCTGCACACACACGGCGCCGTGAGCGAACAGACGGCCGCAGCCATGGCCCTGGGGGCGCGTAACCGGCTGCAGGCCGACTGTGTCATCGCCACCACCGGCATCGCCGGCCCGGGGGGCGGCACCCCCGACAAGCCCGTGGGTCTCGTGTACGTTGCCACAGCTATCGGCTCCGACGTGCAGGTGCGCCGCTTCAATCTCTTCAGGTCGAGGGAAGAGGTACGAGAGAGGGCCGCCTACGCGGCGCTCGACGTGTTCCGACGTCGACTCCTCGACTCACTCGAGCACTGAATGCCGCCCTACGGGGTGCGGGGCTTGCAGATGATCTCGAGCACCTGGATATCGAAGAAGGTCTGAGCGTGGGTCGGCTTGAGCACCAGGGCGGTATCGAGCCCGTGCCCGGAGCCGCCGCAGGCGATGAGCTCGTCGTGAGTGGAGACCAGGCCCGCGTCGGCCGCCATGAGCGACACCTCGATCGCGACTTTCGTGCCTTGCCCGAAGACCTTGAGCGTCTGCGCGATCAACTCCTCCACCTGCCACGTCTCGAACTTCTTGCGCACCGATCGACCGACGCCCCCAAAGGCGTGTGTGGTCGTGAGCACGCGCGCGCCTTGGGCTTCGAGCTCCGCGCGGACCCCTGGGGGCATCTCATGCTTGTCGGGGCCGCTGTAGCCCGCTGAGTGGGTGACCACGATCACCTCGATACCCGCGAGAGCCGCGACCGCCACCGAGCCCGTCGGCCCACCGGTGGAAGGGACGACCACGCGGGGTATGCGCAGTTCGGCCGCCCGCGTGCGGACGAGTTCCAGCACGCGCGCCGTGTTGCCCGTGCCGCGGTGCTCGAAATACGTTATGGAACGCTCCACGGAATACTCCCTTCAAGGTGGCGACCCTCCACTCACATCCGGAAGGCTCCTTCCAAGTATAGTAGGCGAGGTGGGGCAGGAGAACGTAGCGCGCCGGTGGAGCTCTCAACATGCACTGCCGACGCCCCGCAGGCAGTCGGAAGGAGGGGCAGTACTTGAGCAGAGACGTCTTGATACTCGTGGCGGCGTTGGTGCCGCTCGTGCTCCTGCAACTGGGCCTCCTTGCCTGGGCGCTCATCGACGTGGCCAAGCGCGAGCGCGTCAAGGGAGGCAGCAAGCTGGTATGGGTTCTCGTGATCCTCCTGGTAGCCACTCTCGGCCCAATCGCGTACCTGATCTGGGGTCGCGAGGAGCCCGGCGTCGCCGACGTCCTGGAAGACCGCCCGCCGTACGCCTAGTGTATGGACGGCCAGGAGGCGACACCGGCGGCCATTGAATCTCACGGACTCACGCGAGACTTCCGGCGCACCCGTGCCGTCGACGACCTGAACCTCCAGGTTCCCAAGGGCGAGATCTACGGCTTTCTCGGCCCCAACGGCGCCGGCAAGACCACGACTTTGAAGATCTTGGCCGGCCTCATCTCTCCCACCTTGGGCAAGGCTATCGTGGCCGGAGAGGAGGTCCGCCCGGGCACGTCGAGTCTCGATCTTCGTCGCCGGGTGGGTTTCCTTGAAGAAGAGCCGCGCTTCTATCCGTGGATGCGCGCTCGGGAGTCGCTGGTCTTCGTAGGACGCCTGTTCGGCTTCGAAGCCCGAGCGGCGGAAGTGAGAGCGGATGGACTCTTGGAGGCGGTGGGTCTCGCCGATCGCTCAGGCGACAAGATCAAAGGTTTCTCGCGCGGGATGCGACAGCGGCTCGGCATCGCCCAGGCCCTCGTCGGCGACCCGGAGGTGCTCCTACTCGACGAGCCCGCCTCCGCGCTCGACCCCATCGGTCGCAAGGAGATCCTGGATCTCATCGCCTCACTCCGCGGGCAGGCCACCATCGTCATGTCATCTCATGTGCTCGACGATGTGCAACGGGTCGCAGGATGGGTGGGCGTGATCCGGCGGGGCAGGCTCCTGACCCAGGGCCCACTTCCGAGATTGCTTGGTCGGTTCACCCGGCCGGCGTATCGCCTGGACATCGGAGGCCCCGACGAGCGGTCACGCGTGTCATGTGCGCTCGCGGTCGAATCTTGGTGCGTCGAGGTGCTCGAAGAGGGGAGCGGACTCAGGCTCGTGGTGGACGACCCGGCCGCCGCGGAGTCGCGCATGCCCTCCTTGCTCGCGGAATCCGCCGCTCCGCTTCAGGGTTTCCACGCCCTCACGCCTACCCTGGAGGATGTGTTCCTACAGTTGATCGGCGACGAGGACGCGCACGCCACACAGGAACGCGCCGCGAGGGACGGAGACGAGAGCGCAGACGGGGGCGGAGGATGAGAGCACTTCTCAACAAGGAACTCCACGAGCTCCTCAAGACCGCCCGCCTTGCGATCCTTCCTGTGGTCTTCCTGATCCTGGGCATCACCGGGCCGGCGATCATCCGCCTCCTCCCTATCCTGCTGGAGAACGCCCAGACCGGGGTGATCGACATGACCCTTCCCGAGTTCGGACCGGCGGACGCTTTCGCGAGCTACCTGGAGATGGTGCGCCAGATGGGCCTGCTGGCGGTGATACTCGTGTTCATGGGCATCGTGGCGGGGGAGCGACGGAACGGGATGCTTGCCAGTCTGTTCGTGAAGCCCGTCTCCCGATTGGAATACGTGGTTGCCCGCTGGGTGGTGAACGGAGCCTACGTGATGGCCTCGCTCTTCATCGGAAGTGCGGTCGCCCTGGCCTATACGTTCCTGCTGTTCGCCCCCATAGACGTCGGCACTGTGGCGCAGGTGACGCTGCTCTACGCGAGCTACGTGTTGCTGGTGTTCTCGTGGACCGTTTTCTTCTCGTCGCTCTTCGCCAACCCCGCAGCGGCCGGCGGACTCAGCGTGACACCGTTGTTCGTGCTGCCCGCTCTCGGCCTCCTCTGGGGACCGCTCGGCGACTACGGGCCGTACGGCGCCGTGGCGGGCGGCACCGCGGCGATCGGAGCAACCGGCTCGCCGGCTGAGGCTCTGGGAGGCGAACCCCTGATCAGTGCGGCGCTGAACCTGGGGTCATGCGTCGCATTGGTCGCGGGCACATACCTGCGCCTCCGCCGGATGGAGCTCTGACCTACGCACGCCGGTCTGCGGGCGATGGGCGCCGGCACGGGACTACGACCCTATCCCCACCTTCTTGAGCAGCTCCTCGGCGAGTCGCGCCCCGTGGGCCGGGGCCGCTTCGAAGTGTCGCTCCCACGAGCCGTCGGGCGCCCACGCGCGCACGAGCACCTGCTCACGTTCGCGCGCCTGACCGTAGCGGGCCACGAGCGCCGCAGCCTCACTCAATGTGGTGTCGTCGGCTTCACCGATGGTCATCACGCCCGCCATGGGGCCGACCGCGTCCACAGCCTCCACCACCGCGACCAGGGCGTGGCTCAGGTTCTGCAGTCGCCGATTCTCCAAGTCGTCGCGCGGCACGATCACCCACTGCCCGGTGGACGATCGGAAATGCCTGCCCGCCTTGAGCAAGGTGACCTGCGGCATGGTCACGCTCGGGAACTCCTCTAACAGTTCCGCCAGACGCGAGGCGAAACCCGGATCTGTGAGCAGGCAGCCGCCGGCGGGGCATGGGTAGTCGTTGATGCCCAAGTTCTGTGCCATGGCCATCTGCTCCTTGCGTCCGCGGCCACTGAGAGAAAGCAACTTCTCGCGATCGACGATGCCTTGTATCTCGGGCTCTGTGGGAGGGAAGTGTTGGGCGGAGAGCGGCCGCAGCACCTTTCCGGTCAGACCGGATTCCGCCTCGATGATGTCCATGGCGTTTCGGCGCTGCGACATGGGGCGCTGCCCCACCACCTCGCCGGTCACGATGAACGTCGCGCCGGTCTCTTCCATGTGCAGTGCGGCCTTGCGGAAGCTGAGGATGCGGCAATCGAGACAGGGGTTCAGACCACGCCCATGCCCGTGCTTCGGCCTGCGCACGGCCTCGAGCAACGCCTGGGAGTTGTTCACCACCTTCAAAGGGACCCCGAGCTGCGCGGCGGCCGAACGGGCCTCTGAGCGACACCCCTGCGAGGTACAGGTGCAGAAGGGCGTGACGAAGTTTATCGCCGTGACCTCGATGCCCTGGTCGACCATCATCTTCACGGCCAGTCTGCTGTCCAGACCGCCGGAGAGAAGTGCTACCGCCTTGCCTCGTGCCATGTTCAGGTATCTCCTTGCGCCGGGGCCTCGCCGGATCCCATCGGGACCGGCAGGCTCCCGGCAAAAACGTCTTCCTCGGTCAACACCCGCACGCCCTCCCGCTCGAGGAGAGCGGCGGCCACGCCCGAACCAGGCCGGAGCGTGCCGGTGAACGTGCCGTCGTAGGTCTCACCGCGGCCGCACGACGGGCTGCGGGCTTTCAGCACCGCCACCCTGGCGCCCACGAGCCTCGCGATGTCGGCCACCGCCCGTGCGCCGCGCTCGAACTCGGCCGTCACATCGCGCCCGTCTTCCGTTGTGACCGCGACGCCGGCCGCGGCCGCGCCACCGCCCGCGACGTCACCACCGCCCGCGGCGTCACCACCCTGTATCTCGGCGGGCGCGCGCGGCGTCGGCAGCCCGCCCAACTGCTCGGGACAGACAGGGATCACCGTATGCGAGTCGGCAAGGGCGAGCACCGTGTCGATGCGGCGGCAGCCACCGTCGAACCGCACAGGGAGACCCACCAAGCAGGCACTGACCAGGATGGGGGGCTTCGCGCCCCCGTTCATTCGACGGGCGAGGTCCCGTCCGACCCCGGCGTTCCCTCGCGCTCCTCGAGGGCCCGCAGGATGTCCTGGAGTTCGACGACCTTGCCACTCAGAGCCACCAACTCGTGAGCGAGCCGTTCACCGGCCTGGCCGACCTTCTCGCCGGCTGCTTGGTCGACCGAGTCCTCTTGCAGGATCTCCTCGATCTCGTCGAGGTAGAAGAACGCCTCGTCGAGCTTGAGCTTCACCTTATCGAGGTTACCGATGATGCGTTCCACGATACCCTTCTCCGTGTCGTCGACCGTGGTTCTCTTTTCTACCGCAAGAGGTTACCATCCTACACGAGGGAACGCCGGGAAGCGCGTCCCGCCGCAGATCCGACCCGCGCCGCGGCGCAGGCGACCGACCTCACGGAGGATGATCTTGGAGAAGAGGAAGCCCGAACGTCCACCCCTCACGCCGCGCTTCCGCATGATCCTCTGGGTGGCGATCGGGATCGTGCCGGTGATCGTGTACCCGATCCTGGCAGCCATCCTCTCGTCCACGGGCTACGAAGCGCAGACCACGTACTCCGATTCCCTCATCGGCGCGTTCATCGCTCTGGGTCTGATCGTGTTCTTCGTCGGCCGCGGGGTCGCGCGCAGGGCCGATCCTCAGACCAACGACACGGCATTCATAATCGGCCTCGCTCTCGCCGAAGCCATAGGCATCGAGGGGTTCGTGCTCTGGCTCTTGATCAAGTGGAGTTGGGGCTTCTGGGCGATGATGATCCTAGCACTCGCAGCGGCCTGGTCACTGCGTCCCCGGAGCAGCGCGAACTGAAGGACCGCCCCGGGTCGACGCGCACGGTCCGCGGCCACCGTCGTATTCCGCGGGACGCGTCCGCGCACGCTTTGAGCCGGCGCACGCTGAAGGAGGTGCACAGTGATCGAGAAGCGTATCCGCATCGAGATCGACGGCGCCGAGCAGGTGACCGGGGTCGTCAACCGGCCGGAAGGGTGCGTGCGGAGCGTGACCCCCGGGCTGGTGCTCGCGCATGGGGCGAAGAACGATCTGGACCACCCTCTGCTCGCCGCGGTGGCCAGAGGGTTGGCGGAGACCGGAGTCGCGAGCGTCCTGCGCTTCAACTTCGCGTACTCCGAGCGCGGGGCCGACTCACCCGACCGCCTCGACCGCCTCGAGGCCGTGTACCGGCGGGCGCACGACGCGCTCACCGACGACGAGGTGTGCCCACCGGGTCCACTGTTCCTTGGCGGGAAGTCTTTGGGGGCGCGGGTGGCGGCAGGGCTGGCTTCACGTCATCACGAGGGTGACGGCCTCCTCTCGGAAGGGCTCGTGTTCCTGGGCTATCCGCTGCATGCACCTGGGAGGGCGGCGGAGGCCAAGCTGGACCTCTTACTGCGTCTCGACGTTCCCAGCCTCTTCCTCGAGGGGACGAAAGACCCCTTCTGTGACCTGGGGGCGCTCAAGCCCGCGTTGGAGCGCATGCCGGTGCCCGGTCGGCTCCATGTGGTCGAGGGCGGCGGCCACTCTCTCGAGGTCTCCCGCTCGTCGGAGGCCGACCAGGACACGGTCTACGCCGGCGTAGTGGAGGCCGTCGCGCGCTTCATCACCGCTCGATCCTGACGAGACCCACGCCCGACGCCGCGCCCCACGCGGGCGGGCCGAGATGGACGGGGGCGCGACCCTCGGGAGCGCCCCAGTGGTTCAGCGTGACTCGGGACCGAGCGGGCACACCGACAGGCAGACGCCGCACCCCGTGCACCAGGCGAGATCGAACGAGCCGGGCAGCATGGCCGGGCAATCCTGCGCACAACGGCCGCAGTCGCGACACACGCCCACCGGCGCCTCCGCCGGCGCCTCCGAACCAGCACCGGCCGGCGGAGGCGACTCAGCAGGCGACTCAGCAGGCGACTCACCGGCCGACCTGAAGACCGGGGCCAGTGGCGCGTCGGTCACCATGCCCACGAGGGTGAGGGAGAGCCCGTAGCCCGGAGCGACCAGGGCCCCCACCGGGCTCACTTCCCCGAGCCCCGCGGCGGCGGCGGCACGAGGCAGCGACACGTCGCCGCTCACCACCGGCCGGGCTTGGTAGCCGGCCGCGTCCAGCAGCGCGCGCACCGACGTGAGGGCCTCCGCCGGGCGGACGTCAAGAAGCGCCGGACCGTATGGACCCGAAGAAGTGACCAGATCGGGGGGCGCGGCCAACACCAACACGGCGCTATATCCGGCAAGCACCCGCTCGGGGTCGACTCCCTCCGGCACGCCCACGAACGAGCTTCTTGGAGCCGCGCCGCACCCCACGAAGCCGCCGTCGAGGGCGGCCGCACACACCCGGGCGGACAGCTCCAGAGTCTTTTTGCTCTCAGCCATGCGTGATCTCGTTCTCCATGCGCGCAGCCTCACGCCTCGACGATGCGTCTCGGTCAGGTTGGACAGCCTACACCGCGATGCCCTGAGCAGCGACGCTGCCCTCTGCCTCCGGCGCCGCCCCCGGCCCTCCGCCTCCGGCGCGCCGGTCTCCAGCGCGCCGGCCTGCAGTCGATATGCGGCAGCCGGGTTTGCCTCCGCGGGCAGGTGCATACTACTCTGTAGCAGAGCCGGTGGGGAGCAGCGACGCAGGGAGGACGCCGCGCATGGTCGATATGCTGAAGGATCTCCACCCGGTGCTCCAAGCTCTGCTGGCCACCCTCTTCACCTGGGGCATGACCGCAGTCGGAGCCGCTCTGGTGTTCGCGGCGCGCGATATCGGCAAGCGGACCCTCGACGCCATGCTCGGCTTCGCCGCGGGCGTGATGATCGCGGCCAGCTACTGGTCGCTCCTTGCCCCCGCCATTGCCCTCTCCGAAGGGAAAGCCTTGCCGGTGTGGTTCCCAGCGGTCGTGGGCTTCATGGCCGGCGGGCTCTTCCTTTGGGGAGTAGACAAGGTGCTGCCACACGTGCACCTGGGCTTCCCCACCGAGCAGGCGGAAGGGATCAAGACCTCCTGGCATCGCAGCGTACTACTCGTCTCGGCGATCACGTTACACAACATCCCGGAAGGGCTGGCGGTAGGCGTGGCGTTCGGAGCGGCTGCGACCGGGTACTCAGAAGCCACCCTGGCCGCCGCCGTGGCGCTCGCACTGGGCATCGGTATCCAGAACCTCCCCGAGGGCACGGCGGTGTCGATGCCGTTGCGACGTGAAGGCATGTCGCGGGTGAAGGCATTCGGCTTCGGTCAGGCGAGCGGGGGGGTGGAGCCCATCGCGGGGGTCCTCGGCGCGCTGGCCGTGATCGTGGCCCAGCCCCTCCTACCCTACGCCCTCGCCTTCGCCGCCGGGGCCATGATCTTCGTGGTGGTGGAGGAGCTCATCCCGGAGTCACAACGTGGGGGCAACACCGACCTCGCGACCTTGGGGACCATGGGTGGGTTCACCGTCATGATGCTGCTCGACGTGGCGCTGGGCTGACGCACCGCGGCGAGACCAGGGACAAGACGGCCGCGAGATAATGACCTGACGGCCGCACACGGGAGGGATCCAGGCTCCATGCTTCCACTGTTCTTCGAGTTCCACAGTCCCACCAAGGTGGTGTACGGGCCGGGGCTGATCGCCGACCTGCAGGCCGAGCTCTCCCAGATCGAGGCTCGGCGGTACCTGCTCGTATCGGACCGCACCCTCGAGAGGCTCGGCCTCCCCGCTCGAGTCGCCGCGTCGCTGGAAGACGCGGGCGTGGAGGTGGTCGGTTCCTTTCTTGACGTCCCCGAGAACTCAGAAGTGAGTGCGGTGCGCGCGTGTGCCGAAGAGGCGGTGGCAGCCGGCGCGGAGGGCCTCGTGGCCCTGGGCGGGGGCAGCGTCATCGACACGGCCAAGTGCGCCGACATCCTCCTCAGCGAGGGAGGCTACCTCGTCGACGACTACTCCGGAGCCGGCACCCTCACCCGGCCGCTCAAGCCGTTGATCGCCATCCCCACGACGGCGGGCACCGGTAGCGAGGTCACCCAGGCGGCGGTGATCCTCGACGAGGCCGGCTCTGTGAAACTGAGCTTCTCCGACAAGTTCCTCCTGCCCACACTGGCCGTGCTCGACCCCGAGCTCACGGTGTCGCTGCCCCCGCGGCTGACGGCTTCCACCGCCATGGACGCCCTCAGCCACGCGGTGGAGTCGTATGTGAGCCCGCAGTGGTCCCCGATGAGCGAGGCCCTCGCCGCCGGGGCGGCGCGCCTAATCTTCGTCAACCTGGAGGCGGCCGTCGCCGACGGCTCCGACCTCGAGGCCCGCGGCGCCCTGCTCACCGCGGCTGCGATGGCGGGCATCGCGTTCTCGCACGCCATGGTAGGGTGCGTGCACGGGATGGCGCACGCCGTGGGCGGCCTCTACCACGTGGCCCATGGGGCGGCCAACGCCATACTCCTTCCCCACGGCCTCGCCTACAATCGGGAGGTGGTAGGAGAGCGCCTCGGCGGACTGGCCCCCTTCGTGAGCGGCCTCACGTCAGATGAAGAACAGCTTGACCCGGCCGACCGCGTGATCGCGGCGATCAGGAACCTCGCCGGTCGCTTGAACGGCGCGGGCGTTTTGGCCACGCGCCTGCGCGACGTGGGAGTGCCCAAGGAGGGTCTGGCGGCTGTGGCGGAAGCCACCGTGAGGGACGGCACGAGCTTCTACAACCCGCGGGAAGTGGTGGCGGAGGAGATCCTCCCCCACCTGAGGAACGCGTACTGACTACAAAGCAGAGGAGGACGGGTGGGATCGTTCACGTCGAGAGAGGAGTTCGAGACGATGCTCGGAGGCTTCTTCGACCACCTCACGGTGGTGCCGTCGATCGAAGAGAAGCTGTTGGCCTCGAAGCTCATCATCCGCTTCAAGTACACCGATCCCGACGTCGTGCTCGTAGTCGATTGTAGCGGCGACACGGTGGAGATCCGTCGCGGCGACGCCGAGACCAAAGCAACCGTGGAGATGTTCATGACCGCCGACGTCGCCCATCGCTTCTGGTTCGGGAAGGTGAACCTGATGATGGCGCTCACCCGTAAACAGATGGTGGCGAAAGGGCCCGTGCCCAAGATCCTCGAGCTCCTCCCGGCCATCAAGCCGGCCTACGAGCTCTACCCCACATACCTGCGCGAGAACGGCTACGCGCGGCACGTGATCGACTGACCGGGGAGGTTCGGGCCATGCGCGGCGGCTACGCGGGGCGCGTGCTCCACATCGATCTCACCACCGGCCGCCACACGGAGGCGCCCCTCGACCCGGAGGTGGCCCGGGACTACCTTGGGGGCGGTGGCATCGGGGGGCGCCTGTACCTGGACCTGATCGAAGAGGCCATAGCAGAAGGTGCTTCGCCGCCGAACGCGCTTTCGCCGAAGAACCCGATCGTGATCATGACCGGCCCCCTCACCGGCGTCAAAGTGGACGCCGTGGCCCGCTGGACCATGAGCTCGCGCTCCCCGCTCACCGGCTTCTGGGGAGACGCGAACGTGGGCGGCCATTTCGGCGCGGAACTCAAGTCGGCCGGATACGACGGCATCGTTGTCACCGGCGCCGCCGCCACGCCGGTGCTTATCGACGTACAGGACGGTGCGGTAGAGATACGCGACGCCGCCGCATATTGGGGCGCCGACGTGTACGAGGTCACCGACCGCCTCACCGAGGACCTCCGCAGCCCTGAGGGCAAGCGGGGGCAGGTGCTCGCCATCGGTCCCGCGGGCGAGAAGCTCGTGCGCTTCGCCGCGGTGGGCACGCGCAAGCGACACTGGGCCGGCCGCACGGGGCTCGGCGCAGTGTGGGGCGCCAAGAACCTGAAGGCGATCCACGTGCGGGGCTCGGGCGAAGTACTCATAGCGTTCCCCGAGCGCCTGCAATCCCTCCGAGAGGAGCTCAAGACCCTCTACGCCGAGGACCTCCTGATCGAAGCCCTGCGTGCCTTCGGCACCATCGCCTCCATCGACCTCGGAGCCCTCACGGGCGACGTGCCCTACCAGAACTGGCGCACCGGGTTCTGGGCGGGTGTGGACGAACTCTCGTCAGTCGCCTACCAGGAACAGCTCCTCACCGACAACGCGACGTGCTACGCCTGTGGGGTGCGCTGCAAGCGCGAAGTGGAGGTGAAAGAGGGCCCCTACGCCGGCGTAAAGGGAGCGGGGCCGGAGTACGAGACGCTCTGTGTCTTCGGCTCACTCTGCCTCAACACCGACCTAGCCTCCATCGCGAAGGCCAACGAGCTCTGCAACCGCCACGGCATGGACACGATGAGTTGCGGCGCCACCATCGCCTTCGCGCTCGAGTGCTTCGAGATGGGACTCCTGGGCTCCGATCACCGGCCTGGGCCGACGCCTCAGTGGGGTGACGCCGCCGCCATCGTGGAGCTCGTCGACCTCATCGGCCGCCGCGAAGGCGTCGGCGACCTGCTGGCTGAGGGCAGCGCGGCCGTGGCCGCGCGCCTCGGTGGCGCGGCGGCGGAGCTGCTCTCGACGGTGAAAGGCCTCGAGGCCCCCATGCACGACGCGCGTGGCGCCCACGGGCTGGCGCTCGCCTACGCCGTCTCGCCGCGCGGCGCCTGTCACAACGCCGGCCTGCAGTACCCCATCGAGTCCGGCGGTATGTTCGTGGCAGACGTGCCGGAGCTGGCGGTGGAACTGGAAGAGCAGAGCAGCGTGGGGAAAGCCGCCCTGAACGTGGCGACCCAAGACTACGGGGTGTTCTTCGCCGGCTGCGCCGTCTTCTGCAATCTGGGAGCACGCCCGCTGTCTGCCGCGCAGGCGGTAGAAATGGTGAGCTGCGTCACCGGGGTGGACTACTCCCTCGACGAGCTGCTGACGGTGGGACGCCGGGTCTGGTACCTGAAGCGAGGCCTCAGTAACCTCTTCGGGGCCCGCGCCGAACACGACCGGCTGCCGCCCCGCCTCGCCGCCGCCTTGGAGGACGGGCCCACAGCGGGCGGGGTGCCCGACATGGACCTCATGCTGCGCGAGTTCTACGAGCTACGCGGCATCGATCCCGAAGGTCTCCCACGTCGCGATGTGTTGGAGGGTCTGGGCCTCGGCGACCTGGCCGACCTGCTGCATTCGTAGGGACCGCGCAGACCGGCCGGCTCCGCGACCGTCCGCGCGAGCGCCTTGAGCGGTGCGAGCGCCCTTCGCGGCGCGCGCGGTCGGCCGAAGAGCTGTCAGTCTCTCGAATCGAACGGGGGCTCTCGGGTCACTACCACCCACACGGCGCGTGCCAAGGTATCGCCCCGATTGGTCAACCGGTGTGGCCGTGTGGAGTCGTACGCGATGGTGTCGCCCACTCCCAGCGTGAACTCCTCGAAGCCCAGGTTCACGGTGAGCTCGCCCTCCAGCACGAGGCCGTACTCACGCCCGGGGTGGCGCATGAGGTTCTGCGCCGAGCTCGCCCCACACTCGTACTGGATCTCGAGGAAGTCCACGAACGGTTCGTGCTCGGGAGTGAGACGCTCCCAGACCAGAAGCCCACCGAACCCGTCGATTATGATCTTCTCTCTGCCGCCGCGGCGCACCACTGCCGGATGACGCGCCTGCTCCCCCATCGCGGCCGCAGGCTCCGTCATGGCCGTAGGCTCCGTCGCGGGCACGGACTCCGCCGTCGCACCGAGTGCTTCCGCGGTATTCGGACGGCGATCAGCCGTGCGGCTGGAGTGGATGCCTTCGGGCGCAGACCCGCCGAGGTCGGCGCTGCACCCGTTGTCGGCGTCGTCCGACGATTGGGGCAGGTTTCGGCCGAAGAAGGCGTCCATCGGCGCGTCGAGGGCGTTCGCGATCGCATACAGCGACGAGACAGAGGGATTGATCTTGCCCGTCTCGATCTGGCTGATCAGGCTGGGGGTGACATCCACCCTGCGGGCGAGCGCGCGCAGACTCATCTTCTTCGCCTGCCGCAGGGCGCGCATCTTGGCGCCAACTCCCTCCAGCCCGTTCGTGGTCTCCTTACTCATTCAGACTCGCCCGCTTTCCCCATCCGCAGTCGCCGCTGCACCGGGAAGAGGTGCACACCCCACCGCCTCACCACGGTGCCCCAAAGGCCGCCCGGGAACCACACGGTGATGACCACGGCGAGGGCTCCGAGGAGGATGAGGTACCAGCTTCCGTAGCTGGAGAGCGTCTCTTGCAGCGCGAAATAGATGATCGCGCCCAAGATGGGCCCTTCGATCGTCCCCACTCCACCGATCACCACGATGAAGATCATGGTCGCCGTCCAGGAGATGGAGAAGGATGGATCGGGTTGGATGCGGAGCAGGTTCAGATAGACCACAGCACCGGCGACAGCGCAGCCGAAGGCTGCAAGGACATAGGCGGAGAGCTTCGCTTTGAACACATGCACGCCGAGGCTCTCGACAGCGGGTTCGTTGTCGCGGATAGCGGTGAGGGCCAGCCCCACGCGCGCACGGAGGATGGCGTAAACTACGAGAACGGCGCCCACCGCCACCGCCAGCGCGAGCCAGTAGGTGCCCCGCATCCGTTCGTCCACCGACATCTGCGCCACCGCTGTGATGGTCTTGCCCGACCCACCGCCCGTCTGAGGGATGTTCGCCACTATCAGCCGGAAGATCTCAGCCATGACCCACGTGCCGATGGCGAAGTAGCCGCCCTTGAGGCGGAACACCAACGCGGCGGTGGGAAGGGAGATCGCCGCCGCGAAAAGCCCTGTCAGCGGCACCGCGAGGAACGGGTGGATGCCGAACACGTCGGTAAGGAGCCAGAGTGAATAAGCTCCTATCCCGATATACCCCTGCTGGCCCACCGACATGAGCCCTGCGTAGCCGGCCAGTAGGTTCCACATCTGGGCCAACGCGATGAGAGTGAGAAGCGAGACCAGAGTGCGGCTCGTGGACTGGTCGGCCCACAGCGGCACGGTGGCGAGCACGGCCACCGTCACCACCCCGATCACGAGCGCCGCCTTGCTCACAGTGGTGGAGCGCTGGACCGAGAGCTCTCGAGGTTCCTTCACCCGCCCGCCTGCTCCGCCTTCCGCACGATCTCCCATCAGTTCACCGTCTTCGCGAAGAGTCCGCTCGGCCGGACGGCGAGCACTACTACGAAGACTAGGTGGCCCACGAAGATGCCCCACCCCGGTGAGAGCTGGAACCCCACGGTCTGGGCCACTCCCAACATGATGCCTCCCACGAGAGTGCCCCAACTGGACCCCAGCCCGCCCATGATCACCGCTTCGAAAGCGTAGACCAGCCGGGCGGGGCCGATGCCCGGGGTGAAGGTGGTACGAATGCCCATCAGAACGCCGGCAAGCGCCACGATCGCCAGAGCGATGCCCATGGCCAGCGCGTAGATGTGCTTATTGTCGATGCCCATGAGCCGAGCCGCTTCCTGGTCGTCGGAGGTGGCTCGGAAGGCGCGCCCGAGTTGCGTGCGGGTAAGGAAGGCGTTCAGGAGCACGATCACGAGCACCGACACCACCAGGATGAGCAGGGGAAACCAGCCGAATGCCACTTTTCCGCCCAGTGCGAGGCTGGCACTCTCGATGCTACCGGCGTCCAGTCCCCGAGAATCGGCCGAGAAGCCCTGAAGCAGGCCGTTCTGGATGATCACCGAAAGCCCGAAGGTCGCCAGGAGCGGGCGCATCTCGTCGCCCTTCAGCGTGAAGTTGAGAAGGAACCGCTGAAGCACGTAGCCTACCAGGAAGACGAAGGGCACGACCACCACTATGGCCAACAGCGGGTTCACGTCGACCACGCCCACCACCAGCAGGCAGATGAAGGCTGCCAAGATACTCAGGTCTCCGTGGGCCAGGTTCACCATGCGCATGACACCGAAGACCAAAGAGAGACCGGTCGCGTAGAGCGCGTATAGCCCGCCAAGAAGGATGCCCTGTATGACCACGTTGACCCAGGTCATCACGTGCGCATCCCAAAATAGGCTTCCGTTATCTGTTCGCGCGAGACCGCTCCTCGCTCTCCCTCGATCACCTTCCGCCCCTCGAGAAGGCAGCAGACACGGTCGGCCACCTCCATGATCTGGCCAATGTCCTGCTCCACGAGTATCACGGTCATCCCCGAGCGCACCACGTCGGCCAGAGCCTCATAAAGGTGGCGGATCACGACCGGGGCGAGCCCCAGACTCACCTCGTCTATGAGGAGAAGGCGAGGGTTGGACATGAGCGCGCGACCGATGGCCAGCGCCTGCTGCTCCCCGCCCGACAGGAAGGAAGCCTGCTTGTTCTTGAGCTTCACGAGGAGAGGGAACACCTCGTACACGGCATCGAGGTCCCACGGGCCGCCCCGCTTGCCGTACGCTCCCACCTGGAGGTTCTCGTGCACGGTGAGACTGGGGAACACACGGCGGCCCTCCGGTACAAGCGAGATCCCGCGAACCACGCGCTTGTGCGCGGGGAGGTGCTCCACAGCTTCGCCGTCGAATCGCACCGTGCCGGTGGGGCTCACGAGCAGCCCGGCGATGGTCTTCAACAGTGTGGACTTCCCAGCGCCGTTGGCCCCGATGACTCCGAAGGATTCCCCCGCGTTCACGGAGAGTGATACAGAGAACAGAGCCTGGAAGTCGCCGTAGCGGGTGCTAATGTCCTCCAGCTCGAGCAGACTCACACGCGCTCGGTCCCCATGTAGCAGTACTCCACTTCCGGGCTGCAGATGACCTCGTGCGGATCGCCCTCGATGAGGAGCTTTCCGAAGTCGATTGCCATGAGGCGGTCCACCACGGCCAGCAGCGCATGAACGATGTGCTCGATCCAGATGATCGACATGCCCTCCGAGCGCAGAGCTCGGATGGTCTCGATGAGCTCGTTCACCTCCGCCTCGGTGAGGCCTCCGGCGATCTCGTCCAGGAGGAGCACACGCGGCTCGGTGGCCAGCGCCCGAGCCAGTTCGAGGCGCTTGCGGTCGAGCAGCGTGAGGGAACCGGCCACGGTGTTCGCGTGATGGAGCAGGTCGGCACGCTCGAGAGCCTCTACCGCGCGCTGATACGAGGCGCGCTCGGTCTTCCCGCGGCCGTGAGTGGCCCCCACGAGGACGTTCTCGAAGGCGGTCATGCCCACGAACGGACGGGGCACCTGATACGTGCGACCGAGTCCCCGACGGCATCGTTCGTGCCGGGCGAGATGGGTGATGTCCTGGCCCTCGAACAGCACTCGGCCGGCGTCGGGGCGCACCGCGCCCCCGATCAGGTTGAGCATGGTGGTCTTGCCGGCTCCGTTCGGTCCGACGACGCCGAGCGCCTCCCCCTCCTGCAGGGAGACGCTCAGGTCGTCTGTCACCAGGACACCTCCGAACGACTTCCTGAGACCTTCGATCTCCAGGATCGTGGTCATCGGTGTCCTTTCACTCTTCGGTCTGCATCTACGATCGGATGATACAAACGACCGCGCCCGACGGCTAGAGCGGCTGCACCTCGCCGGTGAGGGCGATCTCGGGGGCGGTGACGTTGCTGACGATCTTGAGATCGTACGGGTACTTCTCGCCCTTGACCCACTGGCCGCCCACGAGTGGCGTCTTGGACACGTTCGGCACAGGCCCTGTCGACCAGTCGACGGGTCCGGCGATGGTGTCCATCTTGGTGGCCTTGATCGCGTCGACGATGGATGCCTTGTCGTCGATGTCGGCCGTACGGCTGAGAGCGTCGACCGCCACCTCGTACACCGCGTAGTGAAGGAGGGGTTGGGTCCACTGCTTGCCCGTCTTGCTCTCGTACTTGGCCGCGAGGTCACCACAGGACTCGCCCGTGAGCGACGACTTGAACGGATGGCTCGGCGTCCACCAGACCTCGGTGGTGAGACCGTAGCCACCGTCGCCGAGCGCTTCCATCGACGACGGGAAGAGCAGGCCCTTGCCCACGGAAGCGATCTTCGGCTTGAAGCCCTGCTGCGCCGACTGCTTCCAGAAGTTGGCGAAGTCGGGTGGAATCATGACGCCCGTGGCTATCTCGCAACCGGCTTCCTTGAACTTGGAGATCTGCGCCGAGAAGTCCTCGGTGAGCTGCTGGAACCGCCCGGGATCGACCAACTCGAAGCCACCCGCGGTAAGAGCGGGCGGGAATCCGTTTACGGCGTCGGCCCAAGCGTTGCCGTCGGCGTCGTTGGGCCACATGGCCCCGACCTTCTTCGCGCCTACCGTGTTCCACATCGCGGTGAAGTTGGCGATGACGTCTTCCAGACCCCAGAAGAAGTGATAGGTCCAGTTGAAGCCTACCGCCGGATCGCCGCCGCGCCCAAAGAAGAAGGGCTGCCACGGCGTGTCGTTGGAGATGCAAGGGATGCCGTTGGCCTCGCACTGGTCGGCGACGGGGTTCACCGTGTCGGGAGTCGAAGCGACCAGCATCAGGTCGATCTTGTCGTTGTTGATCAGGTCGCCGGCCACCTGCGCCGCCCGGTTGGGATCGGACTGGCTGTCCTTGACCACAAGGGTGATCGGGTGCGTGGTCCCGCCGATGAGCACGGTGGGAGCCGCCGCCTGCCACTCCTCGATGCAGAAGGTGTCGGCCTCTCCGAAGCCGGCGATGGGGCCGGTGAGCGGGGTGACAAACCCGATCTTGATCTCGCGACCCGTGCTCCCACCTCCAGCCGTGGTAGCCGTGGTGGCGCCCACCGTGGTGGCGGATCCGGTCGAGGTGGTGGTGCTGTCGCCGCACCCGACCAGGACACCTCCCAACCCTACGCTCGCGCCGGCGATACCGGCGATCCTCAGGAACTCGCGGCGACTCAACGGACCGGAGATCGATGGGACGCGGACACCTTCTGTGTGCTTCTTGTCCTCCACTTGGTGACCCCCTACTCGTACGGTTCGACGACCCCGGATCGGCGCCCACCGGCCCGGTTGGTGCTATGACGGTTCCAGGCTACTGCTCTGCGGGCCCCGTCACATCTGCCGTGCAGGAGCGAAGACCACTACGAAGCGCAGGGTCTCCGTACCGACCACATCGAGCCTGTGCTCTGCGCCTTCGGTCATGAAGAGGCAATCGCCGGGTTCCAGATCGAACACGTCGTCCTCGACGTAGGCCTTGCCGCGGCCGGAGATGATGAAGTAGATGTGCTCCGAGATCGGGTGGGTGTCGAGTTCGGTGGCGGCCCCGGGGCGCATCTCGGTGAGGAAGAACTCCACCTGCTTATTCCCGGTGATCTTCGGCATCACGAGCGGCCAGGAGTCGGTGTTCGTGTGCTTGGGCGGCAACATCGACTCAACTTCGCTGACCTTGATGATCATTCCCTTTTTCTCAGCTGCCACGTGCCTCTCCTTTCGTTCCGCTCGCGGGCGAGCGCCAGACCTGGCCGTCTTACGGCCGGAAAGATTGGTGTATTACCTCGACACTCCCGACGATTCTCCAAACCGGCGTGACCGAGTTTCTTCTTCATCCGCCCGCATTGCGGAACACAGCGCCCGCCATGCAGCCATTGTCGCGGATGACCCGGGTTTCTGTCAAGCCGCAGTGACATAGGGATCAAGTGACATAGGGATCCCGAATCGTCGGATCCTGGAGTTGCGGCACCTCCCCTCGACTATTCACGCCTAGCGCTCGATCAGATGCCCGCCATCCTCTCCAGCTCGAGCGTGACCGCGGTGAAATCCTGTTCCGCGTGCCCGGCCTCGGCGGCCTGGATGTAGAATTCGCGTACGGCCTTGGTCGTTGGCAACTCCACGCCGTTCTCGGCAGCCGCAGTCAAGGCAAGATCGAGGTCTTTGATCATGAGGCCCAGCAAGAACGCCGGCGCGAAGTTGCGGTCGCCAAGTGGGCCGGCCTTATACTTGACCAGCGGCGAGCCCACGACGCTGTTGCTGATGACCTCCAGCATGCCCTTCCAGTCCAGGCCGGCCTTCTCTCCGAGCACCAGCCCCTCGGCCAGGATCTGCACCTGGGTGGACACCATCATGTTGAGCACCAGCTTGAGGTACCGCGCGTCTTCGCCGCTTCCCACGTGATAACGGGTCTCCCCGATGACAGCGAGGTACGGGTCGGCCGCGTCGTACACGGCTTTGTCCCCGGACGCGAGGATGGTGAGCTTGCCGGCCTCGGCCAGGACGGTCGACCCGCTCACGGGGGAGCGGAGATAGCCGATGCCCTTCGCGGCGGCAGCCGCTGCGATCTCGGCTGACTCCCCGGGCGCGACCGTACCCATGTCGATCAGCAGCGCCGGAGCCGGATCTGCCTCCATGACGCCGCCCTCGCCGAGCACGACCGCTTTCAGCGCGGCGCCGTCGGCCATGTTCGTGAAGACCACGTCTGCACCCGCCGCCGCTTCCGCCGGCGATGCAGCAACCACCGCCCCCTTGTCCGCAAGCGGCGCACACTTTGCGGCCGTGCGATTGTAGACTGTCAGATCGTGTCCCGCATCCATGAGCCGCGCCGCCATGCGCGACCCCATGATGCCGATTCCAACGAAACCTACGCGACTCATGGGCACCCTCCTCACGTGTCATTCTAGTGCCGCTCCCGGCGCTTTCTGCAAGGGAACGCTGTACGTTGCTAGTTAACAATGGCTCCCTCCGTTTGTCAATTCAGTTTAATCGCAGATAAACACCAGAAACCATCCGGTCTCTCCGGTGGCGCCTCAGGGACCACCGGGTCGCGCGTGGTGCGCCGAGCTTTCCGCATTGCGGAACATGGCCAAGAAACGGGCGCTTGGCCGGGAGAACGCCCGAGCTCGACCCGTCGCTGCACCAACCCGGTCGCCGCGAACGACCGGGTTCGCGAGATCAGTCGATCGTGTCTCACCGATGCGCAGTACCGTTCAATGAAGATTGACATACGCGTGAAGCCACAGTTACCATGGAGGCCTATCGGATGGCACACTCACCCAGGAGGTCATGGGATGGAATTCGGCACGATGGCATTCGACTCCGAGATCAGGGTGGACTTCGACCGCCTACGTCGCGACCGTGTCACCAAGGCGGAGGCCGCCATGGAGCGGGCCGGCGTGGACGCCCTTATGGTGTTCGACCCGAACAACGTGCGCTACCTCACCAGCACCTTCTTGGGCGAGTGGTCGCGCGACAAACTGGCCCGCTATTCGATCATGCCACGTGGCGGCCGGCCGCTCCTGTTCGACTTCGGGAGCGCGGTCGCCGCCAAGAAGAAGACCTCACCGTGGATCGCGGACAGGATCTACCCCACTTCCAGTTGGATGCGGGGCTCGGTGCCGCGGGAGGCGGGCTTCCAAGAGGAGTTCATGGCCTTCTTCATGCGCACCATCAAGGAGAACGGCCTCGAGGGCGGAAAGATCGGAATCGATCTCATCGACGTCACGCTCCTCGAGCTGCTCCAGAAGGAGGACCTCACTCTGGTGGACGGGCAGGACATCATGCTCGACGCTCGGCGGATCAAGACCCAAGACGAGATCCACCTCCTCGACGGTGCCGCCAGCATGGTGGACGCGGCGTACAGCGCCGTGGTGACGAACCTACACGCCGGCATCCGCGAGAACGAGCTGGTGGCCATCGTCAACGACGTGCTCTACCGGCTCGGTTCCGACCAAGTGGAAGCGGTGAACGTGGTGTCCGGCCCCCGCTGCTCGCCCCACCCGCACTACTTCACCGACCGCATCATCCGTCCCGACGAGACGGTTTTCATGGACATCATGCACTCGTTCAACGGGTACCGCACCTGCTACTACCGCACGTTCCAGGTGGGAGAAGCGAGCAAGTCCCTGCACGAGGCTTACAAGAAGACCTATGACTGGCTCTACGCGTCCATCGAGCAGGTGAAGCCGGGGAACACCACGGCCGACATCGCCAAAGCCTGGCCCACGGCCGAGTCGCTGGGCTTCGAGTCGGAAGCGGCCGCCTTCGGCCTCCAGTTCGGCCACGGCATCGGCATGAGCATCTGGGAGAAGCCGGTAATCAGCCGGCGCTTCTCTCTGGACACCCCCACGGTGCTGGAAGAAGGGATGGTCTTCGCGCTCGAGACCTACTGCGCGGCCTCGGACGGCTCGGGCGCGGCACGCATCGAGGAGGAGATCGTGGTGACCGCCACCGGTCACAAGATCATCACCCGGTACCCGTGCCACGAGCTCATCTGCGTGCAGGCTTGAGAAGGGAGCGGGTGACGGTGGAAGAGAAGCGGAAAGCGCCGCGCAAGAAGACCGCAGCCGCCGGCGCGAAGGCCGCGGGGGCCGAAACGAAGGCCGCCAAGGCCGCATCAGTGAAGTCCGGGGCCGCAAAGCCCCCGCACAGAGAGGCCGCGGACCGGAAGGCCGAGGCCAGGCGCCACTCGGTGGAGAAAGCCGAGGCGCGGGCTGAGGTCGGAGCTAAGCGGAAGCACTTGAAGAAGCTCACCGGCCTGGACCGTGACGGACTCATGGGCATGCTGGAGCGGATGATGCTCATCCGCGAGTTCGAAGAGCAATGCGCGAACCTCTACCGCGCCGGGCGTATTCGAGGAGTCACCCACACCTACCAGGGCCAGGAGGCCGTGGCCGTTGGCGCCTGCACCGCCCTGCGCATCGACGACTTCATCACCTCCACGCACCGCGGGCACGCGCACGTGATCGCCAAGGGCGGAGAAGTGGACCTCATGATGGCCGAGCTCATGGGCAAGGCCACCGGGTACTGCAAGGGTCGGGGCGGCTCGATGCACATCGCCGACATGACCCGGGGCATCCTGGGCGCGAACGGGATCGTGGGCGGCGGCATGGGCATCGCCGTCGGCGCCGCCCTCTCCTCGAAGATGCTCGGCCGCGACACAGTGGCCATGTGCTTCTTCGGCGACGGCGCGATGAACCAGGGCATCCTGCACGAGGTGTCGAACATGGCGGCAGTCTGGAACCTGCCGGTGGTGTTCCTGGTGGAGAACAACCTGTACGGCATGAGCGCCTGCCTCGAAGACGCGATGGCCTGCCCCGAGCTCGACTTGGCCCGACGCGCCGCCGCCTACAACATGCCCGGCGTCACGTGCGACGGCATGGACGCCATCGACGTGTACCTCGCGGCCAAGGAAGCGGTGGATCGAGCCCGCGACGGACGAGGCCCGAGCTACGTGGTATGCGACACCTACCGCTTCCTCGGCCACCACGTGGGCGATCCCCTGAACTACCGTGACAAGAAAGACGTGGAGCCGTGGCGGGCGCTCGACCCCATCCCCCGCCTCGGCCGCCAATTGGTGGTCGACAAGCTCGCCACCCAGGACGAGGTAGACGACCTCGACGCCGCCACCCGAGCCGCCATCGCCCACGCGCTGGTGTTTGCCGAGGAGAGCCCCGATCCCGACCCCTCGAACCTGACGGAGGACGTGTTCGCATGAGTGGCACAGCGACAAGCGAAACGACGCCCGCCGCCGGCCCCGCCGCCATCCTCACCTACGTCCAGGCGCTGAACGAGGCGCTGCGCGAGGAGATGGAGCGAGACCCCACCGTGTTCATCATGGGCGAGGACATCGCCGTCTGGGGCGGCGGCGGAGTCTTCGGCGTGACCAAGGGACTGCTCGAGGCCTTCGGCTCCGAGCGTGTGCGCGACACCCCGATCTCCGAGGCCGGTTTCACCGGCGTCGGACTCGGCGCGGCTCTCACCGGAATGCGCCCGGTGGTGGAGTACATGTACGCCGACTTCATGATGGTGGCCATGGACCAGATCGCCAACCAGGCCGCCAAGATCCGCTACCAGTTCGGCGGCAAGGCCCGAGTGCCGCTCGTGCTTCGCACCCAGGAGGGCGCGGGACGAGGCAACGGCCCCCAGCATTCCCAGAGCATCGAGGCGTGGTTCTGCCACATCCCGGGGCTGAAGGTGGCCGTGCCCTCTACGCCGGCCGACGCCAAGGGCCTGCTGAAGACCGCCATCCGTGACGACAACCCGGTGGTGTTCCTCGAGCACAAGTTACTCTACGGCAAGAAGGGCGAGATCCCCGCGGGCGAGCATCTGGTGCCGTTCGGCAAGGCGAACGTGCTGCGCGAGGGACGTCACGTGACCGTGGTGGGGATCCATGTGTTGAACGACATGGCCCTGGAGGCCGCCGATATCCTCGCTGCCGAGGGCATCGAGCTCGAGGTCGTGGACCCTCGTACCCTGGTGCCCTACGACCGGGATACGGTTGCCGCGTCCATCCGCAAGACGGGACGGCTGATCGTCGCCCACCAGGCGCCCGAGCGCGCGGGCATGGCGGCGGAGCTCATTCAGTGCGCCATCGAAGACGTCTTCGACTACCTGGACGCCCCGCCCGTGCGCCTCTGCGCCGCAAATATGCCGGTGCCCTACGCCAAGAGCCTGGAAGACGCGGCCATGCCGCAGGTGGAAGACATCGTGAACGCCGCCTGCGGACTGATGCGCGGTACCTCGGTGGTGGGTACGCGGTCATGACCAAGGCGTGCGATCTCGCGATCGTCGGCGCAGGCCCGGGCGGATACGTGGCCGCCCTGCGGGCGGCCCAACTCGGCATGAAGGTGGTCCTGGTGGAGCGGGCGGCGCTCGGCGGAGTCTGCCTCAACCGGGGCTGCATCCCCACGAAAGCGATGCTGCATGTCGCCGGACTGCTCCACGAGTTTCGCAACGCTGAGGACTTCGGCATCGTGGTCGAAGGCGACGTTCGCGTCGACTACCCAGCGGCGATCCGCAGGCGGGACCAAGTGGTGTCGCGCCTCACCCGGGGCGTGGGAGCCCTCCTCAGGCACGCGAAGGTACAGGTGCTGACGGGAGAGGCGGCCTTCGCGGGACCCACCGCTCTCGAGGTGGGCCTCACCGGCAAGGACGGCGCCGGCGGCGGACACGAGACGGTCACGGCCCCGCATATCATCGTGGCCACCGGGTCGCGCCCCGCCGGCTTCCCCGTGCCCGGGGCCGAGCACCCTCGGGTGATCGACTCCGACGGAGCCCTGGCCTTGGAAGAGGTCCCGCGCCGCCTGCTGGTAGTGGGAGGCGGGGCTGTGGGGTGCGAGTGGAGCACGATCTTCGCCCGCTTCGGGGCGGAGGTGACCCTGGTGGAGATGCTCCCCAGCCTCCTCCCCCGTGAGGATGCCGACATGGGCGCGGTGCTGGCCGACAGCATGACCAAGATGGGCGTCGCGGTTCGCACCGGAACATCCGTGACTTCGATAACACCCCGCGGAGACGCGGTCGAAGTGGAGTTGACCGGCGAACACGCGGTCACGCTCGAAGCGGACTACGTACTGGTCGCGGCGGGTCGCGCGCCCCTCACGGAGGGCCTGGACCTGGAGACTGCCGGTGTGGCGACGACGGAAGGGGGCTGGATCACCGTAGATCAAGCCGGCCGTACCAACGCGCCCTCGATACTGGCCATCGGAGACGTCACCGGCCGCGCACTCCTCGCCCACGTGGCTTCGCGCCAGGGCGTGGTCGCAGTGGAGACCCTCGCGGGCCACTCACCTGCTCCCGTGCGCGACGACCGCATCCCCTCGGTCACCTACACCTACCCGGAAGTGGCCAGCGTGGGCCTCACCGAGGCCGCGGCCCGCGACTTGGGACTCGCGGTGAGAGTGGGACGGTTCCCCTTCTCCGCCAGCGGTCGGGCGGTGGCCGCGGGCACCGAGACCGGGCTCGTAAAGGTGGTGGCGGAATCGCGTTTCGGGCGGGTGCTCGGCGTACACATGATAGGCCCCCACGTGGGTGAGTTGCTCGCCGAGGCCGTGCTCGCCCTGGAGTTGGAGGCCACCTTGGATGAGATGACGTCGGTGATCCGGGCCCATCCCACCCTCTCGGAGGCCGTGGGCGAGGGCTCACTCGCCGCCCTGGGCATCGCCCTGCACAAGGTGTAGGAGGAGGAGAGCTCATACCATGATCACCGAAGTGTTCATGCCGGTCCTGGGTCTGACTATGGAGTCGGCCACCATCATCGAGTGGGTGGTGAAGGAGGGCGACGCCATCGCGGTGGACGACACCCTGCTGGTGGTCGAGACCGACAAGGCCGCCACCGACGTGCCTTCCCCCGCCGCCGGGATCCTGGGCCGCATCGTCATCACCGAAGGGGAAGACATCCCCGTGGGTACCATCCTTGCCTATATCGTGACCTCCTCCGAGGAGATCGCAGGTCTTCCTGCTGCCCCGATCGGCCCAGCCACGACGGCTGCGCCGATCGCCTCGGACGGTTCAGACGCATCGGCCGCGGCGGTGGCCGCTCCAGGCGCCTTGGCTCCCGCACTGATGGCGCCCGCATTGGCGCCCGCCGCTCCCGCCACCCCTGGGGACAGCGGACGCTTATTCGCGTCTCCCCGCGCCCGAGCCAGGGCAACCGCCCTCGACCTGGACCTCGCCGCCATCCCCCACAGCGGCGAACGGATCATCGAGGAGGACGTGCTACGGGCGGCGGCGGCCGGAGCCGCCCGGCTCGGCGCCGTGCGACTCACGCCGCTCGCGGCCAAGCTGGCCGCCGAACTCGGCATCGACCCGGCCGACCTCGACGGCGCGCCCCTGGTGCGGGTGAGGGCCGCGGACCTCCTGCGGGCCGCCGAGGCGGCCGAGACAGAGGGCCCTTCCGGCGCCACGGCACCCGCCGGCCCGGGGTTCCACACCGGCGACCGGCGCAGGCTCAACCGAGTGCGCCGCATCACCGCCGAGAGGATGACCGAGAACTGGCGCACCTCGCCGCAAGTGACCTACACCAGCCGCTTCGACATGACCCGCGCGGTCGACCTGCGCGCGCAGCTCAAGGAGGCGGCGGCGGCCCGAGGCGTGCGCCTCACCTACGATGCCATGTTCCTGCGGGCCGCCGCCACCGCCTTGCTGGAATATCCCGAAGCCAACGCCCGCTGGGCGGAGGGTGAGGGCATCGAACTGTGGGCTGAGGCGCACGTGGGCGTAGCCGTGGACCTCGGCGGAGAGGGTCTGATCGTCCCGGTCGTGCGGAACGCCCACTCCCTCGGCCTCTTCGCGACGGCCGCCGAGGTGGACCGACTCGTGACAGCCGCTCGCGAAGGACAGCTCGGACCCGACGACTACAAGGGCGGCACGTTCACGATCACCAACTTGGGTCTCTTCGGCATCGAGGCCTTCACCCCCATAGTCAACCTGCCCGAGGCGGCCATCCTCGGCGTCGGAGCGATCACCACCACTCCGGTCTTCCAAGAAGGCTCGTTCGTGCCACGCCAGACCGCCATGCTCTCGCTCACCGCCGACCATCGACTTGTCGACGGTGCGGTGGCCGCGCGCTTCCTTGGGCGCGTCCGCATGTTGATGGAGGCCCCCTCGCTGCTGCTGGAACGCGGGCTGTAGGGCGGCCCCGAACTCGGGAGTCCCTGAGATGCGCGATCAAGGTCGCAACCGGCCGCTCATCGGGTTCACCGTGCTCGGGCCGGCCTCGGTGGGGGCACTCCTCGGTACTCTGGTGCTGGCCGAGGACGCACCCGGCCCCTACCTCGCCACAGCGGCGGTGGCGGCCTTTCTCCTCGCGCTCCTGGCCGTTGTCCTATCGTTGGCCCATCTGGACAAGCCGTTTCGGGCCTACCGTGCCCTCAGGAGGTTCCCCACCTCTTCTCTCAGCCGCGAAGTCGCGGTCTTCGGTGGCTACGCGTGTGCCGCCGGCGCGTACGCGGCGGCCGTCCTCGCGGGGGCGCGACCCGTGTGGCCGGGCATCGCGATCGTGGTGCTCGGCGCCGTAGCGGTGCTCGCGACAGCCCACGTGTACGTTATCCCCGGCCGGCCGGCGTGGCGCCATTGGTCTACCGTGGCGGGGTTCGTCAGTTGCGCGCTCTCGCTGGGGCCGGCGCTCGCTCTCGCCCTCGCGGCCGCCTGGTGGCCCGAGACCCTGGGTGGCGACGGCGCCTCCGTCGCCAGGTCTGTGGTGATCTCCGGCGTGGCGCTCGCGGCCGCGGCCTTCTGGGCGCGAACTGTCCGGTGGAACCGAATCTTCTCGAGCGGGAGAGCCGACCGCGGGACGGTCCCCGTTGGCTCCACCGGTCTGTGGGTGGCTCGAGTCGTGGTAGGGCTGGTGGTCCCGGTGGTGGTCCTGGTGACCGCCTCCACGTCGGCGCCGGTCGTCGCCCTCGCGGCACTGGCACTCCTGGTGGGTGAGACGGCGGACCGCACCATGTTCTTCGCCGCGGACGGCCCGCGCCTCATTGGGAGCGAGATCCCCGGCGCCCGCTGAGCGGCGGCGCCGTCACCCGGAGGTATGAGTTGAGCCCCAACAGCACGCAGACCGAGGCGCCCCGCGGCGGGTGGAAGAAGGTCATGTGCCGCCTCTGCGGGATCAAGGTATGGTGCACGGCCCAGATGTACGTGGAGGACGGAGTCATCCTCAAGGTGGAGGGCGACCCCGAAAACCCCATGAACGAGGGCCGCCTCTGCGCCCGAGGCCAGTCGGCCATCATGAACGTCTACAACCCCTACCGGGTCAAGGCGCCCATGAAGCGCACCAACCCGAAGAAGGGGCTGGACGAGGACCCTGGCTGGGTCGAGATCTCGTGGGACGAGGCCCTCGACACGGTGGCCGCCAAGATCCTCGAGTGCCGGGAGAAGGATCCCCGACGGTTCGCCCACATGTTCGGCTTCGGGGGCTACGGTTGGATCGTCACCGACGGAGCCTTCATGCCCGCGGTCGGCAGCCCCAACGAACTGCGCAGCCACGGGCACCTTTGCCCCGTGCACTTCGGCGCCGGCATGGTGCAGGGCACCTTCCTCGACAAACAAGACGTGGAGTACTGCGAGTACTTCCTCGCGGTCGGCGGCAGTCTCGGCCCCAACATCGGAAGCACTCACAGCATGCGCGCCACCGCCAAGGCGCTCGAGCGCGGCATGAAGCTGGTGGTGGTGGACCCGCGCTGCAGCCCCGAGGCCACCCTCGCCCACGAGTGGGTGCCTATCCGCCCCGGTACCGACCTGGCCTTCACCCTGGCCATGCTCCACGTCATGCTCCACGAGCACCGAGTGTGGGATGTGGAATTCCTGAAGCGCCGCACGAACGCCGTCTACCTGATCGCTGAGAACGGCCACTACCTCACCGACCCCGCTACGGGCAAGCCTCTCGTGTGGGACAAGGCCGCAGGTCGGGCCACTCCCTTCGACGATCCCGCCGTGCGGGAATACGCCCTCCACGGCACGTACCAGGTGGCCGGCCCGTCCGGCGGCGGCGCCTTGGCGAAGGGCACCACGGCCTTCGACCTGGTCGGCGCCCACATGCTCGAATACACGCCGGAGTGGGCGGAGAAGGTGACCGCCGTGCCGGCCGCCACGATCCGGCGGCTGGCGCGGGAGTTCGCGGACCACGCCCGCATCGGCGAGACCATCACCATCGACGGCTTCGAGTTCCCCTTCAGGCCGGTGGTGATCAAGTCGGAGAGGGGCGCCCTGTCGAACAAGGCGGGGGCGTACCAGCACCTGGCCGCCAAGATGGTGGCCGCGCTGGTGGGCGCTCTCGATGTGCCCGGAAGCTACCTGGCCTCCGACGCGGGGCCTTCGCTGGCGCCGGGGCCGGACGGGGTGGTCGCCCCGAAGGCCGAAGCCGCCGGCTGCGACTGGAGCTTCCCGCCCTCCATCGACCTCAAGGAGTTCTACCCCCACCGCCACACCAGCCCCTTCTTGGCGTGGAAGGCCATCCTCCACCCCGAGAAGTACGGCATCGACTACGAGATCGACGCGCTCGTCACCTATGCCGCAAACCCGATCATGGGCAGCGTCAACCCTGACGAGGCCATCGAGGCTTTCAAGCGCATCCCGTTCATCGCCACCATCCCCCTCGTGTACGACGAGATGAGCCAGTTCGCCGACATCCTCCTGCCCGAGAGCGTGATCGTGGAACGCCACGCCCTCCTCGAGTTCGGGCACCACGTGGTGCAGGCGGCGGATGAGGCCATGCTCCGTGTGAAGGGGGTGCTGGTGCAGAAGCCCGTGATCCCCCCCGTGTACGACACCCGCCAGGCCGACGACATCTACATCGAACTCGCGGAACGAGTGGGGATTCTTCACGGCCCAGGCGGCCTGAACGACCGCCTGAACGATCAGCTCGACCTCACCGGCGAATACGCCCTCGACCTCGACGCCACGTACACCACGCCCGAGATCATGGACCGCATCCTCCGCTGCCGCTACGGACACGATCACGACCTCGATTGGTTCGACGATCACGCCGTCTACCCGAAGATGTTGTCGCCGAAAGAAGCGTACAACTTCTACTACCACCCCTGGGGCGCGACCAGGTATCCCATCTACTTCGAGCGGCTGCAGGCCTCGGGAGAACGGCTGAAGCGGCACCTCCAGGAGGTGGGCCTCGACACCGTCCCCGGGCAGGACCCGGTAGACGTGTGGCTGCACTACCAGCCGCTCCCACGCTGGTGCCCCCGGCCCGACGAGGGAGCCGCCGCCGAGTTCGACCTCCTCGCCATCAACTGGTCGACCCCCCAGTGGCGCATGTCGGCGGGCGACCAGGTGGGCAACGTGTGGGTGCAGGAGTTCGTGGAGGTGAACGACCCGTACGAGTACCGCATCCTGATCAACAGTGCGACCGCGCGCGCGAAGGGCTTCTCCAACGAAGACGAGGTGATCGTGGAGGCGTGGCACGGAGGCCGGACCCGAGGCCGGCTCAAGCTCACCGAGCTCATCTTCCCCGAAGCCCTGGGCTTCCCGAGCAACCACGGCTTCAAGTCGCGCGGGCGTAATCCGATCACCCACAGAGGCCCTCACTACAACGAGCTGCTCACCGGTGACGAGAGGGCCATCGACCCCGTCTCCGCGGGTATCGATCGCGCGCCTCGGGTGAGGATCTACCGCCCCAACGCCCCCCCACCCGCCGCGACGCCGCCCGGCTTGGCCTCTGCCGGCGCGGCCCCGAGCGCATCGAGCGCCACACGCACGGCCACAGGCCCGGATACCACCCAGCCGGGGAGTCCGCGCTGATGCGCTGGGGCATGGTGATCGACCTCTTCAAGTGCACGGGCTGCGGGGCCTGCGCGGTCGCCTGCAAGCGAGAGAACGCCACGCCGCCCGGTGTGTTCTGGAGCAGGGTGCACATCTACGAAACCGGTACGTATCCGAACGCCCGGCTCTACTCACTTCCCACGCTCTGCATGCAGTGCGACAAGCCTCCCTGCGAGAAGGCCTGCCCTACGGGAGCAACCTGGGTCCGCGCGGGAGGCATCGTGTTGGTGAACAACGACCAGTGCATCGGATGCGGCTACTGCATGTGGGCCTGCCCGTACGAATCGCGCTCGCTCAACCACGGAGACCCCCGGCCCTACCACCCCGCGTACGGCTTCAACCCGTTCGAGGAACGAGGCTACATCTCGCATCCGAAGGGGGTCGTGGAGAAGTGCACCTTCTGCGCACCGCGCATCGATCGAGGCGAGCAGCCCGCCTGCGTGCAGACCTGCCCTTCACGTGCCCGCGTCTTCGGCGACCTCGACGACCCGGAGAGCGAGGTATCGAGGCTGATCGCGGAGCGCGATGGCATCGGTCGGATGGAAGAGATGGGCACCCGCCCGAAGGTGTTCTACCTGCACCTGCGGGAGCGGCTGACCCCGGAGCCTACTCCCCGGAAGTGACCTACTCCCCGGAAGTGATCCTCTGACAGATGCGCACGCCCTCCATGGCGTCGGTGGTCCAGTAGTCGGCCCCCACGAAATTGCACACCCGCTCGTCGATCGTGCCTCCCCCGATCACGACAGGAAGCCGGCGACCCAATTCCTCGGCGCCCGCATGCACCAGCTCGATCGTGGTGCGCATGCTCTGGTACGAGGCCGACACCAAGCCCGAAAGCCCGATCACGTCGGGCTCGAACGAGCGTGCCTCCTCCAGGAACCGGGCGGGAGGGACATCGACGCCCAGGTCCGTGACGGTGAAGCCGAAGCTCCGTAGCGCCATCCTCACCATGTTCTTCCCGATGTTATGGATGTCTCCGGCCACGGTGCCCAGAAGCACCTTGCCCGAGCCGGTACCCGCCATCTCGAGTTCGAGGCTGAGTTGTGTGACCGTCATCACCTGCCGGAAGATCTCACCGGCCATGATGAGGCCCGCCAGGTAGACCTCCTGCCGCTCGTAGCGCTCGCCCACCATCCGCATGCCCCCTTCGCACGCGTGGACCACGGCGAGACCGCCGGCCCCCTTCTCGAGCGCCTCTTCCACGAGCGCGAGAACCTGCTCCTCGTCCAAGGCCATCATGGCCATGGACATGGCCTCCAGGATCTCGTCCCGCCCCCGGTCTGCGGGTCGCACCGTCAGTCTCTCGGAATCAGGGTGCATCCTCGCCCTTTCGCGTATCGCCCGCGGCTCGGTCGTCGACGTGCGGGCCGAGGTGTGTGCTCAGCCTGAACTGGTCTGCACGGCAAAGAAACCATCCCCAACTCACCGGCAGCCCGTCGAAATCTCTGAAGACGTGCTCGAGACAGAAGGCCGGAGCACCCTGGGGCATGCACAGCAGCTCGGCCGCCCGGGGACCGAGACTCACGGCCTGAATGCTCAGGTCTCCACTCGGAAGGGCGGCCCCTGCGGTGCCCCGCAACAGGCCCTCGAGCGACGTGATCTGCAGCTGCGCCTCGATCAGTGGCCTCGTCTCGTCATAGACGACGTGCTCCCTGTGGTACACGATGGGCGTCCCCTCGCGCAGAAGAAGGCGCCGGAGGTAGACGGTCCGGGCACCGGGGGCGAGTCGAAGGACGTGGGCCACGTTCTCGGTGGCCGGCGCTATGGACGCCTCTAACAGCTGCACGTGCACCGAGTCGCCCGCGGCCCATTGATCGGTGACCTCCTGGAGGCGGAACACGGCCTCTCCCAGATCGAGGGATCGCACGAACGTGCCCTTCCCCGGAGTGGTCGAGACCAGCCCGCGGTCGAGCAGGATGTTGATGGCACGTCGGATCGTCATGGGGCTCACGCCGAACTCCTGGCGGAGTTGCGCCTCCGTAGGAAGCTGCCCACCCGGCCGGTAGACGCCGTGTGCGATGCGCGAGGTGAGCGCGTTGACGATGCGCTGGTACGCAGGTTCTCCTGTGCGACGCCCGCGCTTGGCCGAACGGGCGACCGGTGTCTCCTTCGACGCCGTCCGTTCTTGCCCACGCGCGCTGCTCGATCCGTCTTCTGCCATGCTCGTTCGGAGCCGTCCCTTCCTCGTTCGGATTCGATCCCGCAATATCTATATATATGCCGACGCGGTGCTTGCGGATTTATCTAGATAAATGTATCGTACACTTATCGGAACAACCGGAAAAGCGGGGGCCGGCCGGCAAGCGAGCGAGGTCGTCCCAGCTCCGTTCCCATCATCGCAGAATGAGGACGGCGCCGGGAGGTCTATGACCGACGAACATGGCACGCCAGAGCACGTCCGGAAGAGTAGCTGCACAGCCACACTGAAGTCCTACGGAACCAAGAGGACGGGAAGGGAGCAGAGCGGATGGCACAAGACCTGGTGGAAGCGCTGGTAAACATGAAGGAGAAGGAGGCCTTGAGCATCGTGGAGGGGAGCCTCGAGAGCGATGGCGACCCCAACGATATCCTGGCGTCGTGCTCCGAGGCTATGCAGATCGTGGGTGAACGCTTCCAGGAAGGCAGCTACTTCCTACCCGAGCTCATCATGTCCGGCGAGATGCTCAAGAAGATCGCGACGATCCTGAAGCCACACATGGCGACCCAGGCGGCCTCCGAGAAGAAGCTGGGTCGCGTGGTCTTGGGGACGGTCCGGGGAGACATCCACGACATCGGCAAGGATATCGTGGGCTTCGTCCTTGACGTGAACGGCTTCGAAGTCACCGATCTCGGCATCAACGTGCCGGAGCAGAAGTTTGTGGACGCCGTACGCGACCTCTCCCCCGACGTCCTCGCCCTCTCCGGGTTCCTCACGATCGCTTTCGACACGATGAAGAGCACCATAGCCGCGGTGGCGGAAGCAGGCCTGCGCGACGGCCTACGCGTGATCATCGGTGGCGGGCAGATCGACGAAACGGTGCGCGCATTCACCGGAGCAGACGCGTATGGGGCGAACGCGATGGCCGCCGTGGCGTACGCTAAAGAGATGGTGGGGGTGAACTAGATGAGTGCGGCGAGCGAGAAGAGCTGGAACGACCTCTCCGGCCTGGAGCGGCGCGCCGTCCGGTTCGCCAAGTGGCTGGATCCGGAGGGTGTGACCTTCCGCGATGCCGAAGCGGAGTCGGCCTACAAGCAGCGCGTCACCAGGCTCATCGACGCGATCGAGCTTGAGAAGGCCCCCGACCGGGTGCCCGTACTCACCAAGATGGGTTTCTACCCCGCGCACCGCGCGGGCCTCACGCCCTACGACGCCATGAACGACACGGACCGAGCTCTCGAAGCCTGGTTCCGTGCCACGCTCGAGCTCCAGCCCGATGGGCTCATCAGCCCCGTGCACAACACCATGCCGGCCAAGGCCTTCGAACTCCTCGACTACCGCCTATACGACTGGCCCGGGCACAACCTGCCGGAGGATGCGGGCTACCAGTACAACGAAGACGAGTACATGACGCCGGAGGAGTACGATCACCTGATCGAAGACCCGTCCGATTTCCTCTGGCGCGTCTACCTGCCGCGCATCGTGGGTGCATACAAAGGGTTCGGCATCCTCTCCCCCGCCTACGACATGGTCGAGCTCCCGTTCAGCACGGCGCACATCGGTCCGTGGGGCGCACCCGACCAGCAGGACGGTTTCGACCGTCTCGCCGCGGCCGGACGGGAGGTCGGCGCCTGGGCCGAGAAGGTCTTCCCGATGATCGCGCAGATGCAGGGCGCCGGCTTCCCCGACTACTGGGGCTACGCGACCAAGGCCCCGTTCGACTTCATCGGCGACTCCCTCCGGGGCACGCGGGGCGTGATCGTCGACATGTTCAAGAAGCCCGAGAAGTTGATCGAAGCCTGCGACCGCCTGGCGCCGCTGATGGTGAGGTGGGCTCTCGCCCACACCACCGTCGACAGCGCTCCCGGCATCTTCATCCCGCTCCACAAGGGCGCCGACGGATTCATGTCGGACGAGCAGTTCCGCACCTTCTACTGGCCCAGTCTCAAGAAGGTGCTTTTGGGCCTGATCGACCACGGGTTCGTGCCCTGGTTGTTCGCGGAGGGTGGCTACAACTCGAGGCTCGAGGCGATCGCCGAGTTGCCCAAGGGCACGACCGTCTGGATGTTCGACAGAACCGACATGGTCGAAGCGAAGAAGATCATCGGTGGAACGGCCTGTATCCAGGGGAACGTTCCGCTGTCGATGATGCACATGTCCACACCCGAGGAGGTGACGGACTACTGCCGCGAACTCATCAACACCGCAGGACGTGGAGGCGGGTTCATCCTCGATGTGGGCGCGAACATGGAGTCTCCCAAGGAGGAGAACGTACTCGCCATGATCCAAGCTGCCAAGCAGTACGGTATCTACTCCTGACGAAGGATCCTCTCTGACGCGGGGCGGCCACGCCACCCCGCATTGTATGGGTGCGCGACGCGGGCATAGGAGGTGACACGGGTCGAACGGGGGTCGCGCGTCTGCCGCGCTGATCCGAGGTTCCGGGGGTGTTTGGCGACATGTCTTTGAAACGTAGGAGAGGGAGGAGTACGACATGGCAGGCGCAGACAACGAATTCGTGAAGAAGGTGCTTACCTTAGATCCGCTCAGTCGCCGCCAGTTTCTCAAGCGGGCAGGGTTGGCGGGCGCGACGATCGGCTTCGGCGGAGCGCTGGCCGGCTGCGGCGACACCGCCACCACTACCACGGCCGGCGGCACCGAGACCTCCGCCACCACGGCCGTCACCGTGGGCGAGGAGATGGGGCGCGAGGTCAAGGTGGGCTGGGTCACCATGACCACCGGGCCGCTGGCCAGCCTGAGCGAACCCGACGACTTCCTGCTGGCGCAGGCCAAAGCCGCCATCGGCGACGGTCTCGTGATCAACGGCAAGAAACACCCCATCACCTGGGTGGTGAAAGACAGTCAGTCTGACTCCAACCGGGCGGCCCAGGTCGCCGGCGACCTCATCACGGGTGACAAAGTCGACCTGATGATGACCGGCATGACGCCGATCGTCTGCAACCCCGTCGCCGACCAGTGTGAAGCCAACGGCATGCCGCTCGTCTCGTACGGCGCCCCGTGGCAGGCCTGGTTCTTCGGCCGGAACGGCGACCCCGCTGTGGGCTTCGAGTGGACGTACCACTTCTTCTGGGGCGCCGAGGACATGATCGCCGTGTACACCGGCCTCTGGGACATGTTCGAAACGAACAAGACCGTCGGCGTGCTCTGGCCCAACGATCCGGACGGACTCGCCATGGCCGACCCCGTCAACGGCTTCCCGCCGGTGATGGCGGAGAAGGGCTACAAGATCGTAGACCCCGGGCGCTACACGAACCTCACCGAGGACTACTCCAGCATCATCAGCCAGTTCAAGGCCGAGAACTGCGAGATCATCACCGGACTCATGATCGCTCCCGACTTCCCCACCTTCTGGTCGCAGGCCCAGCAGCAGGGCCTCAAACCCAAGGCCGTCACGATGGGACGGGCCATCCTGGTGCGCCCGGACATGGAAGCCGTCGGCCCTACGGGCAACGGGCTGTGCACCGAGGCCTGGTGGGCGTCGACCCACCCGTTCACCTCGTCTCTCACCGGCAATACCTGCATGGAGCAGGCCACGGCCTGGGAAGACGAGATGGGCACCGGCTACAACGGCTCTCTCGGCCTCACAGGTGCAGCATTCGAAGTGGCCATCGACGTGCTGAAGCGCACTGTTGACATCGACGACCCGGCTTCTATCAGGGACGCCGTCAAGGCCACGGATCTCCAGACCATCCTCGGACCCATCAACTTCTCCACCGGACCGGTGCCGAACATCTCCAAGACCCCCCTCGTGGGCGGGCAGTGGCAGACGGGTGGCGAGTGGCCGTGGAGCCTGGTGGTAGTGAACAACGACGCATACCCGTCGATTCCCAAGAGCGGGGAGTTGATCCCGCTCGGCGGATGATCCACGTCGACCCAGCAGAGGCCGGGACGGCGGCCGGTGTTCTGAACGCCTCCCCGGACCCCCGGGGAGGCGTTCAGACGTCTCCGATGGCCGGAAGCCTCCTGGAGGTCGAGGGCGCCTCTACCGGATACGGTAGTTTCCAGGCGCTCTTCGACGTGAGCCTGCGCGTCGACGAAGGAGAGACCCTGGCCGTCATCGGGGCCAACGGTGCGGGCAAGTCCACACTGCTCAAGACTATATGCGGCCTTCTGCGCACAGATGACAACACGGTGCGTTTCGACGGTCGACCGATCGGCTCCCTTCCCGCTCACAAGCGGGTAGGTCTCGGGATATCGCTCGTGCCCGAAGGACGGTTGGTGTTCCCCAGTCTCACCGTCTACGAGAACCTCCTCGTGGGCGGTCATTCCCGGCGCACCGGCCCTTGGTCGGTGGACAAGGTGCGTGATCTCTTCCCCTTGCTCAACCGACTTATGAACAAACAGGCCGCCCATCTCTCGGGGGGCGAACAGCAGGCCCTCGCCATCGGTAGAGGTCTCATGGCCAACCCGCGGCTCCTGCTCCTCGACGAGGTGTCCCTAGGGCTCGCGCCTATCGTGGTCGCCGAGTTGTACCGGGCCATCCCAAGGATAGTCGCCGAGGGCACCACCCTGATCATCGTCGAGCAGGATATCGGCCAGGCCGTCGCCGTAGCCGACCGCATCGTGTGCCTTCTCGAAGGGCGCGTCGTCCTGAGGGGTCGTCCCGACGAAGTGACGCGGGAACAGATATCCGCGGCCTACTTCGGAGTCTGACGTGGCCTGGGTCAACGACGTCATCCAGGGGATACTTCTCGGCGGGCTCTATGCCCTGTTCGCCGCCGGCCTCTCCCTCATCTTCGGAGTCATGCGCCTGGTCAACCTGGCGCACGGGGATCTGAGCCTTCTGGCTGCCTACGCCGCGTTGTTGATCGTAGGCCCCCTGGACATCAATCCTTTCCTTTCCGTCTTCCTCGTAATGATCCTGGTTGCGATCTTCGGCTACGTGCTCCAGCGCGGCTTCCTGAACTTCGCCCTGGAAGACGACCCCATGCCAACCATCTTGGCCACCTTCGGGCTTTCCATCGTGATTCAGAACCTGCTCCTCGAAGTGTTCTCGGCCAATAGCATGGGACTCGACGCTGGGGCCATCGAAACCCAAGCACTCAAGATCACCGACCAGATCTCGATCGGCTGGTTCCCGCTCATCACCCTTGTGACCTCGGTGGTCGTGCTGTTCGCCCTCCAGCTCTATCTCAGCCGCACCAGGATGGGCCGCGCCTTCCGAGCCACCTCGGACAACCAAGAAGCCGCGCAGTTGATGGGGATCGACAACCGCCATCTCTACGGTCTGGCTATGGCCATCGCCTTGGGGATCGTAGCCATCGCCGGGGTGTTCCTGGGCATTCGCACCACGTTCAACCCGAGCGTGGGCCCCGCGCGGCTGATCTTCGCGTATGAGGCCGTGATCATCGGAGGTCTCGGCTCCGTGTGGGGCACCTTGGTGGGCGGCATGTTGCTCGGTGTGGCACAGACTATCGGTGCCCACCTCGACCCAGGGTGGGGCGTGCTCGCCGGGCACCTGCTGTTCCTCGCGGTCTTGGTGCTGCGACCGCGGGGCCTTTTCGCGAAGCAGGTGCAGGCATGAGACCCCTCCCGCCCATTTGGCGGGAGGCGCCGTGATGAGCCCGCGCCCGCTCCGCATAGAGCGCCAGACCCGCGCCAGCCGTATCGGCCTCCCTGCTGCCATCGTCATAGTAGCAGTGGCGGCGAGCCTGCCCCTTTGGGGCTCCTCGAACCTGATGAAGACGGGGGTCACGTTCCTCACCCTGGTCGCCTTGGCGCAGATGTGGAACCTGCTGGCCGGATACGCCGGCCTCCTCTCCGTCGGTCAGCAGGCCTTCGTGGGCATCGGAGCCTACGGCGTGTGGGCGCTCGCCGAGAAGGCCGGAGTACACCCCTTCGTTGCGGTGCCCCTCGCCGGGCTTGTCGCCGCGGCGTTCGCTCTGCCCACCGCCGGGCTGACGTTCCGACTTCGCGGCGGGTACTTCGCTGTGGGTACGTGGGTAGTCGCGGAAGTGTTCCGCCTCCTGGTGATCAACATCGGTTGGCTCGGTGGAGGGTCCGGCGCCTCCATCACCTCCGTGGGCCGCATCGCCCGAGACACGCGGGAAGCCGCGGTCTATTGGCTCGCCCTCGGCGTGGCCTTTGGCGCGGTGCTGCTCGTGTACCTGATCCTTCGCTCAAGGGGAGGTCTGGCCCTGGCGGCCATCCGCGACGACGAAACGGCCGCGGCGGGCCTCGGCGTGAACACCGTGCGCTCGAAACTCGGGGTGTACCTGCTCTCGGCTTTCGGTTGCGGCGCCACGGGAGCCGTGATCTACCTCAACCTGCTGCGGGTACAGCCCGAAGGCGCGTTCAGTCTCAACTGGAGCGCGCTCATGATCTTCACCGTGGTCATAGGCGGAGTGGGCACCATCGAGGGGCCAATCTTGGGCGCCCTGATCTTCTTCGGACTGCAGCAGCTGCTCTCGGACTACGGCTCCTGGTACCTCGTTCTCGTAGGCACGATCGCCGCCGTGTCGGCGGTCTTCGCAAAGCAGGGCCTCTGGGGGGTCTTGAACCGTCGTTGGGCGCTGGAGCTGTTCCCGGTGCGGCGCCGTGTCGACCTGGACTCCGACACGAACCTTGCCGCGGCTGAACCGAACCCGGACTCGACCAGTCCACCAGACAGGAGCACGGGCGCTCCCCCGGCGGAGGGCCCGCCGGTCGCTACCGCCCCACCCCACGAATCGACGCAGAAAGGCTGATCATATGGAGACGAGAGTCGCTTCCGCGACCCGCGAGGTGATCATCGGCCACGATAGGCCAACGGTGCTCATCGGCGAGCGCATCAACCCCACGGGGAAGAAGGCCCTCGCCGACGCGTTGCGCGCCGGTGACCTGGACGTGGTGCGAGAAGAGGCACGCCGGCAGGTTGCCGCCGGCGCCGACATCCTCGACGTGAACGTGGGCGCCACGGGCGTGGACGAGAAGGTCATGCTGCCGTTGGTCGTACAGGCGATTGCCGATGTCGTCGACGTGCCGCTCTGTCTGGACAGCCGCAACCCCGCGGCGCTGGCCGCGGCGCTGGAAGTGTGCCCCGGTCGCCCCATCATCAACTCCGTCACCGGAGAGGAGGGGTCCCTCGAAGAGGTGCTCCCGCTGGCGAAGCGGTTCGGCGCCCCTGTCATCGGGCTCACCCTCGACGACACGGGCATCCCCCACGATCCTGCTCGGCGGGTGGAGATCGCCCACCTGATCGTGGAGCGGGCCGCCGCCCTAGGGATTCCCCGGGAAGACGTGATCATCGATTGCCTGACCCTCACCCTGGGCGCCAATACCAAGGCCGGTCTGGGCACCTTGGAGGCCGTGCGCCGGGTGAGGGACGAGCTTGGCGTGAACCAGACCCAGGGAGCCAGCAACATATCTCATGGGCTGCCAAACCGGCCGTACCTCACGGGGGCGTATCTCGCCATCGCCATCGAGGCGGGGCTCACGTGCCCCACGGTGGACGTGGCTCACGTGCGCCTCGCCGTGCTCTCCGCCGATCTGATCCTGGGGCGCGACGACTTCGCTCTGCGCTACATAGCCGCATTTCGTGAGATGTCGGCAGGTGCCTGAACTCGCGGCCGAGTCCTGGAGTAAGGCTCCCTAGAACAAGGCTCAGCCGGCCCTCGTCAGCCGTTGACATATCCGGACCCCTTCCATGGCATCCGTGGTCCAGGAGTCGGCCCCTACGTAGTGGCGCACCTCTTCGTCGATGAGCCCTCCGCCGATGATCACGGGCACGCGTGCCTCAGGGTCGGTCTGTGCGCCACGCAGGAGATCGACGGTGTCCTTCATGCTCTGATAAGAGGCGGTCACGAGGCCGGAGAGGCCGACCACGTCCGGCCCGGTCTGCATGACGTGCTCCAGGAAGCGGGCCGGTGGAACGTCGACTCCCAAGTCGTCCACGGTGAAACCGAAGCTCCGAAGGGCCGTCGCGACGATGTTCTTTCCGATGTCGTGGATGTCGCCGGCGACGGTGCCCAACAAGACCCTGCCGGACTCCTCTCCATGCAGCTCCGCTTCCAGCCCAGGTTGCACCAGCTCGAGAACCTCGCGAAAGATCTCTCCGGCGAGAATGAGGCCCGAGAGGTAGTATTCGTGCCGCTCGTACCGCTCGCCCACCACCCGCATGGCCTGCTCGCACGCCTGGAGCAAGACGAGGGAGGGCGTACCATCGGCCACCGCCTCGCGTGTCAGCTCCAGCGTGAGCTCCTCTTCGAGGTCCATGAGGGCTTGCTTGAGTGTCTCCAGCCTACTCACGCCCCGGCCCCCGTGACGCCCCGGCCCCCCCGGCCGCTCCGGCCCGCCCCTCGAGTGCCGAGATGCGTTCGCAGAAAGAAAAGGTCGGCCCGGCATAGGAACCAACCCCAGCTTACGGGACGCCCCGTGAAGTCGTGGAACACGTGCTCGAGACAGAAGGCCGCCGCACCTTCCGGCTGAGCGAGGAGGGCCGCTTCTTCGGAATCGAGGTTCACGGCGCGAACGGTGAGTTCGCCCTCCGGAAAGCCCTCCCCCCCGGCCGCTTGGAGCAGACCTTCCAGCGACGTGATCTGGAGCTGAGATTCCACCAAGGGGAGCCGAGCGTCGAACACTACGTACTCGGTGTGGTACATCATCGGCTTCTCGTCTTTCAAGAGCAGTCGGCGCAGGAACACCGCCCTCGCACCGGGCGAGATCTCAAGCGTCTCGGCAACGCGTGCGCTCGCCCGCACCGTCGAAGCGGCGAGCAGGCGCACGTCCACCGAGTCATCTTGCCACCGATCGGTGAACTGGCGGAGCTTGAAACTCGCCTCACCAAGCTCGAGGGCGCGAACGAAGGTGCCCCGGCCTTGCTCGGCCGAGAGGAGCCCGCGGTCTGAGAGTCTCGCCAGCGCTCGACGAAGAGTCATGGGACTCACACCGAACTCCCGACATAACTGCGGTTCGGGCGGCAATTGTTCCCCGGGACGATACGCACCCCGAGCGATACGGTCGCCAAGGGTGGCCTCGATCCGCAGGTACGCGGGGATCTTCGGCGACTCGCCATCCGGACCGGACGCTCCGCCCTCCACCGCCGGCGCGCGATCCGGCCGCCTCGTCCGCCCCCTATACTCGGTTCCACTCGTTCTGCCGGCCAATCCGTTTCCGCCCATCTAGAGAATTGCGATTGAAGTCATATATATGAATAGCTTGCGCACTCTTCGATAGGATTGTAGGATATCACTGGGTGTGCGGCAAGCATGCCGGCTGTGGAGAAGCCGATCGGTCCGCCCTTCGCGCGGACGGCGGCAGACCAAGGAGGGAACAGTTTGAGCGCTACGGGCACTTTGGCACTGGCCTTGGGCGACCTGGACGAGATTGCCGTCAAGGCGCTGGTCGAGGAGGCTCTCGCAGCCGAAAGGGATCCTCTCGACATCGTGCAGGAACTGCAGGACGGCATGGAAATCGTCGGAAAGAGGTTCGAGGCCGACGAGTACTTCCTCTCCGAACTCATCTTCGCCGCCGAGATCTTCAAGCAGGCGAACGCCCCGCTCGGCGATAGCCTGAGGAGTGCGACCAAGGGGACCCTCGGCACCATGGTGCTGGGCACGGTAAAGAACGACATCCACGACTTCGGCAAGGACATCGTGGGCATGGTGCTCACCTCGAACGGCATCAAGGTCGTCAATCTGGGCGTGAACGTGGAGCACCAGGCCGTCGTGGACGCCATCCGCGAACACAAGCCCCAACTCGTGGGCTTGAGTTGTCTCCTGACTACCGTCTTCGACGACATGAAGGATACAGTCGCGGCCATCGAGGCCGCGGGCATGCGCGGTCAGGTGAAGATCATGATCGGCGGGGGGCCCGTCGACCAGTCGGTGGCCGACTACGTGGGCGCAGACGCCTACTGCGTGAACGCGCAGGTTGCCGTTGAGACGGCGAAGAGATTCCTGGGGGGGAGCTAGCCATGGCAACGACGCAAGAGTTGCTCCAACAGCGCAAGGACCGCATCGCCGCCGCAGTCGCGCTCGAGAGGCCTGACCGCGTGCCGGTGGTACCGCTCGGCGACGCCTTCGCCGCGAACATGATGGGAGTCAAGATCTCCGACTTCTGCACGAAGCCTGAGGTCGCCTACCCCACCATGATCGACGCGTTCACACAACTGGGCGATCTGGACGGCATCCAGCACGCGAGTTATAACGTGTCCGCGCTCAGCACCATCTGGCTTTCCAAGGTCAAGTGGCCGGGCCGAGACCTGCCCGACAACGAGCTCTGGCAGGTGGAAGAACTCGAACTCATGACCACCGATGACTACGACGCCATCGCCGAGAAGGGTTTCGGAGAGTGGCTCGGCGGTTTCATCCCCCGAGCGAACCTTGGCGAGGAATTCCAGCTGTTCCAGGAGGGCTGGGTCCCCACCCTCCCCGCCGCGATGCAGGCCTGGGAGGCGGTCGGTATCCCGGTGCTCTCGCCCGTGATCTTCACCATACCCTACGAGTACTTCTGCGGCGGACGCTCCATGCGCGCCTTCATGCTCGACCTCTACCGCACGCCAGATAAGGTCGAGGCGGCCATGCAGGCGACCATGCCCTTCATCAAGGAGACCGCCCGCCAGGTGATCCGCGGGCTCGGCGTATCCGGGTGTTGGCTCGGGGGATGGCGCTCGGCAAGCGAGTTCCTCTCACCCAAGCTCTGGGAGCGTTTCGTGCTGCCGTACTACAAAGAGCTGGCCGACGTGGTCATCGAGGAAGGCATCACGCCCGTCTTCCACTTCGACTCCAACTGGACCCGCGACCTCTCCTACTTCCTCGACTTCCCCAAGGGGAAATGCATATTCTCCACCGACAGCATGACCGACATCTACAAGGCCAAGGAGGTGCTCGGCAGCCACATGTGCATCATGGGCGATGTGTCCCCGAGCATGCTCACCCTCGGCACTCCCGAGAAGGTGAAGGAATACTCGAGCCGCCTGGTTCGCGACCTCGGGCCCTCCGGTTTCATCCTGGCCCAGGGTTGCTGCATCCCGCCGGATGCCAAGCCTGACAACGTGCGGGCCATGATCGAGGCGGTCCACGGATAACACCACGCCCGCGGGCGGCCGCGACAACGCTTGATCGCACCGCTTGCATCGGGCGCCGGGAGCAATCCCGGCGCCCGGCATCGTGCCTGTTCGCCTATACTCCGTCGGCCGGCATCCGAGACCTGAGACAATGGAAAGCACTATGACGTTTTCCAACGCGGCACAGCCGCCCCCGAACTCCATGCATGTGCTGGTCTTCGCCGGCTTTCTCGGCTCGGGGAAGACCTCGCTCATTCTGCCTCTTGCGACCCACCTGGCCGCCGAGGGTACCCGCACCTGCTTCATCGTGAACGAGGTGGGCGACGTGGGCATCGACCAGCAGGTGATGCGCGACGGTGGCCTCGAGGTGTACGAGATCACCGCCGGGTGCATCTGCTGCCAACTCACCGTGGACCTGGTGACCACCCTCGCCGAGATCGCCACCCGGTTCCAGCCCGATGTGGTGATTGTGGAGGCATCGGGAGTGGCCACGCCGGCGGGCATCCTCAACGCCCTCAGCCACTACACGGGTCCCCCGCTCGCGGGGATCCACACCGTGACCCTCGTGGACCCCACCCGGATCGAGGCGCTCCTCGCGGTGATGACGCCGCTCATCGAGGGCCAGATCACCGGAGCCGACGAGATACTCATCACGAAGCTCGATGAGGCCACCGACGACGAGGTCGCGCTCGCACACAGCGCCGTGTCGCGCCTGCATCCCGAAGCTCCGGTCCGGTCGATATCGGTGCACGACCCCGCACGCTTGACGCCGGCGCTCCAGGCCCTCGCGGAGACCGTGCGCTCGTGACGGCTCCGGACCACCTCGACCCGTACGCGGTGCGACTCCGCCTTAGGGGCCGCCTCGACCGGCCGCCGGAGATCGTTGCGGGCCTGCTGGAAGAGGTGGCACGAAAGTGCGACCAAGAGGGCGCTTCGGTCATCGGACACGTGAAGGCGCACGCGCGCACCGCCCGCGGCTCCTTCCACTGCAACCTCGCCTCGATCCGCTCGGGGGCCCGCTGTGCAGGACCTCTCGCACAAGACCCCGCAGCGACCGAGTCGATCGACCTCGATCTGGCCGTTCTCGCGTACGGCATAGCTCGCGACACGGTCGCAGCCCTCGTGGAGGAAGCTGTCGAACAGTTGCGGGAACGGGGGCTCACGGACTGGGCCCGCCTCCATGACCTTTCGGGCGGCCACGGCCTCCCCCACAACCACTAGCCCGCAGGAGCACGACCGCATGGAGATCATCGCAGAGAAGATCAACGGCACCCGCAAGGAAGTGGGAGCCGCCGTGGCCGGCCGCGACGCCGCCTTCATCAAAGAGTTGGCCCGCCTCCAGGCCGCGGCCGGCGCCACCTACATCGACGTGAACGCCGGCACCGGCAAGACAGAGCCCGAAGATCTCGTCTGGCTCGTGGAGACGGTGCAGGAGGCGGTAGACCTCCCTCTCTGCCTCGACAGCGCCAATCCGGCCGCCCTCGCCGCCGCCCTCCCCTGCGCCGCAAGACTACCCATCATAAACTCCATCAGTGCCGAGCGCAGCCGCTTGGAGGGCGTGCTTCCGCTCGTCGCGGAGCACGGCACGCCGGTCATCGCTCTCGCCGCCGACGACAGTGGCATCGGCAAGGAACTCGACAGGCGCATGGAGGTGGTGCGACGCGTGATCGCCTCCACCCGTGGCGCCGGAGTGGCCGACGCGCTGGTGTACGTGGACCCCCTGGTCATGCCACTCGCCGGGTTCGACCAGAGCGGCGCGGTTTCGCTGGCGGCCATGCGGGCCGTGAAGGCGGAGTTCCCCGACGTGAAGCTGGCGGTGGGTCTCAGCAACCTCTCCTTCGGCCTGCCCGCGCGAAGCCTCATCAACCGGGTCTTCCTGGCCTTCGCCGTCGAAGCGGGCCTCGACGCCGCCTTGGTTGACCCCAATGACCGCGCCCTCATGCAGGAGCTGGTCGCCGCCGAGCTGGTGCTCGGGCGCGACTCCTTCTGCCGCCGGTACACCCAGGCCTACCGCGCCGGGCGCTTCGGCTTCGAGGGGACCACCTCCACGACACCGGCGGTGGCGCGATGACGATCGCTGCGATCATCGCATGCGAGATGATAGAGGATGAGATCCTGCTGGCCGTCGAACTCGCGTTCCCGGAAGGCGGGAGTCCGCCGGTCGTGTGGATCGAAAGCTCTTTGCACGAACGGCCGGGGAAGCTGCAGTCCGCGCTGCAGACGGTCCTCGAAGCCCTGGATGTGGGGGCACGAGCCGGAGAGGCGGTCATGGTGCCGAGTGTCCGGGTGGATGAGTATGCGACGGACGACGGGACGGGAGCCGCGCCCGGAGCCGGGATGGGAGCCGCGCCGGGAGCAGGCACGCCCACCGGCAGCGAGAAGCTCGTGCAGGTCGGGCCGGTGGGAGATATCCTCCTCGGCTTCGGTTACTGCGGCGGCGGGCTCAAGGAGCTGGTGTCGCACGAGCGGCGCCTGATCTTCCCCCGTGTGGACGACTGCATCTCCCTATTCCTCGACGGCGGCTGCGACCGGGGGCGGGCCTCCCGCGACCCGCACTCCTACTACCTCACGAAGGGCTGGTTCTGCCACCAGAGCTCGTTGACCGATGGCTACGACGCGTGGGTGGAGCGTTACGGGCCCGAGCGGGCCGCGCAGATCCGACGGCTGATGTTCGCCAACTACGAGCGCATCTCGCTCATCGACACGGGGGCCTACGAGGTCGACGAGTGGCTCCCTCACAGTAAGACACGGGCCGCCGAGCTGGAGCTGAACCACGAGATCGTGCCGGGGTCGGTGCGGCTGCTCGAGAGGCTCTTCGCCGGAGAATGGGACGCCGACGTCATCGCTCTGGAACCCGGAGAGCGGATCGGGATTGAGCACCTGCTCTGCTTCGAGGCGTGACGGGCGGGCGTCGATCATCCGGCGTTCGGCGTCCTGCGCGCCGTGCGCCGTGCGCCGTGCGCGCCCCGCGTCCGCGCGCGGCCGGGTCCCAGCGGCGGTCCCGGCCGGCGGCTAGCTCCCGGTGTTAGCCCCGCCGCCGGAAAGAGCGTCCGGCGGCACTGGCGGCGGCATCTCAGACAAGCGCTCGATGACCTCGGCATACGGAGCGGCCTGCTCCGACAGATCGAGCTGACCCGACAACAACGCCTTGAGAGCCAAGTAGATGTGTAAGTGGGTCCACATGACGTCGCGCCGCGAGAAGGTCTCGTCCCAGGAAGCCCGCATGCCCGCTATTTCCAGGGCGCCAAGAAGACTGTACGCCACGAGCTCGTCGGGGATAGGAGGGCCGTTCTCGCCTTTCTTTCGGAAGGTGGCCAGGTCCGCCTTGATGTGCTCGATGATCACATCGAGAGACTCCTGGGCGGCCTCCCGCGCCTCCCCGCCCTCGTGCAGCGCCTCGAACCGCGCCAGCCACAGCTGGTTCTCGCTGGCCGCCTGCAGACCGAAGTAGGCCCTCATACGGGAGAGGATCCTCAGGCCGGGATCGGCCTCATCGGCGATCTGCCCTTCGATGAAACCCTCCATCCACCCCATGAAGACGTTGAACGACCGGATGAACAGCTGGCGCTTCGTCTGGAAATGACTGTAGAAGACCGGCGGACTCACGCCCACATCGCGGATGATGTCGGCGATGCGGGTGCGCTGGTAGCCGTTCCGGGCGAACTGGCGGGCTGCCGCCTCGAGGATCGCCTGTCTGGTCTTCTCAGTCTGCCGAGCGACCAGATCGACCTCGTCGCCCTTACTTGAATCGAGGTGCTTCGAGAGCTCTCTCTTGATGTCGACGAGAGGTACGCCTTCGCCCTGCAGTTCCTTGATCTCTGCAAGCAGTGCGACGTGCAGGTCCGTGTATATGGCTCGGCTGGCCGCCGCCTTCTGCGCGGTGGGAAGCAGACCCTCGCGCACGTAGAAGTAGATGGTGCTCCGAGGCACTCCCGTACGCCTCTCCAACTCGGATATGGTCAACGACTGCATGCGCCACCTTTCGCTCTCGCCGAGACATACGGTGCATGCTTGGAGGACCGCGGGTCGGGACCCTTGCCCTTGCCCCCTCTGGCCTCGTTGATCTTGCGGGCCTCTTCGCGCCAGGCCAGGTCGTGGGAAGGACCGAGTCGATCGTTCAGGAGCTTCAGGATCCCGGGAGGGGTCACGATATACACGGGAGCCGAGATGATGAGCCCGTCGCACTCCATGAGGTGTTCGTCGAAGAACTTGAAGTCGTCGCCCCGGATCGTGCACTCCCCCGAGCCGCCCTTCATGAGGCTCTCGGTGCACTTGACGCACCCGGTGCAGGGCTTGATGTTCATGTCGAGGAGACGCATCAGCGAGACGTCGGCGCCCGCTTCTTTGGCACCCATCAAAGCCTCGCGCAGGAGTACCTCGCTGCTTCCAAGTGTACGTCCGGCGGACAATCCCAATAGCTTCATGATTCCCCCTCGTCGCCCTTGCCGAAGCGTTCTGTCCGGATCCACTCCCTTCCGATCGTCCTTACTCGATAACGAGTTCTCCTCCTATACAAGTCCTATAGTTGATGGGCCGCCGGAACCGTGGGTGGGAACGATGGGCCTGAGGGTGGAGGCGGAGGGACGGTGTCCCGGGGCGGCCCGAGCTACGTGGGCGGCGGACTACCTTCCGACTTCGAGGAACTCGCGGGCGATGCCGGTCTCGTGGAGCTCGTTGGCGCCTTCGAAGATCTGGAACACCTTGGCGTCGCGCATGAACTGCTCCACCCTGTACTCGACCATGTAGCCGTAGCCACCCATGATCTGCACCGCGTCGGTGGCTACCTTCATAGCGGTGTCGCTCGCGAAGAGCTTGGCCATCGACGAGAAGCGCGCCTTCTCGCCTAGACCATCGTCGTAGCGGGCCGCCGCAGTGTAGACGAGGCTCCGGGCCGCCTCCACCTGCGTGACCATCCGCCCCACGATGGACTGCACCACCGGGTTCCGGGAGAGCGGCCGACCGAACTGCTCGCGCTCCCCGACATAGGCGGCAGCGATGTCCAGTGCGCCCTGAGCCACGCCCAAGGACTGAGCCGCCGAGCAGATCCGGCTCTTATAGAGCGTCCCCAGAGCGACCCCCATCCCCTCGCCCACTCCTCCGAGCACGTTCTGTGCCGGCACCCACACGTCTTCCAACACGAGTGAGCAGGTGGGCGAGCCGCGCAGACCCATCTTGTGCTCGATCTTGTCGACCTCGAAGCCCTCCCGGTCGGTCTCCACCAGGAACGCGGTTATCTCCTCGACGTCTCCCGTTTTCGTCTTCGCGAAGCACACCAGCACATCGGCGATGTTGGCGTGGCTGATGAACGACTTGCGGCCGTTGAGCACCCATCCGTCTTCGCGGGGGACGGCCCGCGTGGTCATCGCCCGCACGTCGGACCCGGCGTTGGGCTCGGTGAGGGCAAAGGCCACCTTGATCTCGCCGGTGGCAAGCCGAGGCAGCCACTGCTCCTTCTGCGCGTCGTCGCCGAAGAGGGCGATCGGAGCCGAGCCGAGGCACTGTACGCCTAGGATCATGGAGCACGCACCGGAGACCCGGCCCACCTGCTCCAAGACGGCGGACTGCGTCACCAGGAGTCCGTCGATGCCTCCGTATTCCTCCGGGACAGCGATGCCGAAAAGATCGTAACGCTCAAAGAGCTCGGCAAGCCAATGAGGGTACTCGCCAAGGTCATCGATCTCCTCGGTGCGAGGGGCAACCTGCTCCAGCATGAGTTCGCGCACCATCTTGATGATGGCCTGCTGCTCGTCGGAGAACGTGGCGCGATACATGGGGCAGCGGCTCCTTAGTTGGGTCGACGGGTCGATGAGGGCGGGAGAGTGAGACTCGTCACCGCCTAAGGTTCTCGAAGAGGCCGGCGGCACCCATGCCGCCCGCGATACACATGGAGACGATACCGTACCGGGACCTGCGGCGTGCCATCTCGTGGAGCAATGTGGCCGTGAGCTTCGCTCCAGTACAGCCCAGCGGATGCACGAGCGCAATGGCGCCCCCGTTTGGGTTGACCCGCTCGGGATCCAGTCCGAGTTCCCGCATCACGTAGACGGCCTGGCCGGCGAACGCCTCGTTGAGCTCGATGAGATCCACCTGATCCGGCTCGATCCCAGCGAGGCGAAGGGCCTTCGGTGTGGCCACCACCGGCTCGATGCCCAGCGCTGCCGCCTTCTCACCGCTCATCAGCACGGCGACGGCTGCGCCGTCGCTCATCTGCGAGGAGTTGGCCGCCGTCACCGACCCGCCCGCGCGGAACGCCGGCTTCAGTGCGGCGAGGGCCTCCAGTGTGGTGTCCGGACGCGGACCTTCGTCGACGGAGTGCAGGAAGGTCTCCGTGACCGTTTCCCCGAGGCTCGCGCCGGCGGCGGCAGGCCGAACCCGAGTCACGGTCACGGGCACGAGTTCGGCGTCGAACCTGCCGACGGTCTGGGCTGCCAGAGCCCGCCTGTGGCTCTCGAGAGCGAAGCGGTCCTGCTCCTCCCGGCCTACTCCGTGGCGCTCGGCCACCTTCTCCGCCGTGAGACCGTTGCCCAAGTAGGAGTCGGGCAGGCGATCCAAGAGGTCGGGGTCGGGCATGAACTTGGTGCCCGGGCCCTGGATCCTGGTCATCGACTCGGCGCCGCCGGCCAGCACCACATCGGCCATGCCGCTCATGATCGCCTGCGCTCCGAAGTCGATGGACTGCAGGCCCGAGGAGCAGAAGCGGTTCACCGTGACGCCCGGCACTGATTCGGGCAAACCGGCACCCAGGACCACCTGGCGGGCCACGTTCATGCCCTGCTCAGCCTCGGGGAAGGAGCAGCCTATGATGACCTCGTCGATCTCGGCGGGATCCAAGCCGGGAGTGCGTTCGAGGGCCCCCCTCAGCGCCGCGATGGCAAGGGTGTCGGGGCGCACAGTGCGGTAGGCGCCGCGGAATGCCTTGCCGGCGGGCGTCCTTACCGCGGTCACGATCACTGCGTCTCTCATGGAGCCTCTCACCCATTCCCTCCGCCGCTTGCTGGAACGCTCTTCGATTTCACCCCGGCGCTCAATTGCGCATGGGCTTACCGGTCTGCAACAGATGCTCGATTCGCTGCACGGTCTTCGGCTCGCGACACATATCCACGAACGCCTTTCGCTCGAGGGCGAGCAGATACTCCTCTGTGACCACTGAGCCGGCGTCGACGTCGCCTCCGGACAGAACCCAGGCCACCTTCTCTCCAAGCAGACGATCGTGGTCGGAGATCCATTCGCTCTCGCGCACGTTGTGGATCTGGGCCCGTAGGTACGCGCCTCCATCCCGTCCGGTGACGGCCACCCGCCGTGGCGCCCCGGGCTGCCACCCGGTCTCGATGAGGGCCAGCGCCGCCTGCTTCGCCGCGTAGACGAGGCCCTCACGGTCCATGGTGACCCCGTCGCCGGGGCGCAGGTAGCCGAGATCGAAGGCCTCGAACGCCGAGGCGCTCACTTTCGCCTGCATGATGGCGTCGAAGGGCTTCTTCAGCACGGCCGCCGGGCCTGCCAGCACGGGCATGGCCGCCGGCCCGCCCGCTTTGGCGCCGCCCGCAGCGCCTCCACCTCCAGCGCCGTCAAGCGACCGCAGAAGCGACTCCTTCATCCCGCCCGCGCCCGGCACCGGGCCCGCCCCCGCCTCCACGAGGCCCATAGCGGTCTCGAGGCCGGCCTGGAGACGGTGGCAGTGCAGGCACAGCTCCAGCCCCCCGCCCAGCACGCGGCTGAAGGGGGCGGCGACCACCGGCACCGAGGCATACTTCATGCCCATCATCACCCGCTGCGCCATGCGCAGGGTGGCGTCGATGGCACCCCAGTCCTCCCCGCGGATCTTCTCGAGCATGGCCTTGAGGTCGGCGCCCGCGGAGAAGAGGGCGCCCTGGTTCGCGATGACCAGGGCGTCGAAATCCAGCCCAGCCCGGCCGAGTGTCTCTTCGATGAAGATGAGCACGCCCTCCGTTACCGTGTTGGTCTTCGTCTTGAACTCCACGCAGACCACGCCGTCGCCCAGATCGAGCAGCCGGGCGTGGGTGTCTTCGCGCAGGGTGCGCCCGGCCTGCTGGACGGCGGCGAGCGACAGGGCGCGCGGGCGGGCGGGAAGCGCGCGATACCTGGCGGCTTCCGGATCACAGGCCAGAGCGACTGCCGGATCCCAGGCCAGAGCGACTGCCGGATCCCAGGCCAGAGCGACTGCCGGATCCCAGGCCGCCGCGGTGGAGGCAGCGTCAGCCTCGGCCGGACCACCCGCCGCGGGACCCCTGGCATAGAACGAACCGGCCGGCGACGCGGCCACAGCCGGCACCCACTCCGGCACTTCGCGGCCCTCGGCGGTCATGCGCTCCGCGGTGCCCGCCACGCCCAACGCGTCCCACAGTTCGAATGGCCCGAGTTCCCAGCCGAACCCCCAGCGCATGGCTCGGTCGATGGCGGCGATGTCGTCGGCGATCTCGGGGATGCGCCGGGCCGCGTAGAGGAGGGTGGCGGCGGTGAGGTCCCAAGCGAAACGTCCGGCCGGGTCGTCGGCGGCCACGAAGGCGGCGGCGCGCCCGCCGGCATCGGCGGTCTTGGCCGCCGCCGCCAGACTCGCTTGCTCGGGTTCCTGCCGGGGCCGGTAGGCAAGCGTCACGGGGTCGATAGTGAAGGCGCGCCTCTCCTTGTAGAAGCCGGCGCCCGCCTTGTTGCCCACTGTGCCTCGTTCCACCATGGCCAACACCCAGTCGGGCAGCTTCATCAGGTCACGCGATTCATCCTGCGGCGCGCCCTCATAGTGGTTGCGCACGGCGTGGGCCAGCACGTCGATCCCGGCCAGGTCGGAAGTGCCGAAAGTAGCCGTGCCCGACCGGGCGAGAGCCTTGCCCGAGGCCGCGTCCGCATCCTCCACAGTGATGCCATGGCGCTCCATGGCTTTCATCGCGTACACAGTCGAGAAGATGCCGATGCGGTTCGCGATGAAGTTGGGCGTGTCCTTCCCCCGCACCACGCCCTTCCCCAAGCGGTGCTCGGCGAAGGCCTGGAACGACGCGAGCACGACTTCGTCGGTGGCTTCGACGGGGATCAGCTCGAGCAGGTACATGTAGCGGGGCGGGTTGAAGAAGTGGGTGCCGAAGAAGCGTGGCCGCACAGTGGGTGGCAGTGCCCGCGACATGGCTTCCACGGAGAGCCCGGAGGTGTTGGTGGTGAGGATCGCCCCGTCGCCCAGATGCTCCGCCACACGACGCAGCAGGTCGAGCTTCACGTCGAGTCGTTCCACCACGACCTCGATCACCCAGTCCACGTCGGCCAACCGCGCGAGGTCGTCGTCGAAGTTGCCCGGCGTCACCAGCGCGGCCCGACTCGGGTGGGCGAACCCGGGGAGTCTCCCCTTGGCGACGGCGGCGATGCCGGTTCTGGCGGTGTCGGTGGGAGGAAGGTCGAGCAGTAGCGTGGGGATGCCCGCGTTGGCAAGGTGGGCGACGATGCCGACACCCATGGCCCCGGCTCCCAAGACGGCGGCCTTGCGTACCCGCGCCGGGCGGATCATCGTGAGTCTCCGACTGCGGCGCCGGTGCCTGCGCCGTCTGCAGTGCCCGCGCCGTCTGCAGTGCCCGCGGCCCTTGTGTTGTGTGCGCCGCCTGCACCGTCTACGCCGCGCCCGCTTGGCGAGACCTGCGCGAGCTCGATGCCGAGCCCCCGGAAGATGAAGTCCACCATGAAGTCGACGTGGGAATCCACCTCGCGCATGTCGAGGTTCCAGCCTCGCAAGGCAAGGAAGACCGCGATGAAGGCCACGAGGTTGGCCGCCGTCTCCCGCTCCTGGTCGCCCAGATGCAACTCGGGTATGTCGGCCAACAGCAGTCGGTAGAGGCCGACCACGTTCTGGTCGTCGAGCTCGAGCACCTGACGCAGATACTCGTGGCCCAGGTACTTGCTCTCGGTGTAGAGGAACCGCACCAGGTCCCGGTTCTCCACCAGGAAGGCGATAGAGCTACGCAGCCCGTGCTCCAGCCGGGCCACCGGGTCGCCGGCTTCCTCGAAGCCCGCGGCCACCAGATGCTGAGCCCACCTCTCCTGCATGTGCGTGTGCATGAGGTAGATGAGGTCGTCCTTCGACGAGATGTAGTGGTAGAGCTGACCCATCGACATGTCGCAGGCGCTCGCGATATCCCGGATGGACGTGCCGTGGAAGCCCTTCTCGAACAGCACCACGCTCACGCTCTCGATGATCTGGTGCTGCTTCCGCTCGGTGAGCTCGCGGTCTTCGGCACCACCGGACACCTGACGCTGCGACACCCGCCGCTGCATCTCATCCAGCCTCTGCTCGATGGTCTCGGCCATAACCGTCTCCCTGGTGTCTCGACTCCGCGCGCCGGTCCCTCCGCCCCTACAGCTGCGGCGGGAACTCCGGCAGCTCGCTGTAGATCGGGTGATACGTGCCGTCGTCGATGCGCGCCACCCGCTTCACCGCCGCCTTGTACAAGTCGAAGTCGGCCAGCTCGAGGATCGAGAGGCGCTGCGCCGCGAGTGATCCTTCGGCGTGCAGCGTGATGATGTCCTCGTAGGAGGAGCCCAGGTCGCGGATGAACTTGATCAGGCGCAACCGATGTTCGGTAGGCACGCCCGCTTTGCCGCCCAGGTACTTCTCGATGAGGGGCCGGAGTTCGGGGTTCTCCCAGTCGGCCGCGGAGGGCGCGGTCGCCACGATGCCACCGGCGAGGTCCTGCACATAGGTAATCGCCTGGTGCCACTGTTCGGCGAAGAAGTACTTGGCGATGTTGGCGTTCATCGGGTTGGGGTAGGCGAGTCCCGAGTCCGGATCGCTCACACTGTGCTCGCACGCTGAGCGACCCAGCACCTCCACCGCCTCGGTGTAGTAGGTGAGCCAGGTGAGCTTGTCCTTCACGTGGCCCGCCTTCTCGATGCCGTTGTACTCGGCGATCAGGGCGGCGGCGCCGGTCACCATCTCCAACTCCGCGGCCTTGTAGGTCTCGGCGCTCAGCCGGTGGAAGTTGCCGAACATGTGGGCGATGTGCCCCGCGAACTCCCATTCACCCTTCAGGAAGATGCGCTCGTTGGGGATGAAGACGTCGTCGAAGATCAGCATGGCGTCGTTGATGTACAGGCTGGAGCTGAGCGGGTAGTCGAAGAAGTTGCCCGCTTCCTTGAGCTCGGGCTCGGCAGAGATCATCGTGAGACCGGGAGCGTTCGCCGGCACGCCGAAGGAGACGGCGTAGGCCTTGTCGTCCTCACGCATCGCCCGGCAGGGCACGATGAGGATCTCGTTGGAGAGCGGAGCCTCGCTGATATGAGCCTTCGCCCCACGAACCACGACGCCGCCCGGCCGCTCTTCCACGATGCGCACGTAGTAGTCCTGGTGCGGCTGCTGCTGCGAGGGACGCAGGGAGCGGTCGCCCTTCACGTCGGTCATGCCCAGCGCCAGGCTGGCGTCGGTGTCCATGAGGTACTGCCGGTAGGCTTCCACGTTGGCCGCGTAGTTGGTGCCGAGGGCCTTGTCCACCCGAGGTGCCACCACGGTGACGGCGTTCAGTCCGTCCTTGCCCACGAACTTCGCCCCCGAAGGCTTGCCGAAGCACACCCGCGCCCACAGCTTGACGATCTCACGCAGGCGCATCAGGTCTTCCCGGGTCTTCTGCGGCTTGAAGACGAAGCTCACCCGGTCGCCGTCGTCGGTGGGATCGGTCACCAGGTCCTGGTACTTCGGATCGAGCTGCATGACGTAGTCCATGGCCATCCACTTCATGCAGATCTGGGGGATGGGATGGGTGGTGACATCGTCGATCTTCTCGCCCATGAAGTAGACCACGCGGCCGTCCTTCAGGCTATCGATGTACTGCTGTGCGGTGCGGAGTGCCACGGTGCTCCTCCTCGACGATGGTGCGGGTCGCGCCTGCGTGGCGCGGGTCCCCAGATGATCGGCCCCTCGGAGCGAGGCGGCTGACGCGCGGGGGCTGCCGCTCAGGCCTGCCGCTCCCGCCGCTCCTGCCGCTGCGCCGTTCGATAGAGCGCTCGCTCTACGCCAGTCTGGCAGGTCCGCCTCCCGGTGTCAAGTTGGTACAGACACGACCAACGCCGAGTCCCGAGTCCCGTGTGCCGCTCAGCAGGGAGCGAGTGCTCGGCGCCGCTGTTGCCCTTGCAGACGAAGAGGGCATCGAGTCACTCACGATGCGCGAGCTCGGACTGAGACTCGGCGTCGAGGCGATGTCGCTGTACAACCACGTGGCCAACAAGGACGACATCCTCGACGGCATGGTCGATCTCGTCGTGAGCGAGATCGACCTTCCTTCGGACACGGTCGATTGGAAAGAGGCCATGCGGTTCCTACTTCTCGGGGCAACGCGGATTCGCGTTCCAGCCGAGCACGACTGCGACGGCAATCCGCGGCGACACGGTGCGCAGTGGTCCGCTCGTCGAGTCCGATCTGGTTGTCGCTGGGTTCTACGTGCTGCAGGCGCCCGACTTAGACGTCGCGGTGCGAATCGCCAAGCTCAACCCCGCTACCCGCGACGGCGGTGTCGAGGTGAGGCCGCTGTTCGTCCCGCCCGCCGAATGAGTCACGAGGGTATGAGCCTGCCAGGGACGGTCCAGCCGCGCTTCGGTCGACGAGCCGGGGCTCGCGCCTAGTCACCATGAGCCGTGCCGCGCCGGCGGCATCTGCTGATGTGCGCGTTAGCCCTCGTCGCGATCAGCGCCGAGCAGGCCAACACACTCGTCTCGCAGCACGGGCACGTCGTGCTCGGCGATCAGCCAGACGACGGCGTCATCGACCATCGGGTACGCGTGTGTGAGATTTCGATTAATGCACCAAGAATCCCGCCGGCAGCCGCGGCGTCAGCCCGCGCTGCGCGCACGGCGGCGGCGATCGCTCGCTGCCGCGCGGCCACCGCCTGCGACGACGCGAAAGTGATGTTTGCGATCTCAGAGGCACCCGCCGCGAGCGCAGTGTCCACGAGCTGTCCGAGCATTTCAAGATCCGTGAGCGATACGCGCATGGCATTTCGGGCGACATAGGTAGGCGGCGCCTCGACCGGTACTGGCGTTCGGCCGAACGGGTCGCGTTCGACGGACAACCGCCCAACCGCCGCTGGTTCCCCAGATGCAGCGCCGCGCCCTACCGCGTGTTCAACATCGGCAACCATCAGCCGGTCGAGCTGATGACCTACATCGAGACGCTCGAGGCGGCGCTGGGCAAGACCGCGCGGAAGAACCTCCTGCCCATGCAGGACGGCGACGTGCCAGCCACCAGCGCCGAAACCGCCGACCTGCGCGCGGCCGTCGGCTTCGCGCCGAGCACGCCGGCGGCGGACGGCATGCGGCGCTTCGTCGCCTGGTACCGGGACTACTACAAGATCCCGACCTGAGCCTCCTTGGCGAAGCGGTAGAAGCGCAGCTCCGTCCCGGTCAGCGAGCCCGACGGGAGCGCCCAGCGGAACGTGCGGCGCAGAGCCAGGTCGCGCAGCGGGATCAGGATCAGCCGGCCGAGGGCCAACTCGTCGCGGATCGACCAGCGCGACAGGAAGCCGATGCCCATGCCCGCGACGACCGCGTTCTTGATGGCCTCCGTGCTGCCGAGCTCCAGGGCGACGGCCCGCTTCGTCAGGCCGGCGTCCCGCAGCGCGCGCTCCACGACGGCGCGCGTGCCGGAGCCCTGCTCGCGCCAGAGGATGGGCGCGTCCGCCAGATCCTTGACCCGGCGGACGTTCGCCGGGAATCCGGTGCCGCGGCAGGCGACGAGCTCGTCCTCGACAAACGGCTCCAGGCGCACGTTCGCGAGGCGGCCGTGGCCCTCGACCAGCCCGAGCGGCGCCTCACCGCCGCGGACCCGCTCCAAAATGTCCTCGGTGTTGCCCACCGTGAGCCGGACGCGGACGCCGGGGTGGAGCCGGGCGAACTCGGCGAGCAGCGGCGGCAGGACGTGGTCGGCGATGGTCGTGCTCGCCGCGATCTGCAGGCCGGCACCGGCCTCCCCGGCCGGGGCCAGCTCCTCCAGCGAGCGCTCCACAAGAGCGTGGATGCGGCGGGCCGACTCGTAGAAGGTGCGGCCGGCGGGGGTCAGCGTCACACCCCGGGAAGAGCGCAGGAACAGCGCCGTGCCGAGCTGAGACTCCAGCTTGCGGATCTGGGCCGTCACCGCGGGCTGGGACAGGTTGAGAGCGCGCGCTCCGGCCAGAACGCGCCCGGCGTCGGACACCGTGAGGAACGTGGCCAGCAGGGCCGGATCGATCGCGAACGAGTACTGTCCCATGGGGGGCCTCCCGGGGGAATTAGATATAATCTAGACTGATAGTATATAAGATAATACGTCTACTTTCTTGGATATCGCTCCGTTATGCTGAAGTCATGAACGAATCCACCCGCCTCGACGCTCCCGTCTCCTCGACTCTCGTCTCCTGGCTGTACCCGGCCGCGGCGCTCCTGGCGCTGACGGGGGTCTTGAACTCCGCGTCCGCGCTCGTCTTGGGCGCGGCGCTGGCGCTCGGCTTCGACAACCCCTACCTGGAGCACGCCAAGCGCTGGATCCACCCGCTGCTGAGCCTGTCCGTGATCGGCCTGGGGATGGGGATGAACCTGAGGACGGTCGCCAAGGTCGGCTTTCACGGGTTCGGCTACACCGCGGCCAGCATCGCCTTCGTCTTCGCGGCCGGATACGTGCTGCGTCGCGTCTTCAAGGTCGAGAGCCAGACCGCGCTGCTGATCACCGCGGGCACGGCGATCTGCGGCGGCTCCGCGATTGCCGCCGTCGCGGCGGTGATCCGCGCCAAGCATCACGAGGTCACGGTCTCGTTGGCGACGGTGTTCCTGCTCAACGCCGTGGCCCTGGTGCTGTTTCCGGCGATCGGGACACATTTCGGGCTGAGCCAGACCCAGTTCGGCCTGTGGGGCGCGCTCGCCATCCACGACACCAGTTCCGTGGTCGGCGCCGCGATGCAGTACGGCAGGCAGGCCCTCGAGGTCGGCACGACCGTGAAGCTCGCCCGCGCCCTCTGGATCGTGCCCCTGACCCTCGCGCTCGGCTTCCAGTTCCGTCAGGAGGCGGGCGCGGAGAGGGTCCAGGCGAAGCGTCCCTGGTTCATCCTCGGGTTCCTCCTGGCTGCCGCGCTCGTCACCTTCTTGCCGGGAACGAAGGCCGCTGGAGCGCTGGTCGGCGAGGGGGCCCAGCGCCTGCTCGTGCTGACGCTGTTCCTGATCGGCTCCAGCCTAACCTGGAAATCACTGAAGGCCGTGGGCATGCGCCCGCTCCTCATGGGCGTGACCCTGTGGGTGCTGGTGTCAATCACGGCGCTGTCCGCCATACTCGCGAACTGGATCCGCTAGAGGAGGCGGAGCGGCGCCGGGGCTTATTCCGGGAGCAGGTGCTGATGCCGAGCAGCGCATAGGGCAGGCACCCAGCCGATCAGCCCGGTCGCGAGCGGGATCAGGCCCAGCAGGAACCACTTGTTGGCCGGCCCCCAGAACGCCAGGCAGGCGAGCGCGGCACCGGCGACGACCCGAACGGCTCTCTCGATGGGGTGGATGTTCTTTTTCGAGCACCAAACACTCTGCGCGAACGGCCTGATGAGGATTGTCTTCAATGCGCCACGCGCACTCCGGCACGCGTGCGGTCGGGCGCAGCAGGGCCTGGCGAAGGATCGCGTCCTTATCGTGCGCCATGGTGGTCGGACAATTAGATAGTGGGTTTGATGCTGTCTAGTGTTAGGCATGAGCGGTAGCCCATGACTGACATGAGTCTAGCGCTTGCGCTGTCCGCTCGATGCCATTGTTAGACGTCTACGCGGCGGGCGGCAACAACGCTCTCGACTACGACAGCGAGATCCACCGAGGGATTGGCAGCTACCGATCTCCACCAGGTCTCACCATCCAGTACGCATTTCGACAGCATGCCCGCAGGCGCGGCCTGAACGAAGGTGTCGGTCTGCCGGTCCACCGGGCGGAACACGTTGATTGCAGCCTGCGGTCGACCCCACAACTCAAGACGCTCGCTCGCCTCGACAGCATCCGCCGGCGAGATAGCCACCGCCGAAGCTAACCGCGGCATTCGCGGCCTCAAGATCGCGGAACATCACGAGTGCCGAGTCCTTTGGCTGGAAGAGCCACTTGTGAGCGGATACTGCCACCGAATCAGCGGCACCAATGCCGTCCAACTTGCCTGCGTGGGCCGGGCTAAGCCGCCCTCGCCCGTCTACCGGAACCACCACGAGTTCGAGTTCGAGAAGGCGACACGCCTTCTCGACGCTGAGGTGCGCCGCCTGGGAAGTGATGACTGTCTTCGCGCCGGCGGCGTCTCGCGCAGCCCAGATCCCAGTGAGATTCGCAATCGTCGACCCCGCGCAGAAGTGCCCGCCTTGCATGCCGAAAGAGGGCGTCAGCCAGGACAGCACCCTCGCCTCCGCCTGGGTGGCGAACGGCGACGTCATCTCATGGAGCGTGTTCTGGTTGAGGCCGGCGTCCCAGAGAGCCATCGCCCACGTGATCCACGGAGTTGGCGGGTCCATGTGAGCGAGCGACGTGGGTGAGCCGAGCTGGGCAGCCTCGCCGAGGACGTGACCGGACAGCATCTCGAGCGCCTGCATCTCGCCGACCCCGGACTCCGGAAGCGCAAGCGGCAAGTCGCCGGGAGTGCCGCTGCGCGACGCGAGCAGATCGACGGCCTTGTTCAGTCCGTCACTCGTCATGAAGCTGGGGTCGGGAGCGTGCATGCTGAATCCTGTTCGGGTCGCGTCGGTGGGGCACCAGGCTGTGGGGCCGGTACGTCTAACGATCCTGCCGCTCAGCCGCGCCGCGCAGCGGCGTCGGTCTGGTAGGGTCGAGGAGCGGCGCCTGGGACAAGGTCCTGGTTTCCACCCCCCGCCACATCAAACCGTACGTGAGGTTCTCCCTCATACGGCTTTCCGACAACCTTCACCCTGCGGCATGCAAGGCCGTAGACCGCGTCGCCCTGTCGGGTAGAAGTACGTCAGGCCACTCCGTCGCTCCCATTCCACAAAGTCAGCCGGTCGGAGGCGGCCACGTGGTCCCTGACGCTTCCTCAGGAACCGCCACAGTCGAGACCGCACGTACCGATCAAGGTCCGCCGGCTTCTTCGTGGAGTTCCCCAGCGAGAAATAGGCCCGCCGGCCGCGAATGATCCGGTTGAGAGCCCCCACCAACTCCCCGAGCTCCACCCGCAGGCGGTTCCCCTCGGTCAGCTCGCGAATCCTGGCTCGCACCGCCTTCATCGCCTTCTGGCTGGGCCGGGCGTAGGGCACCAAGCGCCCCGTCCGACGACTCGGCAACTTGTGGACTTGGCCGCCAAGGTACAGCCGGCGCTACGCCCCTCCCTCCAGGGCAGCCACTACCATCATGACCAAGGGGACTCTCATTGCGGGTGGTACGGAGAGTGGGGGCATTCCAGAAGGAGCTGGCCGAGGGAAACTTCTAAGCCCGGCAAGGAGACGAAGAGCCCTGAACCATCTACAGGCTACCTTCCCTTGTTCCGAACGCCGGGCGGCCCGTGTCGTCTCCGTGAGCCGCTCCACGCTCCGCTATGAGGCCCGTACTCCCGATGACGAGCCTCGGCTCCTCTCCCGTATGGAGGAGCTCGTCCGCAGGCACCCCCGCTACGGCTACCGCCGCATCGGAGATCTCCTACGGTGGGAGGGCTTCCGCGCCAACCCGAAGCGCATCTACCGCCTCTGGAAGCGCGAAGGCTATCGGGTGGCCCGTCAGCAACACAAGCGCCGTCGCCTGGGCGGAAGCGAGAACGCCTGCCACCGCCACCGCCCGGAGCGCAGGAACCACAGTTGCGGTCGCGTCGACCCATCCATCGTGCGAGGATGGTATGCGTCTGCCCCGTCGACCATCGGACTTTGGGTTGAGTGTGGCCCCCGAGACCGCCTCAGCACGATCCGACGAACCGGCCGGTACGCTGAGGCCGCGCCCGACCCAGCCGCCGCCTACCCCCGCCCGCGCCCCTTCAGATACGGCAGCAGCCCGCCGGCAGCCACCAACTCCTGCATGAAGGAGGGCAACGGCTCGGCTTCGAACGTCGCGCCCGACGTCAGGTTGCGGATGCGCCCGGTGGAGAGGTCCACCTCCACCTCGTCGCCCTCGTTGATGCCGTCGACGGCCTCCGGCGCCACCAAGATGGGCAGGCCGGTGTTGAAGGCGTTCCGGTAGAAGATGCGGGCGAAGCTCTTGGCGATCACGACCGGGATACCGGCGCCCTTGATTGCCATGGGCGCGTGCTCGCGGCTCGAGCCGCAGCCGAAGTTCTCGTCGGCAACCAGGATGTCGCCCGGGCGCACCTTCTGCGGGAACTCAGGGTCGGCATCTTCCATGAGGTGCGCGGCCAGCTCCTCGGCCGTCTTCATGTTGAGGTAGCGGGCGGCGATGATGAGGTCGGTGTCGACGTCGCGGCCGAAGGTCCAGGCGTGGCCGGCGAACACGGCGCTGCCGCCGGGGACGGCTCCCATCTCGTTGTTCGGAGCGCTCGCGCTCATGCCGCCCTCCTCGTGCCGATCTGCTCGGGGGTCGCGATATGGCCGGCCACTGCGCTGGCGGCGGCCACGTACGGGCCGGCCAGGTAGACCTCGCTGCCGGGATGGCCCATGCGTCCCACGAAGTTGCGGTTGGTCGTCGCGACGGCGCGCTCGCCCTCGGCCAAGATGCCCATGTGCCCGCCCAGGCAGGGGCCGCAGGTTGGAGCGGAGACGACGGCTTCGGCGTCCAGGAACACGTCGAACAGCCCTTCGTTCATGGCCTGCTTCCAGATGGCCTGGGTGGCAGGGATGACGATGCAGCGCACATCCCTGTGCACCTTCTGCCCGCGGAGCACCTCGGCGGCCATGCGAAGGTCTTCGATGCGGCCGTTGGTACAGCTGCCGATGACCACCTGGTCGATGCGCGTGCCGGTGAGGTCGGCGGCGGGCTGGGTGTTCGATGGGAGGTGGGGCTTGGCCACCATCAGGGGCACGTCGGCTGCTCGCCAGTCGTGGGTGTGCACGTACTCGGCACCCGCGTCGGACTCCACGTACACGGGCTCCCGCTGGAAGCGGCCTTCCACATAGGCGCGTGTGGTCGCGTCGGCCGCGATGATGCCGTTCTTCCCCCCTGCCTCGATGGCCATGTTGGCGATGGAGAAGCGGGAGTCGATCGACAGGCCGGAGATGGCCGAGCCGGCGAACTCCATGGCCATGTAAAGGGCTCCGTCGACTCCGATGTTACCGATGGTGTAGAGGATGAGGTCCTTGCCCGTGACCCACGGAGAGAGCTCCCCGTCGAAGACGAACTTGAGCGACTCGGGCACGCGGAACCACACCTGGCCGGTGGCCATGGCCCCCGCCAGATCGGTGGACCCGACGCCGGTGGCGAAGGCGCCCAAGGCGCCGTAGGTGCAGGTATGGGAGTCTGCGCCGATGACCACGTCGCCCGGACCGACCAGGCCCATCTCCGGGAGCAGGGCATGCTCGACGCCCACGCGCCCCACGTCGTAGAAGTGGGTGATGCCGTGGCGGGCCGAGAACTCCCGCATCTGTTTGACGAGTTGCGCCGTCTTGATGTCTTTGTTCGGCGTGAAATGGTCGGGGATGAGGGCGATGCGATCAGGGTCGAAGACGCTGTCGAAGCCGGCCTTCTCGAACTCATCGATTGCGACGGGGGCGGTGATATCGTTGCCGAGGCAGAAATCGACGCGCGCCATGATCAGGTCGCCGGGCTCCACGGCGTCGCGACCGGCCGCCCTGGCCAGGATCTTCTCTGTGATGGTCATCGGCATGGTCGGTCGGTCCTCCAGTTCTTTGCGGCGGTACGACGGCCTGCGAAGGCCTAGATTGTACCAGCCGCCGCCGGCCGGCACGGTAGCCGTCCGGCGGTCCCGCGGGTTGCTACACTGACCGGACGATCATGCGCCCGGATCCCCGACACCACGACGCCCCCGCGCTCGACAACCCTGGGACGGTTCGCCACGCTGCCCACGGGAGCGGCGCTGCTCGGGGTTCCCGCATCGGGACCATCCTGCGGCGGGCAGCGGTGCTCGTGGCGGCGGCGATTCTCGTCGCTGGGGTGGGGGCGATCGCCGCGAACGCCTATGTCGCTGCTCGGGGAGGCATGTACGTGGCGCCTTCGGTGGACGAAGCCCCCTCCGCTCAGGTGGCGATCGTCCTCGGTGCCAGCGTGAGCGCCGACGGCCGGCCCTCACCAATGCTGGTAGACCGCCTGCAGACCGGCATCGGACTCTACGAGTCGGGAAAGGTACGAAAGCTACTCTTGAGCGGAGATCACGGCACCATCCCGTATGACGAGGTCAACGCCATGCGGTCCTACGTGCTGGAGAACGGCGTGCCTGCGGAAGACGTCTTCATGGACCACGCCGGCTTCAGCACCTTCGAGACCATGTACCGGGCCCGCGACGTGTTCTTGGTGGAAGACGCACTCGTGGTGACCCAACAGTTCCACCTGGAGAGAGCCGTGTACACCGCTCGGGCCTTGGGCCTGGAAGCGACCGGGGTACCCGCCGACCTGCGTCCCTACCGCGACCTCGAGCGACTACGGGTGCGTGAGTGGTTCGCACGCTGCAAAGCCCTCCTTCAGCTGCACGTACTGGGCTCCGAGCCCCGCTTCCTGGGGCCGGCGATACCCATCACCGGCGACGGCCGCGCAACCGTGGACTGAGGCGGATCCACGGTATCGCCTCCCAGACGTGACTAGAACCGCCGGGCTGCGCCCTCCGGCCCGAGCCCGATCTCCGTCCGCCGGGGTGGGTATACTCCCCTTGCCACTAGCCCAGCCCACCGTGGAGAGCGCATGGCCATCGACGGCGTCACGTTCGACTTCTGGAACACCCTCTATACCGATGCGCACCTCGAACCCGACGAGGGGTCCCGCGCCCTGAGGCTCGCGGTGCTGAGCGAAGCGGTCGAAGCCTGTGGCGGCTCGTCAGACGTCGAAGCGCTCAAGCAGGCCCAGCACGGCAGCTTCGACTCGTATCTGGATGCGTGGCGGGACGGGCGGCACTACGGCGCCCCCGAACACGTGCTCTACGTCCTCGAGCAGTTCGGGCTCGAGCCGTGCGACGGCGTCGTCGAGCGCGCCGCACTACGCATCGAGGAACTCGGAGCCCACGTCAGGCTGCGCCTGCTCCCCGGGGCGGCGGAGGCCATCCCCCGGTTGGCCGCCGATGGGGTGAAGATTGGCCTGATCTCCGACACCGGCCTCACTCCGGGGCGCATCCTCGTGGGATTCCTCGAGCGCGACGGCCTCCTCGACCACTTTTCGAGCCTCACGTTCTCAGACGAGACCGGCTACCCCAAGCCCGACCCACGCATGTTCGAGAAGACCCTGGTCGAGATGGGGGTGCTTCCGGAACACGCCCTCCACGTGGGCGACACGCCCCGTACCGACATCGCGGGCGCCCTCGACATGGGCATGCGGGCTGTGCGCTTCGCGGCCGTGAACGACCACGAGGACCCCCCGAGCGCTCACGCCGTCATCCGCGACCACCGCGAGCTCTTGCCGTTGATCGCCGACTCCTAGACCGTTCCTAGGCCAGCAGGGGCAGCGCGGGCCACCCGCTGCGCCCCGAGATCATGCAGGGAGGCTGCCGAGTCACGCCGGAGACTGCCGGCTCCCCACCGGGTGCTCGCCTCAGCGGGCCGCCGGGGTCCGGGTCTCTGCGGGTACCACGACCAGCAACAGCGCCGCGGCGGCGAGCGCCGTGCCGGCTCCCACCCAGAACGGAGCGGCCGGCGAGACCCGATCCCAGAGGACGCCCGCAAGCACGCTGGCGGGCAGCGCCGTGACGCCGGCTACGGCGTGGTACGCCCCGAAGGCGGTGGCGCGCCGCGCCGCGGGCGCGAGCTCAGCGAGCAGAGCCCGGCCGGTGCCGTCGGCGAAACCCATATAGACGCCGTACAGAGCGAACAACACCCACACGTGCACCGGGCTGTCCGCCGCACCCAGCCCCGCCTGGGTGACCGCGAAGAGCACGTACCCGAGCGCCAGGACGGAGCGCCGCCCGTACCGGTCGGCGAGGAGTCCCGCCGGCACAGAGAGCGCCGAGTACACCAAGTTGAACAGCAGGTAGGCCAGAGGTATGAGCGCCGTCGCCAGTCCAAGGTCCTCGGCACGCAGGATCAGGAACGCGTCGGAGAAGTTGCCAAGCGAGAAGAGCGCCGTGACCGCGAGATACCCCAGCAGGGGGCCGCGCAGCCGAGCCACCTTGCCACGTATCCCCAGGCCGGAGTCGGAGCCGGCGGCACCCTCGGCGGAAGCATCGCCGGAGCCGCCTGCCGGACGATCGGCCGAGCTCCCCCTCACCCGGCGCCTCCCGGGCACGCGCCGCTCCTTGATGAAGAAGGCTACGACACCCACGGCGAGGAGTCCCGGGATCACGCTCAGCCAGAAGACGGTGCGGTAGCCTCCCGGCTGGGCGCTCAGCACGAGGAAGGCCACGGCCGGACCGATCACCGCTCCAAACTGGTCCATCGCCCGGTGGAAGCCGAAGCTCCGTCCCAGGTCCTCGGAGATGCTGGAGTCGGCGATGATGGCGTCCCGCGGGGCCGTACGCACGCCCTTCCCCACGCGGTCCACGAACCGTGCCCCGAGCACGTGGCCCCAGGAGCCGGCCAGAGCCAGGCCTATCCGGCTGACCGCGGAGATGCCGTACCCCGCGCCCATGAGCGCTTTGCGACGCCCGATGTGGTCGCTGTACCAGCCCGACGCTACCTTCAGCAGGCTCGCGGTGGTCTCGGCGATCCCCTCGATCAGCCCGATGAGCGACTTGTTGACTCCAAGTACCGAGGAGAGGAACAGGGGCACGAGCGGATAGACCATCTCCGAGCTCATGTCCATGAAGAACGACACCACACCCGCGACGAAGACGTTCCGCCGCAGCCCGAAGAGACCGCGTCCCGACTCCCCGATGGGTTCCGGGCGCCCCGTCCGGTCCGGACCGTCGACGCCGGGGGAGCCGCTCATCAGGACCCGCCCCCACCTCCGCCGGCACCCGGTGTCCCTTCGGCGCCCGAGGTCCCGATGCCGCCCGCCGGCACCTCCGCTCCCGGCGCCCCTGGGACGAGGCGGATCCTCCTGGCCGATATCGGCACTCCTTGCGCGGCAAGCGCCTTGAGCGCCTGCTCCCGCAGGGCCGCGCCGAGCTTCCAGGCGTCGGGCTGATCGGCGGCCCACGCGGTGAGGCGCACCGACACCCCGGAGTCGTCGACGTCTACCACTTCGACCTCGGGCTCAGGTTCAGAGATGAACAGGGGGTGGGCACGGGCGAGTTCGAGAAGAGTGGCCCGCACAGCGTCGAGGTCGGCGGTGAAGTCGAGGCGCATCACAATACCGGCGGCCATGCGCGCGTCGTGCAACGTGTAGTTCTTGATCACCTTGTTCGACAGCACTTGGTTGGGGATGACGATGCGCCGGTTGTCCCAGGTCTTCAGCCAGGTATAGAACAGGCCGATCTGCTCGACCTGACCGTACTCGTCTTCCACCCGCACTCGGTCGCCGAGTCGCAGGGGTTGCACGAAGGCGATGATCACCCCTGAGATCAGGTTGGCGGTGGTGGTCTGGCTGGCGAAGCCGAGGGCGATGCCCACGAGGCCGGCCGACGCGAACATGGCCACGGAGATCCTCCGTAGGATGCCCACATCGACGACGTACAGCGCCAGGCCGAGCCCCAGGAACACGATGCCCGCCGCGGCCAGACGCTCGATCATGCGGAACCTGGTGCGAACTCCAGCGTCGAGCTCGGCCAGAGCTCGGTGGGTGAGGAATCGGTCTACCGCGCGCCGCATCAGCCGAATGAGCAGCCACGCCCCGAGGAGGACGAGCACCGCGATGCCCACGTTGATGGCGGTGGCGCGGTGTTCAGTGAGGAAATCCACCACGGCGATCAAGCCCCCACTCTGCTGTCGCGGCACCCGGCGCTCAAGAAGTCGCGCCTTCGTTCGAGGCGCCGGCGCCGGTCGGGGCGTCGTCGTTCGGTGCGTCGGCGTCATCCGTCGCAGCAACGCCACTCGGCGCATCCGAGGCGGAGGCGGCGGCTTCGGCGTTCGGAGCATCCTCACCGTCTGCAGCGGCCTTCGAGGCGACGGCCTGCTGAGCGCCGCTACTCCGAGCCAAAGCGCCCGGCCTGCGGCGCAGGAAGACGACCATCATGGCCACGACGACCACGAACGCCACCACGAACGCGATCGCCGTCATGAGCGACGAACCGGCGCCCTCGACAGGCTGCTCGGTCTGGGCCATCAGGATGACGGGAACCTCGACGCCGAGCTTGGCCTTGTCGGCCGGCTCTTGCGTGAACGACATGTACTTGAGCTCCGCCACCACCTTGGTCTCACCAGAGACTCCCTCGGGCCACGTGAACTCGATCACTTCGTCGAGCGCCCCCATGGGCGGAACCCGGCGGTCGTAATAGACCGAAGCGGCGAACCATACCGGTACGTTCTCGTGGTTCCCCGACTCGTCGGCGAAGATGGTGTGGTACTCCACTTTCCCCAGCTCGACCGGGTCGCCCGAACTCCCGACGGCCTTCACCTCGAGCCACATGCGTCGCGTGTCCGTGAGCCCCGTTGGCAGGTAGTGACCGGCGGCGACGTTCTTCACCTTGACGAGCGCCTTCACCGGATCGCCGGCCTTCACGCCGGCCTCGGGCACTCCTTCGACGATCAGCTCGAGGGCGGCGGCGCCCTTGAGCCTCTCCTCGGCCGCTTCCCGGTTACCGAAGACCGCGTTCGCTCCCGTGAAGTCCATGCTGAATACGCGGTCGCGCTCAGGGCCGAAGGCCGCCACCGGGCCCGTACCGGGAGGCGAGGGCCCCGCGCCGGGAGTCATGTGGCAGTCTTGGCACTGGACGCCGAGATCGGCCCAACCGCTCTCTTTCCACTCCGTGTAGGTGGCCTCCAGTGCGAGCCCGTTCAGGGGGTGGTTGACATCGTGACAACTTCCGCAGAAGTCGGACGAGGTGTGGAACTCCGAGAAGGCGATATCGTGTGCAGGTGATACCGAGTCGGCGTAAGGGCCCCGTTTCGTGAGGCCGGGATCGCTCTCGAAGGAGGAGTTGCCGGGCCACGCATCGGACGGTCCCGACACCGTGTGGCAGAAGTCGCAGGTGACCCCTTCCTTGGCGATGTCGGAGAGCGCGCTCCCGTCACTCTTGCCTGTGGGGGGAGCCGTCTCCCCGAGCAAGTCGCCAATGGGCGAATGACACTTGAGACAGAAGGGACCCACGAGGCCATCCGTCTGCTCGTCCGCTAGAGCCACCTCATACAGGTAGAGCGGGTCGACGGCCGCCAGCGAGTGCATGGTGCCGGCGAACTGCTCGTACAGGGTGTCGTGGCAATACCCGCAGGCCTTGGGAGGCTGCCATTCGGACGAGAGCCTCTGTTCCTGCGCGAGGGCGAGACCCGGAGCGAGCGCGACAATGGCGAGCAGCGCAAGGAGAGCCGCAACGAGAAGGCCGGCCCGGGTAGTTGCACCCGCGGCCCTTCCTCCCCGCCGGCCGCGCACACCAGTCACCAGGCCGCCTCTTCCGGAAGTGACGTGCAGTTGGGGGCGTCTGCCACCGTGCCCCTCACGGCAGACTCCTTGAACCCCTTGGAACATCCGGAGGACCTCCAATACGCAAGCGGCCCGAGGACCCGCGCTGCCCACCTACCCCGGCCACCTCCCGTGACAGGGGGCCGCGTGTGCCGCGGCTTCGCGCGGCTAGTATAACCACCAGCGGTTTCGACCCAAACCCCACAGTCTGGCGAGCTCGGCAGCGGCCGGCGGCCTCGTCGGACCGCTCTCGGGACGCGGGCGCCGCGAGATCGCCGCGGCTTTCGGCCGCGACGGCGCGCCGATATCACCTCAGCTGCGCCGGAACGTGCGCCCGTCGCGCGAGCACATGAGCTGCACCGCATGCCGGCCAGAGAAGAGAACGGGCGGCACCCCTCCCCCGGGCATGACCCACTGCCCGGCCATGTAGAAGCCGGCGAGGCCGGGGAGCGTGCGCTCCAAGGTGCGCGTCATCACCTCCGGCACGGGCACCCATCCCTCGAAAGCTCCGCGCTCGTTCCGCGTGTAGCGCCACGTCGTGAATGGGGTGGCCACGTCTACGACATCCACCAGCGCGCCCAGGCCGGGGTAGTGCCTCTCGAGCCGGTCGAGCACAGCCTCCGACACCCGCTGCTTCTCGGCCTTGTACGCGGCGCGGTCGCGGCGCAACCCCGTCCAGTGTTCGAAGTCGCTCTCGAACTCCACCTGGATCACCGCCCGACCGTGGGGCGCGAAGACGTCACCGTAATCGAAACGCCGCACCATGACGCCCTCCACGGCGCGATCGCCCACACTCAACGGATGCTCCAACCGGTAGGCGCTGAGCGGGGGCTCACCCGGAAAGGTGCGACGCACGCCCACCGAAACGATGACGAGCGGGTCGAAGAGACGCCACTCACGGTAGCGTCGCACGATGCGGTCGTTCGCGTAGCGGCCCTTGAGCATGTCGAATATGGTGCTACGGCCGTCGGCGGCCGAGATCACCGCGTCGGCCCGATGCCCGCTCCCGTCTGCCAGACGCACACCCACCGCCCGGTCGTGCTCCACGAGAATCTCGTCGACCGTCGCCCGGTAGACGACCTCGCCGCCCAGATCGAGGTAGCGACGCTCCATCGCCCCCACGAACGATCGGCACCCGTCCTTGAGCAGGGCGAGTTGTCCGTCGGCCAGCATGGCGAGAAGCATGGTCACGAACCACACCGGCACATCGGGCATGAACAGGTTGCGCACCACCCAGCGCACCCACGGGTCCTCGATGTCGGCGGCGAACTCAGCAACCGGGCGCCCCATAGAGCCGTACATGTGGCGCAGCAGGCCTCTCATGTCCCACAGGTCGCGGGCCGTATGGTAGAACCGAGTGAGTTCGGGTGGACGCTCCATGCCCGCGGTGGCGAAGCCGACGCCCCGCAGCGAGCGGGCCTCATCCACGAGACGGGCCACGACAGCGCGGTCGCGGTTCGTGCCGGCGTGCGATCGGCCCGAACCCCCGGACGAGACGCCGGCGCCAAGCGGGTCCGTCAGGTCATCGACCAGCCTGTCGATGTCCGACCCCACCACCACCGAGCGGCCGGTAGCCTCGTCCACGTACTCGGCGTAGGCGTGCATGTCCACAACTCGTACGCCGGGGAAGATGCCCAGCTCCTCGTAGAGCTCGTACGTGGGCTGACCCGGTCGGTGACTCATCAGGAAGTGGATGCCGCCGTCGAACAGGTAGTCTTTGCGGGTCCACCAGGCCGCCACGCCGCCGGGTTGAGAGTGGTGCTCCACGATCAGGGTGTCGTAGCCGTTCAGGCGGGCGTACACGCCCGCCGAGAGTCCCGCAAGCCCGGCTCCTATCACGATCACAGATCCAGACATGATCGACGCCCACCTCCGTCGGGACCGACGCCCACCCCGCCGGGATCGACGCCCACCCCGCCGG
>CAMTXC010000021.1:0-20140 GCA_947085635.1 uncultured Actinomycetes bacterium | reverse complement strand
CGACGCCCACCCCGCCGGGATCGACGCCCACCCCGCCGGAGTAGATACTCCCACCCTCAGGGTAGCATGACCGAGAACCGGGCCCGAAGGGCCACCCAGACAGGAGAGGCGAGTGGCATGACAGATGCCGACGACAAACTCAGGGAGTACCGCGAGAAACGCGACTTCGCGCGCACGGCCGAGCCGTCGGGCGGAGCGGTCCGAGCGAGCGAGGATCGTAGGCTCTTCTGCGTGCAGAAGCACGCGGCCACCGCCCTCCACTACGACCTGCGCCTCGAGATCGACGGGGTGCTGAAGTCGTGGGCGGTGCCGAAGGGACCGTCGCTCGACCCCGGCGACAAGCGTCTCGCGGTGATGACCGAGGACCATCCCCTGGACTACGGCGATTTCGAAGGCGTGATCCCCGCTGGAGAGTACGGCGGAGGTGCGGTGGTTCTCTGGGACGCAGGGTGGTGGGAGCAGGATCACGGCCGGGAGAAGAAGCCCCGCGAGGGCGGCCCATCCACCCCGGCGGAACACCTGGCGGCGGGCGAACTCAAGTTCATCCTCCACGGCGAGAAGCTCAACGGCAGCTGGACGCTCGTGCACATGAAGGGTCGAGGGGAGAAGAACTGGCTGCTGATCAAGCACCGTGACGAGATGTCTCGCTCGGGTTACGACCTCGTCACCGAGGCTCCCCTGTCGGTGCTGAGCGGCCGCGGCATCGAGGAAGTGCTCGACGGCGGCGCACCGGAGCGGGAGCACGATACCCCCGACGGAGGTGCCCCCGATGACGACCGCGCCGACGAAGCCGGCTGACTGCCGCGCACCGAACGACCCCTCCTGGACGGCACCTTCTCCATCGCGGGGAAGCGCGTCACCTTCACCCACACCGACAAGCTGTACTTCCCCGCGGAAGGAGTGACCAAGGGCGAGCTGCCCGCCTACTACCACGAGATCGCCCCGCTCCTCCTCCCCCACCTCCACGACCGCCCGCTCACCCTCGAGCGCTACCCGGAGGGTGTCGAAGGAGGGTCGTTCTACCAGAAGGACACGCCCGCCCACTACCCCGACTGGCTCCGTACGTACTCGAAGCGGTATCACCACTCGGAACGGGCTCTAAGAGGCCGGCGTTACGCGCCGCACTCCGCGGGGAACAGGAAGACTCGGAGCGCGATCCACGCAGAAGGCACGATCCACCAGAAAGGCGAAGTCATGAGAGTCCTGGTCTCGGGCGCCACCGGCTTCATGGGCAGATCGATCTCCAGGCACGTGCTGGGGGCGGGGCACACGGTGCGGGCGATGAGCCGCTCGGCCGAGAAGGCGGCCCGCAGGTTCGAAGCGCTGCCCGAGGCGGCCGCGGCCATGAGCGAAGGGCGCCTCGAGTTCGTGAGTGCCGACGTTACAGGACCGCCGTCTCTCCTCGCGGCGGTCGAGGGCGTAGACGTCGTGATCCAGTGCGCGCAGTTCCCCGGCGCACCGGTGGAAAACGCACGCCGCGGTCTCACCTACATGCTGGTGGACCGCGGGGGCACCCTCAACCTCCTCACCGCCATCTCCACGGTCTACCGCGCACAGACCGCGGGCCCGGAGATGACGCGATTCCCCGACGGCGCTCCCCGCTTCTTCTACTTGAGCGGAGTGACCGTCTCCCAGCATGCCACGGAGACCTGGAATCGGGCCAAGTGGCAGGCCGAGAGCGCGATCAGGGGGAGCGGACTCGAGTGGGCCGTCGTGCGCTCGAGCTGGGCGTTCGGCCCCGGCGACGATTCCCTCAACCGCATCCTCGGCTTCTCCGACTTCCTGCCGTTCGTGCCCGTCTTCGGAGACGGAACGGAGCTCCTCACGCCCGTGTTCGTGGACGATGTGGGCAGGCTGTTCGCACGATTGGTCGACGACCCGGAAGCTTCGCGCGACGCCACCTTGCCGCTGGGAGGCCCAAAGCCCATCTCGATGAACGAGTTCCTTCGCACGGCCTTGGAGGTGATGGGGAGGCGTCGCCCGATCCTGCACGTACCGAAGCCGCTCGGCAAGATCCCGGCCGCGGTTCTTCAATTCCTGCCCAGTCGACCGCTATCACCGGGGGCTGTGGACTTCACTTCTCAGGGGGGCGTCGCCGATCTGGCGCCGCTCCTTGAACGCTTCCCCGACTTCAAGACCACCCCCACGCGGGAGGCACTCGAAAGCTATCTGGGTGTGGGCGCAAGTGGCGAAGAGTCGACGGCCGGGGGACGTAAGTAGGCGCCCAGCGCGGCCTTCCGCGTCCGGGCGCCAAACCCCCCATGCATGTCCCTTCCCCCATCAGGACAGCAACCGAGCCTGACGATACCTTCTGCGACCCCAGCTGTCAACAGGGACGCGCCCGGGGTTGAGACACGTCTTGATCGGGACACCAGCCGCGCCGCACCCAGCCGGTTTCCCCAAAGGCCCAAAAGGCAACAGTACGAAAGGGTGACGAACTGCGGCGGAGTGACCACCGGGACACCCGCAGCCATCGCAACGGAACGAGGCCCTGCCATGGCAGAAGAGGATATCGAGCGACTGAGGCGCAGAATCGCGGACAAACAGGCCTACTTGGAAGAACTACAGGCTTCACTCCCCGCCCACACGATACGGCCACATCAGCTCATCGAGATCGAGGATACCGAGGAGATCATTACCGACCTCCGAGCGAAACTTGCGAGGCTAGCGCCCGAATAGCCGCGGGAGGAGTTTGCGTGGCGCGGTCCGAGAACGCTCACGCTCTTCGTCGAGTTCGCCCTGGGCCGCCCACAGCTGCACCCTGAGGTCGTGCAGCCGCTCTTCGTAGTGTCGCTCGGCGTTCTCCAACGAGCTCTCCGCCACTTCGGCGCGGATCCCGAGGCGCAGAACCTCCTCCTCGAGCTCCTTGACCCGGTCGACGAGTTGGTGGTGCACCTTGGTCCGCAGGGATGCGATCCGCTTGCCCACGTAGGGCCGCCGCTCCCCCGACCTCCCGAAGTGGTCGAAGGATGCGTCTTCCGTTTCTAGAGATCTCTTACCCCCACTGCCCCATCCTCCACCGTTCCGGGCTTCGGGGGACCTCAGGGGCGTCCCGGACGCGGGCGGCGCGGAGGGCGTCAGTAACTTGGGCCGCGCGGGGGGCTCCCCAGATGCGCGCAGCGCGGGGGGCGTCTGGGCCAGGGGAGGTTCCGCGGTCTTCCTGGCATCGGATGGGCGCGGCGTGTCGGTTCCGCCCGGAGCGCCCGTTCGAGACGACCCGGCTTCCTTCGGAGGCCGATCCGCCAACCGAGCATCGACCATGTGCTGCAGCTCTTCCTGAAGACGGTTCCACTCGTTGGTTCGTGTTCCCTCATTCACCTTTGTAGTCCCTCGCAAGCGGACGGTCGGGCATTCTACGCGGAGTAACGCACCCGCGCCACGCGACGAGCTCACGCCACGCGACATATACTGTACCCTAGATAGATGTCACGACACAGCGGCCCTTGTAGCCAAGCTCACGCACTCGTCTCGGGCATGGTCTGAGGCGAGTCGCCCCCAGGGTCTTCCAGTCCCGGCCCTTCGGGCATCGCCGCAGATGGGTCGGGGGGCGATGGATCGGCGGCGACCGGCTCTTCGGCGGCACCTTCCGTGGTATCTCCGAACTGGTCGTTCCGCCCACTCGGCTCGTTCGGCTCGGCCGGCTCGCCCGATTCGCCCCGCTCGCCCGATTCGCCCGGTTCGCCCGGTCCGTGCCCTTCCGTGAGCTTGCGGTGCACGTAGAGGCCCACCACCCGGGCGGTAGCCATCACCGGCACGGCCAGATACGCCCCCAGTATTCCGGCAACGCTCGCGCCCGCCATGATGCCCACAATGATCACGATTCCCGGGAGTTCCACGCTCCTCCCCATGATGCGTGGCTGCAGCACGCTCGACTCGATCTGCTGAAGGCCGAGGTACGCGCCGAGCACGATGAGAGCGAAGGCCACGTTCCCCACGCCAAGGTGCTCGGAGCCTTGGATCAGGGCCATGAGGACCGCGAGCCCGCCGGCCACCAGGGCGCCGATGGTGGGCACCAGATCCATGACCCCCGCCATGATGCCCACCATGAGGGCGCTGGGAAGTCCGAGCCCCCACATCACCAGCCCCACCGAGAGACCGAAGAGCGTCACCATGAGCAGCTGCCCGCGGAAGAAGGCACGCCAGACGCGCACGACCTGACATTGAAGCTCCTCGAGCTCGGGCCGATGCCGGGCGGGCACGAGACCCCACGCACCGGAAGCCAAGCGCGGCCCGTCGCTCACCAGGTACAGGCTGTAGATGAGTGTGAGGAACAGGGTGAGCAGTAGTCTCCCGATTGAGGAAGCAAACCCGGCGAGGGCCCCAGCGGTGGTGGACAGGATGCTGTCGATCGACCCGAAGAGATCCTGCCCCGAGGGGAGGAAGCCAACGACGGCCGACGGCTCGAGCCTCGCCTGGAAGGAATCCACGTACGGCCCAAGACCGAGGTCGTAGCCCCCTACGCTGAAAGACCGCAGCGACTCCGAAGCCGCGCGCAGCCACTCGAGCACCCCGTCGACCGCATCGTCCACGTTGAAGCGCACCTGGCTGAACTGGTCCACCAAGATCGGCGCCAGCACCATGACGGCCACCAGGAAGAGGGCCAGCAGAAGCAACAACACCACGAGGCCGGCGATCACCCTCGGCACGCGCAGACGCCGGTTGAGATACGAGACCAGCGGCTCGATCAAGAAGGCGAGCACGCCGGCCATCACCAGCGGCGCCAGCACGCCCCTCGCGGCGTAGATCATCAGCATGAGCACGCCGACTAGCAGGATGCCGATCGCCCGCCGCGTGTACTCGCTCCATATGCCGTCCATAGTGACCCGAGCCTACCGCAGGCGCCCGTCGGCCAACAACCCGTCGAGCACTCCCGACAGATCGGCCAACGTTTCCAGGACGAAATCGGGCGAGGCGACATCCGGGACGGCAAGATCGGCTCGGGTGGACACGCCGGTGAGCACGAGGGCCGAACGCATGCCCGCAGCGACGGCCATGCCGATATCGGTATCGAGCCGGTCGCCTACGAACAACACGGCGGCAGGCTCGCCGCCGGCCTCGTTCACCAGCACGCGGGCGAGACCGAGTTGCGGTTTGCCGATCACCAGCGGCTCCCGCTGCGAGGCCACCGAGATCGCCGCCACCAGGGCGCCGCCCCCGGGGAGAACGCCGCCTTCCACGGGAAAGGTCGCGTCGGCGTTGGTGGCGATGAACCGCGCTCCCGCTCTGATCGCGGTCTGCGCGACCGCCAGCGTGGCGTAGTCGAAACCCATGTCCAGGCCTACCACGACCACAGCCGGGTCTCCCGAGCGCTGTGAGGCCCCCGAGTCCTGTGCGGCGCTCCGCGCGTGGCGCGGCTCCAGCCCGGCATCGCGCAGCTCCGCCATGAGGCCGTCGCCGCCGACCACGAGCACGGAAGCACCCTCGCCGAGCTCAGAGCGCAGGTACGAGGCGGTCGCCGCGGCCGAGGTGAGCACCATGCCGGGTTCCGCGGGCAGCCCGAGACCCGCCAGCCGCTCGGCGACCTCCACCCGGTGCCGCGTCGAGTTGTTCGTGACGTAGCGCAGCAGGAGTCCCCGATCCAACACGTCCGCGAGCGCGGGCGGCGCGGCTGGAAGCAGGGTGTTGCCCCGCAACACCACCCCGTCGATGTCGAACGCTACCATGCGAAGGGACGACCCGCCGGTAGAGGGGTCGCCGGTAGAGGGGTCGCCGACGGAGGGATGCAGTATCAGAGGTTCCTCAGACATGGCTTCCATTGTATCCTGGGTGGGCAAGAGCCGCGGCTCCCCGCGCGAGGGGCGGACCGGAGGCTTCCGGCGCAGGCGCGGAAGCGCGACCGAGGAGACTCACCGATGAAGAGCATGACATTCAGCACCAGGCTGGTGGACAGGATCCCCCGAGTGGAGGGCGTCAAGACCTACCGGTTCGAACGCATCAAGCAGTACACGTACGAGGCGGGCCAGTGGTTCGTGCTCACCATCCCCGACGCCGACGGCTACCTCACCAAGCACTTCACCCACTCCAGCTCCCCCACCGAGGGCTACCTGGACTTCACGACCCGACTCACCGGCTCCCCCTACAAGACCGTGCTTGACTCCTTGCCCGTAGGCACCGAGGTGGAGATGGAGGGGCCGTTCGGGAGCTTCACCCTGCGCGAGGGAGCCCGGCGCCTCGCCTTCATCACCGGCGGCATCGGCATCACCCCGGTGCGCAGCATCCTCCGCTCCCTCGCCGACACCGGCAGCGACATCGAAGTCGCGCTGCTGTACGGCAACCAGAACATGGACACGATCCCGTTCCGGCTCGAACTCGAGACCCTCTCGTCGCAGCTGCCCGGTCTGCGTGTGACTCACGTGTTGGTGGATCCGCCGCTCGATTGGAACGGCCCAACGGGCTACATCACACAGGAGACCGTGAGTGCGGCGATCGACGATCCCGCGGACTGGACCTACTACGTCAGTGGCCCCCCTTCGATGGTAGTGGCGATGAAAGGCGTGCTCGACGAACTGGGCGTCAACCGACGCCAAATGGTCCTCGAGAACTTCGACGGCTACGAGTAGGTTGCCCGCCGCCCGAGGAAGCCGCTCCCCTCACGGTTCAATCGGCACGGATCACGCACGACAGCGCGGCGCATCAGCCGTCAGAAAGAGCGCCCTTGATTGTCGGCGTGTCCGCAAGAAGGCTCCGGGTGTACTGAGCCTGAGGGTTCGCCAGGACGTCATCCGTGGGCCCGTACTCCACGACGCGCCCCTCGCTCATCACCGCCACCTCGAAGGCGATGCTTCGAATCAGCGCTAGGTTGTGAGTCACGAACAGCATGCAGAGGCCTATCTCCCGCTGAAGCCGGACGAGCAACTCCACGATCGATGCCTGTACCGAGACATCGAGCCAGGACGTCACCTCGTCGCACACCAACACGGTAGGGTCGGCCGCCAGGGCCCGGGCGATTGCGACTCGCTGCCGCTCCCCCCCGGAGAGCTGGTCCGGATACCGCCGCAACAGAGAGCCCTCGAGAGATACGAGCTCGAGCAGTTCCGCAAGGCGCTCCTCGCGCTGGTCGCGATCCAGATCGAAGAAGATGTCGAGCGGCTGCTTCAGGATCTGCGCTATGGTCTTGCGTGGATGCAGCGAACTGTACGGGTTCTGGAACACATACTGTATCGACCGACGGATCGGGACCGGTCGACTGCGTGCGTGGCGCGACAACGGCGCGCCCTGGAATTCGATATCACCGGTCATCTTGAACGCATGCAGGCCGGCGATGCAGCGGGACAACGTGGTCTTTCCGCTCCCCGACTCCCCCACCACGGCAAGGCACTCGTGTGCCCGGAGCGTGATGTCGACGTCGTGCAGGATCTCGCGCGAACCGTACCAGGCAGTCAGGTTCTTAACCTGCAGGAGCGCCTCTTGGTCGCCGCCAACCAGAGCCGACTCATTCGCGTCGGAGGCGGCGGAGACAACGGCGCTCACTTCCGCGGCACGCCAGCAGCGCACGAGGTGAGTCTGGGAGACGGTGGTCTCCGGCGGCATCTCCGTCTCGCACCGCTCCACGGCGTAGGAGCATCTCGGCTGGAAAGCACAGCCCACCGGCCGACGGCCCGGACGCGGCGCGTATCCCGGTATCCCTCTCAACGCGCGGCGCCCCTCGATCACTGGGACAGCAGCCAAGAGACCGCGCGTGTAGGGGTGACTGGCGCCGCGGAAGAGATCGTGGCTGGGTCCGAGTTCGACGATACGCCCCGCATACATCACGGCGATCCTGTCGGCGAGTTCCGCGACCACGGCGAGATCGTGCGTGACGTATACGGCAGCCACCCCGTGCGCCCTCGCAAGGTCGCGCAACGTTGACAGCACGTGTGCCTGGGTGGTCACGTCGAGTCCGGTTGTCGGCTCGTCGAGCACGATCACCTTTGGACGACAGGCGAAGGCCATGCCGAGGACGACACGCTGCTGTTGCCCTCCCGAGAGCTGGTGAGGATAGCGCCGCAGGAACTCCTTGTCCGACGGCAGCAGAACCTCCGCCATCATCTCATCGACGCGATCTCTCCGTTCGGCGTCCGACGAGCCGAATCCGTGCTCTTCGAGCACCTCTCGCAATTGGGTGCCGATGCGCAAGGCAGGATTCAAGGCAGAGCCCGGGTCTTGGGGGACGTAGGAGATCTCCCCACCGCGCAGGTGTCGTAGCTGGGGCTTGCCGAGAGCGAACACTTCGCGTCCCGCGACGTTGACGCTGCCACCGGCGATCCGAGCGCCGCGACGCTGAAAGTTGAGCAGCGCGGTCGCCGCCGTGGTCTTACCGGAGGCAGACTCCCCCACGAGCCCCAAGACCTCCCCCTCTTCAAGTTCGAATGAGACCTCGCTATCGATCTCGATCCCCGAGGGATCCAGTTCGATGCGGAGATCTCGCACCGTGAGTGCGATACGACTCATGCAGCCCCCGTATCGCGTTCGATGCCGATCATCGCACGGGCCATCCCATCGGTGACTAAGTTGGTGCCGATCGTGAGAACGGCGATCAAAACCACCGGCACGAAGACGGCGTAGGGCTGGACGATGAGGCCGATGCGATTCTCGTTGATCATCAGCCCCCAGTCGGCCGCCGGCGGCTGCAGACCGAAGCCGAGGAAGCTGAGGGCGGCGATCAGACCGATGGAGTAGGTGAGGCGGAGACCGAACTCGACCAGCAGTGGGCTGGTGATAGTCGGCAAAATCTCGCCGATGGCGATCCGTATCCGCGACACCCCGAGCGCCTCAGCCGCTTTGATGAAGTCTCTCTCTCTCACCTCCAAGGTCGCGCCGCGGGTCACGCGGGCGATGCGCGGCGAGTGCGTGAGCCCCACTATGAGCACGATCAGCCAGACCTTTGGGCCGAGGATCGAGACGAAGAGCAAGACTAGGACTATCTGCGGGAAGGCGAGAACAACATCGAGCAGGCGCATGACAGTGTCATCCACAGCGTCCCGCGTATACCCAGCCACCAGACCGAACGTGATGCCGAGGAATGAACCGATGGCCGTGGCCGCAAAGGCAAGCAGCAGGACCGAGCGACCGCCGTAGAGCACGCGACTAAGGACATCGCGACCGAGATGGTCGGTGCCAAGAACGGCATCGCTTCCGGGTTGAGCGTACGGCAGACCCGTGAACTCGTAGGGAGTATGCGGTGCCAGAAGAGGACCGAGGATCGCCAGGACGGCGACGAACAGGACCAGCACCAGACCTATCTTGGTGCGCCTATAGCCTATGGCGTCGTGCGCCAACTGAACCCATTCGCTGCGACGCTTGTCGCCTTGGGCGCGCGGCGCAGACACGTTCTCAAAGCCCGGGCCGATGACCTCTTCGCTCAGCTCGAGGCCCGGACCGTGCAGGGCTTGAGGTCCCTTCTTCCTTTCGGGGCTCATTGCAGGCCCGTCCGAAGTCGGGGGCTTACTAGAATGGTAAGGATGTCTGCCACGAGATTGAAGATCACGTACAGCCCGGCGATGAGAAGAGTGATCGCCTGGATGACCGGCAGGTCGCGGGTGGAGACTGCGTCCATGAGCGCCGAGCCGATGCCCGGGTAGTTGAACAGATACTCCACGACGACCACGCCGCCGGCGAGCCACGCGAGGTTCAAGGCGATCACTTGGATAGCGGGCACGATGGCATTAGGCAGCGCGTGCCGACCGAGCACGGTGCGCTCCGACATGCCCTTGAGCCGGGCCATCTGGATGTAGTCGCTCTCGAGAACCTCGATCATCGAGGCGCGAAGAGTGCGGACGATGTAGGGAGCCACAGCCAGCACCAGCGTGAGGGAGGGCAGCACGAGCATCTTCAGTTGCGCGAGGATGGAACTCTCGGGATCGAGCAGGGTCACTGCAGGGAAGATGTGAAGCACCTGAGTGGCGAGCAGCAAGATGAGAAGGATCCCCACCACGAACTCGGGCAAAGCCGCCAAGGTCAAGCTGCCGAGTGAGACAACTGTATCGAACCCTCGGTCACGAAGCAGACCACTCAGGCTTCCCAGGAGCAGCGCCAGAGGAACACTAATGAGCGCCGCCAGCAGCACGAGCGCGGCCGAGTTCTTGACTCGGCCGGAGATCAGGGCTGTGACCGGCTGCTTGGCGACCAGTGAGTCGCCGAGATCCCCCGTGGCGACGCCACCGAGCCAGCTGCCGTACTGCACGATCGCGGGCCGATTGAGATCCAGTTGCTCGCGCAACGCCGCCAGACGTTCCGGAGTAGCCTCTCGACCGAGGATGGCGCGCGCAGTGTCGCTCGGCAGGGCCTGCGTGGCGGCGAACACGACCCCCGACACGAGAAGAAGTGTGAGCAAACCGAGCAGGGTTCGCCGCAGAATGACCTTGAGAAGAGGTGGCACCGCGGAGCTTCCCCCTTTCCGCTGACGGCGGGCGCCCCCCGGGGAGCCCGCCGCCTGTGCCGATCGTTGGCCGGAGTACTACTTGAAGTAGACGGTGTGCAGGCGCCACCTTCCCAGCGGAATGCCGATCACTTCGTTCTGCTCGATGCCAACAAGCTTGTCGCTGTGGGCGTCGAGCTGGTTCTTGAAGGTTGGGATGATGTAGCCACCCTCGTTGTATTCGATGGTGTTGGCTTGCCGGATCAGATCGTTGCGCTTGTTATCGTCCGCAGTCTTGGTGGCTTCCTGCACGAGTGCGTACCACTCGTCGTTCTCCCAATGGGTCTCGTTGTAGGGGGCGTCGGGCGTAGACCCGGCGGCCGCCTGCTGGAGATAGTTGCGGAGTCCCCAGTAGTCGACCGAGAAGCCCCATGAGAGGTAGTCATCACCGTAGATCACGGCACTATCGACCTTCTGCACGTTCACCGTGACACCGGCGCCCTTGGCCTGTTCGGCGAAGATCTCCGCCTGAGCCACGGCGCCGTTTCCCACCGCATCGGACGTGATCAAGTCGACTGTGAGTCCATCGGCGTAGCCGGCCTCGGCAAGGAGCTCCTTGGCCTTCTCGAGGTCTTGGACCCGCTGCGGCAGATCGCTGGGATAGCCTTTGTCGAAGGGAGAGTACATATCGTTCCCGATCCAACCGACGCCGCTGTAGGCGTTGTCGAGGATCTGCTGACGATCGACGATGAGCCGGAAGGCCTGCCGAACCCGCACGTCGTCGAACGGCTTGACGCTGAGGTTCATGCAGAAGGGGACCCAGCCGCCCGACTTGGAGTTCAGCGCCACCAGCCCAGCCGTAGCCTCGATGACGGGCAACTGCGACGGAGGGAGCTCACAGATCGCGTCGACCGCACCGCTGAGCAGTGCATTCACGCGGGCCGTCGGATCCTCGAACTCGGTGAAGGTGAGAGTGTCGAGATACGGCGCTCCCCCGTGGTAGTCCGCGAAGGCCTCGAGAACGAAGCCCTCGCCGGGCTTGAAGCTCTTCATCTTGAAGGGCCCCGTACCGATCGGGTTGGCCGGATCGAAACCTACCGGCACCACGTGCACGAGGCGCTGCGGGAGGGCGTCGGTCTTGAAGATCACGTTCGGCTCGTCGAAGGTGAAGGTGACCGTCATATCATCGACCTTCACGATGTTCTCCGACTTCAGGCCACCGAGAGCCGCCGCGCCGAGAAGAGGGTTGTCCGGGTCCACGATGCGCTTGAAAGAGAAGACCACGTCGTCGGCAGTGAATGGCTTGCCGTCGTGCCACAAGATGTCCGACTTGATCTTCGCGGTCCACACAGTCGCGTCTTCGTTCGGGGATACGTCTTCGGCCAGCAGGTACTCCGGCGTGTAGTCGGGGCTGTACTGGAGAAGACCCTCGAACAGGCACCAGTTGATGGCATCATCGGGGATAAAGGACGACATGTGCGGGTCGGCCGTGTCTTGAGCGCCGCCGCCGACGAGTCCGATCTTGAGGTTACCGCCCTTCTTCACCTCGCCCACTGTGGTGGTGGTGCCCCCGGCGGCCGTCGTGGTAGTGGTGCCGCCTCCACAAGCCGCCAGCAGCGGGCCCAGCCCGATGATGGCTCCAGCGGCCGTTCCGCGCTTGAGAAGGTCGCGCCTCGAGATCCGCTCACCCAGGATCTTGTCGAGATCGAACCCCGACTTCTTGACGTCTTCGCTCACTCTGAAAACCCCCTTCGTTCCCCGGCGGCCGACGAGCGACGGTCGCACTAGATGACGACACCCGACCCCCGTGGGGCGAGCCGAGCCGAGCCGCGGAGGGCCGATCCGACCGTCCGCTCGCGCCCACTGTGACATGGCTTCGGCCCGGTGTCAATCCCTAATCAATCGATCAATTAGCCCAGGACGTCGTAGTGCGGAACGCCGGTGTCATCCGGCGAGCGGCTACTCTCCCTCGTCCACCGTGGTGGTCACACCACCGGAGATCTCGGGGAAGCAGCTTTCGATCATCCTGGAGAGCACAGCATAGGCGTGGGTCAGATCGAGGTCGGGATCGATGGCCGTCTGGATGGCGATCCCATCGATGAAGGCGGAGAGGAGTTGGGAGAGACCGAGTATCTCGGGGTCGTCGAGGACGTTCTGAACGTCACGAACACCCAGCCAGCCGAGTTTCTCGCTGCGGTACCACTCGTACAGAAGCCCGATGCGCTTGCGCAGCATGTCGTTTCTCAGAGCGACGGGCAGCAGCTCGAAGAAGACTCGGAACTCCTCATGGGCGGCAGTGATGCGTCGCATCTCGTCGATCATGCGGCGCCCCCGCTCGCCAGGGGCTACGTCCTTCATCCTCGCCACGGATGTCAGGTACTCGTCGTGGATGACCGAGTCCAGGACTGCTGCGATCAAACCCGCCTTGCCTCCGAAGTAGTACGAGATCATGGCCTTGTTCTCGCCTGACACCTCGGAGATGGAGTTCAGACTGAGGGCGTCAAAGCCCTGGTTGGCGACAATGCTCTTCGCCGCGAGGAGGAGCTTCCGCGCGACCTCCGGAAGGTCCGACAGCGGGTTCTCGAAGGCGAGGTGCACGGTGGACGTAGTCTCCGACGACACCGTGTCGCCCGCATCCGCTACCTCGATCTGCCATTGCTCGGATTCCACAGACCCCCCACTTCCTCCGGCGACCGTCGGCTTCTCCGTTTCCCTGTCGGCGAGCCGAACCCGCTTGACATGCAGTATCAAGCCGGTGTGAAATGAAGTGCTAACTGATTGATCGGTTAGTTCTCTGACTGCCATCCTATCAGACGGCGCAAACGGAAGAAACGGTCACTTCTAGTGCCGCGAACGCGGGGAGCGAACGATGCGATACGGGTACATCGGTCTCGGGAATCTGGGAGCACACTTGGCCGCCAGCCTGGTCCAGGCAGGCTACCAGGTCACGGTGCACGATCTCAACAAGGATGCCGGCGCTCGACTCGTCGAGGCCGGCGCCACATGGGGGGATTCGCCCGAGGAGGTGGCCCGCGCTTCCGACGCGGTCATCACGTGCCTCCCCTCTCCCGCGGCCGTCACGAGCGTTGTCGCGGGCGACAAGGGCATCCTGGGCGGCATGGAGCCGGGTGGAACCTGGATCGACATGAGCACCAACGACCTTCACGAACTACGCCGCCTCGCCGCGATCGCAGCGGAGCAGGGGGTCGACTGCCTCGAAGCCCCGGTGACAGGAGGCGTACACCGGGCCGCCGAGGGTCAGATCACCGTCCTCGTGGGAGGCGACGAGGCGGTCTTCCACAGGCATCAGCCCGCCTTCCAGGCCATGGGCGGGAAGGTTTTCTACATCGGGCCGCTGGGTCAGGCTTCGGTGATCAAAGTGATCACCAACATGCTCGCCTTCATACACATGTACGCCTCGGGCGAAGCCCTGATGCTCGCGAAACGTGGAGGCATCAACCTGAACCTGGCCTACGACGTCATCAAAGCGAGTTCAGGTACCAGCTTCATCTTCGAGACCGAGACGCAACCGATCCTGAGCGGCAGCTACGACATCGGCTTCAGTTTGGACTTGTCGTGCAAGGACCTGCACTTCGCGTACGAGCTCGGGCGCGAGTTCGGAGTGCCGCTCGAGGTGGCCGGCCTCGTGGAGCAACTGAACCTGCGCGCCAAAGCGGAGTATGGAGGCTCCGCGCACTCGCCCATGGTGGTGAAGCTCCTCGAAGATGCAGTCGGAACCGAGCTGCGCGCTCCCGGCTTCCCGAAAGACCTCCAGGAATACCTGGAAGGCCGCTCCCGCGAGTGAAAATCGAGGGTGTCTGCAGCTCCGGCCTCTGCACCCAGTGCGGTACGTGCGTCGCCCTATGCCCGCGAGGGGCCATCGCCGCTGAGTGGAGCCTCCGCGACGGATACCTCATGCGCGTGGACGACGATCAGTGCAACGACTGCGGCATCTGCGTCGACGTGTGTCCAGGCGACGGACTGGACTTCACGCCCACCGCATGGTGGCGCGAGGAGAACGAGGACGCAGCCTTCCAGGACTTCCTCGGGCCGTGGCGCAGGCTCCTTATCGGCTGGGCTTCCGACGCCCAGACCCGCTATCGTGGCGCCTCGGGCGGAATCGCCACGGCACTACTGCAGGGCGCCCTCGCCCACGACGTGATAGACGCCGCGATCGTCTGCCGCATGGATCCGGAGAACCCACTGCGCGTACAGACGGTGATCGCGCGGACGGCCGACGAGATCGCGGAGTGCCGTGGTTCCAAGTACAACGTGGTGGCCACGAACACCCTGCTGCGCCGCGTGCTAGACGAGCCCGGTCGCTATGCGCTCGTGGGGCTCCCCTGTCACATCCAGGGGTTCCGGTTGGCCCAGCGCCGGAGCGCGAGACTCCGCGAGCGGGTGGCATTCACGCTGGGCATCTTCTGCGCGTCGTCGTTCAGACCACGGGCGACGGAGGTGGAGGCCCTCAGATCCGGCCTGGATCCACGACGGCTGTCGCGGGTGTCGTACCGCGGGCCCGGGTGGCCCGGCCCCCTGCGCTTGGAGACCCGGGCGGGCGAGGCCAGTGAGTCCGAACTCTCCACCTACTTCCCGCACTTCGTCCGCAGCAGTTCGCTGCTCCGCTGCCGCCTCTGCCCCGACGCCCTCTGCGAGCTCGCCGACATCTCCGTGGGCGACACGTGGCTACCGCGCTACGACGGCACGCCGGGGGTCTCCGATCTCGTGATCCGGACACCGCGAGGCGAGCGGCTCATCGACACCGTCGCGCCCGACTGGCTCACGCTCTTCGACTCGACTCCGGATGAGATACTCCAGACGCAGGCTGAGACCAGCCAGATGAAGCGTGACCGCTACCGCGGACGCATGTGGTTGCGCAGGCTGTCCGGACGCCCGCAGCCGTGCAACCCCGGCATAGAACTCAGGCCCTCGCTCGGCGACAGATGGGCGGGGATCAAAGACCTCGCCCGGGAGGCCCATCGCTACGTCGAGACGGTGCGCTACCCATCGCGGGACTGATCATCCGGGCACACGTTCTTCCGATTCGAAGCGATGATCTCCGCCAACTCCTCGATGACGCCCACGCCGTCGTCAAGGATCACTGCGTCCGCGCTCTTCACGATCGGGACCCGCTCGTCGAGATCGATCGCCGCGATGAACCCAGCCTTCTCGATCCCCCAGTAGAGCGCCGGAGCTCCCGAGACCCCAACGACGATACATAGCTCGGGCGCGGTCCGCGCCCCCGAGACGCCGACGAGCCGATCCATGGGGGCCCAGGCGCTCATGGCGACCGGTCGGCTCACACCGAAGTCGGCTCCCATGCGACGGGCCGCCTCGGCGATACGCTCCACCCCTTCACGACTCCCAGCTCCGGCTCCCGCCACCACCAGCAACCGGCTCTGCGCAAGATCCCCTGTCGGAGGCGGTTCGACCAGCTCGAGGTCCTCAAAGGGCGTCTCGTCCGCTTCCGCTGTGCCACCGGTCTCATCCGTATCGGACAGGACGATGTGCTCGAGACCTACGGCACTCGGCGCGTCATCCCACGAGGCGTTGATACTGACACACCAGGGACGCGCCGAGAGCTCGAAATGTCCTACCATGTGGTTGGAATACACGTGCCTGCGGCACAGGAGACGCTCCGGCCCAACCTCGATGCCCAGCGCGTCGGTCACCGCGGCGCCACCGATGCGGTGGGCCAAGCGCGTCGCCAGCTCCGTCCCGGAGTACCCGCCGGCAAAGATGAAGAGCTGGTTCCCATCGTCCCGGGCCACGGTTGAGAGAACATCCACGATCGCATCCGGCCGACCCGCGGCTGTCTTCACGAGCCGCACCTGGCAGGTGGGTGCCTGCCCTACAAGTCGCCCCGCGTCGCGCTCGTCGTGATAGAAGACCAGGGTCTCCGCCGCCGGAGGGCCGATCAAGCCTTCGCGGAGAAAGGCGCCCAGGGCTCGCGCCTGCTGTGCGGCCGTGCCCACGGTCCCATCCAGGACGACCAGGGACCTCACAGCTTCTCGATCATGCTCTTCAGGTGCGAATCGAAGAGGGCCTGCGCCTTCGCGCGCGGCGTCTCCCCCCCGATGATGACACCCGCCCGGCTACGATCGATCACCTGGAGCCTCGTCAGGACGCACGTCGCGCGTCCAAGCTCCGCCGGGACGTCGATACCGAGATCGGTGGCCTGAAGGAGTTCCGTGTGCTGGTCCCTCCGAGCGAGGCGATCGGTCAGGGTGGGCACCCTGAGGCGCGCGACCACAGCATTCCCCACGCCAAGCACGCAGGGCAGCCTCACCGTCATACGCAGGAGTCCGTCGTCGATCATATGGGCCACGCGCACACGGTCGTCGCTCAACACCGTGACCTCGGTCACCTGCGTCAAGCACGGCCACCCCAGCTCCTCAGCGACCAGAAAGGGCACCATTCCGCTGTCATCAGGGCCGCTACAACACCCGAGCATCAGCAGGTCGGTCTTGTTCGTCTCTTGGACGTATCGCGCGACGATCGAGGCCGTGACGGTGGGAACGAAATCCAAGCCCGCCTCTGCGTGCACTCGGGTCGCCCGTTCATAGCCGAGCGCCAGCAGCGTCCTCAGGTGTGGCTCGACCTCCCTGCCGCCCACCGCGACCGCGCCCAGGCCCACCGCCACGCCGTCACGGGCCGCCGCCTCGCGCATCCGCAGAGCCATTTCTAGAGCGCTCTCGTCGAAGCAATCGAGGATGCGAGGGACGTAGCGGGTCTCGACCCCGCTCGCGACCCCAGTGCCGCCGACAGCGACTCCAGCCCCGCTAACGCAGTCGGCCTCTCCCGCGGCCCAGTCCGCTTCACGGAGCGCCTCGTAGTCGGGCGTCACTTTGAAGCACACCAGGATCCTCATGGCGTTCATGCGGGGATGATCGTCCCCTTGTTCATGATGCCGTTCGGATCGAAGGTCCGCTTCAGCCCCTCCAGGATGTAGTAGGAGGAGCCGTACTCATCTTTCACCCACGGGGTGCGGGCCTTGCCCAATCCGTGGTGATGCACGATGGCGCCACCGTGCCGGAGCGTTTCCTCGCAGATGATGCGGTTGATCGGAGTGTGGTACTTGGTGACCTCCTCCTCCGGACCGCAGTCGACGACGTTGTAGAAGTAGTTGAAGTACATGTTCGTGCCGTTGATGTAGCTGTGTGAGGAATGTCCACCGGCCATGGTGATGTCCGGTATCTCCGCGAGGATACGGCGCAGGGCGCTCTCGTAGATGTCGTTGATGCGGCCCCAATCGCCGGAGACCTCGGTGGTGCGGTTGATGTTGCCTGTTTGCAGGATACCCTCGCGCTCCCGGGCGATCTTGTCGGGACCCCAATTCAGGTCGGCGAACCACGTGCTGATGTACCTGCTCTCCACCTGCCGGCACTCCGGGTGCCGTGCGACGATCGCCTCGATGCCCTCGGCCGTCGCCTTGGCGATGCCCGCCGGACCTTCGGCCACGAAGATCAGCACACTCAGTCCTTCGGGCACGAAGTGGGCGAAGTGATAGGCACCGTCGGCGGGATCGTAGAGACGCGCCACCGAGGGACGGTACCCGTTGACCATCACCTCGCGGAGCACCTCGAAACCAGTCTTCATCGTGTCCACCGTGTAGCCCAAGAAGATGTTGTTCTCGGGCAGGTAGGGGAAGAGTTTCACCGTCACCTCGGTGATGTAGCAGAGAGTCCCCTCGTTGCCGATGATCACGTGGCGGATATCAGGGCCCACCGCCCGGCGGGGCACGTTCTTGATGCGGGTGACGGTGCCGTCGGGGAACACGGCCTCCAGACCGACGATCATGTCTTCGATCCCACCGTACAAGGTGGAGAGTTGACCGATACTGCGCGTGGCCGTAAGGCCGCCCATGTGTGCCAGTGGCTTCGACTGGGGCGAGTGACCCGTGGTGAGTCCCTGCTCGCGCACCCTGTCCTCCAACACCTGGAGCGGCACACCGCACTGGCAGGTGGCCTGCATGTTGTAGGCGTCGATCGAAAGGATCTGGTTCATCCCCGAGCCGTCGAGCACCAACGAGTCGGCCACGGCGGTCTCTAGACCGCCCTCTGTCGCCGTACGGCCGGTCCGAGCTACCACGTTGATGCCGTGCTCGTTGGCGAAGCGCAATACGCCGGCCACCTGCTCGGTGCTCCGAGCCATCGCCACCGCCGCCGGGATCGGCTGAGTGTAGACGCCGTGGATATCCTCGAACATCCGAAAGCGGTCGATGCTGCTCTCCCTGAGGATCCGCTCGTCGGTGACCACCGAATCCGTTCCCAGGATGTGGTGTAGGCCTTCGACGATGGCCTCTCTACTCAGACTCATGGTGTTCCCCCGTGTTCGGGTCGTGCATTGGCATCACTGAAAGATCGGATAGGACCGCTTAAGGATCTCATCCGTAGCTGCAGGTATGATCTTGTAGACCGTTTCGTTCATCCGCCGATAGACGTCGACGTTCGCCGGGTCCGGCGCAAAAGACTCGCGGCTCTTCGTCATCCGAGCCACGGCGGTCTCGAAGTCCGGATAGACACCCGTCGCCACCGCCACGCAGATCGCCGATCCAAGGCCCGCCCCACCGCCACCCACACTCCGCGATGAGGGGATCCCGAACACATCGGCGAAGATGCGCATGAACAAGGGACTCTCGGACCCGCCTCCCGAGAGAACGAACGAATCTAGGGCTATGCCGAGTTCCTCGCACATCGCGTCCACCCGGTTCTTCATGGTCAGCGCTATGGCCTCGAGGATCGACCGATAGACATGGGCCCTCGTGTGCCGGGCATCGAACCCGATCATCACACCCTTGCGGAACGGCTCGTTCGATGGAGCGAGCCAGTCGGGGATGGTCATCAGGCCCTCGCTGCCCGCTGGGACCTCCTCCGCTTCACGATCGAGGTACTGCTCGGCGGTGAGGCCCAGCGACTCCGCCGGCCTCGTGACCCCTTCGCCCAGAAGATCCTTGAACCAGCTGATGGTCCACATGCCCCGACGTATCCCGTAGCTCTCGTAGAGGTAGGCCCCGGGGAAGCAGGCGAAATTGGTCCAGAAGTGGCTCGGTGCAGTGACGTGCTCTCTCCCGAGGACCATCGCTGCGATATAGGTGCCCAGAGAGACGAGCGCCGTGTTCTTGGCAAGCGAACCGGCGGCCAAGGCCTCGACCGCCTTGTCGTTGGCGGTGGCGACCACCGGTATCCCCCGAGGTATCCCCGCAGCCTCGGCGGCCTCCGGAGTCACGTAACCCAAGACGGTCCCGGGCACCTGAAGATCGAAGAGCATCTCGCGGGGGATGTTCCACAGCGCAAGGACCGCCGGATCCTCGCTCCACTGCCAGGTGTCGGCATCGATGGGCCACTGTCCTTCGATGTTGTTGGCGGCGGTGTCGATGAACCGACCCGTGAAACGGTGGGTGATATAGCCCGAGGACGTTGTGACGTAGGCGACGGCAGGGTCGTCGTGCACGTACGGCTTGTACGCGCGTGTGTCCATCCAACTCATCACGGGAGAAGCCAACGATCCGTCTTCCCTGAGGAAGGCCCGCTCGCACCGGATCGTGCACAAACCGACCCCGATGATGTCCTTCGGGTCACCAGGGAACTTCGACATGGCCTGACGGCTGGCGGCGGCAATCGAATCCCACAGATCGTCGTCTGGGTGCTCCACGATCCCATTCCGCGGGCGGCTCACCGGACGCAACGCCTGCCTGCCTTCGCAGACGACGTTTCCCTCCAGGTCGTAGACGGCCACCTTGGAGCTCTGGGAGCCACCGTCCACACCGATGATGTACCTTCCCAACATCGAGTTCCCGCTCCC
>CAMTXC010000020.1:0-32068 GCA_947085635.1 uncultured Actinomycetes bacterium | reverse complement strand
GCGGCGCCCAAGGCCCCGGCCAGGCCGAGGAGGTAGGCGAGGAAGCCGCGACGGGAGAGACTCTCGGCCGCGGTGGCCTCGGAGGGCGGGGCGGAGACGGGCCCGCTCATGGGCGCTCCTCGGGGGAGGGGAGGGCGCCGTCGGCCGCCTCGATCGTGCCCGCCTCGGCGCCGTCGAGTTCGGACAGCGCTTCAGTGACGGAGCCCTCTGAGGACACCGAGCCAGGCGGCGTCTTCGCCGTCAGACGACGGATCGGCTTCGGCACCAGGAACTCCTCCTCGCGCTCACGGGGGAGCTTCACGGTCTTCAGGGGGCTCGGCAACAGGCCGGCCTCGAAGAGAAGGAAGCCGATGAGGGCCACGCTCAGGAACAGGTAGCTCACCCAGACCGTGGTGGGCCCCATCTCGTGGCGCCCCGTCTGCTCGGTGATCACGTCGCTCACGATGAGGTAGACCACGAACACGTCTGACAGCAGGACGAGCACCGCGACGCCCCTCAGCCAGAAGGACGAGAAGAAACGTGCTTTCTCTCCATGCCTGAGGAAGACCGCGACCATGAAGAGGGCGAATAGGAAGGCGAACAGGCCCACCGGAAGGAGACCGGCCCTCGCGGCGGCGGGCGACGCCGAGAACTCCGGCACGCGGGCGAAGTGACAGCTCTTGCAGACCTTCGCGACGGAGGGCTCGTCGTGGCAGGCCAGGCAGGTCTCCGGCTCGATCTTGTCGTATAACACGCCGTCGATGACTGCCGGCCCGTCGGCGGCGCGCCAGTGGACGTTGCGCCACACGTTGACGTCTACCTTGGGCGCGCCGGGGTGCTCCCGGCCCACCGGCTCGATGGCCGCGAAGAGGATGGGTGCGAACTCACCGGTGTGGCAACTGCGGCAGAAGGCCGGATCGGCGGCGGCCTGCGGCTTCTCCTCGCCCACCAGTTCGGAGCCGTGCGCAACGCCGCTGTGACAGTCGGCGCACTGCAGGTTGGCAGAGTTGACATGGAAGGCGTGAGGGAACTGGACGTCTTCCACCACGATGCCCGTTGGGTATCGTGGGTCATCGGGCTCCCGGACATACTCATGGCAGTGAACGCACCCGGCCCCGACGACCAGCTTGTGCGCCTCAGGCTTTATCTCGGTGGCCCCCGCGGCGAACTGCGTGAGCTTGATGAAGGAGTACGTCTTCCCTTTGATGTATCCGATGGCGCCGGGTTCGAAGTGGCACTCGACGCAGGTCACGTCCGCCGCAGCGTGCGTGGAGGAATCCCACGTGATCTTGAACGGCTCGATGAGGTGGCAACTTGAGCAGAAGCGAGGCTTTGAGGTCTCGTTGAACCCGAGCATGGTGACGAGAAGCAGGAGTGCCAAGCCAGATAATGCGATCCAAGCGATGCGTTTACGCACGCCTTCCCCCCAAGGAGCCGCTCACGAATGCACGTATGCTACCACCGCCGGGCGCCACGCGTCGAGAGAAGGCCGGCGGCCTGGAACCCGAAGCCGTTCAACGGACTCCCCGGCAGCCGCGCCGTTCAGCCCCCGGAATTCTGCGCCCGCAGCTCCTCGATTAGCGATAAGGCCGCCTGCTCGGGCACGATTCCGCCCCCTTGCGAGAGGCGCAGCGCCTCTTCGAGCTCCGCTATAGCGCCCGCCGGATCTCCGCTCTGCGCGAGCGTCACCCCGAGGTTGTAGTGGGCGAGCGCGTGATCGGGAGCATCTCGGATCGCCTGCTCGAAGGCTTGGATCGCCTCGATCGTGTGGCCCAGACGGAGGAGGGCGATCCCCAGGTCGGTGCGCACGCTGGGGTTGGTCGTGTCGATTGCCAGAGATTCGCGATAGAACTCCACGGCTTCCAGGTAGCGCTCCTGGTCTAAGAAGAGGTTGCCTAGGTTGACCAGGGCGTCGAGGTCGGCCGGATCGTCGGCGAGGAGACTGCGGTAGTGGTCTTCGAGCACCTGAGGGCTCACGCCGAGGCTCCGGAGGAGGATGGCGTCGTCGGCCACCGGCAGATCCGTGACGTGGCGAGGAGTCGGAGCGAAGTAGAGAAGGTATGCGGTCGACGTGGCGAACACCACGGTCAGCACACCCAGGATGAGTGTGGCGCCGTGCTCCCGGAATCGCTCCATGGGGGTGAGGCGGCGACTCAGCAGACTCTCGAGTTTCCCCTCGAAACGATAGGTGCCCAGGCCGAGTACCTCGGCCCGCAGTAGCAGATTGAGATCGTTCGAGACCACGGTCACGCGCACCGCAGGCCCGGCGTTGAGCGCGCAGGCGAGGGCGAGGATCTGGTCGTCGATGCGGCGCAGATCGAGACCATCCGGAGCGTCGCCGAAATCGGTAGCCTCGTCCACGCGGAAGAGCGACCCGTTCGAGAGAGTGACCCCCTCCGCCAGCCTGCCTTGCTGAGAGAGGTCGAAGAGCATACGGGTCGCCTTGCGCCCGTGGAAGCGCACGCGACGGTCGGCCCGTTGGCGCTTGATCTTGTCGAGTTCCGTGATCACGCCGACAGGGACCACGACCTCGGCGCCGGAGAACGAGTAGATGACCTCAGGGTCGTTGAGAAGCGCGTTCGTGTCGAGAACGTAGACCCGTGAAGACCTGGAGATGGTGGCCATGGGCGGAGTCTAGCACAGGGCCCAGAACGCCCGCACGCGCCGCGCCCGCGTGGAGATCAGGGGATGATCAGGCCTCCGTCAGGGGATGATCAGGCCTTCGACCGGCGCCAGGACGGCAACGCGCCTGATCGCCGAGATGTCGGAGCGCTGTGCCAACACGCTGATCTTCACCACGTCACCGGTGCGTGGGGCGTGGATGAAGAGGCCGTCCCCAATGTACATGCCGATGTGGTACACCGGGTCGCCGAACGCGACGAAGTCGCCCGGCTGGATGGCGCTCAACGGAACCTCGAAGCCCATCTTGGCCTGGTAGCGCGAGTAGTGCGGCAGATACAGGCCGTGCTGCTTGTACACGTACACCAAGAGACCCGAACAGTCGAAACCGTTGGGCGTCTCGCCGCCCCAGACGTAGGGAATGCCGAGATAGCGCAGAGCCGTCTTCACGATCGCGTTGCCGTCGCCTACCAAGTAGGCGCCGATGTCGAAGCCGGCGGGAGCCACGTCGGCCGCGATGCGCCGCTGCTGATCGACGAGGCCTCGCACCTCCTCGCTCAGCCGGTCGATGTAGGCCTGGCGCTCCTCCAACTTCACCTCGATGACGGCCTTCTGCTCCTCGAGCCTGTGGGAGGCAGTCGTCACCTCGTAGATCTGTTGAGACGCCTCATCGAGCAGGCGATCGGCGCGAGCCCTCAGCGTGCTCACCTCATCTACGCGGGCCTTGTCGCTCCGCACGATCGAGACGAGCAGCGTGAGACGACGGATGAAGTCGCTCATGTCGGAAGTGTTCAGCAGGAAGTCGAGCGCGGAATCGTCGTTCTTGTAGGCGCCGACCATCCGCTCCGTGAGCAGCTCCGTGGCCGCTTCGAGTTCGGTGCGCACGAGCAGGAGCTCGCCCTGCAGCGCCTCGGCCCGCTGCTTCTCCTCCTGAAGTTCTAGCACCCGGAGGTTGTACTCTTCAACGGTGCCGGCGAGTACCTTGTCGATCTCGTCGAGTTCGATGGACGCCAGGTAGACCTGATATTGCAGGGCCGAGATTCGAGTTGACAGCTCCTCGAGCTCCCGAAGACGCTGCAGGGTCTCGGGCGAAGGACCGGCGGGAGCCGTGGTGGTGGTGGTCGGCGCGAGCGTGGTTGGGGTGGCAAGGGTCGTGGTGGTGGGCGCCGCGGTCGTGGGCGGGAACTTCGGCATCTGACTGCCCGGCACGAGGGTGGTCCTGGTGGTGGTGGTCGGGCGCACCGTCGTCGTGGTCGTGGACGAGATCGGCGCGATACTCGTGGACGACGTCGGGTCCGAAGGAGCCGCGAGCGCCGCGGGAACGGCGACCAGAAGGGCGAAAGCCGATAGCGCCAGCAGGATCCGCGCGCGCGCCGTACGCACCACCCGCGTCATGGAAGATCTCTCCTGTGCCGCACCGCCTACCATCACATCCCGTCTCGGATCGACGCGCTGATCCACGCGCCGACGCACACTTCGTCGGACCATTCTACAGCCACGGCGGAATCCCGGGAACACCCATCCGTCTTCTCTGTCGGGCGACGGCCCGCGAGCGCACCGTGACTCCACCATTCTCTATCGACAGCCCCTCCACGGAAGATGAGCCTGCCTCCCGGGGAGCGGCGCCCGGTCGCGCGCCTGGTCGCGCGCTCGGTCGCGCGCCTTCAACAGCCGCGGCGCACCGGCTCGTAGACGCAGTACGGCTCCTCCGCGAGGTAGTCGCCGCTCACCTCGTAGGCCCGCGCCCGGCAACCTCCGCACACCCGCCGGTATTCGCAGATGCCGCACTTGCCGCCCAGCTTGTCGACGTCACGAAGGTCTTCGAACAGCGGCGACGTGCGCCAGATCTCCGAGAATGGCTGCTGCTTGACGTCTCCGGCGGGTACGTCGAAGTAGCCGCACGGCTGCACCTGACCCACGTGACTCACGAAACAAAACCCTGTACCGGCGAGGCAACCGCGCGAGTGGGAGTCGAGATCGCCCGGGTGCCCGGCCTTGCCCACCTTCCCCGACATCGCGGCGTGGGAGTGCGGGTGCATCTTCAGCTCGCTGAGGTCGGTACCGTCTTCCTTCGCCCGCTGGCGCATGATGCGGTGGTAGTGGGGCGCGTCGGTGGGCTTGAAGAAGATCTTCGAAGTCTTCTGGCGATCGTAGACCCAGTTGAGGGTGCGCTCATAGTCTTCCGGCGGGAGCTCCTCGGGGCCGAGCTCCTTGCCGCGACCGGTGGGCACCAATAGGAAGGGGTGGAAGGCGACGGCGCCAATCTCTTCGGCCAAATCGAGCAGATCGTCGAGATAGTCGACGTTCAGACGGGTGATCGTCGAGTTGATCTGCACCTGGACCCCCGCCTCGATGGCCGTCTTCACGCCGCGCACCGCTCCCTCGAACGCGCCCGGGACCCCGCGGAACTGGTCGTGCAGCTCCGCGGTGGGAAAATCGATGCTGATGGAGATCCTCGGGATGCCTATAGCCTTCATGCGCTGCGCGACTTCAGGGGTCACCAGCGTGCCGTTCGGCGACATTACGGTGCGCAGGCCCGAGGCGATCGCGTGCTCGGCGATCTCCCAGATGTCTTCGCGCATGAGAGGGTCGCCGCCGGTAAGTATCAGTACCGGGTTGCTGAACGACGCGATGTCGTCGATGAGGGCCCGACACTGGTCGAGGTCGAGTTCGCCGGGATAAGGCCCTTTCTCAGCCGAGGCCCGGCAGTGCACACAGGACAAGTTGCACGACCGCGTGACCTCCCAGGCGACGAGCTTGGGCAGGTACACGGGTGGGTCGGCGTCGGGCGGGCGACCGGCTTCTCCGCTCATCGGTGGCGACCCCGAGAGGGCTCCGCCATGCGCTCGTGGAGCCAACGGGCCGCGTCTTTCGCGTGGTAGGTGATGATGAGGTCCGCACCGGCGCGACGGATGGAGAGAAGCGTCTCCATGACGACGGCCTGTTCGTCGATCCAACCTCGTTCCGCCGCGGCCTTCACCATGGCGTACTCGCCGCTCACGTTGTATGCGGCGACCGGGAAGCGGGTCTCGTGCTTGAGCCGGTAGATCAGGTCGAGGTACGGCAAAGCCGGCTTGACCATGACCATGTCGGCTCCCTCCTCGATGTCTATCATCGCCTCACGCACGCCCTCGTCGGAGTTGGCCGGATCCATCTGATACGACTTGCGGTCGCCGAACCGCGGCGCACACTGGGCCGCCTCGCGAAACGGTCCGTAGAAGCTCGAGGCGTACTTCGTGGAGTACGAGAAGATGGGCACGTCCTGGTGGCCCTCCTGGTCGAGAGCCGAGCGAATGGTCCCGATTCGGCCGTCCATCATGTCGGAGGGGGCGACGACGTCCACCCCGGCCTCGGCGAAACTGAGAGCCGTCTTGGCCAGCAGCTCCAGGGACAGGTCGTTGTCGACCTTGCCGTCGGCACGCACCACGCCGCAATGGCCGTGACTCGTGTACTCGCACAGACACACGTCCGCGATCACCGTGAGCTGAGGTACGCTCTCTTTCAGAGCTCGGATGGCCATCTGGGCAATGCCCTCGGGATCGTATGCGGAGGAGCCCACATCGTCCTTGTGCTCGGGCAAACCGAAGAGAAGAACACTCCTGATACCGAGCGAGGCCACCTCACGCGCTTCCTCGATCAGGTTGTTGATGGAGAGCTGATAGACGCCCGGCATCGAACTCACAGGGTTCTTCACATCTTCCCCGTGAGTGACGAAGAGGGGGTAGGTGAAGATGTGGGGATGCAGGTAGGTCTCGCGGATCATCGAGCGCAGGCTGGCGGTCTGCCGCATCCGCCGGGGACGATAGTGGGGGAAGTACATGACCTAGTTGAACCTCCGACTGACCGAGGGGCAGGAGCGGGACGCCGGCACGGCGCGAGTCTTGCCTCGGAGAATGACCGCCCGCGTGTCCAGCTACTCTACGAGCCCGGGAAGTATAGCGCATGCGCGGAGAGCGCCTCCATCAGCCCCTCGACGGTGGACTCCTCCGCCTCCAGCACCAAGCGCAGCCCCTCTTCGCGCACCGCGGCCGAGGTCACGGGCCCGATCGAGGCCGCCCTCACCCCGGGGAGGGCGTCACCGTGGCCGCTACGACGGAGGACCTCGGCGAAGTTGGTGACCGTGGAGCCCGACGTGAAGGTGACGTAATCGGCGCCGAGCACGCGGTCGATCTCCTCGAGGCGGTGATCTTCGGGAAGCGTGTCGTACACCGGCACGACGTCGACCGAGGCGCCCGCCGCGACGAACGTCTCGGGTAGCAACTCCCGAGCTTGGCGGGCCCGCGGGATGAGGATGCGGGCGCCGGCCAGGTCGCGCCCGGAGAGGGCCTCCAGCACACCCTCGGCCACGAAGTCGCCGGGCACCACGTCCGGCTGCACTCCCCGGGCACGGCAGGCCGCCGCCGTCTTGGGGCCGATCGCCACGACCGTCGCCCGATGAAGGCTACGGGCGTCCCGGCCCCCGTCGCGCAGCCTGTCGAAGAAGCAGTTCACCCCGTTCACGCTGGTGAGCACGATCAGGTCGTACGTGTGGACTGCGGGGACCATGGCGTCGATCTCGGGCGATGCCTCGACCGGTTGGATGCGGATGGTGGGAAAGGCGATTGCATGGGCTCCGAGGTCGCGGAGCGCCTCGAGCTGCGCGCCGGCCTGCGAACGCGGCCTCGTGACCACCACGCGCTTCCCGAAGAGGGGGCGATGCTCGTACCAGGAGAGCTGCTCGCGCAGAGACACTACGTCGCCGATGACGGTGATCGCGGGCGGCCGCAGCTTCGCGGCGGCCACCTTCTCCACGATGTCGTCGAGCACGCCTACCACGGTCCGCTGAGCAGGCATGGTGCCGTAGCGGATGAGCGCTATGGGCGTGTCGCCCGACCGGCCGCGCTTCTTCAGCTCCTCGACGACGGTGGGCAGGTTCTTCACGCCCATGAAGACCACAAGCGTGCCCACGTCGGAAGCCAACCTGTCCCAGTCGATCTCAGCGGCCTTCTTGTCGGGGTCCTCGTGCCCGGTAACGAAGGTCACGTGGGAGGTGAGACCTCGGTGGGTGACCGGGATGCCCGCATAGGCGGGCACACCGTAGCCGCTGGACACCCCCGGCACCACCTCGAACGGTATGCCGGCCTCGTGCAGGGCGAGGGCTTCCTCTCCCCCCCGTCCGAATATGAATGGATCGCCACCTTTCAGCCGCACCACGAACAGCCCTCGTCGGGCATGCTCGACGAGGAGCTCGTTGATGCCCGGTTGGGGCACCGTGTGATCGGCTGAGCGCTTCCCCACGTACACGAGCTCCGCCCCGGGCGGGGCGTGCTCGAGGAGCGCCGGGTCGACCAGGCGGTCGTAGAGCACGACATCGGCCTGTTCGAGGCAACGCACGGCGCGAAGAGTCGCCAGACCGGGGTCGCCGGGGCCCGCGCCCACGAGGAACACGCGAGGTCGCGGCGGGACGAGACGCGCCTCAGGACGCTCGTCCGGCGCCGAGCCCCCGGAGAGCTGCTCGTCGCTCACGATGCACAGCCCCGCACGTCGGCGAGTATCACATCGGCGCCCCCGGCGATCATATCGGCGGCCAGCGCCCTGCCCAGGGCCTCGGGATCGTCGCTCGAGCCCACCCGCTCCATGCGGATGCTCCGGCGCCCATCGACGTCGCCGACGTAGGCGGTCAGCACGAAGCCGCCCTCGGTGAGGCGGGCGCGGGCCCCTATCGGCACTTGACACCCGCCCTCGAGCGACCGCATGAGCGCACGTTCCGCAAGCACTTCGGCTCGGGTCTCGGCGTGGTCGAGGCGGGCCAGCAGGCGGGCGATGCGGGCGTCGTCGGCCCGGGCCTCGATCGCCAGGGACCCCTGACCGACCGCGCTCAACATCACTTCGTCGGAGAAGACGAAGGAAGCCTCGGCGAAACGACCAAGCCTCTTCAGGCCGGCCGCCGCCAGGATGGTGCCGTCGAGCCCCTCCTCTGAGATCTTGCGTATGCGCGTCTCCACGTTCCCGCGGATATCAACCACCTCTAGCCCCGGGTACGCCGCGAGCAGTTGCGAGCGACGGCGCAGACTACTCGTGCCGATCACCCTGCCCGGGCCGAGCTCCGCGGCCGAGGCCAGCGGACCCACGAAAACATCGGCAGGGTCCTCACGCTCGGGGTAGGCCGGCAGCGCCAAGCCGTCGGGGAGCGCGGTGGGCACATCCTTAGCGCTGTGCACGGCCAGGTCTGCGTCACCGGCGAGGAGCGCCTCCTCTATCTCCTTGACGAAGAGGCCGCGGTCACCGATCTGCGAGAGCGGCGAATCCAGGATCTTGTCGCCGCTGGTGACGATCTCGAGGATGCTCACCTCGAGCCCGGGCTCCATGCCTTCGAGCAGGGCCCGCACATACCGGCTCTGGATCATAGCTAAGGTGCTTCGACGGGACGCGATCACGATGCGTTCGGTCTCTATGGTGCGCTCCTCTCATCGGTGTCCGCCTCAGAGGTCTCGAGACCCTCCAACCCGAACAACCGGCTCAACGATTCGGCGTACTGCTGCCCTTCTTCCTCGTCCGACGCCTCCTTCACCCGCACGGTGGGCGGATGCAGGAACTTGTTCATCAGGGAGTGGGCCAGCGCCGCGACCCTCTCCCTCTCGTCGGGTGTGAGGTCGGGCATCTTGGCGAGGTGCTTCTCGAGCTCCTCCTCCTTGACGGCCGTCGCCCAGCGGCGCAGGGCCACCATGGTGGGCACGACCTGCAGACTCCGCGTCCACGCCCGGAACGCCGCGACCTCTTCCGTGACGATCTCGCGGGCCGCGGCCGCTTCCTGCCTGCGCTCTCCCAGGTTCGACGCCACGACGTTTTGAAGATCGTCTATATCGTACAGATACGCGTTGTAGACGTCGTTCACCGCCGCCTCGACGTCGCGCGGCACCGCGATGTCGATCAGGAACACCGGCCGGTTCTTGCGCGACTTCATCACCCGCTCCATATCGGCACGCCGGATGATCGGCTGCGCAGATCCGGTGGAGGTGATCACGATATCCGCCCCGGCCAGGTGCTCTGTAAGCGATTCGTACCGCACGGCGTCGCCGGCGAAGCGCTCGGCGAGGTCGATCGCCCGCTCGAACGTGCGGTTGGTCACCCGCACCCGGGTCACGCCGTGCCCTCTCAGATGGGTGAGCACGAGCTCGGCCATCTCACCCGCTCCCACCACCAGCACCGAACGCGAAGCGAGGTCGCCGAACACGTTCCGCGCCAGATCCACCGACACCGAGGCGATGGAGACGGAGCTTTCGCCGATGCGGGTCTCGGTGCGCACGCGCTTGCCCACTTCGAACGACCGCCGGAAGAGCTTGTTCAACATGGCGCCCGTGGTGCCGGCCACCGTCGCCGTCTGATACGACTCCTTGAGTTGGTGAAGGATCTGAGCCTCGCCGAGCACCATCGAGTCAAGGGAACCGGCCACGACGAACAGGTGCTCCACCACAGCTTCGCCCTCGAGGTAGTACACGCTCTCGTCGAACTCGTCGCGGCAGACGCCCGTGACGTGGCAGAGCCCTCCGAGCGTGGGGTCCCGCAGGGGGAGGGATGGTCCCGCTACGTATACCTCGGTACGGTTGCAGGTGCTCACGGCGACGGCCTCGGCCACCTCGGGGTGCGACACGAGATGCTCGAGGAGGGCGCGCGCGACCCCCTCGTCCAGGGCCACCTTCTCCCGCACGTCGAGGCAGGCGGTCCTGTGATTGACCCCTATCGCCGCGAGGTACATCTGGCGACCACCTCGCCTACCGCCGTGTCCACTCGCGCCTGTCCGCCTTCCGCGAGCAAGGCGTCGAGGTCGAGGGAACCCAAGTCGTGCAGCGCCTGCCGCCTGGCATGTTCGTCGAGCCCGTCGACCGACAGGACGGCGCGCCGCGCCGCCCCGACCGCCGCCACCGCAGGGCCCCAGGCGGGCGGGAACTCCCGCTCGAGGCGCGCGCGCAGCCGCGCCGCGAGGCCGGGGGCGAAGCCTCCGGTGCCCACCGCGATCTGCAGCGGCCCTCTCGTCACCACGGCGGGCACGAAGAAGTCGCACCTCTCTGGGTCGTCGACCACGTTCACGAGCACCCCGGCCCGCCGAGCCGCCGCGGCCGCGGCACCGTTCACGGTGCGGTCGCCGGTCGCCGCCACCACCAAAGCGCACCCCGCCACGTCGTCGTCATGGAACTCCCGCGCCCGCCACGACCAAGAAGGCTGTTCCTCACTCGTCCGCCAGGTGACGACCTGCTCCGCAAGGACCTCGCCCAAATCGGGCGCCACCACGGTGACTCGAGCTCCCGCCTCCAGAAGCGCGGCCAGTTTCCGCGCGGCCACGTTCCCGCCGCCTACGACAAGGCACGCCTTGCCCGCCACCTTCAGAGAGATCGGGTACAGCGGCACCTTGGCGGCTTTGGCGGCTTCGTCCGCGGCGCCGCGGACGGAGTGGTGGCTCGGACCATCAGTTGAAGTCATGACGTCCCGGTACGAAGAGGTTTATGCCCAGGAACGTGAACACGATCAAGAACATCCCGACGATAGCGATCAGAGCCGCGTTGCGACCCCGCCAGTTGGCCAGCCCGCGCATCCCCACATAGCCGGCGTAGAAGACCCACAAGATAAGGGCCCACGTCTCCTTCGGATCCCACTCCCACCAGCTCCCCCAGGCGACCTTCGCCCACATCGCACCCGAGACGATACCGAACGCCAGTAGGACCAAGCCGAACAGCACGCTGTGGAAGCTCAAGCGATCGAGAAGGTGCAGAGCCGGAAGCCGGTTCGCGAAGCTCGGGCGGGACGCCCCCCTGGCGGCAACCCACCCGATGACGAGCGAGGCCGCGAGCCCCACGGCGGCACCCACACCGATGATGGTCCAATCGGAGCTGGAGTAGCCGTAGACCCGATTCCCGAAAGCATCCTCGAACAGCGTGGGATCGGCGATCACATAGCCCACGTAGAGGCCCAGGGAGGTACCGAACGCCACCGCGAGCGAGTGGATGAGCGTGCGCACCTGTTGGTACTTCTTCTTGAGCAGGTCTTCCTGGACCACGTAGAAGAAGCCGGTGGCGAACGCCAGGGTGAAGGCGGCGTATCCGAAGACGCTCAGGCCCGCGTGGATTAGCAGCCAATGAGTCTGCAGTTCCTCCCGCAACTCGCGCGGACCCTCGTACATGAGCACGGCGGCGGCCGTGAGGAAGAAGGCCGTGGGCACGAGGATGATGCCGGCCGCCTGCGCCGTGTACCGGCGGTCGGCGACGATCGAGAGAAGGACCACGCACCACGAGAGGAACACAAGGGTCTCGAAGAGGCTGGTGAGGGGAAGCTGCTCTCCTTCCACCCAGCGGGCGATGATGGACGCCGTCTGGCCGAGGAAGCCTACTCCCAACACGACGAAGGCGAGACCCCCCGCCTCCCGCCGCTTGAAGGCGAGTCCGAATGTGTAGAGGACGGCGGCCGCCAGATAGGCGGCCAGCGCGACCCCAAGAAGGAGCTGTTCGAGTCCCTGCAACCAGTCTCCCGGCGATCGGAGGCCCCACCCGGCACGTGTGACTGCCGGCGGGCCGGCCACTCGGGCGGATGCGGCCGCATTATACCAGCACGGCCCCCGGTCAGACCGAGCAGTAGGCCGCTACGCGCGGGCCGGCGGCGAGGCGCACTCGTGAGCACGGCCGGTGAGCGTCTGCACGGCATGCGCCAGCGCGGGGGCCACCACAGCGAAGTGCTCGCGGCACGCCTTGGGGCTCCCCGGCATGTTGATGATGAGGGTCCGCCCGCGCACTCCGGCGATCGCCCGGCTCAGCATAGCGTGGGGCGTCACGGCCAGGGACGCCGCCCGCATGGCCTCCCCGAAGCCGGGAGCCGCGCGATCGATGACGGCGGCCGTCGCCTCCGGGGTCCGATCGCGCGGCGCGAGCCCCGTGCCGCCGGTGGTGAGCACTAGATCGATCTCGCCGCCGTCAGCCAGGGCGCGCAATGCTTCTTCGATCACCGGCTGCTCGTCGGGCACGATCACAGGCTCACCCACCTCGGCTCCCAGCGACAGCAGCAGGTCGCGCAGCGTGGGGCCGGAGGAGTCCTCACGGGTTCCCGCGTGACCTTTGTCGCTCACCGTGACTACGGCCGCGCGGATCACGATGTCTTGCGCCTCGTGCCCGCTCACTCGGGCGCCTCCGCTTCGGCGGCCGGCGCGCTCGCTGCGTCGACGGGCGCCCCCACTTCGGCGACAGGCGCCTCCGCGTCGGCTGCCGCCCGCGCGCCGTCGGCAGCCGGAGGCGCCACGTCGCCCGTGAGGGACACCGGGTCGCCCGGCCGGAGTTCACCGCCTTCAAGCACGCGCACGAAGATGCCCTCTCGCGGCATGACACAGTCACCGGCCTGATAGTAGATGGCGCACCGTTCGTGACACACCTTGCCAATCTGCGTCAGCTCCACAAGAGCGGGACCGAGCCGGATACGAGTCCCGATGGGCAGACTACAGAGGTCGATGCCTCGGGTCGTGATGTTCTCCGCGAAGTCGCCGGCACCCACGTCGAGACCCTTCGCCACCATGGTGTCGATGGACTCCTGCGCGAGCAGGCTGACCTGCCGATGCCAGGGGCCCGCGTGACCGTCGCCCTCGATGCCGTGCTCGGGCACCAACGTCACCGACGGTCTCGCCTTCTTCCTCTCGCCCTTGCCGGGGCTCACGTTCACCGACAGCACGGTGGCCGCGGGTGGGGCTTCGCCGGCGACCTCTTCCGCACGCACGTAGTCCTCCTTGCCGCCGGTCTTCTCGAGCAACCGGATATCGCCGATGATCATCGCCCTATCTACCGCCTTGCACATGTCGTAGATGGTGATGGCTGCCACGCTCGCACCGGTGATCGCCTCCATCTCCACGCCCGTCCTACCCTCGGTGCGGGTGGAGCACACGATGTCCACGCACGACTGTTCCGCTCGCACGGTCAGCTCTACATCGGCGTGATCGAGCGACAGCGGATGGCACAATGGCACGAGTTCCGCCGTGCGCTTGCACGCCATGATCCCGGCGATGCGGGCCACCGCGAGCACGTCTCCCTTGGGCAGAGCCTGCCGCTGCAGGAGGGCCATGGTCTCGGGCGCCATCCACACTCGAGCGCCGGCCTTCGCCACCCGCACGGTGGGAAGCTTGTCGCCCACATCCACCATACGCGCCGTTCCGGAGGCGTCGACGTGGGACAGACGGCGAGCGCCCGCGCCCTCGCCAGAAGTGTCTCGCTCGGCGGTGTCTCGCTCGTGACTCTCGCTCATCTCAACCCCCGATCTGCGACATGCCCCGGGAGTTCATCTCCCGAACACGGTTCTTGTCGAACGTCTTGCCCTCGAGAGAGCGGCGCACCGCCTCGAGTGTGCCCGCCTCGTCGCGCCGGCGGAGAAGCCTGATCACTTCTACCTCGTCCCCGGAGAAGAGGCAGCTCTTCAGCCGCCCGTCGGCGGTAAGACGAAGTCTGTTGCAGTCGCCGCAGAAATGATCGGACATGGAGCTGATGAAACCCACGGTGCCCTTATGGCCGGGCAACCGGAAATAGCGGGCGGGACCCCAGCCTCCCGGCGACGTGACCGGGTCCATCGGTCCGATCGCGGCGAACGCTTTCATCAAACGGTCTTTCGAGAGAGAACTCGCTGGATCGGTCGGGCCACAGCTGCCCACGGGCATACACTCGATGAAGCGCACGTGCACCGGGCGCACTCGGGTGAACTCGGCGAAGGCCTGCACCTCTTCCAGAAGCTCGGCAAGCATCACGGCGTTCACCTTCACCGGAAGCAGCTCGTGCTCGAAGGCGGCGTCGACGCCCGCCAGAGCGGCGGCGAGGGAGCCTCCCCTGGTGAGCGCGCGGAACCTCTCAGGATCCAGCGAGTCGATGCTGATGTTCACCCGGCGGAGGCCGGCGTCCCGCAGAGCCCCGGCGAACCGAGGGAGCAGCACCCCGTTGGTGGTGAGGGAGATGTCGTTCACGCCTTCGATGGCGGAGAGCTGCCTCACGAGGTCGGGCAGGTCTTTCCGCACGAGCGGCTCCCCGCCCGTGAGCCTGATCTTCGAGATGCCCACCTGTGCCGCCACCCGCACGAAGAAGATCATGTCCTCGTAGGTGAGGATCTCCTCGTGCGATTTGAAATCGACCCCCTCGGGCGGCATACAGTACGAGCACCGGAAGTTGCACCGGTCTGTGACCGAGAGCCGCAGGTAGTCGACGGTCCGGCCCGCCGAGGAAGCGCCGGTTCCGCCCGCGCCGGTTCCGCCCGCGCCGGTCACAGCGTCTCCTCCGCGGGGTAGGCGCCCGGCCACGCGGCGATGATGCGCTCTTCCACGAGGTCGGCGAGACCGGCGAAGTCGTCGAGAGCCAGCTGCGGCACGGAGAGATCGACGAAAGGTTGATCGGTGGCCACGCCGACGAGTTCGTCTTCTGCGCAGATGCGCGTGGCGCTCCGTTCGCTGCGCGAGACCTCGATCTTGGGCGCCGCTTCACGCTTGAAGCCCTCGGTGATGACAAGGTCCACCGGCACGCCCGCGCGCGAGATCAACTCCTCGAGACTGGGTTCGGCGTCGGGCTTGTGCACCAGCACGTACATCCGCGGCGACGAGATGCCCGCCACCACCGCCCCGGCTTCACGCAGCCGATAGGAGTCGGTTCCCGGGATGTCCACGTCGAATCCGTGCACGTCGTGCTTGAAGACGGCGATGCGATGCCCGCGGCGCGCAAGTTCACCTATGACTCCGGCGAGAACGGTGGTCTTGCCCGACTTCTTCTTGCCGACGAAGGAGACAGTGGGAACCGGAGTACGCTCCATGAAGTCGACGACCCGCGAAGCCGTGGGCCTCGCGCCGTTCCCCGGCCCGCCCGCCGGATGCGGAAGGAGTTCGGCAAGCGCCCTCTCGCGGGCGTTCTCCAAGTCGGCGGGGGTGTTCACGTTCATGAAGACGTCGTCCGGATCGCCGAAGCGACCGTCGTCCATGTCGAGGAAGCCGGTGTCGAGCGACGTGTACATCTCATCGACCCGGAACCCCCCCTCGTCGATGAAGCGCCGGTAGGCCGGTCCGGCCGACCGCGCGTAGACCGCGCACAGCGGCTGCATGTACGGTCCGTGCTTGGGGACGAACACCTCGTGCCGCCGGGAACCCGCGGCGAGGGCGCGGAGCACCGCCGGAGTCACGAATGGCATGTCGCACGCCAGACAGAGCACGCGCTCGACCGGGGAGGCCGTGATCGCCGTGTACACGCCCACGGCCGCGCCGCGGCTGGAGAGGGCGTCGGTGACCACCGGCATCCCGAAATGGCCGAACGTCTCCGCGTCGCGGGCGACCACGAACACGTGGGCGAAGACGGGCAGCACGAGGTCGCGCACCCACTCAAGCAGGGTGACGTTGAGGAAGGGGAGAAGCGCCTTGTCTCCCTGCATGCGCCGGGATTCCCCGCCGCACTGGATAGCGAGCGCTACGTCGTGGATGCGCGAGTGCACCGGGTGATCTCTCCTCTCTTCGCCCCGCCGGGAAAGGGGATCAATGATACCCCTCCTCCCGATCGGTCAGTAGGTGCACGGCGGTGGCCTTCACGCTCGCGAGCACCCGCGCCCCAGGCTCGATGCCCAGCTCCAGCACCGACGGCCGGGTGACGACGGCGTGCAAGAGCACGCCGTCCAGATCGATCCAGACGTCGGCCAACGGCCCGCTCACGCGCACCGAGACCACCGTGCCGAGCCATCGGTTCCGCGCGCTCGTCGCGGGAGGCTCGCCCCGAGTCGCGCAGCCGATCACCACGTCTTCGGGCCGCACCGCCACGCCCACCTCTTCGCCCACCTTCGCTTCGGCAACCGCTTCCACCACGTGCGCCCCGGACACCAGAACCGTACAGAGACCGTCGACTTCGCGCTCGACAAACCCACGCCATATGGTCTCCACACCCATGTAATCGGCGACGAACGCGTCGCGAGGTCGCGAGTACACCTCCTCGGCCGGCCCCTGCTGCACCACCCGCCCCTCCTTCATGAGGACGATGCGGTGGGCGAGTGACATGGCCTCGGTTCGGTCGTGCGTGATGAGGACGGCGGTGGTACCCGTCTGCTCGACGATGCGCCGAAGGTCGTCGCGGAACCGCCGCCGCAGGCCGGGATCGAGATTGCTCGAGGGCTCGTCGAGGAAGAGGATGTCGGGCTCGAGCACGAGGGCGCGCGCCAGCGCCACGCGTTGGGCCTCTCCCCCGCTCAGTCTCCGGACATCGGCCTTCGCCAGACCCGCGACGCCGGTGAGCTCGAGGGCTCGGGCGACTCGCTCGCGGATCTCCGCACGCGGCAACCTCCGAAGCCGGAGTCCGTACGACACGTTGGAATGCACCTTGCCCTGGAACAGGAACGGACGTTGGAAGACGGTGCCGGTACGACGTCTCGCGGCGAGGTCGCGGTGCGACACGGGCGAGCCGAAATGGGCTATGAGACCCGAATCGGGGGGTTCGAGCAGGGCGAGGAGACGGAAGAGCGTGCTCTTGCCGGCGCCGTTCGGTCCGAGAACGGCGAGCATCTCTCCCGCCTCGACCTTCAGATGGTCGATGTCGACCACACGGACGCCCCCATACGAGCGCACCAGTGCGGTGGCCTCCAGCGCCGGCGCCGCCAGCCGCCCGGTAGCATCGGGCGTCGACGTCGTGCGGGCGTCCGCCGACGTCGTGCGGGCGTCGATCATCGGCTCGACCGGCGTCACGACTTCACCCACCCGCTCCTAGGCCCCCCCTGCAGGCGCGTCATCAGGAAGACGGCGGCGAACGCCATCGCGAGGAGGATCAACCCGAAGGCCATCGCCGTCTCGAAGTTGCCCATGCGGGCCTCCTGCACGATGGCCGTGGTCATCACGCGGGTCTTGTTCTCGCCACCGGCCGAGATGTTGCCGCCCACCATCATCACGGCGCCCACCTCGCTGATTACTGCACCGAAGCCGGCGATCACGGCCGTCATGATCGACAACCGGGCCTCCTTCACCACCACCCAAAGAGCCTGGACGCGCGAAGCTCCCAGGCCCACCGCCTGCAGGCGCACCTCGCGTGGGATGGACCCCACAGCCGACATGGTGATGGCTGTGATGTAAGGCGTCGCAAGGATCACCTGGGCGATCACCATCGCGGGCGGCGTGTAGAGCAGGGAGAGGAAGCCGAGCGGACCCTTCCGCGAGATCATCATCATCACGAACAGACCCACCACCACGGGAGGCAGGCCGAGCCCGGTGTTGACGAGGGCCACCAAGATCCCACGCCCGCGGAAGCGGCTGAGGCCGAGCCAGACCCCCAAGGGCAGCCCGATGACCAGCCCGATGAGCACGGCGCTGCCCGATACCCTGAGCGAGAGACCCATAACCTGGAACACGTACCGGTCGAAGGAGGCCACCAAGCGGACCGCCTCGGCTATCGATTGTGTGAAAATCTCCAAATCGTGGTCTCCCGCTCCGTGAGGTCGATCAGCCGGCCAAGGTCGATCAGCCGGCGTTCGGCACGAACAGCGGCTGCCCGAACTTCTCGACGCCGTAGTCGCTGATGACTGCCTGACCCTCCGCCGAGATGATCCAGGCCGCGAAATCGGCGGCGCCCGGAGCGTTCGTGGCGTCGGTCACCGGGATCACGCCGTACTGGTTGAACAGCGCCTTGTCGCCCTCGACGAGCACCTCCAAGTCGAGGCCCTCGAGGAGGTTGAGATAGCTGGCCCGGTCGGAGAGCGTGTAGGCCTGCTTCTCCGACGAGATCGCCAGAACATCGCCCATACCCTGTCCAGCAGACTCGTACCACGCTCCCGACGGCTCGATCCCGGCCGCTTTCCACAGACTGAGCTCCTTCTTGTGCGTACCGGAGTCGTCGCCCCGGGACACGAAGAGCGCCTCGGCTACAGAGATCGTCTTGAGCGCCAGCGCGGTATCGGCCATGCCGCCGATACCCGCGGGATCATCGGCCGGGCCGACGATGACGAAGTCGTTGTACATCACCTCGAAGCGCTCGGTGCCGAACCCATTCTCCACGAACTCCTTCTCGGACGTGGGGGCATGCACCAACAAGACGTCGGCGTCCTTGTTCTCGCCCAACTTCAAGGCCTCGCCGGTGCCGGCCGCCACCACCTTCACCGTGTACTGCGGGTATGCCGCTTCGAAAGCGGGCACGAGCACGTCGAACAGCCCGGAATCCTGGGTGGACGTGGTCGAAGCCAACACGATGTCGCTCTTCTCGACCGTTGCCGCTGTGGTGGTCGTGGAGCTCTCGGTGGCGCTGGTGCCGCCGCAGCCGGCCACGGCGGCGAACGCCGTGACAATTACGGCCGGCGCCACGATAAGAAGGGCCGCCGGCGACCCTCGCAGCCGGAACCAGGGCGGGCTTCCCAGAATCCCCTCCAACACCTTCATCATCACCGCGCGCATCCCTCTCCCTTTCCCCTAATTCGCCACTACCGGCACCACCCAGCCGTCCAGCCGTGGCGATCGGAGCGCGACAGGTGCGTGCCTCCGGAAAGGTTGGTGATCCGAAAGAAGAACCCGCGCCGCAGGCACGGGTCCCCTCGAACCACCGAGGAGGTCTCCTTTCCGCTGTGGGAGACACGGCCGTTTCCAGCTGTACCCTGCCGGCCCGAGCGCCGTAGCCGCCAAAGAGATGGCGACCTTAGGCTGTCTGGGCTCGGAGACTCACTTGTGCGGTGCGCTGTCGCGCACCTATGTCGTCAAGATCGAACGAAGCGGACCTCTAGAAGCAGCCTAACTCACACGAGTGGATCTTCACGCCAAGATCGTTGCACGCCTTCCCCACTTCGACATACTCGACTCCCAGCTTCTCAGCGAGAGCGCGTGCATCATGGCAATCCATCCGGCCGTCCTGCGCCGCCTGCTCGACCTCTGTCTTGATCTTCTGCTCATCCATGCGGCCGATGATATCAAAACCGGGGGCCGATGATGGGGGGCACGCCGGCGAGGCGACCGCCCGGCGAGAAGCGACCTAGCTGGGCCATTCGCGCAGATGGACCGTCTTGTCTTCACGGGGCGGTTGCTCGCCGGGATCACCATCGGGGAACCCCATCGGTATGATGGCGGCCAGCCGCTCGTTCTCGTAGCCGAGGTCGCGACGGATAGCGTCTTCCACCCACTCGGCACATGTGATGCACACCGACCCAAGCCCCTCGGCCCGGAGCGCGACCTGGAGCAGGAGGATGGCCCCTCCCACCGCGATCAGGTTGACCTTCTGATCGTAATCCGACTCGGCCGATGGATAGGTCACCACGATCACCGTCGGAGCTCCGCCAAGGTCGCTCAAGAAGCGGGCACCCATAGCCAGGGACTCGGCATCGAAGAGCGGGAACATGTCGCGGAGCATGCGGGTGGATGCGGCGACCAAGGAGCACAGCCGGTCTCGGGCCTCCCCCTCCACGACGATGAACCGCCACGGCTGCTCGTTCATCTGAGACGGCGCGAGCGAAGCAGCATCCAACGCGCGGGCCAGGGACTCAGGAGGCGGAGGGATCGGAGAGTAGCTCCGGATCGACCGGCGCCCCGCCACTGCATCGAAGAAGTCCATCGACGATGACACCCCCTACTTTCTCCACCGGGCTCGAGTCACGCAGACACACCGTGCTGGCCGTCCTACCCCCGACGGGGCCGCGTTAGTCAGAAGATTATCATCACTTCCCCGGTCCCGGTCAATCACCTCCCGGGTCCCGGTCGATGCTCACGGCACGCCCCGGCCGCAAGGGGCACAGACAACCCGGAGAAGCAGGAACGGCTACGAGCGCTCCTCGTTTGCCGGTGGCGTCGGGCACGTATAGAATCGCGGCGGGCGCCGTGAGTCGGAGAGTCCACCTGTGCCGGCGGGTGAGACCGACGGCGGGGCGCCGTCACCAGACCGGTGAGAGGTGGAGTTTGACAGAGTTTGAACGCATCCAGAGGGCATACGAGGTCGGCATCAGGTCGTTGCACGACGAGCTGGCGACCGCGTTCGAACCCGACGCTGCGGGCAGACGCGAACTCGACCTCCTGACAAGCCTGCTGCAGGCGATCCTCAGCACGTACGGCGCCCACGCCGCGATCCGGCCGGAGACACTCGATGCGAGCACCTCGGTGATGTACGCGGCCGCGGAGCACGGCCCAGATACCGAAGGAGGCATCCTCAATGTGCCCTTGCGGAGCCTGGTGGACTACGGAACGCTCACCTCGTGGCAGGCCCGCTTCCTCAACGGGATACTCGGGATGAAGCGCACCGTCCTCGTCACCGGGGTGCGGGGCAGCGGCCGCTCCACCCTGTTGAACTCCATGGTGCAACTGATCTCGGTCGATCAGAGGATCGTAGCCATCGAGGACGAAGACCCTCTGCCGGCCCTCCGCGACCGTTCGTTCACCGTGCACATGCCGGCCAGGGCCGGCACCCCCGGCTTCGCGCAATCGCTCGAGAAGGCCCTGAACATGAAGCCCACCTGGCTGCTGGCGGGCCAACTCGGTAAGGGAGACGGGCCCCCGTTCCTGCGCGCTCTGACCAAGGGCTCAGCGGGGCTCGCCACCCTCGAAGCGCCCGATCCGGAACTCGCCATGACCGACTGGACCGCCACCAACGCCGAGGCAGCCATGCACCTTAAGAAGATCTCTCCCATCGTGGTGCACCTGAGCCGCGACGTGGGTGGGCGCCCCCGGGTGACCCACATCCATGAAGTCTCGGTGGAAGAATCGACCATGCGCCCGGTGCTGAACGAGAAGCGACAATCCTGACCTGCGCGAGCTCCCGGTGGCCGCTCTCGAAGCCGCCCGCGCGCCATCAGGTCGCCCGTCTCCCGCGACCGCCGCGTTGTCCGCCGGCGCGCAGACTGCTAGGATACGCTCCCCATGAGACGCGCGCTCCTCATCATGATCGCCGTTCTCCTCGTTACGACGGCTATCACAGCTCCCCTCCCCCCGATGACACCGCCGGCGGCGGGTGCCGTGGGAGAGGTGGCCGCGGCTCAGGAAGCCCACGACGCCGCCGTCATCCGTCTTCTCATCCTCGAGCGACGGGCCGCCGACGCCGAGCGCGACCTCACCAAGGCCGAACAACGACTGAGCGCGACGCAAGAGGCGCTCACCAGGGCATCCGACACCGCCGCGAAGGCCGTCGCCGATCACGAGGCCGTGCAGGGGCGCTTCTCCGCCCGCCTCGCCGAGAGCTACCGCGCCCGTGGTTTGGGTTGGCTGGAACTGCTGCTCACGAGCGGCGACTTCTCCGAGTTCGTAAACCGCTCCGAGCTCGTGAGCCGGATACTCGCCGAGGAAGCGGTGCTGATCGAGCAGGTGAAGGCGGCAGGCAGCGACGCGGCCACGGCAGTCGCCGATTTGGATCAGACCCGGGCCGAGCAGGAAGCCAAGGTCCGTAGCGTGCAGGAGCGAAGCGACGAGCTTTCTGCCGCCCAGCGAGAGCAGGAGCGACTCGTCGCGACCCTCGGCGAGCGCCTCGATGACGTGCGGGCCGCCGCCCGGGCGTCGCAGGAACGGATGGCCGAGGAGAACGCGCGAGCGGCCGCGGCCGCGGCGAGCGGCGACGCCACCCCTCAGTCGAGCCCGATCACGGCGCCCATGACCACGAGAACCCCGACCACGGCGGGCGCCCAAGACGACTCCGCGCCGAGCGGCGGCCGGCAGTTGAAGGTGAAGGTCTACGCGTACGCGCTGCCGGGTCGCACCGCTTCCGGGCTCTCCGTGGGCCCCGGCATCGTCGCGGTCGACCCCAGGGTGATCAAGCTGGGCACCCGGCTCTACATCCCCGGGTACGGCGAGGGCCTGGCCGCCGACACCGGCGGGGACATCAAGGGCAACACCATCGACGTGTGGGTGCCCACCGAGAAGCAGGCCCGGGACTGGGGCATAAAGTACATCACGATCACCGTGTACGACTGATGCCGAGCAACTCCCGAAGGCCCGCCTCGTCCAGTTCGTGCACGCCCAGTCTCCTGGCCTTGACCAGCTTGGAGCCGGGGGAGTCCCCCGCCACGAGGTAGTCGGTCTTCCCGCTCACCGAACCGACCACCCGGCCGCCCGCGCCTTCGATGAGCGCCACCGCATCGTCGCGGCTCATCGTGGGGAGCGTCCCGGTGAGCACGAACGACCTCCCCGCGAGTGCGCCGCCGCCCACCGGCGTCGGGGTTTCCTCATCCTCCATCCGTACACCGGCCGCGTCGAGACGCCGCACGAGATCCACCACTCTCGGCTCACGGAGGAAGGAGTGCACGCTCTCGGCGATCACGGGTCCCAGGCCCTCGACCGAAGCGATATCATCGACCTCAGCTGTACGAAGCGCTTCCATAGTGCGGAAGCGGGCGACGAGCAACTCGGCGTTCTGCCCGCCCACGTGGGGTATGCCGAGGGCGAAGACCACCCGGGAGAACGCACGCGTACGGGAAGCGGCGATGGCGGCGAGCACGTTCGTGACGGCACGCTCCTGGAACCCCTCCAGAGGCATCAGGTCGGCCTCGCCCAGGGTGTAGAGGTCGGCCGGGTCCCGCACCAGCCCGAGGTCGAAGAGCCGCTGCACGATCTTATCGCCCACCCCTTCGATGTCCATCGCACCCCGGCTCACGAAGTGCTTCAACACCTCGACGGCCTTGGCGGGACAGTCGGGATTCGGGCAGCGCACAGCCACCTCGCCCGGCACCCGCATGACCGGCGTGGCACACGACGGGCACTCCTCGGGCATGACGAACTGCGACTCACTACCGTCGCGCAGGTCGGTGAGCGGAGCCACCACCTGCGGGATCACGTCGCCGGCGCGCTGCACGATCACCACGTCGCCCACTCGAAGGTCCTTGCGCCGGATATCGTCCTCATTGTGCAGCGTCGCCTGGCTCACCGTGACGCCGCCCACCTCGACCGGAGCGAGCACGGCGTAGGGGTTCAGCATGCCCGTGCGGCCCACGTTGACGCGGATCTCGAGCAGCCGCGTCTGGGCGGTCGTGGGAGCGAACTTGTAGGCCACGGCCCAGCGCGGGTCGCGTCCGGCCGTGCCGAGCGCCTGCTGCACCGGGCGAGAGTCCACCTTGACCACCACTCCATCGATGTCGTAGTCGAGCTCGGCTCGGCGGCGTTCCCAATCGCGGCAGACGGCCACGATCTCATCGAGCCCCTCGACCAGACGGACGTCCCGGCTCACGCGGAAGCCGTGCTCCTTCAGCCACTTCAAGATCTCCCACTGCCCCGGCGGAAGCTCACCGGAGGGCGCGGTCACCCCGTACGCCCACATCGACAGCGGTCGCGAGGCCGTGATGCGCTGATCGAGCTGACGTAGCGACCCGGCCGCGGCGTTGCGCGGGTTGGCAAACGTAGGCTCACCTTCGGCGAGACGGCTCTCGTTCAGCCGCTCGAACGCCGCAAGCGGCAGGTAGACCTCGCCGCGTACCTCGAGAAGCTCGGGCACGGGCTCGGGCACGGGCACCCGCTCGGGTGCGGATCCGCCACCAGGAAGGAGCACCAACGGGATGGCCGAGACGGTGCGCAGATTCTGGGTGACGTCTTCGCCGACGAGCCCATCTCCCCGCGTGGCGCCGCTCGTGAGCGTGCCCCTCTCGTACCGCAGCGAGACGGCCAGCCCGTCGATCTTCGGTTCGAGGGTGAAGCGCAGGGCAGCGGGATCGAACCCGGCCTCCTCGGCCAGGCGCACGACCCGCGCGTGCCATGCCGCCAACTCGGCCTCGTCCTTGGCGTTCGCTAGAGAGAGCATGGGTTCGAGATGGGTCACCTGCCCGAAGGCGACGAGAGGGGCGGCACCCACGCGCTGGGTGGGCGAGTCGGGCGTGACGAGCTCGGGGCGGACCACTTCGAGCGCCTTCAGCTCGCGGAGCAAGGCGTCATACTCCGCGTCGTCGATCTCGGGGCTGTCGAGCCCGTAGTAGAGATGATCGTGCCTACGGATCCGCGACCGCAACTCGTCGATGCGGGCGGCGACTTCTTCGCGCGTGAGAGCGTCCGCGCTCACCGCGGGCTCCCGGGGGCGGTACCTTCGTCTCCCTCACCGGGGGTGACGCCACCGGGGGCGGGGGGGACGCCACCGGCATCGGCGCCGGGGGCGGCGATCCCGTTGTTCCTGACATCTCCCAGGAGTGCCCCGAGGGCCTCCATCGAACCGACCAGATGGTCGGGCTCCTGCGCCGCCACGTCCTCCGCCGGGAACACGCCCCACGTCACGCCCACGGACCGCATGCCGGCCCTCTGCGCCGCTTCGATGTCGAAGGGGCTGTCGCCGACATACACGGCACCATCGACGACGCCGCCGAGCAGTTCGACGACCCTGAAGAGCGGGTCGGGGTTCGGCTTGTGATGCTCGGTCTCGCCGGCGCACACGACGGCGTCGAACAGCTGACCGATGCCGGTGGCGCGGAACGCCATCTCGGTGGTGTCGCGCGACTTCGACGTGACCAGGCCCAGCTTGACCCCACGGGCCCGGAGCCGGAGGAGCAGGTCGGCGACACCGGGATAGAGGCTCACCCGCAGGTCGTGTTCGCGGTGGTTGAACTTGCGGTAGACCACCACCAGCTCTTCGGCCCCGTCCGGGTCGAAGCAGGCCATCTGCTCGAGCAGGGGGCGGCCTACCCCTCTGATGAGCTCCTCTCGCGAGAGCTCGAGTCCCAGCACCTCGCGAACCGCATGGCCGAACGACTCCACGATCAACTCCACCGAGTCGAGCACGGTGCCGTCGAGGTCGAAGATCACCAGCCCGGGGAGCGGCGACATTGGAGGGTCGCTGAACGCCGGAGGGGCGCCGGTCGCCTGGGTGGCGAGTCGAACGGCGGCGGCCGAGGGGCCGAGCACACCCGAGGAGGACTCCGCAGGCTCCCAGCCGAGCGGACTGCGAAGATCGAGGGGCCAGTCTTCGAGGAGCCTGATGGCGTCGCGCGAGGTGAGGTCGAAGTGGATCGGAGTGACACTCACGAATCCGTCGCCTAGGGCGTCGAAGTCGGTACCGTCCTCCTGGTGGTAGCTGAGGTCGTCGCCGTATATGAAGTAGCGGCGTCTCCGGCCGTCGGTCTCATGGAGCTGCACCCGGTCGCCGTAGATGCGCGTGCCGAGGGTGGTGAGCCTGACGCCCCCGAGATCCTCCCACCTCAGGTCGGGACAGTTCACGTTGAGGAGCGTCTTGGCGGGGAAACCCCGCTCGAGCACCGTTCGTACCAGCAGGTGCGCCACGCGCGCCGGGACATCGAGGTCGTACTGGGCGTGATATCCGTCGGCGGAGAACGCGATCGCCGGCACTCCCAGCATGATGCCTTCGAAGGCTGCGGCCACCGTGCCCGAGTAGGTGACGTCGTCGCCCAGGTTGCCGCTGAGGTTGATGCCCGACACGATCAGGTCGGGTTGCCGGTCGAGGAGACCCAAGGCGGCGAGCCTGACGCAATCGACCGGCGTTCCGTCGGTGGCGTACCCGACGCCGCCGTCGGCGAGGCGCACCTCTTCCACCCAGAGCGGCGACCGCATGGTGATGCTGCGCGCGGCGCCCGTGCGGTTCCGGTCGGGAGCGATCACCCGCACGTCGCCGAGGGGGTCCAGCGCCCGCTTGACCGCGAGGAGACCGGGCGAGTCGACGCCGTCGTCGTTGGTGACCAAGATGACCGGCCGTCTCGCAGGCAGACGCACCAGCGAGGGAAGTGACGGGATGGAGCGGTCGGGCATCTTGTCGGGTCTTGAGGGGAAGGTGGACGCCGTCAGGGCAGAGTCAACTCGGGCCGGACCGGCGACGTGAAGCAGGGGGCCACGAACTCACCTTGCAGGTAGGAAACCCCGGCACGGCGCAGCGCCACGAACTCGCGCCGATCGGTGCAGTCGGCGGCGAGGACGTGCATGTCGCCACGCGCCGCGAAACGGCAGAGCATGAGCAGGAACTCGAACTCGTCTTGGTGGCGGTGCAGAGCGCGGACGTTCCGGCCGCTCACACGGATCAAGTAGGGTCGCAGCTCGCGGATGTAGTCGAGAGGCAGAGGTCGGTTGGGTGCGAGGTCCACACCCAGGCGGAACCCCATATCGGCCACCGAGTGCCACACCGCGAGCCCGGTGGGGAAGCGGTCGGCGAGCTCCGCCGCGTCTACCATGAACAGGATGTTCGCCGGCGTCATGCGCGCGGCGCCCCGACGGTACAGGAGCGACAACACCCGCACGGCGCTCTCCAGCAGATCGCTGGACGCGGCCCGCAGTATCAGCAGTTCCGCCCCGCCCACCCCGTCTTCGGCGGACTCGAGCGCCCTGTGGTGGTAGAGGTCGAGCACCCGGTGCCGCAGCCCGGTGCGCCCGGCCACGTCGAGAAGGACGTCGCCGAGGCGCAGGCTCAGATAGAACGGGCCCTGGATCTGGGCGTCGAACGCCACGATCCTCTGCGACTCGACATCGGCGACCGGCTGGAACAGAGGGATGATCCTTCCCTCTTCGATCACCTCTTCGAGCCGGTCTCCCAACTCGAGAAGGCGCTCGTCCTGCTTGCGCCGAGCTTCCGCATCGGCCGTCACCAGCCCGGCCACCAAGGCATCTTCCAGTGTCTCGTCGGTGCCCGGGCGAAACACCATGCCGGCACCCACCTCCACAGAGATGCGCTCCAAGAGCTCGGGTGCCAGGCCGCCGGCCAGACGCTCCCGCACGAGCGAGGCCACCCGCTCGGCAACCATATCGACGGCGTCGACTTCCAGGCGGACCGCCTGCCGGGGTCCGGAGAGGACGATGGCGAAGCCTTCTCCACGAAGGCCGAGGTCGGCCGGCAGATCCACCTGGCGAAGGCCATCGCCAACTATGTCCATGGCGACGCCGGACCCCAACTCGTACACCTTCTGTAGTTCCCTCCACCCGTACATCTCGACGGCCAGACCCCACTGCTCGAAGCGTACGAAAAGGATCCCGAGAGCGGAGGAACGCTCCAGCTCGCGCCGTGCCGTCTCTATGACGGACGAGAGGCTTGGGAGGACCGCGGTCGAGTCGTCGATGAGACCGCGCAACCAGCGACCGAGCGGTGACGCCCACGGTGAAACCCCCGAATCCGGCAGAGAGCGGTCGGAGCTGTTGCGGTCGCCGATTTGGGGAGGCTGGTCTGCCACGGGCGCTCCCGTTACGAAGTCAGCTCAGGCGCTCTTGGCGGCCGACGAAGATGTGTTCTCCTTCGTGACGGCGCCCGATGTCTCTTTCGAACTTTCCCCATTCTTGGAAGAAACGCTCTTTTCGGACGCCGGGGACGCCTCAGAAGAGGAATCGCATGACGCCGAACCGTTCCCGTTCGAACCGTTCCCGTTCGCAGCCGCAAGGGTCTTCTTGCGCGCGTAATCGGTGGTGTAGAAACCGCTCCCCTTGAAGTGTATCGCGACAGGGAAGAGGAGCTTCTGCACGTCTCCGCTGCAAATCTCGCATTCCGACACGGGTTCGTCGGACATCTTCTGAAAGCGCTCGAACTGATGCTCGCACTCTCGGCACCTGTATTCGTACGTAGGCAAGACAGCTTCACCTCCTTCTGGCCGTAGCCCGCAAGAAGTATACCCGAGTGGGGACAGTTTGTGCAGCTTGGCGGCCGTCGGAGTTGGCACTCTTGGGTGGAGAGTGCCAACGGCCGGCTCAATCGGCGGCGTACATGGGCGGATTGTGCCCCGGTATCACTATGTCGGGGGCAACGTCGCGGATGGCGCGCCAACTGCGCAGGAGGTCGTCACGATCGGGGAAATCGGCGGGCAACTTCATCTCGTCGAAGTAAGAGGGGAGCGGCCCGACCGTATCGCCGGCCACGACAAGTACCCCGTCGGCCGTGTCGACGATCACCGAGATCGAACCGGCGGTGTGCCCTGGAGTGAGGATGAAATCGAGGTTCCGGCCGATGGATCCCGACTCGCCCTCGAGCAACCGCATGTTGAGGGGTTCGAAGCCGAGGCGGAACTCGGAAAGATACCGATTGTACTCCCACTTATGCATCACGCACGTGATCGTGGGGAAATAGGCGTTGGCGTGGGTGTGATCGACGTGATGATGAGTGTTGATGACCAAGTCGATGTCCTCAGGCTCCACCCCCAGCCGCTGAAGGCCGAGCAGGAGAGGCGGCCCCTGCATGATGATGCCCGGATCGATGATCACGGTGAGCGGCCCCCGAAGGAGGACCGTGTTCGGCCACGCGACCATGCCGTGCACCGGATGGCCTTTCTTCATCTCCTGGTAGCGCTGGAACCGCTCGTGCGGAAGCTCCCCTGGGGAGTTGAACTCGGCGACCTCGCCATCGTCGATCGCGAACACGTAGCGCTGCGCGGGAACGACGATGTCCCACCGATAGAGACCGCTCTCCTCCATGCCATTCACCCCCGCTCTTACGTGAACTGGTCGTCCTCACGATAGCAGGGAGCCCCCGCGAAGAGATGCGATCCTTCCGGACGCGTGAATGAGGGATTGCGCCCTCGTCCGCGCCGGCGCGGCGCCAGGATCAGCCCCAGCAACCCGCCCAGCACGCCCCCCCAGAGAAAGCTCCTGATCCTGCCCCACTCCATCTCGTACGCCCTACTCCCTCGTCACCGGCTGCGTCACCGTTGCGTCAGCGGCTGCGTTGCCAGGCCACATACCCCGCGATCGCCATCACCAACCAATGGATCACCGACCGTCCCGACAGCCCGAAGACCACCACGTCGAAACTCAACCCGAAGCGGAGTGCGGCCGTCAGGACGGGTGGGAACAGGAACGCCCAGAACGTTCCGCCCACCGCGATGGCGGCGGACTCCCACCCCCGGTAGTACCTGCCCGCCCGCAGCACGAGCTCCCCCATGACGTAGCCTATGCCGGCCCCGACGAAGAACGCCAGGAAGAAGAAGCCCACGGCGGAGAGCAACAGGTAGTATACGAACCCGACGACGGTGCCGCCCAGGAGAGCCGCCGCCACGGTCCGGACGGCCCGATCGGGACCGAAGGCGAGCCGCGCCGAACGAGGCAGTTTGGCGCACTCGCGGCACTTGATGCCGACCGCGGAGTACACCATGCAGTCGGTGCAGATGGGCTTGGCGCATGAGCTGCACCGCACCAGGGTCTCTCGGTTGGGGTGGTTGGCGCACCTGAGTTGGGCGAACTCGACGGGTTCTGAGTCGGCGGCCGTCAGCGTGGACTCATCTCGAACGGGTCTCCCTACGATAGCCGGCGCGGAGTACGATCTCGCGACCCGGCAGAGCGACAAGCTCCTTGCGGTAGCTCCGGTGCGCCTCGTCGAGCTCTCGCTGCGCGGCGTCCACCGCCTCGGCCAGCTCCACTTCGAGCGCTTCGATGCGTAGGAGCAACTCCGTCATGCGGTATTCGAGGTCGAGCACGCGCTCAACCCCCGCCAGATTGAGGCCTGCGACCGAGGTGAGGCGCTGGATGTGCTGTAGTCGCTCGACGTCTTCCATGGAGTAGAGACGCGTGCTCCTGGACGACCGACTGGGCTTGATCAGCCCCTTACGTTCGTACATGCGCAGGGTCTGGGGATGCATCTCGGCAAGCTCCGCCGCCACGGAGATCATGAAGAGCGGACGCTTCTTGTCGTCGGAGACCATGATCCTCCCCCTTTCCCCCGCGTTCACCAGCCGGGCAGGCCGGCCCTCGGGTCTTCGTCTCGGAGGGCGGCGTACTCCTCGAGCAGCACGCGCTCCTCGTCGGTGAGTTCGGTGGGCGTCACCACAGAGACGCGGGCGAGAAGATCGCCGCTCCCCTCCCGGCCGAGCCGGGGCGGGCCCTTGCCCGCGATGCGCAACAACGTGCCGTCACGAACACCGGCGGGCACCTTGAGGGCCACTCTACCATCGGGGGTAGGCACCCGCACCGTCGCCCCGAGGGCGGCTTCCGCGATGGTGATGGGCACGTCCATCACGAGGTCTGCCCCCCGCCGCTGGAAGAGCGGGCTCTCGGCCACTCGGGTGACCACGTAAAGATCGCCCGGGGGCCCGCCGCGCGCGCCCACCTCGCCTTTTCCCTTCAGACGGATCTTGGTGCCGTCTTTGACGCCCGCCGGCAACGGGCACGTGTACTTCTTGAGCGCGTCGGTCACTCCTCGACCCGAGCAGGTGGGGCACGGAGTCTCGACCACCTTCCCGTCGCCGCCGCATCGAGCGCACGGCTGGGAGAGGGCGAAGAACCCCTGGTTCTGGCTGGTCACACCGCGCCCGTGGCACTCCGGGCACTCGACGGGCCTGGTGCCGGCGGCCGCGCCGGAGCCGCCGCAACTTTCGCAACGCACCGACTTCGGCACGCTGATCTTCGTGGTCGCACCCTTGAGCGCCGCCTCGAAGGAGAGGTTCACCTCCACCGAGATGTCCCGCCCCCGCTGCGGCTGCGCCTGCCGTTGCCTTCCGGATCCACCGCCGAAGAGGTTCCCGAAGATGTCGGCGAAGTCGCCGAACCCCTGAGAACCCTGGAAGCCACGAGGGTCGAACCCCCGTCCGCCCTGACCGAAGAACGCCGAGGGTCCCTGGTCGTACTGCGCGCGCTTCTCGGGGTCGGAGAGGACCTCGTAGGCGGTCGAGATCTCCTTGAACCGTTCTTCCGCGGCGGGATCGTTCGGGTTGGCGTCGGGGTGGTACTTGCGCGCCAGCTTGCGGTACGCCTTGCGCATCTCGTCCGCAGTGGCGGTCTTCTTGACGCCCAGAGTCTCGTAGTAGTCGCGGGGGGTGCCGGCCATGCCCGTTACCCCTCAGCGCCGGGTGCGGCGCCCGGGCCGGCCGAGACCGCCACCCTCGCGGGCCGCAAAACGGTCTCGCCCACCGTGTAGCCGCGCTCGATCACCTGGATCACCAGGCCCTCCTCCTCGTCGGAGGGAAGGGACGCGATCGCCTCGTGTAGAAGCGGGTCGAATGGCGCTCCGATCGGATCGACCTGAACGACTCCTTCCTTGCGCAGCAGGTCGGCGAAGAGGTTATGCGTTAGACGCACACCCGAGAGCACCTTGCCCTCCTCATGGTGTTCAGCGGCATCGAGAGCGCGGGTGAGGTTGTCGAACACCGGCAGGAACTCGCCGATGAGGGACGCTCTGGAGCGCCCACGGGCTTCGCTCAACTCGCGCTGCGAGCGGCGGCGGTAGTTGTCGAACTCGGCCTGCAGGCGCATCAACGAGTCGAGGTAGCCGTCACGTTCAGCTGCTACCTCGTGGAGCATCTGCTCCTCGGTGGGCGTTCCCTCCCCGGCAGCTGCGTGCACGAATCGATCGGCGGTATCGGTCGAGGACTCGGCCGCATCGTCGTGCGGCACCGCCGTGTCGCTCGGAGCGATCGGCGACGCGTCATCTGCGGGTGACCCGTCGGAGCCGGCCATGCCGGCCCCGCGATCGTTGATGTGGATGCGCTTCTTCTCGTTCGTCATCTGGTGGCAGTCCTCATGCTGGCGGATACACGTCGGGCGGATACACGTCGGGCGGATACACGTCGGGCGGATACACCGGCGAAATACGTCGGGCGGCGCGTGACGCGCCGCCCGCGTTCTTCAGGCGCCTGTGCAGCCGAGCCGCACAGGCATCGGCAGCCGGCTCTACGGCGCGGCCGGCGGGCG